>NZ_SORL01000007.1:0-1081209 GCF_004368925.1 Algibacter lectus
AAGGAAAGAGTAAAAAATTAGCATTAATAGCGGTATGTAATAAGTTACTAAAACAAGCTTTTGCTATCGCAAAATCGGGTTTAATATTTGACAAGGAATATAAAAGTACGCTAGTGAAAAATTAATAAGATTTTACTTGTTTTTTAGCACAGTACTTTGTTGCCATTTCGTTGTTTTTCAATTTGTTATTATTCCGCTAAATTCCGTTTTCCGATTTTCAGCGTTTGAGTGAATTCAGTCAGCGCTTTATTCCGTAATATTTTTCAATTCCGTTTGAGTGAGAAATTCCTCAACTTGCTAAATTCCACATACAATTCGTTTTTAGTTTTTCAATTCAGTTCGTTGTAATAATTTTGTCCATTTTAAACCAAATTTATACATAAAAAATATTGGTGCTAAAATTAATGAGTAAAAAACAATAATAAGAATTGACCAATTTAACCCTGCTTTTCCAGTAATGAAACCTTTAAATTTAGACCAAGAAATAGGGTTAATTGCAATTCTATAAACAATATAAATTGTCAAAATGGAAGCAATTATTAAAAATATAGTTCCGATAGTTTTTTTTGTCATAATTATTATTTTAATTTTTCGAATTTGAGTGCGTTCCGCAATGAATGGCAACTAAGGTATAAGCTTACTTATTAAGAAGTAAAAATACAATTCCAAAGGGAAAACCCATGAAGAAAATGTAATAATTAAGCTACTAGCAGGTTGCTGTGTGAACTAAACATTGGTTCTGAGCTCTGCGTTAAGGATTGCAGTGAAAATCCCGCAGAGAGGCACGAACGAGGAATTGTAACGTAAAGCCTGACCCGATAGGGTAACGCCCAAAAAGCGAAATTAGGAATATGTTATTAATTTGGTTCTTTAATCTTGATGTATGTATATTACGTGTTCAAAGATTAAAGTGACCAAACAAAAACCATATAGAAAACGTGTGAGAATTTTGGTGAATAGGGCAGGGCCAAACAATTATTTAGAGATGGTATTTGGCCAAGGTTATTTTTATTCGGCTAACGCTTTTGCTTTGTTCCAAAGGTTTTTTCCTGTGTTTTTAATCTCGTCTCCAGTTTGCTTTAGGTTTTCTGTGCTAGAGTATTTCTCCATGTTTTCTAAAAAGACTTTTAGGTTATCGATGGTTTTAAAAATTTCGTCGGTATGAGGCACATTTTGTTCTTTCATTACTTTTTTCCAATCTACTTGTGCTAAAATTGAAAACATATATTTTGTAGCTATTTTACTTAAAAAGTACTTGTCGTAAACGCCATTGAGTACTTTTCCGGGCTTTCGGTTCTTTACATACTCTATAGACTCGTCTATTCTTTCTTTGTCTCCAGAGGAAAGTAATTTGCTTGTTTTTAGTTTGGTTAAGGCTGCAATTGCTTTTTCATTATCTTCATTTTTTAGATATAAATAGCTTTCAACAGACCATACAATTTCATTGTCTAAACCAATTTTCTTGGTGTCTTTTAAAAACATTTCAAAATCTTCCAGGGCACGTTTTTCATCAATTTCCCTTTCCATCATTAATCTATCAAACCCTCTAAATAAATGATTTAAAGAATGAATTCCTATATGGGTTTGCTCGTTATTGAGGTTTCCCCATTGAAATAGCGCTCTTGTATATGGCAAGTCGATTTTTTCGTTGTGGTTTAACCAGTCTATGTTTCTAGAAATTTCATCTTCGGATAAATAATAAAGCCCTTTTTCAAAAAATAAAAAACCTCTAAAATACTGTAACAGTGTTTTTATCTCAGAATCTGGTAGTAATTCTGGGTATGTTTTTGTGCACTCATAGAGTGATACTTCTTTACCTAAATCTTTACTTAAAATTACAATGGCGCTTAAAACGGAGTGTTCTATATTTTGAACATATACTTTATCTTCTCCTTTTAGATATTCTATTTGTTTGCTAATAGAATCTCCATAAGCCAAATTGAAGGCGTCTATTAATGTTGGAAAAATATCTTCGTCGGTTTCCATTATAAAATCTTCCATGTTTTTATAATCACGATAAATAGAAATGTAATCGAGCATAGAAAGGCTTTCCGGGTTATCTAAATCGTATTTTACGACCTTGTTGAATATTCTATCCAGGTCAGATTTAAAAGATTGAAATTCTGGCGATATGGTGTTTTTTTCTGCGGAAGCTCTAATGAGTATTTTGCCAAATTTATAAGTAGCAACTTTATAAGAATCTAGGTTTTTTACTAATTCTTTTTTGTCGTTTTCTAGTAATTCTTTATCTGTTTTGCTCTCGTTAGAACAACTAAAAATGAAGACAAGTAATAAGGCTAAAACTATTTTTTTCATGCTTGGTTCTTTACTAATGTTGAGTAAGGTCTATGTATAACAAAAAATACAACGGCCTTTGACGAAGCCAAAATAGTAATTATTTTCAAACTTTTTTACCCTTCCTTTTTTGATTAAAATTCGGGCTATGTATTTTAGATTTTAAATCAAGATGTTTACCTTAAAAGTCAACAATCTGTTTTGTATTTTCCTGTTGTTTTAAATCTATTAATTCTCTTTTAAGCTTCAATTTTATGGTAAAGTGTATTCTAACCCAGAATATATACTTAATGCTCCAATTACAATATCGTTTCTTGACATAGAAACTCCATTTAAAGTGATAGAGATACTAACATTATCATTAGGGAAATGAATAGAAATAGATTGAAAACCGTCTAAAAGGCCTGTGCCGCCAAAACCCATTTTTTGATAAAAGGGAATAGCTATTAAGCCTAATCCATAAATATCTGTACTGTTTGCTTGCATTTGTTCCAATGAGCTTGCTGAAACTACATTGCCATCGAAAAGTTCTTGAAAAAAAGTATTTAAATCTTCAGGGTTTGAAACTATAGAACCCGTTCCATTCACAAGAGTTGTATTTGTTTCAGTTGCTAATATCCAATCATTAGATTCGGGATTATAGGATAATGCCTCGTTATTAGTTGTATCTATTGCTTCGCCATTATAGGTATTTGTTAAACCCAATGGTATTACTATTCGGTCTCTCAAAGCATCTGAATAAGGTTTTTGGTCTATGCTTTCAATAATAAAGCCTAAAATAACATAGTTTGTATTGGAGTAAAGCGTTTGTTCATTTGGTTGAAATACAGTTCCATTCTCTATAAATAAGTCAATTAGTTGTTGCTGTGTTGCTGGTTGGGTTACAATATCAGTACCGTATGCGGTATCTGTGTAATTGAAAAGACCACTTTTATGCCTCAATAAATGTTCTATTGTTATTAAGTTTGAATTGGGTAACTCTGGAAAATAAGTATCAAGTGTTGTTGATAGTGTGAGTTTGTTTTCCTCAATTAATTGCATAATCATAGATGCTGTAAACGTCTTTGTTATTGATGCAGTTCTATATTTGGTTTGCGGTGTTGCTGAAATGCTATTTTCAATATCTGCTTCTCCAAATGATTTTTGATAATCTAATTGTCCGTTTTTAAATATGGCCACACTTCCCATTCCAAGATTTTGCTCTTCAAGTGCTAAAAAGAAAGTATCCATTTTATTTCGGTCAAAATTTTCTCCAAATTCAAAACCTTCGATTGTGTTTTCCGAACAACTTACTGTGAAGCATAAAATTAAAATGCTTAAAATTTCAAGTTTAATGTTTTTCATAATTATCTGTTTAAGATATAATTTTCCACCTTTTTTTCAACGCCAATCCAATTATGATAAAGTGGTTTTATTGAAAATTTAAATTAATATTTTATCAGTTATCAGTTATCGCTCTCGAAAAGGTAAATTGATTGTAGGGATTGTCTTTTTTAAGTTTTCATTATCAGCTAAAAAACAACGGGGTTGGAGTAATTTCTCTACCTTAAAAATATTTACACTTTCCATAGTATAGTTATTAATTTGATAAATAGAAACCCAAAAAACAGGCTATTGCACCAATCGAAAATAGTATTCCCATAATTGTGCTAAAATATTTTTCTCCTAAAAAATTATACCACCAACGTTGGCTATATCCTGAAGGCGAAACTGCCCAATTCCATTTTTTAAAATTCCCAACGGAAAAGATAAAAAGAACTATTGAACCAACTAAATATCCATAATGTGGATTCTGTGACATAAATTCTTTAGCTTGATTGAATAATTCTTCCATTCTTTCTTTATCTGTTGTTTTTGACTGTTATAATAGCGCCGTGTAAGGATAATTTTGTGTTTGCATGCAAGAATTTTTCGCAGGAAAATTAGACGTATCAAAAGTGCAACTACCTTTGGTTAGATTTAAAATAGTAATTGTTTTTATAGGGAGCTGTAGTGCATTTTTTAGATGTGTCCATTCATTCTAACTATACCTGTTCCAATTTTAGCTTTTAATTCCATTAGAAATTCTTTTTTTAAATCTGGCCAGTTCCAAAAAGTAAATCCAAAATTTGAAAACGCTATTGAATTGTCCGTTTTATAATTTATCAAATTGCTTTCTTTTAAACAATGTGGACAGATTAAAGATGCATTTTCATTATTTGTCCATTTGTCCATTTGTCAAATTCTGGAAAAACAGTATCAAATCTATTTAATTGTTCCTCGGTACAATTGTCTGTAAAAAAATCTTGAGGTGTTATTCCTTCAAATCTGTCGGTAATACAATTTGGGCATTCTAATTTAGTCATTGCAGTAAAGGCACCTTCGTTAAATACTTCTCGTTCCGTTTTTATTTCAACTCCGCATACTTTGAGTCTTAATATATTTTCGTTAGAGCCAATTACATCTATATGTTTGTTTCCTGGTTTATAACCTTTGTTACTCATACTTAAAATACAGTAAGATAATTCACTTTCTATTATTTCATTTGATTGTAACCATTTTAGAATTTTTTCACTCAATTCTTTTGGGTTTTCAACTTCTTTTACTGTACAAATAGTTATATAATTATCACTCATTTTATTCGTAATTCGATTTTTTCAAATGTTCGGTAAGAGACATGGTTACACAAGTAAAAGGTTAGAGTTTACACTAAAATAGTAAATTTCTAATTAATCACTTAGCCAAAAAAAACATCGGTTAGTTTGTGCTTTTCATATATCTTTCACTTTTTGCTAAAGTCCATATATTCAGTACTCGGCTTTTAAGTCCGTTTATGTTATCTGGCTCTACAATTTCAATCTCCGTAACTCCAATTAGTGATATTCGATATTTTTTACTTTCTAATAAATAACCGTCAATATAGATTTCATTTTGTTTATTCAGTCCGAAAAAATCATTCAGTTCAGATTGAGATTTACTTATAGGTTTTTCATTTTAAAAGCCAAATCTTTTGATTTGGCGGACTTGTTAAATATACATAGCTTTTTGTTTAAGCGCGAAACCCGTATTAATTATAACCAGTGTTATTCTACTTCATATTCTTCAAATATATCATAAACTTTTTGAGCATAATCTATTGGTTTCATAGGTAAACCATTATCAAAGTCTTTTGGATATTCTTTTATTTCAATTTTTCCATTTATTTTTTCAAACATTATTTTTGGAATCTTTCTAACTAGAACTCCTTCATCATATTCACTTGTCCAATCATAATTTTCAGAATCACTTTTTGGATCAAAAGTTATTTCATTGCCTTGGTAGAATCCGTCACAATATTTTTTTTCTATTTCCTCTACAAAATCAAAACCGTCTATTGAAAATGAACTTTTCTCCAATAAATCTTCTCTGTTTAAAAACTCTTTGAAATAACTTGGACTACTCATCCAATAAGCGACTAAAATCGTTCCTTTATCCGTCTTTGGATTGTTTTTAATCAAATTAAGAAGCAAACTATTTCCGTCAAAGTTTGATGTGATTAATGATTTATGAATTTCAATAGGTGTTGCTTTTTCAAGAAATTCTAACCAAATTTTATTTTCAAGAACTTCAAATTCTTCTGTTGTTATCTTTTTTTTCATTCTAATTTGTTTAATTGTGCCCAATGTTTATGTCTAAGAATAGTTCCGGGTTTGTCAGCGAGGATTTTCCGAAGGAAAATCGGATGCAAGGAATCAAAGCAACTACATGGGTTAAACACAAAACATCAATTTTTTATATACAGTGTTGTAACCCGTCTTTTATCTAATTTTTATTAATTCCCCTTCATCAAATCCTGTCGTAATTGCTTTAGCATTCTTAATCAAGGTCTTGTTTAGACTACCTTCATTTTCTAATTCAGTTAATGTGTTTTTACAAAGTTCAAGAACACTTTCCCAACTTTCTTTTTGAACTTTATCAGGCAATTTTAAATATCTATAGGGTTTGGTAGGTGGTTCAATGCAAGCCCAATCATCGTCATCCTCAGAATATTCGAATGCACCAACAAAATAAATCATAAATCCCTGTTCACTTTCTATTAATCCTAAATTAAAGGCAATTAAAGAGTTAGGTGGAATTCCGTCTATTTTTTCAATATTAAAGAGCCAATCAATTATTTCTTTTTTCATTATCTTTTTTCATTTTTTAAAAAAGACAAGAGTTCCTATATACTCAAAAATGTCTTACTTTTAGTTAAGTATTTTCTAATGTAATGCCTTTTTTAAATTGTTTACAGCGGTTACGTATATGGAAAATTGCGTGTTTGTGTGCGAGGATTTTTCGAAGGAAAATCAGACGTTACAAACACGTAACGACCTTTGATTAAGTACTAAATCGCAATTGTTTTTATACTTTGTTGTAAGCCGTTTTTTATTCAATTAATATTAACTCACTCTTGATTTCAGAGTTAAGTTCATTAAAAATATTCCATTCTTCTCTTAATTCAAATCCTTCTGAATTTTCTAGATTCCAATTTCCATAAGGTAATGTTGCTCTTCGAAAATTAGTTGAGTAGTTTTTCCCGTAAACTTGTTTGTTTTTTAATTCATATTTAGTGTTAAAAACCATTGCTCGCATTACAGAAACATCTATAATCTCATCAGTTCCATCGATCCAGCCAAACTCGACAACCTTCGGTAAAACTTTACTTGAATGTTTATCAATACTTTTAGCAAATGTTAAAACATTTACTTTTCCATTTTTAAAATCTTCATAATAGCGAGAAGATATAAAAATCATTTTCATTTTTTTTAAACTCAAAATAACTGACTGAATTTTACAATTCAAAAGTGCAGAAACAGCATAATCATCTGAATCAAAATCTATTGCCCTATTAAGACACTTTTCTATCCATTCTCTAGTTCCGTGATTATATTCTGTCCAAAAAGGCTTTATTCTATTTTTTAACCATTTAGAAGTGTGCATTGCTCCGATAACATTAATCTGCATATTCAGAGAGTTTTCATAGATGACTCCTGCAAATGCAGAAATTACTTTATGGTCTTTGTCAGATTTTATTAATTTATCTAATGCTTTTTGTGTTTTCATAGGTTTTTCTCAAATGGCTTACAACGGTTAGTATAAACGTCAGTTACGGATTAAAAATACACAAAATTTCGGTTAAGCACAGGCGTTAGCAATTCCGAGTGGATTCTGACGCAGTCGAATCCGCCGTAATTGCGTTTATACATTGTTGTAGCCAGTTTTTATTCTCTTTCATCTTGTCCATTATCTCCAATTAACATTTGTTCTCTAATATAGTCTTTATAAGTTTTATTGGTCTCATATATTGTTCCGTCTTCGTGCCAAAATTCAACTACTAAATCAGGGTTACCATTAAAATCAAATCCAGAAAAGTCTCCAGAAAAATTATCTCCGAAAAACTTGATTCC
This sequence comes from Algibacter lectus, assembly GCF_004368925.1. NCBI lineage: Bacteria > Pseudomonadati > Bacteroidota > Flavobacteriia > Flavobacteriales > Flavobacteriaceae > Algibacter > Algibacter lectus. The sequence goes on from NZ_SORL01000007.1 coordinate 7,704, forward strand.
ATCTTTTAATTCATAATGTTCTTCAAGTCCTAAATCTTCTAAATCAAATAAGTATTTTTGAACTTTAAATTGACACTCTCTAAAGTTTCCACTTCCAATTTCACTTAGATAATCTAAAAATTCAGATGATATTTTAGGGAACTCTTTTTTTAGATTTATTAATTCAATGTCTGATATTTTTTCTCTCAAGTTTGTGCTGTCAGTTTTATCTTCAACTTTTTCTAAAAATTCTTTTTCAAAATTATATTTCATTCTTTCTGAGTTTTCTCAAATTGGCTACAACTAAGGTATAATCTTACTTATTAAGAAGTAAAAATACAATTCCAAAATCAAAACCCATAAAAAAATGTAATAATTAAGCTATTAGAACATTGCTTTAGTGACTAAACCTTTGTGCTGAGTCCTGCGTTAAGGATTGCAGTGAAAATCCCGCAGAGAGGCACGAACGAGGAATTGTAGCGTAAAGCCTGACCCGATAGGGTAACGCCCAGAAAAAAAAGGACATAAAAAAAGCCCAACTTTACAGTCGGGCTTTTAAATATTTTAAACTAGGTTGCTTATTTTCCTGCAGCCTCTAAGTTTTTCATTTCTTTTTCGATCATATCGTAAAATTGATCAATTTTAGGAAGAACAACAACACGAGTACGTCTGTTTTTTGCTCTGTTTTCTGCAGTATTGTTATCTACTAAAGGTACATAAGAACTACGTCCTGCAGCGATTAACTGTCCTGGATTAACACCTAAGTCTTGTAATACACGGATAATTGATGTAGAACGTTTAACACTTAAATCCCAGTTGTCTAAAAGCACACCTTTTTGGTAAGATTGGCTATCCGTATGACCTTCGATCATAGCTTCGAAATCTGGTTTGCTGTTAATTACTTTTGCAACCTTAGCTAATACTTCTTTAGCTTTAGATGTTACATTGTAGCTTCCGCTTTGGAATAATAATTTATCTGCAATAGAGATAAATACCACACCTTTTTCTACGTTTACTTCAATATCTGGATCGTTAATACCAACTTCACGTTTTAAACTTGTTACAAGCGCTAAAGTCATGCTGTCTTTTTTAGTCATGGCATCTTGTAAACGTGTAATTTTAAGCTCTTTTTCTTTGATGCTTTCTAACGTTTTTTCGATACTACTAGCTCCTTTTGCTGATAATATTTGAAGGTTATCGTTGTTTTTACGTAAATCGTTTACTTGAGATTCTAATACAGTTGCTTTTGCAGTTGCAGCAGCACGCTCTTCTAAACATGAGTTTAATTTTACGGTTGCAGAATTAAGTAAATCTTGAGTTTCTTTTTGCTTTGCTTCAAGATCTGTGAATTGTTTTTTAGTAACACATGAACTTAAAAGTAACATGGCTGATAGACTAAGTAATAAAACTTTTTTCATAAGTTGTTTTATAATTTTGGATTAAAAAATGTTCTTTCTATAATTAACAAAAGTATATAAAAATAGGTTGATAGCAGAGTTATTAACAAAACTTTTACTTATTCTTTTTAACTTTTGTAATACATATTCTTATTTACGAAATAATCGATAACCACAGATGTTTTGTTGTAGTAAATAATTTTATTTTTTGTGGCCTTACGTTGTTTTAATAACCGGTTTAAATTGTAGTAATAATTAAAGTGTGCTTTTAAAATAGCGAATGTATGTTTGGGTTTTAAATCGAATAGAAATTTAACCGCTGCAATACCATCTAAAACTAAACGAATAAAAATAAGAGCGAATATGTTACCTTTCGCATTTTTAGTTACCATGAATAGGCTGTTTCTAAAATTAAGAAAGGTTTTTTTGGGGTTTATAGCATTTAGTGTAGCGCCACCAACATGGTAAACGGTAGATGTGCCTACGTATTTTATTTGGTGGCCTTGGTTTTTTGCACGCCAGCAGAGGTCTATTTCCTCCATGTGTGCAAAAAAGTGAGCGTCGAACCCATTGAGTGCTTTAAAAACATCACTTTTTATAAATAAACATGCCCCAGTTGCCCAAAAAATATCGATGGTGTCGTTGTATTGTCCGTTATCTTTTTCTATTGTATCAAAAATGCGACCTCTGCAATATGGGTATCCATATTTGTCTATAAAACCACCAGCAGCGCCGGCATACTCAAAGAAGGCTTTGTTTTTAAAGTCTAATATTTTAGGTTGAAGTATGGCCGTTTTTGGGTTTTTATTAAAGATTTCTATTATAGGTTTCAACCAATTTTCTGTAACTTCTACATCGCTGTTTAATAAACAAAACACATCGGCTTCAATATGTTGTAAAGCATCGTTGTAACCTTTGGCATAGCCACCATTTTCTTGATTCTGAATTATTGTTACATCAGGAAAATGAGTTTTTATATAGGCAACGGAGTTATCTGTAGAGGCATTGTCGGCCACATAAATATCGGCTTCTTTAGAATGCGTAACTACCGATGGCAAAAATTGCTTTAATAGTTGTGTTCCGTTCCAGTTTAATATAACAATGGCAAGTTTCAAAAGATGGTTTGTTTATGGGTTAAAAGGTTATCTGTTTTATTCTGAATAATTAAATTACTGCTTACTGCTTACTGCTTACTGATTACTGCTTACTCTTCACTGAGAACTATACTCCGGTATATCTTTTAAAAACTGATAACGTTCGTTCTCAAAATCCATTTGACAATAATAATGATTAATTCCGTTAGTAACCATTAAATACGTGGCGTTTAGCGCGGTGTTATAGCGTGCAATCTGGTCGAACGTGGTTTGATTAATATTTATTTTTGGGGCTTTACATTCTACAATTAAATGGATACTACCGTCGGGATTAAAAATAACAATATCATATCGTTTTTTTAAATCGTTAATAGAGAGTTCTTTTTCGACGTTAATTAACGAGATGGGATATTTTTTAACCTCCATTAAATAAAGCACACAATGTTGCCTTACCCATTCTTCGGGTTGTAAAATCACAAATTTTTTGCGAATGCAATCGAATATAGATACTTTATTTTCGCTATTTTTGAAACGAAATGAAAACTCAGGAAAATTTAATTTTTGTAACACTGAAATTTTAAATTTTTTCAAAGTTAAGGAAATAATCAAGTTTTAAAGACTGCAATCGTTTTTAGGAATTTGAAATTTATAAAATAGGAATTAAACTAGATTTGGACGAAGTAAAACAAATAGTAACCGATATAAAAAACAAAAACTTAAAGCCTATTTACTTTTTAATGGGTGAAGAGCCTTACTATATTGATAAAATTTCTGATTTTATTGAAAGCTCTGTTTTAGATGAAGCTGAACGTGGCTTTAACCAAATGGTATTGTATGGTCGTGATGTTACTATAGATGATATTGTTGGGCATGCTAAACGTTACCCAATGATGGCAGAGCACCAAGTGGTAATTGTAAAGGAAGCGCAAGATTTAGCTCGAAGTATTGAGAAATTGGCTAAATACGCCGAAAACCCACAGCCAACTACAGTTTTAGTTTTTAATTACAAGTATAAAAAAATTGATAAGCGTAAAGCGCTTTATAAAACGCTTAAGAAAAACGGGATTGTTTTTGAGAGTAAAAAACTTTACGACAACCAGGTTGCCGATTGGATTCGTCGTGTTTTAGCGCCTAAAAAATACGAGATAACTCCAAAGGCAGCACAAATGCTTGTGGAATTTTTAGGTACAGATTTAAGCAAAATAAATAATGAGTTAGAAAAACTTCAAATTATTTTACCGCAAGGCACTCAAATTACTCCAGAGCACGTTGAGGAAAATATTGGTATTAGTAAAGATTATAATAACTTCGAGTTAAGAAAAGCGGTAGGTGAGCGTAACACCGTTAAAGCTTTTAAAATTGTACACTATTTTGGTGATAACCCAAAAGATAACCCAATGGTGGTTACAGTATCGTTGTTATTTGCGTTTTTCTCACAATTGCTTACGTTTCATGGTTTAAGTGATAAGTCGCCAAGGAGTGTCGCGTCTGCGCTTCGAGTTAATCCGTATTTTGTGAACGATTATATAACGGCTGCTCGAAATTTCCCAATGAGAAAGGTGAGTGGCGTAGTAGCTACGCTAAGGGAGTTTGATGTAAAAAGTAAAGGTGTAGGTTCTAATGCCGTGCCGCAAGGCGATTTACTAAAAGAACTTTTGGTACGTATTTTTAGTTAAGCTATAATCCTAAAAAAGGTAATTGTTTAACGTTGTGGTAGGTTAAAGCCGCAGTAATACATTGTTTTAACTCGGTTTCGGGTATGGTATCGTTAAGTTGAAAAACAATAGCACGGTGGCCTTCGAACTCAAAATTATCTTTAAAAACAATTTTAAATGTTTCAACAAGCTTACTTGTGCATTTAAAATACATAGCGTATTGGTCTGGTTTCTTTGGTTTCCAGTCAATTCTAAGGGTGCTGCCTTTTTTTACTAAATAGCTTGGTTCTCCCCATTTTAAGGTTTCTTCAATGGTGTTTATACTTTCAATGTTGTTGGCTACGTCTAGAATTAAAGCTCTAAGATGTAATATTTTATTTTTAACAAATTCCGGATAGGCGTTAAACACGTGCTCCATTCTGGCATCTGTTTTTATATCTAAAGAATTAAGCGACATTTTTTCTTCTTAAATTGAAATTACAATAAAGATAGTGTTAATTTAGTTTCTTAATAAAATTTTATAAATGAATTTAGAGATTCACGAAAGTTGGAAACCCTATTTAGAGGCAGAGTTTAAAAAGGATTATTTTAAAAACTTAATAGCATTTGTTTCTAAAGAATATAAGGACTCAAAATGTTTTCCTCCGGAAGAAGCCATTTTTAATGCCTTTAATTATTGCCATTTTAATGATGTAAAAGTGGTTATTATTGGTCAAGATCCTTATCATGATCATGGGCAGGCTAATGGTTTATGTTTTTCTGTGGCAGATGGTGTTAAACATCCACCATCATTAGTTAATATCTTCAAAGAGATTGAAACGGATTTAAGTATTCCGTATCCTGAAAGCGGTAATTTAGAACGTTGGGCAAAGCAAGGTGTATTACTTTTAAATGCGACACTAACCGTTAGAGCTCACGAAGCGGCAAGCCATCAAAAACAAGGTTGGGAAACGTTTACAGATGCTGTAATTAAAGCAGTAAGTGATAATAAGGAAGATGTAATATTTTTACTTTGGGGTGGTTTTGCAAAAAAGAAGGCTAAATTAATTGATGCGACTAAGCATTTGATATTAACTAGTGGGCATCCGTCGCCATTATCTGCAAATAGAGGGTATTGGTTTGGAAATAAACATTTCTCAAAGGTTAATCAAAAGCTTGAAATTCTTGGAGAAGAAATAATAGAGTGGTAAAAAAAGAAAAGGGAAAATTAAAACGCTTGCTACAAATTAGCTACCTGTTGGTGCCAGTCTTTCTTGCATGGCATCTAATTCTAGATACGGAGCTAAAATAACTGGTTGTTTGTTAACTTTTGTTGTTTTAACTGTTTTGTTACAGCTAAATTTTAAAAGCAATAAATTAACGAATACAAGTAGGGTAAATGTAAGAGTAACTGTTAAAATCATATTAATCTGGGTTTAAATACGTTGTAATGTACGATTTATCTCGATAATTTGCAAGTTTTCTTGACAAACTGTTATTACGCCACAAAATTAATAATTATATTCACAGTAACATTGCTTTATTATCACTAGTATTCACTTTTGTGATATCCGCAATTTACTTCCTGATAAAATTAACTTTAATTCAAAATTTTGTGATATTTTTTATCAAGTACGTTTTTATTTAAGGTAATTGAAATCATTTTTAATTTGAAATAAGCTTCACTCATGTATATAAAACCATTGTTCGCAACGCGTTCGGAGTTTTTACCCCAAGAGTTTTTTACTTTATAGTAAATATTGCCATTTTGGTCCTTTACTAAACCTGTAATATGCATTAAGTGGTCGTCGGTAGTATTAAAGTTTTCAAATTCTTGTTGTCTGTAGGCTTGTGTAATCTCTTTTTCTGCTACAATTTCTGTTAAGTCCTTTAAATCAACATTACCGTCTTCTGGAATTATAGCCATACCAGGGTTTGCTGTAAATGTACTTTCGCTTACATCGCAATCTAAAGCAATAGTATATCCTTTTTTAAGTGCATTATTTGCAACTTTAATCATTTCCTCAATTGGGATATTATAGAAGCTTCCGTTAGAAAAATTATCAGGAATATTTAAAATGAAGCTTGTGTAAAAAGGTTGGTGAGAAAATGATGTTAAGCTTACATAATCATCAGGGTTTATTTTTGTGAATTCTAAAAATGATTGTGGTGTGTATTGTACGCCTTCATAATTAAAAGTTTCAACATTTTTTCCTAAATAAATATCTAAAACGGATTCTGTAACCTGTTTCCATTTTGGAGATAATGGTTTCTTTACATCCTTAGTATAGGTGTTTAATAAACCTCTTAAAACGGTAAGCATTTCACTGTGGTTATGTCTGGTCGCATTTTCTTCAAGACCTGTAAAAGCGAAAGCTGGTACTAAACCATGATCTTTTACGCTATTTAAAACATCGTGAGCCAAACCACCATCACTAAATTGTGTTTTACCTTGGCGCATAATGTAGTTCCAAGCCTTTTTCGGGTAGGTGTTTCTTACGGTATACATTTCAGATAAATCAATCTTTTTACCTGTAATTCTTATTATTTCACTCTCTAAAAAAGACGATGTAGAAAAACTCCAACAAGTCCCGGTATTTCCTTGGCTAATAACATCGGTAGTTTCAAGGTCTATAACCGTTTCAAATTTATACGATTGCGCATTTAAAGAAAGGCAAATAAATAGTAAAACGAGTAGTGAAATATTATTTTTCATAGGTAATGAAGGGTTTTAATGAAATAAAATTTATTTTTGGCTAAAATAAAGAAAATGAGTCAAGAAAATTGGGTAACTGTTAAAGAATACACCGATATTACATATAAAAAATGTAATGGTGTTGCGCGTATTGCGTTTAATAGACCAGATGTGAGAAATGCATTTCGTCCGAAAACAACATCAGAATTGTACGATGCCTTATATAATGCTAACGAAGATGTGAATATAGGTGTGGTATTATTGTCTGCCGAAGGTCCATCGACTAAAGATGGTGTTTATTCATTTTGTAGTGGGGGAGATCAAAAAGCACGTGGACACCAAGGTTATGTTGGTGAAGATGGGTATCACCGTTTAAATATATTAGAAGTGCAACGTTTAATTCGTTTTATGCCAAAAGCAGTAATTGCTGTGGTTCCGGGTTGGGCTGTTGGTGGCGGACATAGTTTACACGTAGTTTGCGATTTAACTTTAGCGAGTAAAGAGCATGCTATTTTTAAACAAACCGATGCTGATGTTACTAGTTTTGATGGTGGTTACGGATCGGCTTATTTAGCCAAAATGGTAGGACAGAAAAGAGCTCGTGAGATTTTCTTTTTAGGAAGAAATTACTCGGCTCAAGAAGCCTTTGATATGGGCATGGTGAATGCTGTTGTTCCTCACGATGAATTAGAAAGTACAGCCTATGAGTGGGCTCAGGAAATATTAGCAAAATCGCCTACATCTATTAAAATGTTGAAATTCGCTATGAATTTAACAGACGATGGTATGGTAGGGCAACAAGTATTTGCTGGAGAAGCCACACGTTTAGCTTACATGACGGAGGAAGCTACCGAAGGTAGAAATGCTTTTTTAGAAAAACGTAAGCCTAATTTTGAAAAAAAATGGATTCCATAAATGAATAAAACAAAAGTTTGGATTTCTTCCATGCGTTTGCGCACTTTACCTTTATCTGTTTCTGGAATTATTTTAGCCTCGTTTTTAGCAGCCTATCAGGGTGTTTTTAATTGGGTAATTTGTGTGTTGGCTATTTTGTCGACTTTAAGTTTTCAAATACTATCAAATTTAGCAAACGATTATGGCGATGGCGTAAAAGGCACGGATAATGATGATAGAATAGGGCCAGAGCGTGCCATACAAAGTGGTGTGATATCTCCAATAGAAATGAAACGTGCCATTACAATAAATGTAGCGATTTCTGTTATTTTAGCCTTACTTACTGTTTATTATGCGTTTGGTCAAGCTCATTTCTTTCTGGCTGTGTTGTTTTTTGCACTTGGCGTTGCTGCTATAATTGCAGCCATAAAATATACTGTTGGCGGTAATGCCTATGGCTATAATGCTATGGGCGATGTTTTTGTGTTTCTGTTTTTTGGTTTAGTGAGTGTTATTGGTGGTTATATTTTGTATGCAAAAACCATAGATTTTGTTGTGGTTTTACCTGCCGTGGTAATAGGTTTGTTAAGTACAGCTGTACTTAATTTAAACAACATGCGAGATATAGAATCTGATACTAAATCGAACAAAATTACGCTAGCCTTAAAATTAGGTAGTCAAAAAGCTAAAGCTTATCATATTACTCTTGTGGTTTCGGCAATTTTGTTATCCGTTTTATTTGGTGTTCTGTTTTATAATTCACCATTTAATTTCATTTTTATTATCGCTTTTATTCCTTTATTTCTTCATCTTAAAAAAGTGAATAACACACAAAACCCAAAACATTTTGATCCCGAATTAAAAAAGTTAGCGCTAACAACAGTGCTTTTATCTATTTTGATGGGTTTGGGGCAAGTGTTGTAAATATTTAGTAAATTTAGAGTTCAATTTTATAATTTATTTCGAATGAAAATCACATTTTACGGTCACGCTTGTTTAGGTATTCAAATAGATGATATCAATATACTTGTTGATCCTTTTATTACAGGAAACGAAAAGGCTGCAAACATTGACATTAGTACTTTAAAAGCTGACTATATTATGGTAACTCATGCACATCAAGATCATATTCTAGATGTTGAAGCTATTGCCAACCGTACCAATGCTGTTATAATTTCTAACTTCGAAATTGTTACGCATTTTGGTAATCTTGGTTTCGAAGGTCACCCAATGAACCATGGTGGGCAATGGGATTTTGAATTTGGAAATGTAAAATATGTAAACGCCATACACACATCGTCTTTTCCTGATGGTACTTATGGTGGGCAACCTGGCGGTTTTATTATAGAAGGCGAACATAAAAATATTTATATTGCAGGCGATACGGCTCTTACTTTTGATATGAAATTAATACCGCTTCAAACTAAGTTAGATTTGGCTATTCTTCCTATTGGAGATAATTTTACCATGGGTATTAACGATGCCATTTTAGCGAGCGATTTTGTAGAATGTGATAAAATTTTAGGTTACCATTTTGATACTTTCGGCTATATTGAAATTGATCATGAAGCTGCTAAACGCAAGTTTTTCGAGAAGGATAAAGATTTAATGCTTTTAGAAATAGGAGAAAGCATCGAACTTTAATAAATTCATTTTAACACGTATTATATTAGTCGTTAAAACTGATTAAATTGATTTTGAATTATTTAGTCTATACCTTGTGTATGGATGAAAGTGGTTATTTGTAATATTATACATCAAATAATTATCGATTTTATAGTAAAAGATTGAACAATTAATCAATCTCAAATTTTTATTATAATCCTTCTCTAGTTTTGATGTTCCATAAAATAAATCGTTATTTTAGCATGACTATGACGGCAACTTACCAACCATACACTTTAAACTTTAAACAAGCTAGCGGAACTTCGCGCGGCATTTTAAAGACTAAAGATACTTGGTTTATTATTTTAAATGAAGGTGAAAAAAAAGGTGTTGGAGAGTGCGGCATGTTTCGCGGACTTTCCATTGATGATAGACCCGATTTTGAAGATAAATTAAAATGGGTTTGTAAAAATATTCAATTAGGTTTAGATGCTTTATTACTTCAGTTAGAAGAATTTCCAAGTATTCAATTTGGATTAGAAATGGCTTTTAAATCTATTGAAAGCATAGATGGTTTCGATTTGTTTCCTTCAAAATTCACTAAAACGGAAGATAGCATTGCTATTAACGGATTAATTTGGATGGGGACGGAAAGTTTCATGAAACAACAAATTCAGGATAAAATAGAAGCTGGTTTTAGTTGTATTAAAATGAAAATTGGTGCTATCGATTTTCAAACAGAAATTAATCTTTTAAAATCAATTCGAAAAGAATTCAATTCAAATGATATTGAATTACGAGTAGATGCTAATGGAGCTTTTAAACCTTCGGAAGCTTTAGAAAAACTGAAAATATTATCAGATTTCGATTTACATTCCATTGAGCAACCTATAAAGCAAGGCCAGATAGCTGAAATGGCAAAACTCTGTAAGGCTACACCATTGCCCATTGCTCTAGACGAGGAGCTTATAGGTGTGTTTTCCGAAGAAAAAAAACAAGCGTTATTAGAAAACATTTGTCCGCAGTACATTATTTTAAAACCAACTTTAATAGGCGGTTTTAAAGGCAGCGATTCTTGGATTAATTTAGCGCATAAACAAAATATAGGTTGGTGGATTACAAGTGCCTTAGAGAGTAATGTAGGCTTAAATGCTATTGCACAATACACCTATGGTTTAAATAGTAATTTACCACAAGGTTTAGGTACGGGCAGTTTGTTTTCTAACAATTTTGATTCACCGCTTTTAGTTAAAAATGGTACATTGCAGTATAATAAGGTAGAACCTTGGAAATTTAATTTAGAAGTATGTATATAGCTCAAGCCTTTAAAGGCTTACACGATTGGTGGAGATATTTATTAGGTGTATTAATAGTTTTTACCGCTTGGCAAATGGTTGGTATGATTCCTTTGGGAGTTGTATTAGGCATAAAAGTTTTTGAGACCGGAAATATACCCGTTACAATCCCGGATATGATTGAGGCTTTGGGCAGTAATTTGTTTCTGTTTTTAATGCTAGTCTCTTTTGCGGCAGGATTGGCAGGCGTTATTTTTTCGGCTAAAGTTTTGCATAAGCAATCGTTTGTACAATTAACAACAGCACGAAAAAAGATAGATTGGAGCCGTTTTTGGTTTATTTTTATTCTTTGGGGTGTTATTTCTTCTGGTTTTGTATTGATAGATTATTTCTTTTTTGCGCCAGAAGATTATGTGCTTAATTTTAGGTTAAAACCATTTTTAATACTTGCAGCAATAGCTATTACTTTAATACCGTTACAAACCAGTTTCGAAGAATATTTTTTTAGAGGCTACCTAATGCAAGGTATTGGTGTAGTTTGTAAAAATAAATGGTTGCCACTTTTAATCACTTCGGTTGGTTTTGGACTTATGCACATTGCAAATCCAGAAGTAGAGCAATTAGGGCCCGTTATAATGGTTTATTACATTGGTACCGGTTTGTTTTTAGGAGTTTTAACATTAATGGACGAAGGTTTAGAGCTTGCCTTAGGGTTTCACGCAGCTAATAACTTGTTTACAGCGCTGTTGGTTACTGCCGACTGGACTGCCTTCCAAACCGACTCAATTTTAAAAGATATGTCTGATCCAGATACCATGGCATTAGGCGAAATATTTATACCTGTATTTGTTGTTTTTCCAATACTTTTATTTATTCTTTCTAAGAAATATAATTGGAGTAATTGGAAAGATAAACTAATAGGAAAAGTTATTAAACCAACAAAAGAAGACTATAAAATAATAGAATAATTATGATACCAGATTACACTAAAGTACATGTAAGGTTTAAATTAAATAATCACCATTATTCTCATGAAGATTTAATGGAGGTTGCGTATAGTTTTGTAAAAGAAGGCGTTGCTTACGAGCGCGAATTGGGTGAGTTTTTACTCGATTGGTTAGATAAGCATGATTTTATAAAAGTACGTACATCGGGATCTACCGGTAAGCCCAAGGAGATAATAATTAAAAAGGAAGCTATGGTAAAATCTGCCATTGCAACTGGTAACTTCTTCGACCTTAGACCTGGTAAAAAAGTATTGCATTGTTTGCCTTCAAACTTTATTGCAGGTAAAATGATGATGGTTCGTGCTATTGTTTTAGGTTTAGAATTAGATATGGTAGAGCCTGCGGCTTTCCCTAGAATCGATTATGAAAAAGATTACGAATTTTGCGCATTTACACCAATGCAACTTAAAAACTTCGCTAAATATTTCGATAAAATTAAAACAGTAATTGTTGGTGGCGGACGTGTTTCTGAAAGTATAAAAGCTTTAATTCAGGATAAAAAACCTAATGTTTACGAAACTTATGGTATGACGGAAACGGTATCGCATATTGCCATTAAGAAGATAAATAACTTTACAGATACGGAGTCTGATAAATACTTTAAAACCTTACCAAATATTACTATTTCTACCGACGATAGAAGTTGTTTAGTAATTAATGCTCCAGAGCTTTTAGATGAAACTATAGTTACAAATGATATTGTAAAAATACATTCAGATAGTAGTTTTGAATGGTTAGGCCGTTTTGATAACGTAATTAATTCTGGTGGTATTAAATTATATCCAGAGGTGATAGAAGAGAAGCTACAGTGTAAAATACCTCAACAATTTTTTATTACATCTGTTCCTGATGAGACTTTAGGAGAGAAAGCTATTCTAATTATTGAAGGAAAAGATAATAAGCTAGACGAATCTATTTTTGATGGTTTGGATAAATACGAAAAACCAAAAGCTATTTACGCGGTAAGTAAATTTGTAAATACAGCTTCGGGAAAAATTCATCGTAAAAACACTTTAGAACAGGTTGTTTTTTAAAACCTCGATAATGTGTGATTTTAATAATACCTACTAGGTTTTTATAGCTTGGTGGGTATTATTGTTTTATGTCAGCACATTTAAAGTTAAATCTTTTAGAAAATTTAAAAATAATAATGAGGCATAAGTGTAACGTCTTAGGCTTTTTTAATACTTATAGAAAAATAATAATTTAAAAAATATGGAATTTATAAAACGTGTATTATCGACATTAACAGGAATCATGTTGTTTTGTTTACTTTTCTTTTTAGGAATCATTTTTCTAGGTGCTATTATGGGATCGGGAGGTGATGATGTTATTACTGTAAAAGATAATTCTGTTTTAGAATTAACATTAGATTTTCCAATTAAAGATTATGCAGGTAAAACGGAGTTTGCTGAATATCCTTTTTTAAATGAAGATGAAAAAAATGGACTTTTCAATATTATAGACGGTATTAAATTAGCTGCTACAGACGATAAAATAAAAGGAATATCTATTGATAATAATTTTATACAAGCTGGTTTGTCGCAAACAAAAGCTTTAAGAGATGCGTTATTGAAGTTTAAAGAATCGGGTAAGTTTATTGTGGCTTACGCCGATATTTATACGCAAAAAGATTACTATTTATCTTCGGTTGCCGATACTATTTTTATGAATCCTGTTGGAGCGATGGAATTTAAAGGTTTATATTCTGAACAGTTATACTTTAAAGATTTACAAGAAAAATCGGGTGTTAAAATGGAAGTGGTGCGCTTCGGGAAATACAAAAGTGCTGTAGAGCCGTTTTTAGAAAATGAGATGAGCGATAATAATCGTGAGCAAATATCGGTGTATTTAAATTCGCTTTGGACAGAAATGAAACGTGATATTTCAAAAAGTAGAATGATTGATGAAGCGGAACTTAATACAATTGCAGATAGCCTTTTGGCTCGAAATGCAACTTTAGCTAAATCGTCTAAAATGATTGATAAAATTGCTTATCACGATGAATATATTGATGGATTAAAATATGCTATTGGTATTGAAAATGATAAAAAATTAAAGACCATTTCTATTGCAGATTATGCTATTCACGCAGCTGATAAATTGAAATTAAAAAGTAATCAAAATAGAATTGCAGTTATTTATGCCGAAGGTGAAATTATCTATGGTGAAGGTGATGAGGATAAAGTTGGTCAAGGTACTATGGGAGCTTCGCTTAAAAAAGCAAGAGAAGATGATAAGGTCAAAGCGGTGGTTTTGCGTATTAATTCTCCCGGAGGAAGTGCAGTGGCCAGTGAGTTAATTTGGAGAGAAATAGAGTTAACTAAAAAAGTAAAACCCGTAATTGTGTCTATGGGGAACGTAGCGGCATCTGGTGGTTATTATATAGCTTGCAATGCTGATAAGATTATTGCAGAACCAACAACCATTACAGGAAGTATTGGTGTGTTTGGGATGATGCCAAATGGTAAAGCGTTAGCAGATAGAATTGGTATTAACGCCGAGCAAGTAATCACTAATACAAACGCCGTGTCGTTTAGTTTTTATGAGCCTATGAGCGATGTACAACGTACTTTTATTAAAGAAGGAATTATTGATGTATACGAGTTGTTTACAAAAAGAGTTGCCGATGGTCGTGGTATGGATCAAGATGATGTAAAAGCTATTGCGCAAGGACGTGTTTGGACGGGTACCGATGCAATAAAAAATGGTTTAGTTGATGAATTAGGCGGATTAGATTTAGCCTTAAAATATGCTGCTGAAGCTGCTGAAATTGAAGAATACAAGATAAACGAATTTCCTATTTTCAAAAAGGACTTAGATAAAATGCTTCAAGATTTTGGTTTAGTGAAAGCTAAAGAGACCATTTTAAAAGAAGAGCTAGGCGATGTACAATACAATATTTACAAAGAAGTAAAAACACGTACGCAACGTAAAGGTATTCAGTTATTATTTCCTTATAGTTTAGATGTGAAGTAATATTTCGATCATATTTTAATAAACAAAAAAAAGACGCTTATATAAGCGTCTTTTTTTTGTTTCCAGTTGTAAGTAAATTTAATTCAAACTATACCCATCACCGAGTTGAATACTTAATATTAAACCATGTGTGTTTCCTAGGGTAGAATTTTTGTTGGCGAGATTGTAATTGTATATAGCGCGTAGATTATTGAATAAATAGATTCCTGCTAAAAAGTTTATGGAATTACTGGTTCGGTAACCTGTTCCTATTTCTAGCTTATTTTTAAAACTAAGGGCTACATTAAAATCTGCTTGTAACGGTGCTCCATCTTCATATTTTATGAGCATGTTTGGTTTTATCATAAAATCTTCAAAACGATTATTATAAATACGATAACCAAAATATCCATAGTAAGGACTATTTAACACCAAATCACTGTCTGATGCCAAACTATCGCCCATAACATTTGGAGTCGAAAAACCAACATAAAAAGAAGCGTGATTAAAAAGAAAACTTAAACCAATGGTTGGTATTGTACTGTTTATATCTTGTGCAAATTTAGGATCTCCTATAATGCCTAACTGGGTTAAATTACTTTGATATTGTTGTAACCCTGCGGTAATACCAAATGATAGAACACCTGCATCATACAATTGCCAGTAAGGTCTATTACTTTTAAAATCGAAAAATATTTTATAGGAATATGCCGCGAAAAAAGAGGTTGAGGTAGTAACACCTATTTCGTCTCGCATAATACCTGCCCCAATGCCCATTTTGTTTCTGTTTATAGAACCATGGCCACTAAATGAAAAATTTCTCGGACTTCCTTCAAATTGATTAAAGAATCCTGTATTACTCAAAGAGAACTCGGGGTTTTCCGTTAAGCCAGCATAAGCTGTATTTATAATAAAAGGGTTATAATTATACTCCGAGAATGTAGGTGTTTGCTGTGCGTTTAATTTACAGGCAAATATGGTGATGATAGCAATTGCTATTATGTTTTTTGTAAAAATCATTGAAATGGGTTTATCTTTTTATAACTACAAAGCCTTCTAGTTTGTCAAAATTATGCGGACCACTTATATTAAACTTAAAGAAATAAGTGCCTTCTGGTAATACATCAGCTCCCATTTTAGTCTTTTTATTTGCAATACCTCTAAACACATGGGTTGTGTTATTGTATCCGTTAATTTGGAATACCATATCGCCCCATCGGTTATATATAGTAACCATATTATCAGGATGCATTTCTATACCTTCAATATTCCAGAAATCGTTGATACCATCGTTATCTGGTGAAAAACCATATTTTACATCATGTTTTGGAGCAGTTAAAGTGGTGAAAACATTTTCTGCGCAAGAAGTTGCGTCTCCCATAATATTATAAGGTATAACGTTTACATAATAAGAGGTATCTTGCTTTAAATCTTCTGATAAAGTATATGAAGTAGAGTTTCCAACATCTTCGTTATTTAGAATATCTGTTCCTCCTGGTGAAGAACCTATTGAAATTTTATATCCATCCGCGTTAGAAACAGGATCCCAGCTAAAATCGGTATCTAAAGAAACGTCGATATCATTTTGTGTAGGATTGTTAAGGATTGTACATTCAGGACGTGTTAAAAGTGTCTCCGTAGTAAAAGATTCTTCATTACATCCAATGGCACCACCAACGGCATTATAAGGTATGATGGCAACATATATTGTAGATGTTTCAGGTAAATCTGAACTTAAATTATAAGTAGTGTTGTTTCCAACATCTTCATTGTTTACAATATCGGTAGCTCCAGCACTTGTTCCTATGGAAATTCTATATCCAGTAGCATCGGTTGCTGCATTCCAAGTTAAATCTGTTGTTACGTCTACATCAATAGCATTGTTAGCAGGAGCGGAAAGTGTTGTACAGTTTGGAGCTGTTGGTAAAGTTTCCGTAGTAAAAGATTCTTCATTACATCCTGTAGCATCACCTACGGTGTTGTAAGGTGTAATAGTGACAAATATTGTGGACGTTTCAGGTAAATCTGAACTTAAATTATAAGTAGTATTGTTTCCAACATCTTCGTTGTTTACAATATCGGTAGTTCTAGCAGTTGTTCCTACGGAAATTCTATATCCAGTAGCATCGGTTGCTGCATTCCAAGTTAAATCTGTCGTTACGTCTACATCAATAGCATTGTTAGCAGGAGCGGAAAGTGTTGTACAGTTTGGAGCTGTTGGTAAAGTTTCCGTAGTAAAAGATTCTTCATTACATCCAATGGCATCATCAACGGTGTTGTAAGGTGTAATAGTGACAAATATTGTGGACGTTTCAGGTAAATCTGAAGTTAAGTTATAAGTAGTATTGTTTCCAACATCTTCATTGTTTACAATATCGGTAGTTCCAGCACTTGTTCCTATGGAAATTCTATATCCAGTAGCATCGGTTGCTGCATTCCAAGTTAAGTCTGTCGTAACGTCTACATCAATAGCATTGTTAGCAGGAGTAGATAGCATTGTACAGTTTGGAGCTGTTGGTAAAGTTTCGGTAGTAAAAGATTCTTCATTACATCCAGTGGCATCACCAACGGTATTGTAAGGTGTAATAGTGACAAATATTGTGGATGTTTCAGGTAAATCTGAAGTTAAGTTATAAGTAGTGTTGTTTCCAACATCTTCATTGTTTACAATATCGGTAGTTCCAGGACTTGTTCCTATGGAAATTCTATATCCAGTAGCATCGGTTGCTGCATTCCAAGTTAAATCTGTTGTTACGTCTACATCAATAGCATTGTTAGCAGGAGCGGAAAGTGTTGTACAGTTTGGAGCTGTTGGTAAAGTTTCGGTAGTAAAAGATTCTTCATTACATCCAATGGCATCACCTACGGTGTTGTAAGGTGTAATAGTGACAAATATTGTGGACGTTTCAGGTAAATCTGAAGTTAAGTTATAAGTAGTGTTGTTTCCAACATCTTCATTGTTTACAATATCGGTAGCGCCAGCAGTTGTTCCTACGGAAATTCTATATCCTGTGGCGTTGGTTGCGGTATCCCAGGTTAAATTTGTTGTAACGTCTACATCGGTTGCATTGTTTAAGGGAGTAGATAGTGTTGTGCAACTTGGTGGATCTGATGCTGAAAAAGCACCTGTTCTAAAGCTTTCTTCATCACAACCTGTAGCATCGCCAACTTCATTATATGGTGTTATTGAAACAAAAATTAATCTATTAGGAGGTAAGTCATCCGGAAGATCATAAGTTGTAAAATTGCCCACATCAATATTGTTCAGAATTTCAATACCACCTCCTGTAGTTCCTACGGTAAGTAAATATCCTGTAGTGTTTGGTGCGGCATTCCAGCTAATATTAGTATCTGTTGATACATTTGTATCTCCATTTAAAGGAAGCGTTAAAGTAGTACATGCGGGAGCAACAGGAATAATTTCTGTCGTGAAACTTTCTTCAGTACAAGTTATTGCATCTCCAGTGCTATTATAAGGCGTTATACTAACATAAATGATTGTGTTTTCCGGAAGATCTGTTGGTAAATCATAAACGGTTACATTGTTTACATCTATATCATTTAGTAAATCGGTAGCTCCTGAATTTGTTCCTGCAGTAATGCGGTAGCCGTCTGCATTTGCTATTGGAGTCCACTCTAAATTAGTTTCAACAGATACATCTATACTACCATTTGTTGGCAGTGTTAATATAGTACACTCAGGAACTGTTGGTACACTATTGTTGGTAATAGTGAAGCTTTCTGTAATACAGCCAGTAGGTTCTCCTTCGTCATTAAAAGGTGTAATTGTAACTTCTACAGATTCACCTCCTAAAAAATCTGATGTAAATTGAAAGGAAGGATCGGCAACTGATTCATTGTTTACTAGTACAATATTTCCAGGTTGTGTTGTAACAGTTAGTCTATACCCTCGAGCATAAAGCGCAGGTTCCCAACTTAAATTGGTGTTAACAGGTACGTCTGTATCTCCATTAGCAGGAGAAATTAATTGTGTGCAAACCGGAATAGGACAATCTAGAATATCGCCTGTAAACGACCAACCGTAAGTATCCATCATAGATTGTCTTTCTTCTAAAGCATCACAATACAGTAATCCTTGAGCACCTAGATTTATACCCGGCGTTAAGGTTTGCTTAGACCAAGCTACTAATGTAGCATCGTAGTTTTCTCTTGTTAGTGCGGTATTATCTAGCATGTATTGCATGTTGGTAACTCGACTAACATCCCACTCTGTAAATTCTTGATTTAAGGCGGTAGCGTTACTAAACATATAGCGCATATTAGTTGCTCCAATATCCCAACGGTCTAAAGTTTGATTGAAGGCTAATGCGTTTCTAAACATACCACTCATGTTTAAAACATTAGTAATTCGCCAACTATTTATAGTTTGATTAAAACTGGTTGCGTTATAAAACATGTTTTCCATGGTAGTAACGGCTCTTACGTTCCATCCATCAATGGTTTCGTTAAAAGCAGAGGCTCCACTAAACATATCTTCCATAGTAGTTACAGAGGCTACGTTCCATGAATTCATGGTTTGGTTATAGCTTGTAGCGTTTTTAAACATGGCTTCCATAGTGTTTACAAAAGAAACATTCCAGTTGTCTATGTTTTGATTGAAATCTGCTGCGCCACTAAACATTTCAGAAGTCGTTAAAACTTCACCTGTATCCCAATTATCCAAAGCTTGATTGAAAGCTAAAGCGTTTTTAAACATGCTCTCCATGTTGGTTACAGAGGCTACATTCCATGAATTTATCGGTATGTTAAAAGCATGGGCATCTTCAAACATAGAAGGCATTAGAGTTACAGAACTTACATCCCAATTATTTAAATCTTGATTAAAGGCTAAGGCATTTTCAAACATCGACGTCATATTAGCCACAGCACTAACATCCCAAGTATTTATAGGTTGATTAAAGGTTTCTGCATTTTCGAACATGGAAGACATGTTTACCACAGAATTTACATCCCAATTATCTAAAGGTTCATTAAACATTTCGGCAGATTGAAACATAGATGCCATATTGATAACATTAGTAACGTTCCAGGTATTAATATTTTGGTTGAAAAGATCTGCACTATTAAACATAGACTGCATATTGGTAACCGAGGAAACATTCCAATTATCTAATGGCTCATTAAATGTGGATGCTCTATTAAACATGGAGCTCATGTTTGTTACGGCACTTACGTTCCAATTATTTATATTTTGGTTGAATGCTGAAGCAGAATTGAACATAGAATTCATATCGGTTACTGCAGCAACATTCCAATTACTTATTGGTTGATTAAAAGCTGAAGCTGAATTAAACATGGCTTCCATATTGGTTACAGACGTGACATCCCAAGTATCTAGAGGTTGATTGAAAAGAGTAGCTCTATTGAACATTTTTTCCATGGTTGTAACCGCCGCAACATTCCAAGAATTGATGTCTTGGTTAAAAACAGAAGCCGTTTCGAACATTCTAGACATATTGGTAACACTACTTGTAATCCAATTGTTTAATGGTTGATCGAATGTTGTAGCAGACAAAAACATAAGTTGCATATTGGTAACATTGGAAACATCCCAACTATTTAAAGGTTGGTTAAAAGCCGATGCTCCGGCGAACATAATCCCCATATCTGTAACGTTGCTAACATCCCAATTATCAATATCGCCATTAAAAAGTTTGGCTTGATAAAACATTTGATACATATTGGTTACCTGAGACAAATCTGGGACATCGGTAGCATTATACTCCATGTTTTCGCAATTATAGAATGTGTTCCTCATGGATTTCCAAGGCTGAGTACCCCATTGGTCTACAGATATTAGTTTTACATTATCTGAAAAATAAGAATAATAATGGGCAGGGTATTCACCAATAATGGTTACCGTATAAACGCCGGGCGAAAGATAGGTATGCGTGATGTCTCCGGTAACGTCGTTATTAAATTGATCGTCTCCCCAATCTATAGAATAGTTGTAGGTTAAATAATCTGGATATCCAGAATTGGTTTCTATTTTAAGCTGGTTTGCTGCAGAGGTATAGCTTTCTGTTAAGCTAGTATCAAATGTGAGTTTAAAAGCAGTTGTGTCGTTTACCCAACTAGGTATAACGCTAAAACTTTCTTCGGTACAACCTACGGCATCACCATCGGTATTATTGTACGGTACAATGGTTACAAAAACGGTATCGCCAGGTGTTAAGTCTGATGTGAAATCCAAACCAACAACATTACCAACATCTTTATCGGTTTCTGTAAATGTAGTAGCACCACCATTTTCTATTCTATAGCTCACTTTATAACCAGTAGCTCCGGGTACAGCTTCCCAAATTAAATTAGCGTTCGAAGGCACGTTAACATCTCCATTTACCGGAGAAACTAATGATGTACAAAGTACAAACGAACAGTTAATAATATCTCCATCGATACTCCAGCCAGAGTTATCTATAAGATTTTGACGCTGATCTCTACTATCGCAATAGTTGAGGCCGCTAGCACCTAGAGTTACGTTGTTTTTAACCGTTTGTGCTTCCCAACCTATAAGTGTATTATCATAATTGGTTTGCGAAAGTCCAGAACCAGATAGCATAATGCTCATGTTAGTAACATTACTTACGTTCCATGAACCTAAATCTTGATTAAAGGTACTAGTATTTCTAAACATGCTAGACATATTAGTGACAGCGCCAGTATCCCAACTATTTAAGGGTTGGTTAAAAACGGTTGTTACATTATAAGAACTAAACATACTAGACATGTTAGTTACCGCAGCGGTATCCCAAGTGCTTAATGTTTGGTTAAAAGCTAAAGCCGAATTAAACATGGAACTCATATTGGTTACTTTGCTAACGTTCCATATATCGATAGGTTGATTAAAGTCGTCAGTTTCTTGAAACATTGAGCTCATATCTGTAACATTACTAACATCCCAACCGGTAATATCTTGATTGAATACTTTGGTGTTTTCAAACATTCCTTTCATATTAGTAACATTACTAACATCCCAATTATCCAAAGGCTGATTAAAAAAAGCATTATCTCTAAACATGTATGTCATTTCTGTCACGTTACTAACGTCCCAGTTATTTAAAGGTTGATTAAATATACCGCTCCAAATCCAACCATCAAACATGCTAGTCATATTGGTTACCTTACTAACATCCCAATTATTTAAAGGTTGATTAAATGTTCTGTGTCTATAGAACATAGAACTCATGTTTGTTACCTTACTAACATCCCAGTTTTCTATAGGTTGGTTAAATTCCGATTGTCCAAACATTCTAGACATGTCTGTTACATTACTAACATTCCAGCTAGAAAGTGAAAGGTTAAAATCTGAAGAATAAAACATACCAGACATATCGGTAACCGTATCAACTACCCAGCTATTTAAAGGCGCATTAAAGCTATTTGCACTATAAAACATGTTTGCCATTGTAGTCACTCTGCTAACATCCCAATTATTTATGTTTTGGTTAAATCTAGATGCAGAATGAAACATGTCGGCCATGTTTGTTACCTGTGCTGTATTCCAATTATCTAATGGCTCATTAAAAGTTCTAGCGAGATAAAATGTTTCAGACATATCGGTTACATTACCGGTGTTCCATAAATCTAGAGGTCTGTTAAAAATTACTGCACCATAGAATAATCCTGATAAATCTGTAATAGTATTTGTGTTCCAATTATTAATAATGCCATTAAAAGATTCAGCATTTTTAAACATGTTCCTTAGAGTGGTCACTTGCGATAAATCTGGAGAATCTATGGCGTCAAAATTTAAGTTTTCACAACCATAAAAAGCATTTTCCATAGTTTGCCACTCAATAGTGCCCCAGGATAAGATTTCTATTATTTTTATTTTATCGCCCGAGTTATTAAAATAAATAGAAGGAAAGTCTCCACTTATTTTAATAGTATATGTGTTTGGAGCTGTGTAGGTATGTGTAATATCACCAGTAACGGCGGAGTCTGTTTGTCCGTCTCCCCAATCTATGATGTAATTATAAGTGTAACTAGGATGAGTAGGTATGGAAATTTCATTATCGGCAGAAGATCCAGATTCAGTATTTGCTGTATTCCAAATGGAGGTAAATTCTGTTTGCGAAAAGACAGAGATATTCCATAATAAAAGGAGTAGGGTAATTAAATATTTCATGTTAGGGAGTTATAGCTATATGAAGCAAAAATAAGATTTAAATTTTAATTCGACTTTTAATGGGTAATTTTGAACCATATGACGATTTTTTACTCTACACTCAATCAAAAGTTAGTTTCACTCATTGTCATTTTTCTAAGTGCTGTAATAAGCATAGTTTTATCTAGAACCTAAAATTCATTACTTATTATGAAACAGTACTACTTCCAATTATTATGTCTTTTTTTGAGTGTAAGCTTGTATGCTCAAAACATTCCAGAAGTTAAATTAAAAGATAACTCTACATTAAAACTTGTTAATTTAAATGTTGAGGTTAACATTACAGGTAATGTGGCTTTAACCACTTATAAAATGAAATTTTATAATGGCTCAAATACTGTATTAGAAGGCGAGTTGGCGTTTCCTTTAGGTCAAGGACAATCGGTTACAGATTTCGCTATGGATGTTAATGGAAGCATGAGGCATGCTGCTATTGTAGAAAAAGAATTAGGACGCGTAGCTTACGAAAGCACAATAAGAAAAACCATAGATCCGGGTTTGTTAGAGATGACAAAAGGGAACAACTATAAAGCTAGAGTTTACCCAATTCCAGCTAGAGGTTATAAAGAGATAGAAATAACTTACGAGCAAACACTTGTTGCCAATAACCAAAAGCACAGCTACCAAATACCTTTAAATTTTGAAAATAAGTTATCTCATTTTTCTATAGAAATAAATGCCTTCGGAAAGAAAAATATTCAAATTACAGATACTTCTATCTATAATAATTTGAAGTTTAAAAATGCATTAGGAGTTAAAAAAGCGCATTTTAAAGCTGAAAATTTTATTCCTAGAAACACCATTACTTTAGAAATGAGGTTGGAAGATGAAGCCAACTTAACCACTTACAATGATTATTTTAATTTTTATAAATCTTTTAAACCAAAATCACGATTAAAATCGAAACCAAAGGCTATTACTGTTTTTTGGGATGCATCATATTCTATGGAACGCAGAAAACTAGATAAAGAATTTGAGTTGTTAGATGCCTATTTACAATATCTAGAAAATGTTAAATTGAATGTGGTTGTGTTTAATAATAAAATTAGAAGTAATACTACATATAATATAAAAAACGGAAATTGGAACGCGGTTAAAAAAGCCCTCGAAAATGTAGTTTACGATGGTGGCACATCTTACATTGATTTAGGAAATTATATTACTGAAACCAATTTACTCTTTACAGATGGTATGTTTAATTTAGGCGATTTTAAGCCAACAAATCATGGTGCTATTTATGCTATTAATTCTTTAACATCAGCAAACCATAACAGGCTTTCTCAGTTGGCGCATACAAGTCAAGCAAATTATGTAAACCTATCTAACGTTGAGGTGAAACAAGCTATAAAAACTATTACAAGAGAGAATTATAAGTTTTTAGGAGTTGCTGAAAATGATAAAACATATGAAGTCTATCCGTTAAAAAACACTATTGTAAATGAAGATTTTTCGTTATCGGGAAAGTTTAAAGCCAATACAACCATAGAATTGTTATTCGGCTATAACAATGATGTAATAGATAGGGTAAAGGTTAATCTAGAAAATCTAGAAAATAGTCCAATTGTAAAACGTTTGTGGGCAAAGCAAAAGCTGAATTATTTAAAAGGAAATTCCGAAGAAAATAAAGATAAAATTATTCAATTAGCATTAAAAAACCATTTGATTACAGCATATACCTCTATGATAATTTTAGATCGTGTTGAAGATTATGCACGTTATAAAATTGAACCTCCAACAGAATTGAAAGCAAGATATAAAGAGCTTATAAAACAAGAAGAAGCCAACGAAGCATATAGATTAAAACAAGTAGAAAGTAGAAAACATGATTTGCTTTCGGAATACAAAGATTTAATGAGATGGTACAGTAAAGATTTTTCTAAAAATATAAAAGATTTTAAAAAACCTAGACAAGAGCGAACAGAAACGAATACAACACCGTCACAGCATAATGGAGCACCTGGTGTAAATTCAAATACATCAAATTCAGGTTTTACGCGAGTTATAGATTCTACTAAAAGGATAATTAGTGGTTATGTTACGAGTATTGGCGGAGAACCGCTTCCTGGTGTAAATATTTATGTGAAAAATGATGTTTTTGCTGCTGTTACAGATTTTGATGGTAAGTATATGATTAATGCAGAGTTCGGATCAATTTTGGTCTACTCTTACATTGGCTTTTTAACTGAAGAAGTAACTCTTGGTTCAAATTTTGTTGTTAATGTAGCTTTAAAAGAAGATACGTCGTCTTTAGATGAAGTTGTTGTGGTTGGTTATGGCGTGCAAAAAAGAACTCATGTTACTGGCGCTGTTACAGCAGTTTCTTCGGAAAGTATAGAAAACGAAAATATAGTAGTTGAAGCTTTGCAAGGGCGTGTTGTGGGATTAAATATGGAGTCAAAACGAGCACCGAACAATACAGATGATGCTTCAATTCGTGTTCATGGATTAAATTTGAATGATAGTGAGAATGCACCATTATATGTTGTTGATGGTATCGTGTATTCAGAGGAAGATTTTAAAGATATTTCGGCGAAAAACATTGATAATATTAGAGTTTTAAAAGATGGAGCAGGGAGTTCTATTTATGGAAGTAGAGCTTCAAATGGTGTTATTCTCATTTCAACTAAAAGCGGAATACTGGAAAACAAAGAAAAAATTGAAGCATTAAATAGAAAGATTGACGAAGAAATTGTTTTCAAGCCCTGGTCGCCTAAAGCAGAGTACTTGGTAAACTTATCTAAATCTGAAACTCCGGAAATAGCTTATAATGCGTATTTAAAATTACGAGAAACGTATAAAAACACACCAACATTTTTTATGGATATCGCAGAGTATTTCGATTCTATTAATCAAAGGGAATTAGCGGTGCAGATTGTAACTAATTTAATTGAAATAGATTTAGATAACCATGAACTTAGTAGAGCCTTAGCCTATAAATTGCAGTATTTTAAAGAAGACGCTTTAGCGGTTTATGTTTATCAAGAGATTTTGAAATTAAGACCAGAAGAACCTCATTCTTATCGCGATTTAGCATTAGCTTATGAAGCCGTAGGTGAATATCAAAAAGCCTTTGACATCTTATTTAGAATTGTAAAGGGCGAATTACTAGAAAAAGATGAAGATGAACGTTTTTATGGTATTGAGCACATTGCCTATGTAGAAGCGTGCCACTTGGCGTCGCAACATGAAGACGAGATAACATTAACTGAAAATCAAAGAAAGTTACTTAAAACATTTGATGTAGATATTAGAGTTGTGATAGATTGGAACCATAATGATACAGATTTAGATCTTTGGGTTGAAAATCCTAACGACGAAAAAGTACTCTACAGTAATAAGACCTCTAAAGATGGCGGGCGACTTTCTGAAGATATAACTGAAGGTTATGGTCCAGAAGAATTCATGATTAAAAAAGCTTCGAAAGGAGATTATGAAATTCTTGTAGATTATTATGCCGATCAGGTTCAAAAAATATCTGGACCAACAACTTTAAAGGTGATCATATTTACTAATTATGGAAGAAAAAATGAAAAGAAGGAAATTAGAATATTACGCTTAAATAAAAAAGAAGATGAAATTGAAGTAGGCACCGTAAGTATGTAATAGAAAACATATTTTGAATTAAACAAAAAACTCTCAGGTTACCAATTAGCCTGAGAGTTTTTTATTTTATAGGAAGATTGAATTCTTAAACCTGTAAAACCCCTAAATTGAAAGGCTTCTCAATGGGAGCGTGGTTAGCAGCTTCAATCCCCATACTAATCCATGTTCTGGTGTCTAGAGGGTTTATAATAGCATCTGTCCAAATACGAGCGGCCGCATAATAAGGAGATACTTGGTTATCGTATCTATTTTTTATTTTATTAAAAAGTTCAGCTTCTTTTTCCGGAGTAATTTCTTCTCCTTTTTTAAGTAAAGATGCTTTTTCTATTTGAAGTAATACTTTTGCAGCAGAGTTTCCGCTCATAACCGCAAGTTCAGCACTTGGCCAAGCTACTATTAATCTTGGGTCATAGGCTTTTCCACACATGGCATAATTTCCGGCACCGTAACTATTTCCTATAATGATAGTAAATTTCGGCACCACCGAATTACTTACTGCATTTACCATTTTTGCACCATCTTTTATAATACCGCCATGCTCACTTTTACTACCTACCATAAAGCCAGTAACATCTTGTAAAAATACTAACGGAATTTTCTTTTGGTTACAATTGGCAATAAAACGTGTGGCTTTATCGGCGCTATCATTATAAATAACACCACCAAATTGCATTTCTCCACTAGCAGTTTTAACCAGTTTACGTTGGTTGGCAACAATGCCAACAGCCCAACCATCAATACGCGCGTAAGCTGTAATTATGGTTTGTCCGTAACCAGCTTTATATTCATCAAACTCCGAGTTATCGACTACGCGCTTAATAATTTCGTACATATCATATTGATCGGCACGACTTTTAGGTAAGATTCCGTAAATATCTTCAGGGTTTTCTTTTGGTTTTTTAGCTTCACTACGGTTGTACCCCGCTTTATCAAAATCACCAATTTTATCAATAATATTTTTAATAGTATTTAAAGCATCGGCATCATCTTTAGCTTTATAATCGGTAACACCCGATATTTCGCAATGTGTTGTCGCGCCGCCTAAAGTTTCATTATCTATACTTTCACCAATGGCAGCTTTTACTAAGTAACTCCCAGCTAAAAATATACTACCTGTTTTGTCTACAATTAAAGCTTCATCGCTCATAATTGGTAAATAAGCACCACCAGCAACACAACTTCCCATAACGGCCGCAATTTGAGTAATACCCATACTACTCATTATAGCGTTATTTCTAAAAATGCGTCCAAAATGTTCTTTATCTGGGAAAATTTCGTCTTGTAAAGGCAAATACACACCGGCAGAATCTACAAGATAGATAATAGGCAGTCTATTTTCTATAGCAATTTCTTGGGCACGCAAGTTTTTCTTCCCAGTAATGGGGAACCAAGCTCCAGCTTTTACAGTAGCATCATTAGCAACCACAATACATTGTTTACCTTTTACATAACCCATTTTTACAACCACACCACCAGAAGGGCATCCGCCATGTTCGGCGTACATATCTTCACCGGCAAAGGCGGCAATTTCAATAGATTTCTTTTTTGGATCTAATAAAAAGTCAATACGCTCTCTAGCCGTCATTTTACCTTTACTATGCAGTTTCTCGATACGACTTTTTCCGCCACCGAGTTTTACTTTAACAAGGCGTTTTTTTAATTCGGAAAGTAAGAGTTTATTATGATCTTCGTTTTTATTGAAGTTAATGTCCATGGTCGAAATTTTATTTGCACGAATTTACAAAACCCGTAATCAATTTTAAAGCGAATGTTTTGTTAAAATATATTACATGGAAATATATTCCTTGGAATATAAATTTATTTTGATTAGTTTTGTACTCTAATATTGAAATAAAAATAAGATGAAAAGAGATAAAATTATATTTTATATCGCAACAGGTTTATTATCTGTAATTGTATTGTTTTCGGTTTACATGTATGTTTTTAAACATGAAGCTATTGTTGGCGCATTTACTAGTTTAGGTTACCCGCCGTATTTAATTTATCCGTATGCAGGTTTAAAATTACTTGGTTTATTTGCAGTATGGAATCCTAACTTTAAGGCATTAAAAGAGTGGGCTTATTCAGGTTTCTTTTTTGCTTTCGTTTTAGCTTTTTTTGCGCATATAATGGTGAATGATGGCGGACACATGACAGCAGCACTAGCGTTAGTGTTTTTAATAGTATCGTATATTTTTAATAAAAGAATAAATAAATAATTATGAAAAAAATTATAGCATTTGCAGGAAGTAATAGTAAACAATCTATTAACAAGCAGTTAGCAACTTACGCAGCGAGTTTGGTTGAAAATGTAGAAACTACTGTGTTAGATTTAAACGATTTTGATTTACCACTTTATGGTATGGATCATGAAAATGAACATGGCATTCCAAAAGATGCACATCGGTTTTTAGAAATGCTTAAAAGCACAGATGGCATTATATTATCGTTAGCAGAACATAATGGGGCGTATTCTGTGGTTTTTAAAAACTTGTTTGATTGGATGTCTAGAATTGAAGGTAAATTATTTTTCAAAAAACCAATGTTACTTATGGCAACATCACCAGGTGGGCGAGGGGGTTTATCTGTTTTAGAGATTGCTAAAGGCCGTTTTCCTTTTCATGATGGAAACATTGTAGAGAGTTTTTCACTTCCTTTTTTCGGTGAAAATTTTAAGGAAAATAAAATAGTAGACAACGCACTAGATGCTCAGTTAAAAGAAGCAGTTAATAAACTTCAAAATAGTCTATAATTGTGGGCGATATAAGTAAAGATATCAATTCGAAATTCCCCAGCAATAGGGTAAAAGCGATGCTTAACGTTCTTTACACAGCTAATTGGATTGCGAGTTACCAAACTGAGTTTTTTAAACCCTTTGGTATTTCTGCACAACAATTCAATATTTTAAGAATTTTAAATGGTGCCAAAGAGCCGTTAAGTGTGCAAGTGATAAAAGATAGGATGGTAGAGCGTGCACCTAATGCAACACGATTAATGGATAAATTGTATGCCAAAGATTATATAGAACGTTTGCCTTCTAAGGAAGATAGGCGTGTGGTTAATATAGAAATCACCAAAAAAGGCATTGATTTATTAGAATCTATACCAAATACATTGAATTCTGATTTGTTTAAAAATTTAAATGAAGAAGAAGCAGGACAATTAAGCGATTTGCTTGATAAAATGAGATAATAATACAGCTTTTTAACTTTAAATAGTTTTTGAAATTTTAAGCTGAGGTTTTAATAAAAACGTATAATACTATGAAAACAATAATTCATACAGCAGATAGTAGAGGGTTTGCTAATCATGGATGGTTGCAGGCCAATCATTCTTTTAGTTTTGCTAATTTTCATAATCCAGAAAAAGTAAATTTTGGAGCTTTACGTGTTTTAAATGATGATGTTATAGCTCCTAAAATGGGCTTTGGCACGCATCCGCATGATAATATGGAAATTATTACTATTCCGTTAAAAGGCGTGCTAAAACATCGCGATTCTATGCACGATGCATGGCAGGCGGTTTTACCTGGTGAAGTTCAAATTATGTCGGCCGGAACAGGTTTAGAACATTCTGAAATTAATGGTTCGGTAGACGATCATTTATCTTTATTTCAAATTTGGGTCATACCAAATAAGGAAAACGTAACGCCTAGATATGATCAAAAAATGTTCAATGTAGATGAAAGGAAAAACAAACTTCAAATCTTGGTAACCTCAATAGATGAAGTCCATGATGAAAGTTTAAAAATTCATCAAGATGCGGTAATTTCTAGAATAGATTTGGATAAAGACAACACCTTCAGTTATAATTTGAAATCTGAAAATCATGGTGTTTATGTCATGACGATTTCTGGAGAAGTAATCATCAATAATTCACTTTTAAATTCTAGGGATGCCATAGGTGTTTCAGAAACAAATACATTTGAAATTCACTCAAAAGAAGATGCTAGTTTACTTTTTATAGAAGTACCGATGTTGTTCTAAAACTTTGAAAATTAAGATATAAAAAAAGACTGTTTAAATTAAATTTAGACAGTCTTTTTCATTTTGAAAATATTTTAAATTGCTATTAAGAGTAGCACGCTTTCATTTTATTTTTCCGCTTAAAGCGATAATTTCTATATAGAATAATTCCGAAGGCAATAAAAACACCAAAAGCCGCCATACCTGCGCCAACCCAATCGGCCGATGTATAACCATAACCCATTGCAATTGGTAAGCCCGCAAAGTAAGCACCAGCTGCATTACCAACATTAAAGGCGCTTTGGTTTAGTGAAGAGCCTAAAGTTTCGGCGCCTTTAGAAGCATTTATAATGGCTAGCGAAATTGGAGTTGATAAGCAAAATGTTACCATGCCAATTACAAATGTCATCACTAAAACCATAACTTTATCGGAAGCTAAATAGGTGTTTAATACTAAACAAACAGCCATAAATACAAGTGTGATTAATACCGCCATTATAGGTTGGAGTTTTTCGGCAAGTTTGGCACCTATAACGTTACCGATAACCATACCTAATCCCGCAAGAATCATGGCATAAGACACCACTTGTTTATCATGCCCTGCAACGTCGGTAATTAATGGAGCAATATAGCTGTACCAAGCAAAGAAGCCTCCAGTACCTATGGTTGTTAGTAATATAATAAGCCATAGTTCTAAACGCTTAAAGATTTTAAACTCTTTAATAAAACTATTTTCTGAAGATTGTTTTAAAGTAGGCATCCAAAATTTAACTGCTAAAACAGCCAAAACACCAACAATACCAACCATTAAAAAAGAAACATTCCAGTTAAAATGCTTACCTAAATACGTTCCTAACGGAACTCCTAATAAGTTCGCAAAGGTTAAACCACTAAACATTATGGCGATGCCTTGTGCTTCCTTTCCTTTTTTAGATAATTTACCGGCAACTACAGCTCCAATTCCAAAGAATGCACCATGTGGTAAGCCTGATAAAAAACGTAAGACTATAAAAGAATTATATCCAGTTGCGAAAGATGATAAGGTGTTAAATACTGTAAACCATAGCATTAAAAGCAATAGCACTTTGTGTGCCGGCCATTTGCTACCTAAACCGGTAAGTGTTGGCGCACCAACAACTACACCTAAAGCATAAGCCGAAATAAAATGTCCGGCCATAGGGATACTAATATCAAAAGAGGTTGCTATATCGGGTAATATACCCATAATTACAAATTCGGTAAGGCCAATTCCGAATCCGCCAATAGCTAAAGAAAGTAGGGCTTTGTTCATTCAATTAGATTTTAATCAACTGCAAAAATAGGAGTTACAAGCGGTGTTGATTATGGTTTTATTACTAAATAAAAGTTAATTGAGAAGTGTTTAATATAATTGGTGAAAAGTGATTAAAAGAATAAGAAAGGCGTTCGTGTTTTGCTTTATTCTTATATTTCTAATTCATACATGAATAAGTAATCTTTAAAAAATATAATGAATAGAACTTTAGTTTTACTGGTAAAAATCCGATATTTGCCTTTAGACTAACCATCAATACAAGAGAAAGAATATGGCAATGAATAAAAACACGGTTTTAGCTTGGGCTACAATCATAATGATTTTCGTAGGATTAGGTTTAATAGCATTAGGCGCTTTTCGATATGATGATGTTGCTGGCTGGGGTTTTGCAGCTGTAGGTTTCGGCTTTTTTGCTGTGGCTTGGGTGTTTAACGCGCTAAAAGGACGTGTTTAAATTTAGAATTTAAACACAATAATTAAAATCTTAAACCATTTTAAATAGATAATTACAAAAAATGAGTGACGATAAAAAAATAATATTTTCAATGTCTGGTTTAACCAAGACATTTCCGGGTGCAAATACACCTGTATTAAAAAACATTTATTTAAGTTTCTTTTACGGAGCTAAAATTGGAATTTTAGGTCTTAACGGATCGGGGAAATCGACTTTGTTAAAAATTATCGCCGGTGTCGATAAAAACTATCAAGGTGATGTTACGTTTCTTCAAGATTATTCAGTTGGGTATTTAGAACAAGAACCACAATTAGATGATGATAAAACTGTAATAGAAGTTGTGCGTGAAGGTGCTGCCGAAACGGTTGCTATTCTTGATGAGTACAACAAAATTAATGATCAGTTTGGTTTAGAAGAAGTATATTCTGATGCTGATAAAATGGAGAAATTGATGAACCGCCAAGCGGAACTTCAAGACCAAATCGATGCGTCTAACGCTTGGGAATTAGATACTAAATTAGAAATTGCTATGGATGCGTTACGTACTCCAGATGGCGATAAAAAAATTGGTGTATTATCGGGTGGAGAAAAGCGTCGTGTAGCATTATGTCGTTTACTTTTACAAGAACCAGATGTATTACTTTTAGATGAGCCTACCAACCACTTAGATGCAGAATCTGTACATTGGTTAGAGCATCATTTGGCACAATATAAGGGTACTGTAATTGCTGTAACGCACGATAGATACTTTTTGGATAACGTAGCAGGTTGGATTTTAGAACTAGATAGAGGTGAAGGTATTCCATGGAAAGGAAACTACTCATCTTGGTTAGATCAAAAATCTAAACGTATGGCTCAAGAAAGCAAAACAGCTTCTAAACGTCAAAAAACGTTAGAACGTGAGCTGGAATGGGTACGTCAAGGAGCAAAAGGGCGCCAAACGAAGCAGAAAGCACGTTTAAATAATTACGACAAATTAATGAGTCAAGATCAAAAACAACTTGACGAAAAATTAGAAATATACATCCCGAACGGACCTCGTTTAGGTACCAATGTTATCGAAGCTTCTGGTGTTGCCAAAGGTTACGATGATAAGTTGTTGTATGATAATTTAAACTTCAATCTACCTCAAGCTGGCATAGTTGGTGTTATTGGGCCAAATGGTGCTGGTAAAACCACTATTTTTAGAATGATTATGGGTGAGGAAACTCCAGATAAAGGTGAGTTTAAAGTTGGAGATACGGCTAAGTTGGCTTATGTAGATCAAAAACACTCTAATATAGATCCAGAAAAAACAATTTGGCAAAACTTTAGTGATGAGCAAGAATTGGTAATGATGGGCGGAAAGGAAGTGAATTCTAGAGCTTATTTAAGTCGATTTAATTTCTCTGGTGGTGAGCAAAACAAGAAGGTGAAATTACTTTCAGGTGGAGAGCGTAATCGTTTGCATTTAGCTATGACGCTTAAAGAAGAAGGAAACGTATTGCTTCTTGATGAGCCAACCAATGATTTAGATGTAAATACATTAAGAGCTTTAGAAGAAGGTTTAGAAAACTTTGCAGGTTGTGCTGTTGTTATTAGTCACGACCGTTGGTTTTTAGATCGTATCTGTACACATATCTTAGCTTTTGAAGGCGATTCGCAAGTCTATTTCTTCGAAGGTAGTTTCTCTGATTATGAGGAAAATAAAAAGAAACGTCTTGGTGGAGATTTAATGCCAAAACGAATTAAGTACAAAAAACTAGTTAGATAATTTTTCTACAGTATAAAATTAAAAAAAAAATGCCCACTGAAAAGTGGGTGTTTTTTTATGATAAATTTTATGTAAATGGTTTTTTTTAAGCGTGTTCTGCGTTTGTTTTTAACGCCCTCAATTCCGTTTCTAGTAGAGAGTTTTTCTTTTTTAATTTATATACCTTGTATAGGTTTAATGTAAATAAAACTAACATTGTAATAAATGCGATAGAGAGAATTGAAATTAGAGTGTTTAAGCTATTTAGGTGCTCTGTTGTATTCTGCATATTATGGGGTTTACGAATTATAAATTCATGGGTTTATATTTTCTAAAAAAACAGTTTGTTTTCTTTGTAATCTAAAAACGCTCAAAATAATATTAGTATTCAAAACAGCTATTTTTTATCGTACATGTGGCTTTGTGTAAAATCTTTGTAAGGCTTATCTTTTTCATCTTCTATTTGAGGATTCATGGCTTCTAAGCGCTCATTCTCCTTCTGTAGCAAATAAGATTTTCTCACACCAAGGCATAGCAGTGCGGCAAAAAAGATAAGTACAATAGTAAGTATAGTTGCGATTGCAGATTGGGACACAAGTACAATTGTTAACGATACTATATGTAGTTGAAAATTCAACATGTTTTTCGTAAAGTATAATTAATAGCTCACCAAAGATAATGTTTTTTTTATAAGGTTTTTCCTCTATTTAATTATTATTCACAACTTTATCAAAGTTTTTTACTACAAAAATGAGCTTCTATTTGTCTTTACAGTAGGGGTTTAAACTAAAAATATAAAAGGAGGTGTAACATTTTTTTAAAGTGATAGACTTATATTTTGTAGGAATTAAAAGTGAAATTTAAACACCAAAAGAACTATATTTTGGTTTTACTTTTACAACTCACAAATTTTACCGAAATTGCTTACGCAAAAAAAATGTTTAATCTTAAATAATAAAGTATCAGTATGTCCGACGATTTTGATTTATTAGAAACCTCTTCCAACGAAAAAACAGAAAAAGTAGATGTCAATTGGGGAAAAGCCATAGACACCATGAAATCTAAATTGTCTCAAGAGGATGACCCAGAAGTGCGTCAAAAAATTCTAAACGCCACCTTGGACGATGTTGTTCATATGGCAGAAAAAGACCGTTCTACACTTTTAGATGCTATTAAAGATTTAACAGATTATCAAGATGAAGTTGGTATTATGTTCGAAAAATTTTCAGCATTAAATCCAACAGAACAAAAAGTAATCGACGATGCTCAAAAAGCATTAGAGCGTGCTAGAATAGAGTTAGAGGATGCCGAAAATAAGGCAGACACTTGGTGGAATAATCTATGGGGACGTAAAAGCAAAATTAAAAAAGAACAAGCCGAATATAAAGAAGCCGAGAAAGTACGTGCAGGAGCCGATAATAAGGCCAAAGCTATGTTTCAAGAGCGTATAGAAAGTGCCGATATACAAACACTTTTAAGTGAGTTGTCATACAAATCTCAAGCTGCAGTAACACGTTTAAAAAATCGTGAAGTAGAAATTAAAGAGGTTGAAGAAAAACTAAAAGATGCTATTGTAGAAGCTTCTAAAAACCATACTAAAGCTTTAGAGAAAAAGAAAGAAGTAGAAGGAAAGCTAGAAGAGCAGTACGCTTTATTAAAACAAGCGCGCCAAGAACTAGAAGATATTGCCGATAAACAATCTACTGAGTATTCTGAGGCTATTGGTAAAATGACGGCTTTAGAGCAAAAAGTAGAAGAGTTGGAAGGTCTTAAAAACGCTTATACTACGCTAGCTGCCAGTAAAGATAGTTTTGTGCACAAGCATAATTTAACAATAAAAGTATTAACGTCTTTACGTAGCAACTTGCAAACGCATCGTGCAAAATTAAAGTCGGATACCGAAGAACGTCTTAAATATTACGATGGTTATGTTGTGGCTTTAAAAGCTAGAACCGATCAAGAATTTGCTGCAATTCTAGAGCATTTAGGTGTAAAAACCGATGAGCATATTGGCCAAACCTTAGCATCTATGCATACTGC
This sequence comes from Algibacter lectus, assembly GCF_004368925.1. NCBI lineage: Bacteria > Pseudomonadati > Bacteroidota > Flavobacteriia > Flavobacteriales > Flavobacteriaceae > Algibacter > Algibacter lectus. The sequence continues at coordinate 43,541 of NZ_SORL01000007.1, forward strand.
AAGTGCTAAAGCGCGTCAAGATATGATGGACAATATACCTGTTCACGAAAAAGTTATGCAAGGTGTTTACAGCAGTTATGCAGAGGCTTTACAAGAAATTCGTGCTAAAGATGGTGAAATTCAAAAAAACTTTGCAGAGCGTTATGGTATCGACATGAAAGAAATTTTCGAAGATTATTACAAAGCAGATGCAAATGCACCACAAGGTGATGGTGGCGAACCAGCAGGAAAGCCAAAACCAGAAGCTACCGAAGACGATTTGCTAAGCTAAAAAAGTAAAGAACAAAACACTTATAAAAAAGTGGGCGTTCCTTTTTACAACACTGCAAGGTTTTTTTATTAAACCTTGCAGTATCGTAAAAAGTCAGGCTTTCACTACGCGCTCCCTCCTAAGGTCGAGGAGCTCAAACAGGCCGTTCAATCCTTAAAGCAGGATTATATCAAAGGCCAGTTTTTAAAACAGATGTTACTTTAAAATAGCCAAATGAAATCATTACAAATCATCATTGTTTTATCTGCTTTTATCACCTTAACATCTTTTAAAACTAAAGCTACTTTCCAACCTAGCACAAACCATACAATAACAAGTATCAACCAAAATCAGGATGATAAGGACTTTATTGGTAAGTGGATTCAAAATAGTTATTCACCAGCCGCTAAAAAATATAGAGCTAGTTCTATTCTCGAAATTGATTTAAAAAAAGATTATACTGCTCATTTTTTAATTTCCAAAGGCGATGAAATTAAAACGATTATAGGGGCTTGGAGCACTAAAGAAACCGAGAATTCCATTAAAATTATGGGGCCAAACGCCAATTTAGAAAATGGGGTTATTCTTGAATATTTAAGAAACGGAAAAGATTTAAGTGTAATTCACCTATCCAGAAGCATAAAGGCAGGAAAGGTGTTATTAAAAACAGGCGATGTTATTTTCGAAAGAACATCAAAATAAACAATCTGTAAAGATTCATATTTAATTAAAATAAATGTCAATAAACCAAATAGTTACACCATTAGACTCTGCCATTCTCGATTCCAAGGAGCAGTATGTCTTTTATCATAAAATGGTCGACTTTGTTTTTAAAGAACTTATAGTGGCCGTGCAAAGGCAAAAACTTTGTAATGAGCAAGAAGTTCAGTTATTCAAGCAATATTCAGATTTACTATTATATTCCATCGAAGCCATGCGTATTAAATATATGTATGACGATGAAGATAATATGAAAGTCGATTTAACCGAGTCTGGTTTTCCAAATTATTTAGAATTCCGGTATCTGTTTAACGATCTAGAATTGCGTCAAGAATATTTAGAAAAGCTAACACCAATAGCAACTTTAAAAGAAGATTTTTTAAACACTCTAATGCACAAAAAACAACCAATTTCTAAACGAAAGTTGTTTCAAGCGGCATCTATTGTGTATTATTCATCAGTAAAGAAAGAATATATTTTTAATCGTTTTGTACAAGGCAAAATATTGGGCGCACCGCAGAACTCGATAGCAGATTTATTAATAAGCTGGTCGTTTTTTGATGTGTCGTTAAACAGACCGTTTATCTGTTTTATGTACTTTAATTATGATGGTAGCCGAATAAACGATTACAAGGATGAAATTTACGAGGTCTTAAAAACCACATCAGATCGTAAAATGTCGTTAGATACTATGGCGTATACCATAGATAGGAAATTGCCTAAAGTATCTCCTAAACTTATAAAGCGTGTTGATTTGGGACCTATACACAACGTATTTGCAAAAGATGAAAACTTAGTAACCCATACTATTTTAGAATCTATTGCTAAAAAGGAAATTCCCTTAGAGTCTTATGCCATTTCTTTAGAAATAGACGAAGTTGCATCTGGAAGTGAATTTAAAGAAGGTAGTTTTTTTAGCAAGCAAACCCTCCAAAAATGGGATACGGTATTTAAGCAGAAATACATTTTTGCACCACACCGTATTATTCAATTATTATACAATAAAACGCCAGAGTTGTTAGACGGATTAGCGAAAGCACCGTTTGAAGTCTCGGGTTTAAAAATAGATATTAAAAAGTAGAAAAGTACTCAGTTGCAGTATTCAGTAGGCAGTCATAGCGTATTTGAATGTGAAGGAGGAAAAAAGTATAAAGTAGAAGAATTGAAATAAAATGAGTTTTAAAACATTATTGGCTTATCAAAAAGGATTCGATTTAGCGATGGAAATATTTCATCTCACTAAAAGCTTTCCTAATTCTGAGCAATATGCTTTAATTTCTCAAATAGTCAGATCAAGTCGATCGGTATGTTCAAATATTGCTGAGGGTTATAGAAAACGCCAGTATGAAAACATTTTAAAAGTAAACTATCCGATGCGGATAGTGAAAATTCCGAAACACAATTATGGCTCGATTTTGCATTAGCTTGCGATTATATTTCAAAAGAAAAAAGACAAGAATTACAATATAAAAGTGAAGAAATAGGGAAACTCATTAATTACATGATGAAAAACCCAGAAAAGTTTAACTAAAAAAAGCAGAGAATATTTAAAGAAAGATTAGATACCAATACGTTAATACAGAGAACTGTTTTACTGAGTATTAGTGACTGATTACTGAAAACTGAATACTGCGAACTAAAAAAATGGAACACAACTCAACTTTCCCGATAAAACTTACCGAACTCGATATGCTTCGCGACGAGGCTTCATCATACTTAAAAAGTGTGCAATGGGAGCAAGGCTCAAGAGCGAAAAATAAAGATAAGGATGCTAAAGACGAATCTATTTTACTCTATTTATCTAGAGCAAATAGCGGTTCTTCGGTAGATATTACCTCGGTTTCTAAAACGATTTTAGCCTTAAAAAAGCGATTATTGCCCGATTCTGTAGCGCTTCCTATTCATTTAAATCAAACTCTTTATGCTGTGCAGGAAGGGATTACTTTGGGCATTTGGATTAAGGATAGCTATTATGATGCTTCGGGATTATCTAGTTTAAACGAAAATAAATCGGCTTTAGATTCTAACGGAAAACGTGAGTTTGAAAGTAAAATGCATACTGCAACGGCGTTCATGTTATTTTCTACAGCTTATAAAATTCTAAACGATTTAAAACCTTTTGCTTCAGACGATTTATCGGTTATGAAACAGAAATTTGCCGGTATTCCGGAGGTTTCATTGTTATCACCTTTAAAAGGAATTGCGTGTAGTTTGTTTTATTTTGATAAATACCTTGGACACCCGGAAATTGTAAAGTCTGATAAAGATGTTATCGATTTTACAGTGGTATATTTTGAGGCTTTAATTGGCGAAATTCAACTTAGAAAAAGTAGTTTAGAGTATACGGAAACCATTGAAGATAGAACGTATAAACTCGAAAAATCGGAGTTTGCTATATCTGGCTGGAATAATGTGTTTTCGGGAACTGCCAAAAGTATTGAATTCAACAAAATAAAATTTGAACAAATTGTAGGTAACCGAGATGCGAAGCACTTTGCGCGTCGTTTAACAGAGCGTATGCTGAGTTACGATTTTACGGCAAAAAAGAATCCGTTTCAGGAACTTGGAGGGTTTATGCCCGTTTTTATGGGCTACGGAATTCCTGGTACAGGAAAAAGTATGCTTATAGCTGCTATTGCGACACGTTTAAAAGAGCATTGCGATAATTTAGAAATCCCGTTTTTGTTTCACCCTATGCCAGATACTTTAATTTCTACATTCCAAGGTGGATCGGCAGAAAAAATGGTAGAGTGGATGAAACCGATGCAAGATCCTGCAAAATTGATTTTTGCACCTATTGATGATGCCGAAAATAATTTACAAGAGCGTACAGCTCAAGGCGTATCTGCAGGTGTAAAAGAAGTTATTGGCGTGTTTTTACGTTATACAGAAGGCGCTTATGCCGTAAATTATGGTAACAGTTCTATTGGTTTGTTCACTAATTTACCCGAAATGCTAGATAAAGCCGTGATTTCTCGTGTACAAGGTCGTTTTAAAATTGATGGAGCCCGAACGGAACACGATTTTTTAGATCAAGATTACATTTGGTGGAATAAACTAAACCAATCTTTACCCGATTTTGTAAACATGGAAAACCCTGAAAGTTATAAGTATTTAAGTGATCAAGGGCTTTCTAAAAACATGGGTGAAATATTAAATACATCTAGCAAACCTAGTGAAGCTAGAGTGCATGCTATTTGCGATAAGGTGGAAGCTAAATTTAAAAGTAACGAGCATTTGTTTTATGCTAATTTGTATCAAGAAATGCAAAAGGCTTTTCCGTTCTTTTCATCTCGTGATGTTAGAAATATTCAGTCTGCTATTTCTTTACGTCTTACCGATTTTGATTTAGAAGAAAGCTGGTTTGAAAACCCTGAAACTTATTTCAAACAAGATTACGACACCAAGTTTAATATGCTTCAGGAAGTGATGAAAGGGAATATGAAAGGTTTAGATTTTTCTGAAATTAGACGTCAGGAAGTAGTACGTTATTTAGATAACGTTGCCACTATTGCCGATACCGATTTTAAGCGCAAAGTTGACGCTAGAGTAAACCAATTAAATATAGAAACAGCAGCAAGAAAAACTTTTGAAAATGGCATCTAATAGATTAAAAAATATAAAAAGCACGTTGCTTTCTGATAATTATTACATTCTTAAAAAATTAAGTTTTGACTATTTAATGTCTAACGGTACTTGGGTTAACCAAATGCGCGAAGTTTACGATAGAGGAGATGGCGCAGGAATTTTACTTTACAATACCGAAAAGCAAACGGTTATTTTAACCAAACAGTTTAGAATGCCTACATATCAAAACGATAATGAGGATGGCTTTTTGGTAGAAATTACTGCAGGGATGTTGGATAAAGACAATCCGGAAGACTGTATTATTAGAGAAACAGAAGAAGAAGTAGGTTACCGTATAAATAAAGTAACCAAAGTTTACGAAGCCTATACGTCGCCTGGTGTAATGACCGAGAAAATGCATTTTTTTATTGCGGAGTATACCGATGATATGAAGGTGAGCGAAGGCGGCGGTGTAGAAACTGAAACTGAAGATATTGAAGTGCTAGAATTACCTGTTGAAGAAGCGATAGAGATGCTTAATAATGGTGAAATTCAAGATATGCGGACTATTGTTTTGTTGCAGTATGCTATTATTAATAATTTAGGTTTAATCAATAGAAACTAATGAAGGAAATCTTTGTTTTAATTTTAACTGTAATTTCATTAAACGGTTTTGCTCAAAAAGAAACTAAGGTTTTGTTGGAGAAAAATGATTCTAAATTAGAATTGCACGAAGACATTTTAGAAAGTAAAATTGATAGCCTGAGCCAGAAGGTAAGGGAGATACAAGAAGTAAATAGTCATTTAAGAATACAAAATGATAGTATAAGGAAATCGACGGCAGATATTTATAAGTTAATACATAGTCCTGAAAATGAAATTTTTAAAGACTTTATTTATCCTATTATCTTATCCATCTTGGCTGCAATAATATTTTGGTTGGTTTTTTCTTTTTTACCTCAAAATAGACGTGTAAATAAAGTAAGAATAAAAATAGATAAAGACTTTATAAAAATTTTGAATGATTTGTTTGCTTTATTTGATATAATTTTGAATTCAAAATTCCCAATAGCATCAGGTTATCAGAATAAAATAATAGCAGGTAAAATCACAAAAGAAGATATAAAAATTGGACTTCAGAATAAATGTATGAATGAATCATTTTTATATGATGAAAATATAAAAGATAAACTGGACCCAATAGGTAGAAGGCTTTTTGGTAGAAGTTTGAATATCGAAAAAACTATTGATAGAATAAATATATTTAGTGATTATCTAAACACAAATGAGATAATTTTACTTGATGAAATTCGAAATAAACTTAACACATATGATCTAAGTGATTATGGTATAAATGCAATGATGAATTTAAATGGAAAAGTAGTACATGCTGTAAATCCAAGTTTAAGTTATATGTTAGATAACCTCAATGATTTATATCAAAGTTCTATTGAAATTCAGAAAAATGTATTTAAAAATAAATTGGTTGATAGAGGAGTATTAATGAAAAAAATAAAATTTTATTACTTTAATGGTGAGTATGGCAAAGCTCTAAGTTACATAGATAATATTGAAATAAGGAATAATGAAGTTAGAGACATGTTGTTATTTTACAAATTAGATATTGCCCTAAAACAAAATAGTGATAAAGTTTTATTGCTTGCGGAAGAATTGTTTTCATATAGGCCAAGTTTAATTTCTTATAGAAATCATATTTCAATTTATATGAAAAATAAAACTATCGAGAGTATTATTAATAAGAATTATAATGATTTAGAGTTGAGTGAATTGAGTGATTTGGTTTTAAAAGAAATTACATATAGAGAAATGCACTTGAAACAGGCAATGGAGTTAGAGAACTATTATAATTCTCTGATAAAGAAAACTAAAATGAAATAAAGAAGATAATTATTTGAAATAGTTTTTTTACATAACTAATAAGTTGACAAGAGAGTAAAAAAGAATGTAATAATTACTGAATCAAAGTATACCGTGAGTAATAATAAGCTCAAAGTATTAAAGAAATAAACATGCAAAAATTACTAGAAGCGAATTTATACCGAAGCGAACTCATTTCAGTGAGCGGGAAACTCGTCGAGCGTTACAACAAATGTTTGGTAAAGCTTGGTTTTTCGGAAACAAAATTAAAGTCTTTTCAAATTGATGGTATCGGTTGGAGTCCACAAGTAGCAGAAGAAAAGGGTGAAATAAATTACCTGAATAACGGAGAGGCTAATCCGCATGGTATTATAATTTCGCCTTTACAAAAAGGAAAACCGGTGTATTTACCGTTTCATACGTTCGATAGAGAACTCATGAAATTTGTATTTAAAATTCATGGTGATAAAATTAAAGATATCACAAGAGATTGTGCTATTTGTTTAGATTTCGATCAAGGTATTGATGCGTTTTACGAGCCTTTAGATGTTTTAAAGTACAAAACGGTAAACATCCATTTTCATTTAATTAACGATTTGCTTAACGTTCAAAAACAGCAACGCGAACTGGTTAAAACTTTCAATAGGGATCAGAATTTTATAGACGAAAATATTCAGGCTGCTTTATTACAATCCGCAAAGAAGCATGGCGATTTACGCGAACGCGATTTAGATTTACACGAACTTGAATATTCCACAAGTTCGTTTTATACGCGTGCTTTTGGAGGTGTTTATGTATTGCGAGATTTTATTACGCCTATTGTTGTTTTTGAAGATGAAACTTGGCATAAGGAAGCTATAAAAGATACTAATTACGATGTTTTAATATTCCATATTTCGCAACCCGAACTTATGGCTAAGCTTCGTGATCACGTTATTATAGAATGCAATTTAGACGAGGTTGTAAAGGACAAACGTTACGAACGTGTAAAAAAATATGAGATGGCCACGTATTTAAAAGATACGCAACACCCTATAAAAGATATTTTAAACGATCCGATTTTATATAAAAGTTATTTAAATAAACTCGACATTAAAGCTCGTAAAAAAGTAATGAGTGTAGAGCGTTATTTAGAAAAGCTGGAAACGAGTAATCAATATAAAATTTCCGATATTGTAGATTCTAAAATGTACGAAGCACTGCACCAACCGCATTCGTCTTTATCTGCCAAACATCAAGATTTAATTTGGATGCTATTGGTAAATATTTCGCCCAAAGATGTATTGTTTATGTATTGGTTCGATAAAGAAGCATTTTACAGTAGTTTTGAAACTTGGGATGAATCCTTAAAAGATTGGGCTATAGAAACTATTAGTAACAATATTTAAAACAAATAGACTAACACTATAAAATAAGCTTGTTCTTTTTCCGCGAAAGCGATATAAAATAGCATAAAAACAAACAAAACATCATGACATTAGAACTTATAATCTTTATTGCAGCTGTCCTTTTCGGAATTTTTATTTACTGGAGAGAATCTAGAAATAATGGACTTTATCGTTTTTTTAATAAGGTTATAAACTCGAAAGCTCTACAAATGAAACCTGAGGATAAAACAGGTTTTGTGTACAAGCAGTCGTTTTTACTGCGCTTGGTTTTTGTTGGTTTTCTATTTTTAATTGGTATTGTAGTTGTCCGTTTTTTAATTCCGATAGATGTAGCCACAATTTCTATATTTGCTTCTATGATAGTAGGTACCATAATTGGGACGTATTTGGCTAATTTTATTTTTAAATCTAGTGAAGTTATTGAAGAGCAAACGGATTCGCTTGAAGATATTATGCAAGACACTATTGAAAAAGGAAAGGATTTTATTGAAGATTTAACGAGTAAAGATGATCTCGAAATAGAAACTGTAAAACGAGAGCAGCCAAAAGTTGAAGAAAAAAGTGCACGTGAGAGATTGAAAGATAAAGGGCTTTTGTAATATTTTTTGTTTTGAAAAACGAAACTTATATTATTTAAATAAAAGGAATTGTGATTAACGAGAAAGATACATTACTTAGAGAAATTCAACGTCTAACATTGCTCTTAAAAACATTAATTAGTAAAGTTGTAGACATTGAACCTAACGACATTGATGTTGCTGTTGAGGAAACTGATACGGTTTTAAAAAGTACTTTTGATTTATCTTTAAATGCTATTTCTATAATGCCTAATGATGATTTTAAAAGCGTAATTAAAGATCTAAATGAAGAACACGTTGAAAGATTAACAGAGCTTATTTTTGAAGTTTTGAAAAAGGCAAAGCAAATGGATAAAACAACTGGTTTTAACACCATAGAATTGATTAAAAAAAATATACTTTTGATTAACTTTTTAGATGAAAACTCCGATACGTTTTCAATGGAAAGAATGGCAATGAAAAACGTATTGCAGCAAGGTTTATAATGGTTTCGCGCTAAGTGTAAACCAAAACAAAAAGAATAAAAATTTTACAATATAGAAATGATTAAAAATTATTGGAATAAAGGAAAAAAGCAAAAAACAGTAACCGTAATTGGTTTTTTAGTTTTACTTATTTTATTATTTGTTTTACGAGACGATTACCAACCGGCTTTACTATTTGTTAGAAAATACATTTTTGTTATTCTGCTTAGTGCTGTGGTTTTATTTTTTGGTTTGCGCAAGTTTAGAAACTCGGTAAGTACAGGTGGTAGATTAGGTATGCTGGTTGTTTTAATAATATTTTTCGGAATATTATATGTGGTTGGATGGCAGTTTAAAATGTACGAATACATGAAAACTTACAACGTTTACAATAACTTAAACCGCATTGAAATTAACGAGTTGCCGCTAACACAAAACGAGCGTATACAACCTATGCGCAACGTGTATTCTATGGCGAATGAAAGTGTGGGTGAAACTAAAGATGTTTCATTACCACATTTGGTTCGTGTTGGAACCGAAAATAAATGGACTATGGCCATACAACCCACTGAGAAATACAGATGGCAAGGTATGACGGATAATACGGAAGAGGTGTTCGCTGTGTCTAGTACAACGCCATTTCCTCGTTTTTCTAGTGAAAATCGTATTCCTGTAACATTTTCTATTGGCGAGTCTTTAAAATTTAGCCGTAACACTTACAATGCCGTAGTGCAACGTTTTAATATTTTCCAATTATTTACCATGGAACCTAGTGATACCTACTACATGAAAAATGATGCTGGTAAATGGGTAGAAGTAGTGAGTTTAATAAAATGGAAAGGTTTTTTGTTTCCTTACCCAACTTATGGAGGTGTTATGGTTATAGATAGTGGAGAGCACGATTTTAACGATTACATTGAGCGTATTTTAATTGGGAAAGGAACTTATATTAGTGCCGAGGAGATGAAAAATCATCCTTACTTAATTGGCCAAAATACCTTAGCCGAAAAGGTATCACGTTTACAGGCCGAATCTTTAAAATTCTTGGGTGGTTTTAGCGATCCGTTACCATGGAATATGGAAACAGCTGTTAAGATCCCGAATTTAGCCGATGATCAAAATAAACAACCCTTTGTAACCGATTTTGATTTCTCTGATACTAATACAAACGCTTACAGCGGCCTTTATCATTGGTTTGGTTTAGAGCCTGTAGGGAATGAACGTACCAGTTTATCGTATAGTGTTTTTGTGCCTGCAGATGGTAGTAATGCTTTTTATTATTACGATCATGCATCTAAAAAACAAGGTTATGCCGGAGTTTCTGCTATGCCTTTAAAGGTTATTGAGTCGCGTAAGGAATTCGATTGGTCGGTAAATAAACCTGTTGAGTTTCGTCCTTATATCAAAGATATCGCAGGACGCCGTAGAATGTTTTTCTTAGGTACTATATCGGCAATTCGCGAAGATTCTAATAATTTTGATGGCTCTGCAACTCCAGATTTGGCATTAGTAGATAGTGAATATCGCGATGTTGTTTGGATTGATGTAAAACACCCGAGTCAATGGGATAAAACAGTTTACGATCAGTTAAACGAAGCTTGGAGATCTAGTGAAGGTATTGGCAAGTACTTTCTAGAAGAAACTAAGCAAATTGACGCCGTACCGCAACCAATAGATTCTATAAAACCGATGTCTAACGATGAGTTGCTAAAACAACTTCAAGAAGAAAAAAAGGTATTGGAAATTGAAAAATTAAAGAAAGAAATAGATTCGCTAAAAGCGGCTTCTAAATAGAACTTTAAAACCTTTCAGATTACTTATTCTGGAAGGTTTTTTTTGATTATAACTGTAACATTTTATTCTAAATATCTACTTATATATTAAAGATATATTATGGGAGGATACATGGGTTTAGGCTTACAGCAGTGGATTTATTCCAGAGATCCGCAAAAAAAGATGTTCAAAAAACAACCTTTGAAATCTTTTACGGCGTTACCCAAATATTCACGAACATTTAAGTTACAGGTTAATAGAAAAGAGAACAAAAAACTAAAAGGATTGATAACAGTTCTTTTTGTTTTTTGCACTTTACTGCTGTCCGTTTTTACAATTAAACATTTTATAGATTATTCCGATAAGCATACACAAGCTGTTATCAATATCACAAAGAAAAAAGATTTAGAAACTTTTTCTTTTCTTGTAAATTCGGGTGAAAATCGGTTGTTAAATAATCATCCTCTTGGTGCGTATTCTGAGTTTAAATTGGCTTATAAAGTAAATCCAGAAAGCGAAAGGTTAAATCAATTATTAATTGAAACATTAAGCATACTTTGTGTTGATAATAATGAGTTTTGTAAAGAATTAGACCATACTTTGGAATTTCAATAAAGATTGAAAGTGCATTTTTAATGATTTTTTTAAATCATAACTGACACATTTACTGATTATTTAATTTTTAATCACCATTATTTCTAAAATTATTTAAAAACCATCGAGTATTGCTACCAAAGGGCTGCAAGCTGTTTTTTTTGAATAATAATTTAACAAATCATGAGTTTTTTAATATTCATTCTCACTTTTTGGCTTTTGGCTTGGTTTTGGTGGCTACAGGCCTAGAAAGTTTAAACTAAAATATTTGCTGCGTAAGAATTATGTAAAGAATATTTTTAAAAAATTAAGTATTATAGTATGAGTCAAGTAAAAGAGAATAACACGGTAAAAGTAAATTACACAGGTAAATTAACAGACGGACAAGTTTTTGATAGTTCAGTAGGGAAAGAGCCGATAGAGTTTACTTTAGGACAAGGACAACTAATTCCTGGTTTTGAAAAAGGGTTAATCGATATGAAACTGAATGAGAAAAAAACCATTACAATTGCTAAAGAAGAGGCATATGGGGAAATTAACCCGAATTTAATTCAAGAGGTTCAAAAATCAGAACTTCCTCAGGAAATGGCTCCAGAAGTAGGTATGGGCTTAGTGTCTAAATCTCCAGATGGACAAGAATTTAATTTAGTTGTTGTAGAAGTTAAAGACGAATCTATTGTTGTAGATGGAAATCATCCTTTAGCTGGTAAAGATCTTGTTTTCGATCTTGAAGTTTTAGAGATTAAATAAATACAAACATTTATTTTATAAAAGCCCGGCTATGTTTACTTAAAAACGTTAAGTAAACATGGCCGGGTTTTACTTTTGTAGAAAACTTTAATTTGGGCGTTACCTGAAAAGGGTCGGGCTTTACGTTACAAATCCTCGCAAGCCCAATTCCATTGGTCTTACTGTGGGTTTTTCACTGCAATCCCTAACGCAGTTAGTTGCGAGCTACATTTTACGTAATAAAGTCTTTTTTGTATCTGTAGCGCTTCTTTTTTTTCTTAAAATAAATGTATCAGATTTACGATTAGCTTTATTTTGCGATACTAAAAGTAAAGATGCTTCCTATATTTAACTCAGATTTTAGAGTAATGGTACCTCCTAATTTTTCAACTAAATTCTTCACAGTAAACAAACCAATACCAGTTCCTTTTTTACCTTTAACATCGACTTGGTTGTTATTGTTAAACAGTTTAAAAACTTGGTCTTGTTGTGCTTCAGCAATGCCATTACCATTATCTTTAACTGTAAAAGTATAATTATTTTTGTTTTCAGAAAACCCTAAAATAACTTCAGGATTTGGTTTATTGTTATACTTTAAAGCATTGTCCACCAAATTAATTAATACCTGTGTTACAGCAGCTTTTACTATAAAAACACTATCCGTGTAATTACTGAATTTTAGTTGTTTATCATTTAATAAATGAATGCGTTGTACTTCTTCAAAAACAGAATTTAATGTTGCGTATTCTTTATCAGCATTCAGTAACTCGTTCGCCTTATAATGAATAAGTATACCATCTATATAGTCTTTCAATGACTCAGCAGATTCTTCAATAAAACTGATATATTCAATAGACTCTTCAGAAAACGTATTGGCTTCATCTTCTTTTAAAAAAGTAGTTAACGACATGATGTTAGCCAAAGGCGATTTTAAATCATGAGATACATGGCTTGCAAATCTTCCAAGTTCATTATTTCTGTCCGTTAATTCTTGTTTAGACTCTGCAAGTAATCTATTATTTAATCTTAAATCGAATAGATTTAAAACTTGCTTGGCAATAGTAATTAATGCCTTTTTTTGTATTTCTGTTAGTTTCCTAGGTACATGGTCGTATATACATAAAGTACCTAACGCAAGGCCTTCTTTAGTAATTAACGGTACACCGGCATAAAAAATAGCATTTACGCCAGCGACTAGCGGGTTGTCTTTAAAGCGTATATCTTCTCGAGCATCTTCAACAATAAAAATATCATCTTGCAATATCGCATGCCCGCAAAAAGAAATATTTCGAGGAGATTCTTGGATGTCGATACCATGATGTGATTTTAAAAAATTACGATCAGAGTCGAGTAATGTAATTAGCGATATAGGAACTTCGCAAATAGTAGCCACTAAACTCGTTATGTTATCGAAATCACTTTCAGGGAGTGTATCTAGTAGTTTATATCTATTAATTTGCGCAAGGCGTTCTCTTTCATTTTTAGGGAAATCTGGTGCTATCATTTTAAGGGAATCTTTAGGGGCTTAAAGTATTTTCGAAACACGAAAATACTTAGAATTTAGTATTATTAATGCTAAAAAAATAATAAAACAGTTAAAATAGAAGGTAAAAGTATTGTGTTATTATTAAATTCTTAAACCGTTCAATTATTTATATAAAAAAATAGAAGCTAAAATCCTTCAAAAACGCCTAAACCAAAAAGTGCAAAATCGTATTTTACGGGGTCGGTTTTATCTAGTTTTCTTAAGTTGGTATCTAATTCCAAAAGTGCTTTGGCATCATTTTGTTTTCTATCTAACAGGCCAAGTTTACGTGCAACATTTCCGGAATGTACATCTAAAGGGCAAGATAGTAGGGCAGGCGATAGGCTTTTCCAAATACCGAAATCTACACCAGTGTTATCGTTTCTTACCATCCAGCGTAAAAACATGTTAATACGTTTGGCAGCCGATTTTCTTAACGGATCGCTTACATGTTTTTCAGTTCGTTTTAAATGATCAATTTCAAAAAAAGTACGTTTAAACTCAGAAATAGAAGTCTGTAAAAAAGCATTATCGGCATGTTTTGCAAAAACAGCTTCCAAACCATTATGGTTTTTGTAGATATGCTGTAGCGATTTTATAAATTGAACACAATCGTCACCATTAAAAGTGCGATGTACAAAAGGAAGTAGTTTTGCTAGATCACCTTCTGTATGGTTTATAATAAAATCGTAAGGAGAATGGTCTAGAAGTGTCATTAACTTATTAGCGTTATTAATAATGCTTTTTCGGTTTCCCCAAGCAATAGTTGCGGTTAAAAACCCCGCGATTTCAATATCTTCCTTTTTAGAGAATTGATGAGGAATTTGAATTGGATCACTATCAATAAATTTGGGACTATTAAATTCGTAAACCTTAGCATCTAAAAATTCTTTAAGTTCTTGTTGGTTTAACCTTTTTGATTGCTCTTTCATAATAAAGCAAAAATACTATAAAAACGAGTTGTTTTATAATTTATAGGGCTTGATAGTATAGGTTTATGTTTTATAAAGGACGTTAAGGTTACAAATAATTTTTTGTGCTTATGGCTGTGGTTTTACTTCAAGATTGTATTAACTTAAAAAAAAGAAACGGCTGTACATAAAAATACAGCCGTTCTAGTAAAGGAAACATTCTTAGTTTATATAACTAGCAAATAAAGTAATTGCTCAAAACTATAGAGTTGGTTTTCTGTAAACTTTATTATTGCTTAATAACTTTTTTTATTGTGGTACCTTCGGTTGTAATTATTTTAAACATATATACTCCAGAAGGATACTTCGTAATATCGATGCTGTTTGTAATACTTTCTAGAGTTTCGTTATTGATAATTTTACCTGTAAGATCTAATACTTGTAATTTTGCAGTGGTTAAATTATCAACATCAATGGTAATAGTGTTAGTTGCAGGGTTTGGGTATATTTTTAATTTATTGCTAATATCAAAATTATTAGAGCTAAGCGTCGATTCTACGGTTACTACAATTTCTGTTTTTTCACTTTCGCAACCGTTGTCATTTGTGCTGGAAACCCAGTACGAGGTAGAACCTGCTGTTGTGGTACCTGGAGTAGGTGCTGTTGTTGTTCCTGTTCCATTAGTTTCAGTAGTATACCATAATAAAGCCGTACCATTTGAGCCTGTTGTAGCTGTTAATGGTGACGCAGTATCACCTTGGTTATAAGTCACTGGTGTAGTAACTGTCGCTTCAGAAGGTATTATTGAACCTGTTGTTACTGGAGAACTAGCTAACCAATTTGAAGTTGTGCCTGTTAAATCAAAATTTGTTAATGTTCCATTATTTGTACCTGTTACATCTATAGCTGTAGTCTCTGAAGTATTCGTTGATGAGTCGGCACCTTGATTAAAATTATAGTAGGCTACTAATCCTGTTTCAGTACCTTGTAATTCACAATTTTTACTTCCGTTAATTTGTTCTGCTGTTCTGGCAATATTCCAAATACGAACTTCGTCTAATGATGCATCTAATCCTCTATTTGTATCTTGAGGATCTCTCCCTATGTTTACATTAAAATTAGAGTTACCAATATTACCCATTGCAATATTAGTTGAAGCAATCTCAATACCATCAATGTAAATTTTTGATGTCGTACCATTATACACCCCTGCAATATGAAACCAAGTATCTAGAGTAATTGTATTATCTGGAGTAGTTAATTCATGCCACCCAGAATTTGCTACAACAAAATTAACGGCACCATTACCACCAGCTCTTAGCATATAACCACTAGAAGTTGGTGCTGCTTTATTAATAATATTACCTAACCAATGTTCTGAACCAAAAGTATTGAATTTCACATAGGCCTCTAAGGTAATTGTGTTTCCAGTAATTTGTAAGCTTGGGTCGTTACCGCAATCTACATAGTCATTCAAACTACCAAAATTAAGATGTGTTGCAGGTAGTACTACTGTAACTACAATTTCTGTTCTTTCACTTTCACATCCATTTGCATTAACGCTAGAAACCCAGTAAGAGGTAGAACCAACTGTTGTAGTATCTGGTGTAGGAGCTGTTGTTGTTCCTGTACCTCCCGTTTCAGTAGTGTACCAAAATAAATCTGTACCATTTGTACCTGTTGTAGCTGTTAACGGTGATGCAGTATCACCTTGCTTATATGTTACTGGTGTAGTAACTGTAGCCTCAGAAGGTATTATTGAACCTGTAGTTACTGGAGAGTTAGCTAACCAGTTTGAAGTTGTGCTTGTTAAATCAAAATTTGTTAATGTTCCATTGTTTGCACCTGTTGCATCTATAGCTGTAGTCTCCGAAGTGTTAGTTGCTGAATTGGCACCTTGATTAAAATTATAGTAGGCTATTAAACCTGTTTCAGTACCTTGTAATTCGCAATTTTTACTTCCGTTAATTTGTTCTGCTGTTCGTGCAACATTCCAAATGCGAAGATCCTCTAAATTTCCATTAAAAAAATCACGACTATTTCTTTTCCCTATTTGAAGAATTCCATTTCCATTATATGTTGCTACTCCTGTATCCTCCCCAACCAAAATACCGTCTTGATATACTTGTCTTGTACTATTAATTACGTCGTAAACACAAGACCAGTGGTGCCAAGCATTATCAGAAACATAATTAGTAGCTGGTATATTTATATCATTGTACCAAAAAGCAAATGTAAAATCATTGGTGTCTCTAAACCCAATATGTAATAGACCGTTATTCACCTCATATCCTTGGGTTAATACCATACTATTCACATCACTTGAAGCACGTTTAGCATAAAATTCAACTGTAAATGATGAGTTAGCTATATTTATTCCTGAAGGCACTTCAACATAATCATTAACACCATCAAAATTTAAATGTGTTGCAGGTAATGCGACTGTAACTACAATTTCTGCTCTTTCACTTTCACAACCATTTGCATTAACGCTAGAAACATAGTAAGTAGTATTTCCAAGCGTTGTAGTTGAAGGTGTTGGCGCATTTACTGATCCAGTTCCTCCCGTTGCATCTGTATACCATAATAAACTTATACCATTTGTACCTGGTGTTGCAGTTAATGCTGTTGCTGTGTCATCTTGTGCATATGCTATTGGTGAAACAACATCTGGTGGAGATGAAAGTGAGGTTATTGGTGAACCAGCCAACCAATTTGAAGATGTTCCAGTTAAAGCAAAATTCGTTAACGTTCCATTATTACCATTTCCCGTTATATCAGTTAAATTAGTTACATTAGTATTTTCGCCTGCATCAATACCTTTATTAAATTGGTAATAGGCTACTAAACCCGGTTCATTACATTGTATTTCGCTACTTTTTGCATTATTAATTTCTGTAGCAGTTCTGATTACATTCCAAATACGTAATTCATCTATAGAACCACTAAAGTGTGAATTATTAAAACCTCCAACAATTAATGAGCCCATTGGAACTGTGTATACACCGAATGAACCTGAATTATCTAAAACACCATCAATATATAAGTTACCTTGACCATTTGTGTTTATTGAGCTTGTAGAAAATGCTACATGATGCCAAGTATTATCGTCAACATTTTGATTAGATGTAAGAATAAAACCTCCGTAGCCATGTCGACCTGTTGTATAAGTTAGCTTTCCATTAGTTACTGCTAAATAACTACTGTCATAACCAGAAATACTAAATAAAACTATTCCGTCAGTATCTGTTTTTATCCAAGCTTCAATTGTAAAATCGGTAACAGAGCTATATGTGTTTGTTAGTGATACTGAATCATCTACACCATCAAAATTTAAATAGTCTGCCTGACTTTGTGCTTTAACATAATTGATACTTAAAAAGAGTAGAATAAAAAAATAAAATTTTTTCATAAGATTTGGTTTAAATTATTTTTAAGGGTTGTTAAAGCCGCAAAGTTATAGGCTCAATTATTTTTTGAGTAGCCCATTCGGACAAAACGATAGCCCATTAAGATATTTAAACGGATTTAAATAGCGCTTTGTCGGTAGTTTTGATTTTTTTTAAATAGTCGAATTCACTCTTCTGTGCCTCTTAAAATAAGAGGTAGTTAGTCTTTGAGAAGTTTTAAGATTAAATGATTTTTTATTCCAATTTACTAACTGAACGCAATTCTGAAGGGAGTTTTCCGTGCTTTTTCTTGAAAGTAGCGCTAAATTTACTAGAACTATCATAACCCACTTCCTTAGCTATATGCTTAATTTGCATAGTTGTATTAAGGACGAGCTGCATAGCTAGTTCCATTTTTTTATCAATATTATATTGAAGTATTGATGTTCCGTAAACCGACTTGAAATCCGCTTTTAGTTTAGAAGAAGACATATTGAATGCTTTGGCAAGTGCATCAATTCCTATAAAAGGTTTGGATAATTTTGTTGAAATCATCGATTCGCACTTTGCGATAGCTTTGTAATCTACAGAGCTTTTTTCTTGGTAATTATCAGTTCTAGTATCTGCAAAAACATTTTTAAAAAATGTAGTTATTATACTTAATGTTTGTGCTTTTAATATTGTAGAGTTAAAAGCATCATTATTAAATGTTTTGAAGGTTTGCAGTATATCATGCGACAATTCTTCGGCATTAGGGACAATATCTTGATAAGAAATAAACCCTTTGCTTGAATCTAAAAATTTTTTAAATGGAATTTTACGGTCCAATATGTCTAGTGGAACGTGTTTTTCTAACCAGCTAGGACTTATGTAATAGATGTAAAACTGGCATTTTGATCCTTTATAAAAACAAGCACCTACATCGGTTCCTGGTTTTTTAAAACTCCAGAATTTGTTTTGAAAAGGGACTTTGTCTATAAATACATTTTGAAGTTTAACCTCGCTTTCAAATACAGTAAAAGTTATTGAATAGTGATCGCTAGGAATTCCATTGGCGTAATTAGATTTAATAACGGTATCATACTTAAACTTTAAATTAGTGATAGTGAGCCATAAACCCTCTTCAATTTGTCTATAATGCATTTCTCCATTAATAAATGGATTGTTTCTGTAAACTACCTGCTCTTCAGCAGCATGCTTACTTCCCGGTGTTTTTATAGTTGACTCTATGAATAATTCGGGTGTGTTTGCTAAATAAGGAAATTCAAAAAAACCATCTTTATAGAACCTGAAATTAGGCTTGATAAGTTGATACCATTTCGATAAGTTCATATTTTTATCTAATTACTATTTAATTTTAAGTTAATAGGGATATGCTTTATAAAATTAGCAAAAATATTGTAATAAGTTGACTTTTCATCCGTCTTACTAACCAATTAAAAACTAAATTCGTTTTCTTATTTATTTTAATGAAGCCAGCCAAGTATATTTTACCAGTTATTGTTTTTTCTCAATTTTGTTGCACCTCATTGTGGTTTGCTACAAATGGAGTTATTGAAGATTTAGTAACTAACTTTAATTTAAATAGTTTGGCTTTAGGGCATCTTTCATCAGCTGTGCAATTTGGTTTTATTATCGGCACCTTTTTATTTGCACTTTTAACCATTACTGATCGCTTTGCACCTTCAAAAGTATTTTTTATAAGTGCTGTTCTGGCGGCTGTTTTTAATGTTTTAATTGTTTTAGAAAATCATAATCTTTGGAGTTTAGTAATGCTTCGGTTTTTTACAGGTTTTTTTCTAGCTGGTATTTATCCCGTAGGAATGAAAATTGCTGCCGATTATTACAATAAAGGCCTCGGGAAATCTTTAGGTTTTTTGGTTGGCGCCTTAGTTTTAGGAACTGCTTTCCCTCACGTTTTAAAAGGCTTTGGAAGCGGTTTTTTATGGCAAGACATCATTTATACAACAACTGCTTTGGCTGTGCTAGGAGGTGGTGTTATGTTTGCTTTTGTACCAAATGGACCTTATAGGAAATCGGCAGCTAAATTTGATGTTTCGGTGCTATTTAACGTGTTTAAAGTGCGCGAGTTTAGAAAGGCGGCATTTGGATATTTTGGCCACATGTGGGAACTGTATACCTTTTGGGCTTTTGTTCCCGTACTTTTAAGTGCTTATGTGGAGTATCATCGAAGCGTAACGTTTAACATTCCATTACTAAGTTTTATAATTATAGCTTCTGGAGGAATTGCTTGTGTAATTTCGGGCTATTTATCTCAAATGTTTGGAATCAAAAAGATAGGAGCCATGGCATTAACACTTTCTGGTATTTGCTGTTTAGTATCTCCGTTATTTTTTAGTTTAGAATCGGAAATTAGCTTTATAATATTTTTGGTGTTTTGGGGTATGGTTGTCGTGGCCGACTCTCCATTATTTTCAACCTTAGTCGCGCAAAATGTTAATGCAGAACATAAAGGCACGGCATTGACTATTGTTAACTCTATTGGGTTTGCTGTAACCATTGTAAGTATTCAATTGGCTAGCAGTTTAATAGATGTTATGGCTGTAAAATATTTGTTTTTGTTTATTGCTATTGGCCCCGTTTTAGGTCTTGTTGGACTTTTAAAGAAAGCTTAACTTACAATATTACCATCTACCATTGTTAATTTTCTATCGGCAAGATTAGCTAACTCTTCATTATGCGTTACAATCACGAAGGTTTGCCCGAATTGATCTCGTAATTTAAAGAATAAACTATGTAAATTCTCAGCAGATTCACTATCTAAATTCCCCGAAGGTTCATCTGCAAAAATTAAAGCAGGACTATTAATAAGGGCTCTTGCGACAGCAACACGTTGTTGTTCCCCTCCAGATAATTCATTTGGCTTGTGGTTATAACGATATGATAAGCCAAGGAAATCTAACAACTCCTTAGCGCGTTTTTCGGCATCTTTTTTATTAGTTCCTTTAATAAAAGCAGGTAAACAAACGTTTTCTATGGCTGTAAATTCAGGTAGTAATTGATGAAACTGAAAAATAAAGCCAATATGCTCGTTTCTAAATTTAGCTAAAGCCTTATCATTAAGTTCGCCAATATTGATGTTGTTTATAATTAATTCAAAATCGGCAACAGGTGATGCCTTATCTAAGGTTCCTAAAATTTGTAAAAGAGTTGTTTTACCCGCACCCGAAGCTCCTACAATAGATACTACTTCGCTAGGTTTAATATGTATGTCAACGCCTTTTAAAACTTGTAAATCGTCGTAGAATTTCTGAATGTTTTTTGCTTTAATCATCTCAATAAAATATAGGCGTGAAATTACTACTTTAAGTTATACCGTACAATTTTGAATCAATTTTATTGTATAGTCCATTTTTAGACTTATATTTATTTTCGAAATTAAATTATAGTACAAGATGCCTTACAGAAAGCTAGAAGAATACAACATGCAGGTTACCGATGATGTTAAAAATAGATATCGAAACATCATTGAAGATTTAGGTGAAGATACCGAGCGGGAAGGCTTAGTAAAAACTCCAGAACGGGCAGCAAAAGCTATGCAGTTTTTAACACAAGGTTACGATCAAGATCCTGTAGAAATATTAAAAGGCGCTATGTTTAAGGAGTCTTATAATGAAATGGTTATTGTAAAAGATATCGAGTTGTATTCACTTTGCGAGCATCATATTTTACCTTTTTTTGGAAAAGCACATATTGCTTATATTCCAAACGGACACATTGTTGGCTTAAGTAAATTACCGAGAATTGTAGATGTTTTTGCCAGACGATTACAAGTGCAAGAGCGTTTAACAGAACAAATTTTAGACTGTATAAACGATACTTTAAAGCCTCAAGGTGTAGCTGTAGTAATAGAAGCGTCGCATATGTGTATGATGATGCGTGGTGTGCAAAAACAAAACTCTATAACTACAACATCTGGATTTAGAGGTCAATTTGAGAAAATTGAAACTAGAAACGAATTCTTAAAATTAATAGGGAAGTAGGCAAAAAATAATTTTGGTATGTTTCTTGTTTATCCAAAAGTATAAATTACTATTACATGAACAAATACAAAAAATTAGCAATTAGTATTGCCTTTGATGCCTTAGGCTATGTCTCTTTCGTAATCCCAGGTTTTGGAGAATTTACCGATGTGGTATGGGCTCCTGTTTCAGCTTGGTTAATGACGAAGCTTTACAAAGGTAAACCAGGTAAAATTGCAGCCGTTATTTCTTTCTTAGAAGAAGCAGCGCCAGGTCTAGATGTTATACCAACATTCACGCTTATGTGGCTTTACACTTATGTCTACAAAGCAAAAGAAACAATTATTGAGGTTTAGAGAGATATTTCTAAATTGGTTAACCAATTCTGTGAATAATATAGCATTTAGCCCTTTTTATAAGTGAATTTTAAATAATTAGGCTAAAGAAATAGAAGAATTATAATTCTATTTGATATGTTATTTTTTTTATTGACTTCCCATAAAACATTCGTATTTTTGATTTTCAAATTACAATGATAAATTTCAAAAAGATATTATGAATTCATACGATGTAGCCGTTATTGGCTCAGGTCCAGGAGGCTATGTAGCAGCAATTCGCTGTGCACAATTAGGAATGAAAACTGCAATTATTGAAAAATATAGTACCCTTGGAGGTACATGTTTAAATGTAGGTTGTATCCCGAGTAAGGCGCTTTTAGATTCTTCGCACCATTATGATGATGCTGTAAAACATTTTGAAGAGCACGGTATTGAAATTCCTGGTGAAATTAAAGTGAATTTAGAAAAAATGATAAGCCGCAAACAAGCTGTTGTAGATCAAACAACAGGCGGAATTGATTTTTTAATGAAGAAGAATAACATTGATGTTTATCAAGGTTTAGGAAGTTTTAAAGATGCTACGCATATCACAATTGCTGGTGAAGAAACTATCGAGATTGAAGCAAAAAATACCATTATTGCTACCGGAAGTAAACCATCTACATTACCATTTATCACTTTAGATAAAGAACGTGTAATTACATCTACAGAAGCTTTAAAATTAAAAGAAATTCCGAAACACCTAATCGTTATTGGTGGAGGAGTTATTGGTTTAGAATTAGGACAAGTTTACAAACGTCTTGGTGCAGAAGTAACTGTGGTAGAATATATGGACCGTATTATTCCGACAATGGATGCTGGTTTATCTAAAGAATTAAATAAAGTTTTAAAGAAACAAAAATTCAAAATTAACGCATCTCACAAAGTAAAATCTGTGGAACGTGTTGGCGATGAAGTTATCGTTAAAGCAGATAATAAAAAAGGAGAAGAAGTAGAGTTTAGAGGTGATTATTGTTTAGTATCTGTTGGACGTCATGCTTATACAGATGGTTTAAATGCCGAAGCTGCTGGTGTAAAATTAACAGATCGTGGTTTAGTAGATGTAAATGAGCATTTACAAACTAGTGCATCTAATATTTATGCTATTGGAGATGTTATTAAAGGTGCGATGTTAGCTCACAAAGCTGAAGAAGAAGGTGTTTTTGTAGCAGAAACTATTGCAGGGCAAAAACCACATATAGATTATAACTTAATTCCAGGTGTTGTTTACACATGGCCAGAGGTTGCTACTGTTGGTAAAACAGAAGAGCAATTAAAAGAAGCTGGCGTGGCATATAAAACAGGTCAATTTCCAATGCGTGCTTTAGGTAGAAGTAGAGCGAGTATGGATCTAGATGGTTTTGTAAAAGTTTTAGCCGATAAAACTACAGATGAAATTTTAGGAGTGCATATGGTTGGCGCTCGTGCTGCCGATATGATTGCTGAAGCTGTTGTTGCTATGGAGTATCGCGCTTCCGCGGAAGATGTATCTCGCATGTCTCACGCGCACCCAACATTTACAGAAGCTATCAAAGAAGCAGCCTTAGCTGCAACTGAAGATAGAGCATTACATATATAAATTTCAGTATTTAATTTAATATTGAATTATTGCTAACATTTTGAAGGCTGTCTAATTTCGATTAGCAGCCTTTTTTTTTATTTCTTATAAAAAAGAAGAAATAGAAAGTGTTATTTTCTTAAAATTGTGTTAAATTTACATTAAACAGTTAGAGCTTATTCCTTCAAAGATGAATTCCAAAAAACATTTATTTTTATTTTAAACTATAATCGTCTTCATTTTAGGTGATTACAGTCTTGTTTCGTGTTTTTAAAAAGAAATATGAAAAAGATTGTGACCTTTTAAATGTATGAGTGTCTTAACAATTGTAACCATTAAACTAGCGTAAGCTAAATTTGAAAACCCTACCAAAAATTAATAAAAAATCCGACGAGGATTTGATCAAAGGCATCGTTCAAAGCAACGATACGCTGCTTTTTGAAGTTCTATACGATAGGTATGCCACCTTAGTATATAACAAGTGTATGGGGTTTGCTAAAGATGAAGATGAAGCAAAAGATTTAACACAAGATGTATTTTTAAAGTTATTTGTTAAATTAGCAAGTTTTAAAGGAAATTCTAAATTTTCAACTTGGTTATATGCCTTCACTTATAATCATTGTGTAAATTATGTAACCCGTAATACAGCAAAAAAAATAGAAAAACAATCAGTAGATTATGCTGATGCAGAAAATGTAGAAAGCCTCTATGAAGAAGAGGAAGATGATAGTAGCTTTCTAAGTATGAAAGTTGATAAATTAAAAATAGCATTAGAGTTGATTTCTCCGGAGGAAAAAATGATTTTGCTTTTAAAATATCAAGACTCCTTAACTATAAAAGAAATTGAAGATGTTCTTGGAATAGGAGAAAGTGCAGTAAAAATGCGAATTAAACGAGCTAAGGATAAATTAGTGACCGTTTATAATAATAACCTTGGATAATGGAAAACCCGTTTTTAGACATAAATAAGCCATTAAAGGAAGTTCCACAAGAACTGAAGGCTAAGGTTATGAGCGATATTGCCATGGCCAAGTTAATAATGGAAATAGCCGAATTGTTTTCGTACAATTTATCCAGCGTGATAGAGCTTACCATGAGAAGTAGAAAATAAGTAACCAAAATACTCTAAATAAAATGAACCTTGTCGACAGCTTAAAAGCATCATTAAGTACAATTTGGGAAAGTATAGTAAGTGTATTACCTACTATCGCAGGAGCGATAATTGGTATAATCATTGGAATATTAATTATTAAACTAGTAGTTAATATTATAAGGAAGTCATTAAAATTTGTGAAGGCTGATAAGCTGGATGATAAATTAAATGAAATTGACTTATTTGGTGATAAGAAGATACAATTTAATGTTATTGATATTGTAGCGAAATTTGTTAAATGGATGCTTTACATTATTTTAATAATGATTGTTACAGATCTATTGAATTTAACAATGATCTCTGATGGTATTAAAAGTGTTATTGGTTATTTACCAAGATTAATTACGGCTCTAGCCATATTTGTTATTGGTTTATTGTTTGCGAATTTTGTTAAAAAATCTTTGCAATCGTTCTTTGAGTCTATGGAATTGTCTGGCGGTAAAATGATAAGTCAGTCAATATTTATGTTACTGCTTATATTTATTTCTATTACAGCTTTAAACCAAGCTGGTGTAGATACTGAAATAATTACAAGTAACATTACCATGATTTTGGCAGCCTTTTTATTAGCATTTGCTTTGGCTGTTGGATTAGGAGCGCAAAAAGTAGTAGGCGATTTGTTTAGAACGTTCTACACAAGAAAAATATACGAAGTTGGACAAATTATTGAGTTCAACGATATAAAAGGAGAAATAGAGTCTATTGATGGTATATCGGTAACATTAAAAACAACAACAGGAAAAATTGTAATTCCTATTAAAGATATAGTGGAAAGTCAAGTAAGAGTGCAAGATTAACTTTAAGTTAGGGTTAAAATTTGGTTGGTTACTATTTTGTATTACGAACCACTTTCTACTGGTCTCTTCTCATTAATTTGGGAAGAGACCTTTTTTTGATTAAAACTTAAGTGAAATTAAAAAGATGTCTTTTAGAAGAAAAAGAAGTAATTAAAAAGTGATTAACAATCAGACATATTAACTCCAACTGCTAAGCCACCTTCACTAGTTTCTTTATATTTAGAGTTCATGTCTTTTGCAGTTTCCCACATGGTGTTAACCACCTTGTCTAAAGGTACCTTTACGTTGTTAGGGTCTGTATCTAGAGCTAGTTCTGCAGCATTTATAGCTTTTATGGCTCCCATGGCATTACGTTCTATACAGGGTATTTGTACCAAACCTCCAATAGGATCGCAGGTTAAACCTAAATGATGTTCCATAGCAATTTCGGCAGCTACTAAAACTTGTTCTGGTGAGCCACCAAGTAATTCTGTTAATGCTCCAGCAGCCATTGCAGATGATACTCCAATTTCAGCCTGACAACCGCCCATGGCAGCCGATATTGTGGCTCCTTTTTTAAAGATACTGCCAATTTCTCCAGCAACTAATAAGAATTTTTTAATATCCTCAAAGTTACCATCGTGATTTTCTATTACTAAATAATACATTAATACAGACGGAATTACACCAGCACTACCATTTGTAGGAGCTGTAACTACACGACCTAATGCCGCATTAACTTCGTTTACAGCTAATGCAAAACAGCTTACCCATTTTAATATTTGTCTAAATTTAACTTCGGTATTTCTAATGGAGTAAATCCATTCTACAGGATTTGAGTATGGAGATGATCCTTGTAAGCGTTTATGCATATCAAATGCTCTACGGCGCACGTTTAAACCTCCAGGCAAATGCCCTTCGGTATGGCAGCCGGTATACATACATTCTAGCATGGTATCCCAAATGCGTTTTAACTCATAATCTATTTCTTCTTCTGTACGAATAGATTTTTCGTTTTCTAAAACAACTTCAGAAATGGGTTTATTTAAATCTTTGCAGAATTTTAATAATTCTGTTCCTTTATCAATAGGATAGGGAAAAGAACATTTTATTTCAAAATTCTTTTTAGCATTTTTACGTTCTTCTTTTACAACAAATCCGCCACCAATAGAGTAGAAGGTCGATTTCGCTTTTTTGCTATTTATTATAGCACTAAATGTGATGCCATTGGAATGAAATGGTAAAAACTTTTTATTGAAAACAATATTTGTTTCTGGTGTAAAATCTAATATTTTCTCGTTGTTAAAATGTATTTTTTGAGTTGCTTTTATATCTGCAATAGTGGTTTCTATAGTTTCTATAGGCAATGTTTCTGGATCGGCACCGGTTAAACCAAGCATTACAGCATAGTCTGTAGCATGGCCTTTTCCAGTTAGGGATAATGATCCATATAGATCGACCTGAATAGTTTCAACCTTACTAAAAGTGCTGTTCGCTTTTAATTCGCTAATCCAGCGCTCGGCGGCACGCCAAGGCCCTAAGGTATGAGAACTTGATGGGCCAATGCCTATTTTTAGCATGTCGAAAACAGAGATACATTCCATAGTTACGAAAACGTTGTATTTGGAGACAAATATATATAATGTTTTAAGAGAAGGTTTAAATAATGTGTCAATTTTTTATAAACAAAATGTAAAACCATTGCAAATTGAAATTTATTGGATTGGCTTACTAAAGTTGGCAGATATATGCGCAAGGGGTGGAACGGTTTGTTTGAGCTCCCGACCTAAGGAGGAGCGAGTAGTGAGAGCCCGATCCTTTTGGGATGCGCCCAAATATTTAAATTGACAGTAGGTGAATGACAGGTGACCGGCGTTTTGCTGCATATAACTAGGTCTGTAAAGTGATACGGCACCTGAAAATTAAAAATATGACACTGTGTCAGTTATTTTTGGTTGGCATAATGATTGACTTATACAACTCGAAATTAAAAATGAATTTTCAACACAATAAAAAAATATATTATGAGTAAAATTATTGGAATCGATTTAGGAACAACCAACTCTTGCGTTTCTGTGATGGAAGGTAACGAGCCAGTAGTTATTCCTAATGCAGAAGGAAAAAGAACAACGCCATCGGTAATCGCTTTTGTAGAAGGCGGTGAAATTAAAGTTGGTGATCCTGCAAAACGTCAGGCTGTAACTAACCCAACAAAAACGGTTTATTCTATTAAACGTTTTATGGGTAACAAATATTCTGAGTCTAAAAACGAAGCGGAACGTGTTCCTTACAAAGTAGTAAAAGGAGATAACGATACGCCTAGAGTTGATATTGATGGTCGTTTATATACACCACAAGAATTATCGGCTATGATTCTTCAAAAAATGAAGAAAACGGCAGAAGATTATTTAGGAACTGATGTTACTGAAGCGGTAATTACTGTACCTGCTTACTTTAACGATAGTCAACGTCAAGCAACTAAAGAAGCTGGTGAAATCGCTGGTTTAAAAGTTAGACGTATTATTAACGAACCAACCGCAGCTGCTTTAGCTTACGGTATGGACAAAAAAGGAACTGACCAAAAAATAGTAGTATTTGATTTTGGTGGAGGAACGCATGATGTATCTATCCTTGAATTAGGTGATGGTGTATTTGAAGTACTTTCTACAGATGGTGATACGCACTTAGGTGGTGATGATGTTGATGAGAAAATCATTGGTTGGTTAGCAGATGAATTTCAGGCTGAAGAAAACATGGATTTAAGAAAAGATCCAATGTCTTTACAACGTTTAAAAGAAGCTGCTGAAAAAGCTAAGATTGAGTTATCATCTTCTGCACAAACAGAAGTTAACTTACCTTATATTACAGCTACAGCGAGTGGACCAAAACACTTGGTACGTACGTTAACACGTTCTAAATTTGAGCAATTAATTGACGACTTAGTAAAACGTACTATTGAGCCATGTCAAACAGCTTTAAAAGCAGCAGGTTTATCTAAATCTGATATTGACGAGGTTATTTTAGTAGGTGGTTCTACACGTATTCCTGCAGTACAAGCAGCAGTTGAGAAATTCTTCGGAAAAGCACCAAGTAAAGGTGTAAACCCTGATGAAGTTGTTTCTTTAGGAGCTGGTATCCAAGGTGGTGTATTATCTGGAGATGTTAAAGATGTATTACTTTTAGATGTAACACCTTTATCTTTAGGTATTGAAACTATGGGTAATGTATTTACTAAATTAATTGAAGCAAATACTACAATACCAACTAAAAAATCGCAAGTATTTTCAACAGCGGCAGATAACCAGCCATCTGTAGAGATACATGTATTACAAGGTGAAAGAGCTATGGCTGCCGATAATAATACTATTGGACGTTTTCACTTAGATGATATTCCACCAGCACGTCGTGGTACACCGCAAATTGAGGTTACTTTCGATATCGATGCTAATGGTATCATTAAAGTATCGGCTACGGATAAAGGAACAAATAAAACACAAGATATTCGTATTGAAGCATCTTCTGGTTTAACTGAAGAAGAAATCCAAAAGATGAAAGCTGACGCTGAAGCAAATGCTGAAGCTGATAAAGCTGCAGCTGAAAATGCTCAGAAATTAAACGAAGCTGATTCTATGATTTTTCAAACAGAAAAACAATTAGAAGAGTTTGGTGATAAATTATCGGAAGATAAAAAACAACCAATCGTTGATGGTTTAGAAGAATTGAAAAAAGCTTACGAAACTAAAGATGTTGCTGTTATTACACCAGCTTTAGATAAAATAAACGAAGCTTGGAAAGTAGCAAGTGAAGAAATGTACAAAGCACAAGCCGATGCAGGTGGAGCACAACCAGGACCAGATACTGGAGCAGACGCTCAAGCTGAAGGAAGTGATGTTGAAGATGTAGATTTCGAAGAAGTAAAATAAGCAGAAATTATATTTTGCTAAATCGAAATGAGTGAATATTGTATTCTGAATTTATTTAGAATTTTTATAAAACATTTCGTAAAAATTAAAAACGTAACCATTAGTTTGGTTGCGTTTTTTTTGTTTCTTAATATTGTCGAATTATTTAATATACAAAAACAGACTATGAAAAAATTAAGTGTTTTATTTATTGCGTTTACAATGGTTTTATTGTCATGCTCAAATGATGATACAGCGTCTACTTCTGCAGAATTAACAGGAGCGTGGAATGGCCAAGCCATTAGCTACAACGGAACTATAATTACAGAAGTTTTAGGAGAATCTATAGAGTCTACTTATGTAGCGCAAGGTTATGATATCGATTTTACCATGACCTTTACAGAAATGCCTAATAACGTTGTTGGAGAAGGTAATTATAGTTTAGAATTAGTTTCAACTACGCTAGGGCAGAGTCAAACACAAAATTTTGAAGATCTTTCATTTGAAAATAATAGTACTTGGACTAGAGATGGTAACCAATTATTGCTAACAGATGGTACGGAAACTGTTGCTTACCAAATTACAGAGTTAACAGAAAATAAGCTAGTTCTTACAGCAGATAGCCTAGAAGCTATACCAAATGCAAGTGCAAGCGGTATCACAGAAATTAAAATAGAAATTATTCTAACAAGATAGAACTATAATACTTTTATTTTAAGCGCGATCATTAATTTGGTTGCGCTTTTTTTATTTTCAATTAATAAGAAGTATTTTATTTTCACTTGCATATTTTACTTTTTATCCAAAAGAAAACGAGTACTTTTACAGTAAATTTTAAGCATGCTATTTTCTTCAAAAATAAAATCTAATTATAATCCAAAAAGATTAGCCGTGAAACTAAACGCTAAAGGCGAACAGTTTGTGGTTCAGGGGCATCCATGGGTGTTCTCAGATAATATTATCAAAGTAAATGATAATGCGAAATCGGGAGATTTAGCTATTATTTTTGGTAAAAACAAAAACCGAGTTGTGGGTTTAGGTTTGTATGATGCTAATTCGCCAATTCGAATTAAAATGCTACACAGTAGTACAGAAAAAGCAGAAATTAATGCCGCTTTTTTTAAGCATAAGATTAGTAAAGCTTTTAGTAAACGTCAATCGTTATTAAAAACAAATACAAACAGTTACCGTTTGTTGTTTGGCGAAAATGATGGTTTCCCTGGCTTAATTGCCGATGTTTATGCATCTGTTTTGGTCGTGAAAATATATTCTGAAATTTGGTTACCTTATATAGAAACTATTATTCCGGATTTGCAAGAAATCTCAGATTGTAAAACAGTTGTTATTAGGCTAAGTCGAAGTTTAGAAAATTCTAAAAAACATAAACTAGAAAATGGTGATGTGGTTTTTGGAACTTTAAAAGATGAAGTTGTTAAGTTTGTTGAGCACGACGTAAACTTTTCTGCTAACGTTATTAAAGGACACAAAACAGGTTATTTCTTAGACCATCGTGCCAATAGAAAACAAGTAGGCGAGTTGAGTAGAGGTAAAACGGTACTAGATGTTTTTTCTTATGCCGGTGGGTTTTCAGTACATGCACTTTCTAACGGCGCCAAAGAAGTTACTAGTTTAGACATAAGTAAACAAGCGTTAGAAATAGCCCTCGAAAATGGTAAGCTAAACAAATTTAAAGGGAAACACCACACTATAGCTGGCGATGCTTTTTTAGAATTGAAAAAATTAATAAAAGATAAGGTTACTTTTGATGTGGTTGTTATAGATCCGCCAAGTTTTGCAAAACAGGCTTCGGAAATAGAACTAGCCAAAAAGAAATATGCGCAATTAGCGGAATTAGGTGAAAAACTTACAGCCAAAAATGGTATGCTTGTTTTAGCGTCTTGTTCTTCTCGTGTTCTTGCTCAAGAATTTTATGATATTAATAGTGACGTGGTAGCCTCTATAAAACGTAATTATAAAATCCTTTTAAAAACTCAGCATGATACAGATCATCCTGTAGGATTTCCAGAGGGAGCTTATTTAAAAACGGTTTATTATCGATTTATAGATTAGGTGTTGGTAATTGAGGAAATAGAATAAATGTTATGCGTGCATAATATTTTACTATATTTGTATAAATCAATACAGCCAAATGGAAACTAAGCTCACCACACTACTTAATATAAAACACCCAATAATTCAGGCACCAATGTTTCTGGTATCTAATACCGCTATGGTTATCGAAGCCATGAAAAGTGGTATTGCTGGATGTATTCCTGCTCTAAATTACCGAACGCTAGAAGAGCTAAAAGCAGCCATTCAGGAATTAAAAGCAGCAAAAGTAGAAGGTGGATCTTTTGGTTTTAATTTAATAGTGAATAAATCGAACATAAAGTATAAAGAACAACTGCGCGTACTTTGCGAGGAAGGTTGCGATTTTATAATAACATCTTTAGGAAGTCCAGAAGAAACTATAAACCAAGCTCACAAAGCTGGTATTAAAGTATTTTGTGATGTAACAGATTTACATTTTGCTAAAAAAGTAGAGGGTTTAAAAGCAGATGCTGCTATAGCTGTAAATAATGAAGCTGGCGGACATAGAGGTAAATTATCTCCCGAAGCACTGATAAAAGAATTAAAATCCAATTTAAATATCCCGGTAATATCTGCCGGCGGTGTAGGCTGTAAAGCTGATATAGATAAAATGATAAGTTATGGTGCCGATGGAGTTTCGGTTGGAAGCCCATTTATAGCCTCAGTAGAAGCAGGTGTAACAGAAGAGTACAAACAAGCCTGTGTAGATTATGGAGCGGAAGATATTGTAATGACAGAGCGTATTTCTGGAACACCATGTACCGTAATAAACACACCTTATGTTCAAAAAATTGGAACAAAATCAACTTGGATAGAATCTGTTTTAAATAAAAGTAAAACCTTGAAAAAATGGGTGAAAATGATTCGTTTTTCTATCGGAATGAAAGCAACCGAAAAAGCAGCAACTAAAGCGACTTATAAAACGGTTTGGGTTGCGGGACCAAGTATATCGCATACCAATGCTATTTTACCGATTAGGGATATTGTGAAAAAGCTCACAAATTAGTTGTGGTATTAAAAGTTGTTATTACAAGATTTTAGCGTTTTCCAATACCAGTTACTAATTGAAAAGTTAATCCCCAGTTTTTGTTAATCAGGTTTCCATAATTGTAAAAATGATTTAACCTTAATCGAGTATGTGGAGAAACTACATAAGATAAACTGTTTACAAGGTTTCCTTTAGTTTCTCTGTCGCTACTATTATTAGGTAGGTTTAATAATATAGCGTTAGATGTATTAATAACAAAAACACCTTTAATATAAAGCTCTATATTGTTTTGTAGTGCTAAATCTATACTGTTATCCCGGTTTTGGTAAAAATTTGGTCCACCATGAAGTTGTGATTCAAACTTAAGTTTTTCACCTAATTTTTTCACAACGTCTGCACCAATTCTTGTTAAGTAACGTTCGTTAATACCTTCTCCAGTTTTTCCGGTCATGGCAATTAATCCATATTCAAAAGATTTAAATAAAGGTGAGCCTATACGTGCAGTACCTAGCCAAGAGCCATTAAAATTTGGATTAATAAATTCTACAGCACTTCTATTTATTTTTTGAGCATCCGTAAGGTTTGGTGCATAGCTAACCAATGGATCTCTTAATAATCCTCCACTATAAAAACCAGCTTCAAAATCAAGTTTTTCAGAAATTGCTGTTTTAAAAGTAACTCCTAAATCTTGAGTGAATCCTAAATCGAGACTCAGGCTATTTGCTATAAAAGATGTTACGGGGTCTATTTTGGGGTTATGTCCAAATTTTATATTAGAATAGCCTACAAAAAAGCTTGTTCTATCCCATTTTGTTCCAAAGGATAACCCTACGTTTTGTAATTTTAATTGATAATTAAGTGAGGTTTTATCATTTAAACTTCCTAAGAAATCTATAGATATTTGAGATTTAAAACTCGTTAAAGCCACGTTTCTTATATAGCCTTTTTGTTGTAAGCGTTGGTTTTTTGTAAAATATTGATAAACCAATCTATTCTTTGGTCCAGACGTTGATAAGTCAAAATTTGAAGTATCTCCATCCAAATATCCAAAATGGATATTAGCTTGTAAATAATGAAATCGGTGGTCTTGCTTAGAGCGTTTTAAAGAGCTTTGTGCATATGTAGATGAAAGTAAGAAACAAAAAATAAGAGTAAGCGTGTAAATATATTTTTTCATTATAGTAAAATTTGGACTAGGTGTATACTATTAGTAATTGTAAAGTTGGTTTCTAATACGTACTTTTTCTCTTAATTCTTTAGGTAATTTTACGCGACCCATCCATAAAGGCAGAATACGCTCGTAGGATATTAAATAAATATCGAGCACATCTTTTTCTAAAGTAGGGTAGGTTAGGTACACTTTACTCAGTCCTTTTTTAAAATTATCAACCCATTTACCGGTATGCTTATCCGTTAAAAGTAAAGACTGCTCATAAGCCTTTGGCATTAAATCACTATCAAAATTTATTGTAGGTTGCGCAGGGTTATAGCGGCGACCTTTTGGATAAACATTAAATCCATAATGAAGGCCATAAAGTTTTTGTTCCTGTATCATTGCTAAATCTACATTTGTTATGGTAAGCGTAAATGGAGCCCATTTTCCTGTAATTTGTATCTCACTTAAGCATTCGGTATCCTTTATATCAATAGCACTTATAGATATGTTGTCTAGGTGTTTTAACCAATTCATATCAAAGGTTAACGGCGTTTTATTAGAGTAGAAACCTTCATCTCTAAATTGGGCTAATTTTATAGGTTGCTTTTCCGGATCTAAAATACTTTTATACGTTTCCTTAGAAATACTCGCTAAGTTATTATTAAGGAATAAGCCGTATTCAATTTTATAATGTTCTTCCATATCCAATAGTTCAATTGGTCTTTCAGACTTATAGCCTATCTCGAGCATTTCTGTTTTCCATACTTTTTTTATCGGATTTCTTAAAGCATCAAAATCAATAACAATATTTTGCGATTGTTCAGATAGTGTATCATAATTAAAACCCGTTAAATCAACATCTTTTAAATCAATGTTAGGGTTTTTAAGGGCGATTAAATGTTTGTAAAAAGACTTATCGAGTAAAAACCAAGAGTGCGCTAAAATTTTCGATTGGTTAAAATTGATGTTATTATGAAGGCGACTATCGAAATCTGAAAAATCCTCCGTATTCAAGTTAAATTCCCATTTACCTCCAGAAAGGCAACCATTTGTAATACCTGTTCTGTACACTCTATTTAGTGCATTTTTATCTTCTATTGAAGTTGTTTCTGGAGTAATAATACTAAATTCATTAAACTCTTTTCTTAAGCTAACCCCGTATCTATTAAACTCCTCTAAAAGTAATTCAGGATACAAATGTTGGCCGTTAGAATTAAATTTAGGAACAATTCTAAGTAAATCAAAATCAGAAACAATTACTTTATTTCCTTTACCATCCATAAAAGTAAAGTCAACAATAACAGTACCTTCCGGCATGGTGTTATGTAATTTTAGCTCTACAGTATTAAAATGCATAGCCAAACTATCTTTTGCATAAACACGATCTTTTTCCCAAGCATCAAAAGCATAATCCTCACTTGGGCTAATGGCATTTATAGTCATAATACCGTTTGGAGAAGCATCAAAATAAGTTTTTATTGCATTTGGAGCCTCGCTTAAAAGTGTGCCATTATAGTTGGCCCATTTATAGGAATAGCAACCTGTTAGAATGAATATTAATAAAAAGGAAAAAGTTTTAAAAAAGAGAATTCTCGCTTTTTTGTTTCGAGGAGTAAACATACTGCAATTTAATTTTTCGGATCGCAAGTTACGATAAACAAATGAAAACAAAACGGTTATAATTAGTAGTAGGTCGAATAGTATGCTTCTTTTTAATTTTGGCGCAACCCGAAAAGGGTCGGGCTATCCGCTACAAGTCCGCGTAGCAACAATTACCATTGTTACTACTGTGGGCTTTTCACTACTATCCCTTGCGCATAGTTTGCAACTGTGGTTTATAAAGCTATGTTTATTGTTTTTATTAAGTTCTGCTTATGCTTTTCGCTAACACAAAATAGCCACTAATTTAACTTGGCTTATCAAAGCGATTATATAGTTTTTGTATTTGTAAACTTCAATCATTTTTTAATTTAAAGAGTTTATTTTGAAATTTACTGTAACTTATAGGTGTTATTAATCGTCATACATTAATAATCATAATAAGTTCAATCAATCAATCAATCAATCAATCAAAAAACATCTTATGAAATCACAATCAAAATTTTTAAGCCTAAAAAAGGTTTTCCTGGCATTAGCGGTATTGTTAGTTTGTCATGTTACGTTTGCACAAACCAAGGCAGATAAAATAGACCAACTTATAAGTAAATATGTCGAGTACGGTAAGTTTAATGGTTCTGTTTTAGTAGCAAATAAAGGAGAGGTTATTTTTAAAAAGGGTTACGGAATGGCAAATATGGAATGGGATATGCCAAATGCACCCAATACAAAACACCGTCTAGGTTCCATAACTAAGCAGTTTACAGCAATGCTTATTTTACAATTGGCTCAAGATGGAAAGCTAGATTTACAAGCCTCAATAACCACTTATCTTCCAGATTATCCAAAAGAAACGGGAAACATAATCACGATACATCATTTATTAACGCATACGTCGGGCATTCCAAATTACACCTCTTTTCCAGGGTTTATGGAAGATGAAAGTCGAAACCCATACACTCCAGAAGCGTTTATTGAAAAATTCCAAGATAAAAATTTAGACTTTAAACCGGGAGAACGTTTCAGTTATAGTAATTCTGGATATTTTTTATTGGGTGTTATTGCTGAAAAATTAACAGGTAAAAGCTATGAGGTTTTATTAAGCGGAAATATTTTTAAACCATTAGATATGCATGCTACAGGTTTTGATAACCACAGCGATATTTTAAAAAATAGAGCAACAGGTTACGAGAAAAATGCAGGTAGTTATAAAAACTCGAAGTATTTAGATATGTCTATTCCTTATGCGGCAGGTTCGATGTATTCAACAGCTGAAGATTTATATTTATGGGATCAAGCGCTTTACACAAATAAACTGCTATCCAAAAAATATATGGAACTCTATTTTAAACCTCAAATTTCAGCTTGGAGCAACAGTCATTACGCTTACGGTTGGGGCGTTGGTTATAGTAAAATTGGTACTTCTACAGATAGTATTTATGCCATTCAGCATGGAGGAGGAATTAACGGATTTAATACTAATATACTTAGAACACCTTCAGATAAATCATTAATAGTTCTTTTAAATAATACAGGAGGCGCTCCACTTAGTAACATAACAAATGCTATTTTGGGTATTATAAATAACAAAACGTATAGCATGCCTAAAAAATCGGTAGCAGACGCTATGCTAACCGTTATAGAAGCAGAAGGTATCGATGCCGGAATTACTCATTACAATAAAATTAAAGACTCTGAACTTTATAATTTAGAAGAAAGTGACTTAAATGCTATGGGATACCAACTGATGGGGTCTAACAATATAGAAGCCTCGGTTAAAGTATTTGAGTTAATTGTTAATGAATTTCCAAAATCGTCGAATGCTTATGATAGCTATGCTGAAGCTTTAATGACTTCCGGTAAAAAAGACTTAGCTATTACAAATTATAAAAAATCGGTAGCGTTAAATCCAGCCAATCAAAACGGCATAGATTTTTTAAAAAAATTAGGAGAAGATGTAAGCGATTTGTTAAAAGATGTTGAAGTGCCAGAAGCTATTTTAGAAACCTACATTGGTAATTATCAACTTATGCCTGGGTTTATTCTTGCTGTTACTCGAGAAGGCAGTCAACTTAAAACTCAAGCAACAGGACAACCCGTGTTTGATGTGTTTCCTAAATCTGAAAACGTATTTTATTTAAAAGTAGTTACCGCACAGCTAACTTTTAATAAAGGTAATTCTGGAAACATAGAAAGTGTGACGCTATTGCAAGGTGGACGAGAAATTACAGGTGAACGCATAAACTAATAATATACTCTTTATTAAAAATTAAAAACACCTTTCATGATGTCATGAAAGGTGTTTTTTTTAATTAAAGTTTCAAAAAACAGTTGTGTTAAAATCGTTTTAATGTTTTTAACAGTTCTCTTTTTAAGTATAACTTTACGGTATGCAAAAAAGAGAATTAGGAATACACGGATTTAGAGTTAGTGAAGTTGGTTTAGGCTGTTGGCAATTAGGAGCAGATTGGGGAGAAGGACTATCTCAAGAAGCTGGCTTCGAGATTTTAAATGAAGCCGTAAAAAGCGGCATCACCTTTTTTGATACCGCAGATGTTTATGGTAACGGAAAAAGTGAAACCTTAATTGGCGAATTTCTAAAAACCACCCAAACACCAATACGTGTAGCAACTAAATTTGGTCGCGCAGACAATGCATACCCAAATAAATATACCAAAGCCATTTTACGCCAAAGTGTAGAAGCTTCTATAGCACGTTTAGGTGTCGAATCTTTAGATTTACTACAACTCCATTGCATCCCAATTCAATATTTAAAAGACGGTGATGTTTTTGATTGGTTACGCGAATTAAAAGCAGAAGGACTTATAAAACATTTTGGTACTAGCGTAGAAACCGTGGAAGAAGGTTTAATTTGCCTTAAGCAAGAAGGCTTACTTTCACTACAAGTAATATTCAATATATTCAGACAAAAACTGGTTACAGATTTGTTGCCACAAGCTCAGGTTAAAGGTGTTGGTATTATTGTACGTTTACCTTTGGCAAGCGGATTATTATCGGGTAAATTCACAAAAGACACGGTTTTTCCAGAAAACGACCATCGTAATTACAATAAAAACGGAGAAGCCTTTAACGTGGGCGAAACCTTTGCAGGTCTGCCATTTCAAAAAGGTATAGAATTTGTAGAAACTATAAAAAAAGATATTCTACCAAGCCACCTATCCATGGTGCAATTGGCCTTGCGTTGGTTGCTCGATCATGAGGCGGTGAGTACTATTATTCCGGGCGCGAGCTCGCCAAAACATGTTATTTCTAATGCGGAAGCTTCAACTTTAGAAGCATTGTCACAAGAGGTTCAGGAGGCGTTAATCGATTTATACAAAACACAAATTCATCAAGAAATTCGTGGTGGATATTAGTAATAATTATACCTGATATACATTTTTTGTAACTCAGCTATAGTAATTCATTCTGTATATATAAATTATTTTGGCGCAACCCGAAATGGGTCGGGCTTTTCGTTGCAAGTCCTCGCACTTCCTTCGTCAGGCTGTGGGCTTTACTCTGCAATCCCTTGCGCATAGTTTGCAGCGATAGTTCGTATAGCTGTGCTTCTTGTTTTGGAAAAGTATTGTTTTGTTTTTGATACAGTGTATTCAGTTATCTAAATGAGTACTGAATACCGCGACTGAAAATTGCCTACTTAAAAAATGGTTCACTTCACCGCGTTAGGGATAGAACGGCATGTTTGAAATCCTTTTTGTTTTCCTTAAAAAAACAAAAAGATTGAGTAGTGATAGCTCGACCCTTTTCGGGTAACGCCCTAAAAATAAATCTAAATTTTCTCAGCTAAATATTTTCCAATTTCCGAAGTTTTAATTTTTACAATTTCTTCGGGAGTTCCTACAGCAACAAGGTTTCCACCGGTTTCACCACCCTTAGGTCCTAAATCGATAATAAAATCGGCACACTTAATAAGCTCTATATTATGTTCGACAACAATAATAGAATGTCCGTTTTCAATTAAAGCATTAAAAGATTTTAATAGTTTTTGAATATCGTGAAAATGCAGTCCCGTTGTAGGTTCATCGAAAATAAAGAGTGCCTTTTCTTTTTTGTTGCCTTTACCCAAAAATGACGCTAGTTTAATACGCTGGGCCTCGCCACCAGAAAGGGTAGAGGAGCTTTGCCCAAGGGTTACATAGCCCAAACCTACATCTTGCAGCGGTTGGAGTTTGTTCTTAATTTTAGCCTGATCGTTAGCCTCGAAAAAAGCCACGGCATCGTCAATAGTTAGGTTTAAAATATCGTCTATATTTTTATCTGCAAAGGTAACTTCGAGCACTTCTTTTTTAAAGCGTTTGCCTTTACAGGTTTCGCACTCTAGGTGCACATCGGCCATAAATTGCATTTCTATAGTCACTTCGCCTTCACCTTTACAGGTTTCGCAACGTCCACCATCTACATTAAACGAAAAGTGTTTGGCTTGATAGTTTCTAATAACACTTAATTTCTGCTTCGAAAATAAGGCACGAATATCATCGTAAGCTTTTATATAAGTAACCGGATTGGATCGAGATGAACGCCCAATAGGGTTTTGATCTACAAATTCAATTTGTTTTATGTTTGCAAAATTGCCTTCTAAACTAGAAAATTGTCCGGGTTTGTCACCAAAATCGGTTAGCTTTTTCTGTAAAGCTGGGTGTAATATTTTTTTAACGAGCGTACTTTTTCCGCTACCAGAAACACCTGTAACTACAGTTAACATACCTAATGGAAAGCGAACATCTATGTTTTTAAGGTTATTTTCGCGAGCTCCTTTTATATCGACGTAGTATTTAGATTGACGACGTTTTTTAGGAACTTCAATTTTTAAAGTCTCGTTTAAGTATTGAGCTGTTAACGAGTCGGAAGCCAAAATAGCATCGTAATCACCTTGCGCAACAACGTGTCCGCCAAAAGTTCCTGCCTCAGGACCAATATCGATAATGCTATCGGCGGCCTTCATGATATCTTCGTCGTGCTCTACAACAATTACGGTATTACCTAAATCGCGTAGGGACTTTAAAACCATTATTAAACGTTCGGTATCTTTTGGGTGCAAGCCTATGCTAGGCTCATCTAAAATATACATAGATCCCACCAAACTACTACCTAAAGAGGTTGCTAAATTTATACGCTGACTTTCCCCTCCGGAAAGTGTGTTCGATTTTCTATTTATGGTTAAGTAATCGAGACCAACATTGGCCAAAAACTCTAAACGGTTATTAATTTCTTTTAATAAACGTTTGGCAATCGTGTTGTCGTGCTCGTTTAATTCTAGGTTATTGAAAAACTCGGCTAATTGATCTAAGGGTTTCTCTACTAAATCGGAAATGCTAGCGCTGCCTACTTTTACATAGTTAGCTTCTACGCGTAAACGTTTGCCATTACAGGTTTTACATTTGGTTTTTCCCCGGTAGCGGGATAACATCACGCGGTTTTGAATTTTATATGCTTTAGATTCTAACTCTGCAAAAAAGCTGTTTAAACCTTCGAAATGTTTATTGCCTTCCCAAATGAGTTGTTGCTGTTTTTCGGTAAGTTCGAAATAAGGTTTATGTATTGGAAAATCAAATTTATGCGAGTTGTTTACCAATTGGTCTTTATACCAACTCATAGACTCACCACGCCAAGGGAAAATGGTGCTTTCGTAAACCGATAAAGCGGTGTTTGGGATAACTAAATCTTCGTCAATACCAACAATATCTCCATAACCTTCGCATGTTGGACAGGCGCCGTAAGGATTGTTAAAACTGAATAAATGCACATTAGGTTCTAAGAAGTTTAAGCCGTCTAACTCAAATTTATTGCTAAACGTACGTTGTTTATTATCCTTTAAAGTTTCGATGGTACATTCGCCTTTACCTTCAAAAAATGCAGTTTGTATGGCATCGGCTAAGCGGTTGTAAAAATCTTCTTCGTGCTTAGTAATAATACGATCTACAACTAATAAAATTTTGTCTTTTTTACCAATTTTTGTAGCGTCGTCTATTCTAACAACGTCTTCATTAATTTTTATTCTAGCGTAACCTTGTTGATTTAGAGCCTTTAATTTATCTTCTATAGTTCGTCCTTCTTCTAAATGAATAGGAGCGAGGAGTAGCATTTTTTCGCGTTCAGGAAATGTTTTTAAGTAATTTAAAACATCGGTAACCGTATCTTTTTTAACTTCATCTCCAGAAACTGGTGATATTGTTTTACCTATTCTGGCAAATAATAATTTGAGATAATCGTAAATTTCGGTTGTAGTACCTACTGTAGATCTTGGGTTGGTAGAGTTTACCTTTTGCTCGATGGCTATGGCTGGCGCAATACCTTTTATATAGTCTACTTTTGGTTTGTTTAGACGCCCTAAAAACTGGCGCGCATAACTAGATAAACTTTCTACATAGCGACGTTGGCCTTCCGCGTAAAGCGTATCGAAGGCTAAACTCGATTTTCCAGAGCCCGAAAGACCTGTAATAACCACCAATTTGTTTCTTGGTATAACAACATCGATATTTTTTAGGTTGTGTAATTTGGCACCTTTTATAATGATGTTTTGTTTTGGATCAACTTCGGAAAGATTAGTAGTCATAGGCTTTTGTATGCAAATTTCACAAAGATAATATAAGTCTGTGAGCATAAAAAATAGAATGGCTAGTAAAGAAATGTTAAAAAAAAATAATTAATTTTTGTTTTTTAGGAACGATTCTTGTTATCTTTGAATCAGCTAATTAATTATAAATCAACACCTGCCTATCGCATAACATTACTTTAAAAATTTTAATTTTTGAGAAAACCCAGTTTTTCTTTACCATAAAGTAATGATTATGAAACACGAACCTACTACAGATGCTATTTTAGTTAGTAACTACATTAAAGGCGATGAATGTGCTTTAGAAGTACTTATAAAAAGGCACAAGCAAAGAATTTACAGTTTTATTTATTCGAAAGTATATGATGGCGATGTTGCCGACGATATTTTTCAGGATACTTTTATTAAGGTTATTAAAACCTTAAAACGAGGAGCTTACAATGAAGAAGGCAAATTTTTACCTTGGGTAATGCGTATTGCGCATAACTTGGTAATCGACTTTTTTAGAAAGAACAGCCGTATGCCTAAATTTGATAACACAGGTGAATTTAGTATTTTTTCGGTGCTTAGTGATAGCAGTTTAAATGCTGAAAAAGTAATTATTAAGGAACAGGTTGAGAACGATGTGCGCCGTTTGGTGGATGAGCTTCCGGAAGATCAACGTGATGTGCTTTTAATGCGTATTTATAATGATATGAGTTTTAAAGAAATATCTGAAAGAACAGGCGTTAGCATCAATACAGCTTTAGGAAGAATGCGCTATGCTTTAATAAACCTACGTAAAATAATTGAGAAGCATAACATTGTTTTAAC
The DNA here is from genome assembly GCF_004368925.1 of Algibacter lectus. Lineage (NCBI taxonomy): Bacteria > Pseudomonadati > Bacteroidota > Flavobacteriia > Flavobacteriales > Flavobacteriaceae > Algibacter > Algibacter lectus. The sequence goes on from NZ_SORL01000007.1 coordinate 86,277, forward strand.
CGATTAGTTTTACTAAATACAATAAAGTGAATTTTGCTGCGTTTACTATTTAAATTAACTTTAATTTGAAAGAAATGGAAAAAATTTACTCTAAGAAATCTATTGGAAACCCAGAAAAACTTGAGCCCAAGGAGGAGACTATTAATTTTCTTCTCAACTATTCTAAAGCGCTTAAAGTTGTGAAATATAACAATCTGGAGTTTGAAACACTCTTAAATTAAAAAACATAAAAAAAACGTCTGAAATTATATTTCAGACGTTTTTTTATTTATTGTATATTGAAATTGTAGCACTCTTAAATTCCATAACGTTAAGGTTTGTAGAGCCGTAATGTTTTCATTTCTAGAACCAACTACGAGCTCGTCTTTAAATGATTTGATGAATTTAGTCCATAAGTTTCCTTTGGAGTCGTTTAGCAAAAAGTAAAAACCACTATCACCAATTTTCTTTCCTGAGGATGTTAAAATGAGTTCGCCGTTTTCTCCAACACTTGGACTTAAAATGACTGTAGCGTTCCCGTTTGGTAAAGGAAATATGGCTTTAATACACGTTTGTCCTGATGGTATTACGCAAGTTTCATAAACACCTGAATACACTACTTCTCCTGATGTTTTAAAAGTTCTAAGCCATATAGTGCGTTTAACTTTTTTTGTTTTAGCATCTAACAAATGAATTATATCACTTTTTAATGATTTTGAATCCTCGATGTTCTCAATAGGAACGTTTAGCTGTTCAATACGATTACTAAATAATAATCTTAATAAGATACCGAATACTTTAAAAAAAGGATTCCACTTTACTTTTAAATCGAAATCGTAATTACTTGTATTTTCGTAGAAATCAATGACGTTTTTAGATAATTTATGTTGTGCTTCACTAGATAAATTTAGCTGATTTATAGATGATAATATTCCTTTATCATTTTCTTTCTCATCTATTGTTAGTTGCTCGTTTTTAGCTAGTTGCTTAATAAATTTTACACCAATGCCTTTTGTGGTTCCAAAAGGACCCAAAAGCCATTCATATTGATTCTTGGTGATTTTTTTTCCAAATAATATGACCCATTGTTGGGTAATTACATCTTGAAAGTTTTGTTTTAAAATAGCAATTCCCATTTAATTCTTTTTAAAATTAGGAATATAATTCTCTTTGTTTTTCCAAGAGCCAAATTCAGAAATAGGTTTAAAACGTAAAGTTGTAAATTCAAAATGAAAATCTTTTCGTTCCCGCTCTTTCATGGCGTCTGAATGTCTTTTTGGTTTAGGCATGGCACTATGGCCGTGAACCATATTGGTCATTTCCTCTTCTGTTTTCCAAATAGAAAAGGTAGAAACTGTATTAGGAAACCTTACTGAGGCTAATGAGAGTAAAGTACCTTCGTGGTCACGAACTAATTTTTCAACAGGTCTTCCCCAATGCAAAAATCTTGGAATTGCTAAGGGTTTCATTCTAGCAATTGTAACGGCCACAACAGGAGATAGCTCGCTTTCTAATGTTGCTTTCCGTTCAGGGATTTTGAATCCGCTTATCTTTCCCCATTCCCTCATAAACTCTAACCGAACGTGCCAACCTTTAGCCAGGAGTTTACCAAGTTTTTCTTTTTTTAAATAATCTTCAAGAGCTTCTTCGTTTTCCCATTGTGCAAAAATAGCGACCTGTTTTATAAGAAATCTGGAAGTAGAAATAATTGGAGAGCCTAATGTCATTGCTGTCATGTATTCAGAATGAATTAGTCCTTTAGTGTTTCTTTTAATAGGGGCTGAGAGCAAGCCTTTTATCGCCAATGTAAATGGTATTCTAACAAGGTGATAAGAGAATATGCTCATATATTTAATTGAATAGAGTTGAGTTTTGTTATGTGTTTTAAATTATAAAAAACATTTGAATAACTATTAAAAACAATGAAGTTCTTATTCTTCCTCAGGAAATGTAATATGCTGGTATGCTCCAATATCTGCAGAGGTAGTTCTGTTTACTCCTAAAATATCGGTTGGTACTTGTGCCGCAAACGTGGTATTAGCTTGGTTTATAGCTTCGGAATTGGCTCCAATTATAAATTCATTTAAATCGGTATCTTTAAAATCGGGTGTTTTATTAAAGATGTTATTTTCAAAGTGATTAGTATCCGTTAGGTTGTATACTTCATCTGAGAAGAAGTTGCTATCATCTTGAAAACGCAATAAACAATTGGTGAATTTAAAGTTGAATGCAACGGTTTCGTCTTCTATTTGTTCTAATAAAAATTCAGGATTATCATTGCCGTAAATAATACAGTTGTTAAAATTTGCTTCACCTAAATCGGCTAGGGTAGCATTGTTATCTTCATCTAAAACAAAATTATTTAAAAGCACAGAAGGTAATTGTCTAAAGCCGTTATCCCAATAATTTACAATAGTAGCATGTGTAAAATTGTATCTGCCACCAATAGTTCCAGCAAAAGAAGATTGTCCGGCATTATTAATTACAACATTTTCTCCAGCAATAGAGGTGTTTCTGCCCATAATACCAAAACTACCTGAATTATAAATTTGAGAGTTTGTTATGTTTAATTTGTGGTTTGTAGCGTTTGGGTCTCCATCGCATAAAATACCAACGTTGGCATTTTTAATAGTGGCGTAATTGATAATATTGTCTATACTACCATCAAAAAGCCAAATGGTTCCCCATTGCCCTGGAGTTTCAGAAAAGTCAGGTTCCAATCGGTCGCCTTCAAAAATAACTTGATTTTCTAATGTTTCTTTGTCGTTACTTAAAGCTCCATTCACTTTTAAAGAAGCTCCGTTAGTTACTAATAGTCCTGATTCCGAATGAAAATATATACGCGCACCGGCATCTATAGTTAAGGTTTCATTGTTTGGTACGGCAGCAAAACCATAGATAACGTAAGGCTTATCGTTTGTGAAATTAAGTTCGTTTGGTAATAATTCTCGACCTTGTAAATCGGTTTCTACAGTTTCTCCATCAATGTTAAGACTTAATGTTTCAACTACTTTTGTGGTATTATCACGATTAGGATATATAAAAATGGCATCTTGAATAAGGGTAACCAATTCTACTTTTTGTTGTTTTGTACCGCTATCAAACTCTATAGCATCGGTGTATAAAAATTGGCCTGATGTTGCAGCTTCATTTTCAATATCAACGGTAGTTTCTATAAAAATATAAAGACTGTCTTTTGCCAATAGCTCAACGTTTTCGAAAGATTTACCAGCAATACCATCTACGCTTAAGCGGTAATTAGAAGTTTCACCTAAAGTTAATTTTACCGAAGGAATAGATATATCTCTATCACTTTTATTATAAACTTTTAAATTATATGTACTAGAACCAATTTTTGAAAAAACAGTATCTAAGTATACCGTATCTCTCGAAAATGTTAGACTCCCCGTGCTTGGAGAAAACTCAAAATCTTTACGACAAGAGCTCCAAAGCATTAAAAAACCTATGGTGAATATAAAGTAAAAGGAACGTTTCATTCTAGTGGTATTAAACGCGTTAAAAATATACTAGTTGTCTTTTTTGTAAAGTGGAATGCGGTAAGATAATGTATAGCCAAAACCTACGCCAATACTATTGCTATCGTATGTTTTGTTGAAACCAGGAATGTAAACATTTTGAAAATTGTCTGGTTCTGTTTCTGTTACTAAAAATTTTAGTTGCACGTTTACGCCAGCATATAAATTATTGAATAGTTCAATTTTCATACCTAAAAGGACTTCTGCCCAAACAGCAGTTAAATCGTTAAACTCTTGTAAATCGCTAGATGAATATTGTGGCAGCCAATATTGGTTGGTGTTATATATGGTGTAGCTGTTAAGTTCTTGACTAAAGGAGCTAAAGCCTAAACGAAACCCTGTGTAAACCATATTATCCATATCTAGCCAGTTATCGTACATATTGTAATCGAAACCTGCTTTAATATAACTTCCTTTGGAGGTAATATCTAAATAATCTGTTATTGTGTTTTTGTTATCAAATCCAATTTCAGCTGCAGCATAAAGATCTTTTTTTAGTCTATAGTCGGCCACTATTTCAAAGCCACTATAGTTATCTTCAGCAAAAGAACGTGCTAGTTTACTAATATCTCCACCTATACGAATACCGTATTTTTGTTTGATTTTAGTAGAGTCGGTAACTGTTTCCGGGATACTATCGTTTTGTGCATTTACAGACACACAAAATATTAATAGCATTACGCTATTAATGAAATAAGTTAAAGTGTGTTTCTGTTTCATCTTCTACAGATTGATTTGAATTTAGGGGTTGTATGGATTCTATCCAATTATCTTCATCACTTTCTATTTGTACCGTTACGTTTTCATAAATAGTTTTGTAACCACAAGCTCGCGATACAAAAACTTCGGTACGGCTATAGTTTATGGTAATAATATCTATGTTTGATTCATCGGAGAGAAAATCGTCTGTATCATCATCTGGGGTATCATTATCGTCTAGAACATAATTGTTAATAAGCGCATACTGTGTTGTATTATCGGTAGTTTTTAACGGAAGTACCAATTGGTTGCTTGTTACTATTTCATACCCCGATAAAACTTCATCATTATCAACACCAATTACTACTAATTTAAAAACATTTTTACTGCTATCTTCGTCGGTATAATCTAAAAGATCGATAATTAAATTAGGTGTTGTAGGTGTAATAGCCGGACAAATATCATCACGTTCACAACTTATAGTTATCCCCACAATTAATATCATTATGGGGATAAAAAGAATTTTAAAATATTTCATACTTTATTACAATGTATTCCTAAAATTAAAAGAAAAACGAACGCTTAAATTCTAAATTATCGTTTTTCTAAAAGCACTACGTTTTCCACGTGAAATGTTTGTGGAAACATATCTACAGCTTGTGTTTTAACTACCTTGTATTGCTCGTCCATTAAGGCTAAATCTCTAGCCTGTGTAGCACTGTTACAGCTTACATAAACTACTTTTGCCGGAGCAATATTTAATATTTGTTGTACTACATCTTTATGCATACCATCACGAGGTGGATCGGTAATTATAATATCTGGTGTACCGTTGGCTTCAATAAAATCGGCATTAAAAACATTTTTCATGTCGCCTACAAAGAATTCAACGTTGTTTATGTTATTAAATTGTGCATTTTCTTTTGCTGCGGTAATTGCATCTGGCACAGCTTCTACACCAACTACTTTTTTAGCTTGCTTGGCAACAAACTGAGCAATGGTTCCGGTTCCGGTATATAAATCGTAAACAAGCTCATTACCAGTTAGTCCTGCAAAATCTCTAGTGATTTTATAAAGCTCGTAAGCTTGCTCGGAGTTGGTTTGGTAAAATGATTTGGCATTAATTTTAAATTTTAAGCCTTCCATTTCTTCAAAGATATGATCGTTGCCTTTGTAGCAAATCACTTCCTGATCGTAAATAGTATCATTTGCCTTACCGTTAATAACATATTGTAAAGATGTAATTTCCGGGAACGTTTCACCTAAATAATCTAATATTAGTTCACGTTTCTCTTTATCTTCTTTAAAGAATTGAATCATTACCATAATATTACCAGTACTAGATGTTCTAATCATCATGGTACGTAATAATCCAGTTTGGTTTCTTGTATTAAAGAATTCTAAATCATTCTCAAGCGCGAATGCTTTAACGGCATTTCTAATGGCGTTAGAAGGATCGGCTTGTAAGTGACATTTTTTAACATCTAAAATTTTGTCCCACATACCAGGAATATGAAATCCTAAAGCATTTCGATCTCCTAAATCTTCATCCGACTGCACTTCTTCTAGAGTTAACCATCGGCTATCACTAAATGAGAATTCCATTTTATTTCTATAGAAATACTGATTTTCAGCACCAAAAATCGGAGTAACTTCTGGTAATTCTATATGCCCAATACGGGTTAAATTATTTGTAACTTCTTTTTGTTTGTAAAACAGCTGATGCTCGTAAGCCATATCTTGCCATTTACAACCACCGCAAGTGCCAAAATGCTCGCAAGCAGGCGTGGTTCTTTTATCCGATAGTTTATGAAATACCGTAGCTTTACCTTCATAATACGCTTTACGCTTTTTAAAGGTTTGCACATCTACCACATCGCCAGGTACAGCATTAGGTAAAAAAATAACTTTTCCGTCGGGTGCTTTGGCTATGGTTTTTCCTTTAGCTCCGGCATCAATTACTTCAACGTTTTCAAAAACTTGTTTTCTTGTTTTTCTTCTAGACATGCTGCAAAAATACTAATAGCCAGAAATAAATTTCATATTATTTTCAATTACTTTAATGGAATTTTAATTTCAACTAGAATATAAGATGGTTTTTAGGTGAAGAAGGCGAGGAGAAGCTTAATAATCTCTAATTTTTTAGAATGAAATAAGAAAATATTCTACATAAAAAAAAGCTGCTCGGTAAATTACTGAACAGCTTTTAATTTTTTGAGGGCGATAAACTATTTTTTATTGAATTTGTTAAGTATTTTATCCATTTGTTTTCCTGCAGCTTCACGTCCACCAAGTCCGAAAGATAGTATGATAGTTAGTGCAACTGTACCTAAAGAAATACCGAAGGCAAGATTGATAATTTCATCAGCAAGTCCCATAGTTCTTAATCCGATGGCTAAGAAAATGGCAATAATGGCAATTCTAATGATAGATGCAACAAAAGCATTATCATCATTTTTCGCAAAGTTATTGGCAGCAACAGAAGCTATCCAGTTTCCAATGGCTAAAATAATAAGTCCGAAAATTATTTTACCAGAGTAGTTTGTAATGGTATATAAAATATCGGTTAAATAGCCAAATTCTAATTTGTCTACAGCGGTTGTAAGTCCAAATAAAATAATAAAGTAATACACTAAGTTCCCAATAATGGCTACTAGGTTAGTGTTTCCTGTAACGGCACCTAAACCAGCTTTGTTGAAAAAGTTGTTCAAATTCATACTGTTAAGTAGGTCTTTTATAAGTTCACTTAAAAAACGACCACCAACTACAAATAAGATAATAATAATTGCAGCTAAAATTACTTTTGGAATAGCACTAAAGAAATCCTTTAACATCGTTGTTGCAGGTTCCGAGATGGCATCCATATTAAGGATATTAAATGCTGAAATTAATAACGGAATAAAAATAAAGATGAACACAATTTTTTTAATCACGTTAACAATATCAATATTTTCTGGTAATTTTAATTTTGGAGTTAGTTTTTGAATAGAATCTCCAGAAAGTTCAACTAATTCAGATACTATAGTTGCTAGCATGTAACCAATATAGCAAACTAAACCAGCACCAATAATATTTGGAATAAACCCAGTGAATTCGTCTAGCATATTTTTTAAAGGGTCGAGTACACTACTCATTCCTAATTTTTCTAAAGCCAAAGTGAAAACAAAAATCATTACTAAAAAGTAAACCAGTTTGCTTATAAAGCCTGAAATTCCAATTTTGGAATTTTTCATTTTATTGTCGATTCCCGTTTTGCTAAGTAATTTAAAAATAACTCGTTTTAGTAATCCGGCAATAAACCAACCTATAATGATGATAATTAAAGCGCTTAAAGCACTTGATAAATTTCCACCAATAGATTGTGAAAGTTGTTCTAATACATTTGTTAAATAGTCCATAATTTTTTGTTATTGATTAAGTAATAGTTACTACTTGGACACATTAAATATTAAAAAGACACATTTTAATTGAATATTTCATAAATTTGGCATTCCTAGGGATGATTTCTCTCCCACGCTGAATTTTCGAAACTTCGAAAGGATAAAGGTAGAGAAGGAATGGTTATTTTATAATATCCATTTTTTTGGATATAAACGTTTAAATTTTTTTAAAATGGCTGTTTTAGACCAATTAACTTCGCAACAAGCGATAGATTTAGAAAACAAGTATGGTGCACACAATTACCATCCACTACCAGTAGTATTGAGTAGAGGAGAAGGTGTGTATTTATGGGATGTAGAGGGTAAGAAATATTACGATTTCTTGTCGGCCTACTCAGCAGTAAACCAAGGGCATTGTCATCCAAAAATTGTTGGAGCCATGACAGAGCAAGCGCAAACATTAACCTTAACCTCTAGAGCATTTTATAATGATGTGCTTGGTAAGTTTGAAAAATACGCTACTGAAACCTTTAATTACGATAAGTTATTACCAATGAATACGGGTGCAGAAGCTGTAGAAACAGCTTTGAAACTATGTAGAAAGTGGGCTTACGAAGTAAAAGGTATTGATGAGAATGAAGCTGAAATTGTAGTTTGTGAAAATAATTTTCATGGGCGTACCACAACCATTATTTCTTTTAGTAACGATCCTGTAGCTAGAAAGAACTTTGGCCCTTATACGAAAGGATTCATTAAAATTGAATACGATAACCTAAAAGCGCTAGAAGATGTTTTAGTAAATAATAAAAACGTCGCTGGTTTTCTTGTAGAACCAATTCAAGGTGAAGCAGGAGTTTATGTGCCAAGCGAAGGTTATTTAGCTTCAGCAAAAGCACTTTGTGAAAAGCACAATGTTTTATTTATTGCAGATGAAGTGCAAACAGGTATTGCAAGAACAGGGCGTTTATTAGCAACTTGTGGGAACTGCAGTTGTGCAGATAAACATTGTTCTGGAACTCCTGAAGTAAAAGCTGATATTTTAATATTAGGAAAAGCCTTGTCTGGAGGTGCATACCCTGTATCTGCGGTTTTAGCTAATAACGAAATTATGAATGTTATAAAGCCAGGGAATCACGGTAGTACTTTTGGAGGAAATCCAATTGCAGCGGCCGTTGGTATCGCAGCTTTAGATGTTATTAAAGATGAAGAATTAGCTAATAATGCTTTTGAGTTAGGTGAATTGTTTCGATCGGAATTGTCTAAATTTATAGAAACAAGTTCTATAGTAAATGGTGTTAGAGGAAAAGGTCTTCTAAATGCTATTTTAATAAACGATACAGAAGAAAGTGATACGGCTTGGAATATATGTATAGCTTTACGCGATAATGGTTTATTAGCCAAACCAACACATGGTAATATTATTCGTTTTGCACCACCATTGGTGATGACGAAGGAACAATTATTAGATTGTGTTTCAATTATAACAAAAACACTATCTCAATTTGAAAAATAATTGTTTTAGTAATTAATGAAATAAAAAAAGCGACCTATGGGTCGCTTTTTTATTTGTAATAAATCAATAATAATTATTGATTTTGGTATTGTTCCATAATCTCTTGAGATTGCATCATAACTTGATCCCAACCCACCGTAGCAATTTGGTAAATAGTAGATATTAGGTATAGTACGTTTATTATAAGTATCACCAAGGCTACTATTTTTGCAGTATTCATCGCTTTTACGCTTGCAGGATCGTACTTCTCTGGGTTTGCTTTTGCTGCATTTAATTTACTATTTGCAATAAAAAAGGCAATACCAGCCAATATAAAGCCGAAGCCTCCAATACAGCAGCATAATAGTCCGATAATTGCTAATACATATACTAGCGTTGGGTTCAGTTTTTCTTGTTCCATGTGTTAATTTTAATTAATTATTTTAATAAAATAGCTTGTTACAATAGTCACGATTGTTGCTATAGCTAAAATTGTTGTGATAATATTTGAGTGCTTAAATTTAAAGACCATATTACTTCCTATGTAAATAAAAAGAAATATTAAAGGGTATATAGCAGGATACATTTTAAAAGCAGCAATAAAGTCACCCTGAAAAATTAATGAAATAGAGCGCTGTATACCGCAGCCCATACATTCTACACCAAATAGTTTTTTATTTAGGCATGGAAGCATGTATTTTTCTAGAGATTGCATGTTTTATTTGTTCTAAGTATGCTAAAATAATAAAAGCCAACTAACAAAAAAATGCTTTATGGATTTTTTGTTAGTTGGCTTTTTTTAACCAGTATTAAAATGGTTTAATTAATAATTATCTTTTTATTGAATGTTGTGTTGTTATCTAGTGTTGCTTTTACAATATAAACACCTGTACTAAGTTGTTTTGTAGAAAGCTCGTAAGCATTAGAAATGTCATTAGGTCTCTCTGTTATTACTTGTTTTCCTGAAACATCATATACCAAAATAGATTTTATATCTAAATTCGAAGGATTTAAAACCTTAAGTATATCTGTTGTGTTATTTTGAATAGCGTCCATGCTATCTACAAGATGTTCTTCGGTAGCCAATGTAACGTCTGCTCTAAACGTAACTTCAAAACGTTCCGTGTAATTTCCTGCATCGAGGTTTACACTAAAGTCTTGACTTTGTAAATTAACATATAGGTCAGTTGTTTTGTCATGAATGAAAATTGGTAAATCTGAATCGAAATTTTGAACATCTGCGATTTTAATGTTTACTGGCATATCATTAGCTATCGTAATATGTAAAGGTATTTTCATTGCTTCATTAAAAGGTAGTGCTTGAGCGAGATAAGCTTCATTTTCCAAGAGCCAGTAAGCATCAGATCCAAGCTTATCATTTTCGTTTTGTTTAATTTCTAATCCACGATCAAAACTTTCAGTAGCGCGATCATTAAAAGTCTCAACTAGTTGTCTTGAGTAAAGGTTGTTAAAGCTAATATTTAATCTAAAGCGTTTCGTGTCCTCAGCTACAGTTGTGAAAATTGAATTTTCAGTTTTTTCCCCTTTGGAGTTAGCCGATTTGAAAAAAGCACTATTTCCGCCAGATTCTTTTTCATAAACACGATGACTATTTTTTGCTTTCAAGGTTCCACTAGCATTAGCTAAAATCTTAAATCCTTGTCCAATAGGAATATAACGTTCAGGTATTTTGCCTGTATTGGTTGTGCCACTATTTCCAGCTTCAGTACCGTCTGTATTATAAGTTTTAAAGACAGCTGGAACAATAGTAGGGACGAAAGAAAACTCATCAATAGTATATGTTGTATATCCGCCATCATAACTAGCTAAATTATGAGAATCGGTAGTAGGGTCTTGTTCCCAATAGCGTAAAACGCCATCAAAAACATTTCTATTCTCAGCATCCCATATGTAAGCGTGAGCATCCATTGCAGAAGGGTATGGGTTTCCAACAAGAGTTTCGGAGCCATTGACAACAGTGATGCTAATTGTTCCTGTATTTGGTTTACCTCTAAAATCGTAGTTCTGATTTTCTCCAGAGCCAACAGTGCCTTTCATAGAAAAGCCATATCCAGGAGCTATAAGTGTTGCGTCCCCTGCGTATACCCAACCTGTATAGTCTGTTCCTGCAGGGTAAGTCCAAATCCAATAAGGCTCTATATTCAAAGGGGCAGATGTTCCATTATAGCCAGGCTGGTGGGTTGTACCTGCAGAAGTAGAATTTACATCATCTACAATGTCATTAAGTAGTGTAATTCCAAATAAGCCATTTCCGGCAGTAGCAGCAGGAAGTCCTGTAGGCGAACACCAATAGTTATATTCGTAAGCTCCAACATTTCCATCTTGGTAAACACTTAATGCGCCTTCTCCTGAGTTTCCTGTAGTTCCAATACCTTGTATTATTTGAGCTTCAGTTCTTAAATATATTGTACTTGCAGGTTCTCCTAGGTTAATATCATCTTCAACAAATACAATTTCATCATTTACATAAACATATGCATTGTTTCTTACAGCTAGTTGAGCTTCTGCAAATTGACATAATAATACTGTGAAGAACAGACCAAATCTAATTGATAAAATAGTTGTTTTTTCTTTCGTTAAACTGCATTTTAACGAGCTAAAAAGCGTTTCACGGATGTTTGGTGTAGGTTTTATCATAGTTTTTTAATGAATATGGAACAATACAAATATACTAAAACTTTGTTAACATCATATTATTTATATAAAATGGTTAAAAATTAAGTGTTTGATAATTAATGATTTAATGTTTTTGAGTAATTTAAGAAATTATAATCTCAATTATTTTGATTAGTATTTGTTTAAATTTGCCGAATGAAGTATTTAAATTATATATTAATTTTAGTTGGAGCAGTAGTTGCTATGTATGCTAAAGTTGGTGCAGAGCAGAACCAGTATTTACTAATGGTTGGTATTGTTTTTTTAATGATGGGAGTTTATAGAATTTCTAAATTAGTACCAAGTAAAAGGGATGAAGATTTAGAAAACAACGACTCAATAGAAAACTAATTACTATGAAATTTAAAGTAAACGATTTTGTTTTAGTTTTAGATGAAAACCTGTCTGGGCATATAAAATCTATTGCCGGAAATACAATATCTATTGAAACAATCGATGGTTTTTTGTTAGATTTTGAAGCCGAAGAACTCGTTAAAGATACTTCAAAGAGCGATTTTTCTACTGGTGTTTTTTCTCATAAAAGTTTAAGTTCTGTTTTAGATGAAAAAGAAAAACCAGGTCGCAGAAAATCTGTTAGAGTAAAACCAAAAGAAAGATTTGAACCTACAATGGAGGTCGATTTACATATTAATCAACTTGTAAAATCCTCTAGAGGCATGAGTAATCACGATATGTTAACCACCCAATTAGATACAGCAAGGTATAAGCTAGATTGGGCTATTTCTAAACGCATACAGAAAATTGTATTTATCCATGGTGTTGGAGAAGGTGTGCTTAAAATGGAATTAGAATATTTATTTGGTCGCTACAACAACGTTAAATATTACGACGCCAATTACCAAAAATATGGTTTAGGCGCCACCGAAGTTTATATTTACCAAAATGTAAGTGTTAATTAAAGCCTACTCAAAATCTGGTGTTACACTTTCCGATGATGTTAAACCACTATCGCTTAAAACACCAAAATCAAAATCGTCTTGAGATAAAAAGCTTAAGCTAATTTCTTGCAAGTTTACAGTTACTAAATAGGTGTAGTAAATTGTATGTTCTCTATAAGCTGTTGCCGGAACTGTTTCTGCAACGGCAGGATTTAAATAATCTGCACCAACATCACTGTTAGTAATATCATTATTTGGACGTTGATCTTGTGAGTCATTTTCTTCATCACGAGTTAAAACACCATCGTCATCATCATCAGCATCTAAATAATCAGGAATACCATCACCATCGGTATCTTGAGCATCTTCTAAATCACCATCACCATTTGGGTCTGGGTTTTCATCTTCAGTTAAAATATTATCACCATCATCATCCCAATCAATATAATTTGGTAAACCATCACCATCAGTATCATCATTAGTTAAATCGCCATCACCATCTAGATCTTCTAAGCTTGCTAAAATTCCATCTTCATCATCTTTAGTTAAAACAGTTAAAATTTCCGCAGTACAAGCATCACTTTCACTAGAAGTAATCGTTACTTCATCAGGAATATCGTTACAAAATAGGGTTGAGGGTAAACTTTCATCACTATAAGTTCTATAGTAAAACGTAGCACCTAAGGCAAGTTCTAGAGAATCATTACTTTCTACCGCTAGAATTTCATCTAAAGTCAAATCAGAAATTAATACTGATAAAGATTCTGATGGATCGTCTTTCGTTTTATAAAGAACAAGATCTGATACACCTTCGCATGCGCTAAACTCATCGTCGAATTCAAGCTCTACGGTAATAATATCACCATCATCACAGCCTTGGATTGAAATTAAACAAACAGCAATAAAAATATAAATTAACTTACGCATGGACATCTATTTTGCCACAAAAATAGTGGAATTGATATTGATAACAAATAAACTTCAAAATTACAGATTAAATTCGTTTTTATCATTTTTTTAACCTACTTAATATGTAATAAAAAATAATGAGTAAACTGAATTTTGCAATGTTGTAAAATTCATTTCAAACTAATAACGAACGATATTAGAAATAATTTTATTTGAAGTATTTTTGTTGCTTAATAAAGTAATATGAAACCAGTATATTTTGATAATGCCGCAACAACAGAACTGAGAGATGAAGTTATTGATGTTATGGCTCAAGTTTTGAAAGCAAACTTCGGAAACCCATCATCTTCACACAGTTTCGGGAGGTCTTCAAAATCTTTAATCGAAAAATCTAGAAAGGCCATAGCGAGTTGTTTAAATGTTTCGGCTAGTGAAATTATTTTTACATCGGGTGGCACAGAGGCTGATAATTTAATTTTGAATAGTGCCGTTCGCGATTTAGGCGTTAAGCATATTATAACCACAAAAATTGAACATCATGCCGTTTTACATACAGTAGAAGCTTTACAGGAAAGCCATAACATTGATGTCAGTTTTGTTAATTTGGACAGCAAAGGGAATTTGGATTTTAATCATTTGGAATCCTTATTACAAACAGAAACCAAAACATTGGTGAGCTTAATGCACATTAATAATGAAATTGGCAACATTACCGATATTAAGCATGTTTCTAATTTATGTAAAGCTAATAATGCACTTTTCCATAGTGATGCCGTACAATCTGTAGGGCACTATAATTTAGATTTACAAGATATTCAAGTTGATTTTATAGCTGCAGCAGGTCATAAATTCCATGGTCCAAAAGGTGTTGGTTTTGCTTTTATCAGAAAAAATATAGGATACCTTAAACCTTTAATTTTTGGAGGAGAGCAAGAACGCGGACTTCGAGCAGGTACAGAGAGTGTGCACAATATTGCTGGTTTAGAGGCGGCTCTAAAATTATGTCACGAACGTGCAGAAGAAGAGCATGAATATATTAATGGCCTGAAATTATATTTTATAAATGAAATTAAGGCGGCTTTACCGGGTGTTACCTTTAATGGAGAGTCAGAGAATTTAGAAAAAAGCACTTATACCTTAATTAATGTTTGCTTGCCAATTCCGGCAAATAAATCTGCTATGCTGCTCTTTCAATTAGATTTAAAAGGTATTGCTTGTTCTAAAGGCAGTGCGTGCCAAAGTGGAAGTAATAAAAAATCGCATGTTTTATCCGAAATATTATCTGGTGACGATTTAGAGAAACCGTCTTTAAGATTCTCATTTAGTATTTTTAATACAAAAGCAGAGGTTGACTATGTGATTTCTATTTTGAAGGAATTCGCTTAATAATAATTTGTTTTTATATAATAAATCCGATTAAATGATTGTTTTTAACGTTTAAATGTGTTTTTGTAGTGTTTAACTGATTTTTTATGCTTAACTTTGCGCTTTATTTATTATATTTAGAGTAACTTAAAGCTAAGCGAACATGAAGAACACTACTATTTTTATCGGATTATTATTTTTAGTCCTTTTTCAGATACCAACATATGCACAAGTAGGTATAGGAACAACTACTCCTGATGCTTCTTCAATTCTAGATATAGAATCTACAACTCAAGGAATTTTAACACCAAGAATGACAACTGCACAGCGAATTGCTATTGCTTCTCCTGCAGAAGGTTTAATGGTTTTCGATATCGATGAAGGTTCTTTTTTCTATTTTGACGGAACAGTTTGGGTTGAGTTAGAAGGATCAGTAACTAGAGATAATTATAAATTAGTGAAATCTGCAGCCGATTTGGCCGATGAGCTTGCTGCGGGTGGTGGAACCGAATACTTATTTACTACCGACTTTATGTATGAAATTAATGGCACAATAACTTTAGCTGCACCAATTAATTTAAATGGTGCTTATTTAGTTGGAGAGGATACAAACGAAGATATTTTAATGCGAGTTGGAGGTACTATTTTTGAAGGTGATACTGGCGGTTCTATTAGGGGGCTTACTTTAGTAGCCTCTGGACCTGGAGCAGCGGTATTTAATCTAACGGGTAGTACTGGAACAGAGCGTTTTGTGTTTCGAGATAGTGTTGTAGCGAACTCAACTTCGGTTGGTACTATTTCTTCATATGGATTAGTTTTTATTAGTATTGTACAGTACGTAAGTAATGCAGCAGGAATTACTTTTGATGATATACACCAGTTACTTTTAAATTCTGAAGGATGGGCTAGTGATAATACAGGTATTTATCAAACTTTTACAGGTGACTTTGATATTATAGCCAAACAAGGTGGTTTTAGTAAAGTAGTGGGCGCAACAGCGGCAATCGATATCACAGGAGTATCAGCTTTGACTAGTGGAAATATAAGTAATGTTAATTTTTATGGAGGAGGCAATTATGTTAATGGTTCTTCTCCTTATACTGGCTACGATTTTTCTAATAAATGGGATGTGGATAGCCCGGGAATTCCCGTAGAAACAGATGGGGTAGCATCTGGTAATTTTTACTTTAATGGTACTTTAACAACGGGGTTTTCTCAATTTATATCTAACGGCACTCCTGTTGAAGTACAAGGCACAGGTGGTTTTGATGCTCCTAGATTGTTTCGGTTTATAGCGTCTGAAGGGAATAATAAATTAACCTATGATGGTATTAAACCTAGAAAATTTCAAGTAAATGTATCGATGTCTATTCGTGTAGATAATGCTGCAGGTAATTTTTACGCTTTTGTTATTGCTAAAGAAGGTGTTTTAGTTACTGAATCTAACGCAGTTGTACGTATTGATAGTGATCTTCAAATTCAAAATGTATCATTAAATGCCGATATTGATTTAATAGCAGGTGAAAGTATAGAGGTTTATGTTCAGCGCTTAACAGGTTCAGGTACAGATGAACTTGCTGTTTTTTCAGAGAATTTATCTATTAAATAAAACGTTAATATTAAAACCTCATACTAGTTTTTACATTAAAAACACGCGGTGTTAAGTAATTAGGAATCGCATATTGGCGTTTGCTATATACATCGCGTACCCAAGTGTTTGTTATAGAGTTTTGAGCATCAAACATGTTATAGATTTCAAACCCAAAAGACAAAGCTTTAAAAGGCTTTCTCCAACCACGATCAAATTGTTTTTTATCATCGACTACCACAAATTGTAACCCTAAATCGGCACGTTTGTAATCTGGTAATCTGTTTTGATAATCGTAAGGATCGGCATAACTTGGCGATCCACCTGGTAAGCCTGTATTGTAAACTAGATTTAAATACACTTTCATGTTTGGTACATTAGGTACATAATCTTGAAATAAGGCAGCAAACTTTAAACGCTGATCTGTTGGGCGTGCAATATAGCCACGATTATCTATATTCTCCTCATTTTTTAAGTATCCAAAACTAAACCAAGATTCGGTTCCAGGAACAAACTCTCCGTTTAAGCGCATATCTAAACCATATGCATAAGCTTCAGCATTATTATTGGCAGCATAACGGATACGTACGTTTTCTAAAGTGTACGGATTAACATCGGTAATGCCTTTATAATAAAGTTCGGTAGTTAATTTAAAGGGGCGTTCCCACATTTTAAAACTATAATCGTTTCCTAATACAACATGAAGTGATTTTTGAGCTTTAACATCAGGCTGAATTGTTCCCGAAGCATCACGTAACTCACGATAGAAAGGTGGCTGATAATATAAACCTGTAGCTACTCTAAATAGCATATCTTTTTCCCAATTAGGTTTTATAGTGAATTGTGCACGCGGACTAAATACGATTTGATTGCTTCCAGATATTCCATCTCCCGAAACCGACCAACTATGTATACGCCCTCCGGCATTGTACCAAACATCGCTATTGCCTATAGTAGAGCGTTTACTCCATTGCGCATAGGCTTGCAGTCTATTAATTTGCGTGCTATTTGTAGCTCTAATATTTTGATAAGGTTCTAGCGGACCGCTAAATGGCGTATAAGGTTGCTCGTTTGCTACTGTTTTTGGAGGCCTAATAGAGAATCCTGCCGAATCTATGGTTTCCCATTCTACTAAGCGGTCTCTAATATCTTCGTGAGTATATTTTATAGACCATTCAATATGGTTATCTTCAATTCTTAAATCGCCTTTATGCTCAATATTTGTAATTAAGGCGTCAAGATCGTTTCGGCCATGATTTAATTGACTACCAACACCTTCGCTAAATTCTACCTCTCCTAAATTCTCGTCACCAATATTACTATTAACTTCACCTAATCTATATTGTGCTAAAATATCAAAATACTCTTCTTCTGTAGTGTGGTAAGTTGAGGCTATTAACTTTAATGTTAAATCATCATTTGCAAAATAGCTTCCTTTAAAAGCTCCAAAATAGGTTTGATATTCATCTTTTTCTTGTCCTTCATAAAATACTAAAAGCGCAATAGGATCGGCAAGTGTTCCAAAATTGGTCTGTCGGCTTTGCGGTTCAAAATTGTATTTATTGATAGAGGCGTTTCCTAAAAAACTCAAATGAAATTTATCGGTAAATTTATAAGTCAAAAATGCTTGAGCATCTGCAAAGGTTGGTTTAACATTAGTTTCGGTTTCCTTAGCATCAACTAGCAAACTATTGTCGCGATAACGTAAACCTATAATGCTTGTAAATTTAGAATCTTTACTAATATTTTCTACGGAAAGACTTCCGCCAAGTAAACTCAAATCGGCATTAACTTCAAACTGGTAAGGTGTTTTATAGGTAATATCTAAAACTGAAGATAATTTATCGCCATATTTAGCTTGAAATCCACCTGCTGAAAAATCAACATTTTGCACCAAATTAGAGTTTACAAAACTTAGACCTTCTTGTTGGCCGGAACGAATTAAAAACGGACGATACACTTCTATATCATTCACGTAAACCAAATTCTCATCGTAATTTCCACCGCGAACAGAGTACTGTGTGCTCAATTCGTTATTATTACTAACGCCTGGTAAGGTCATTAATAGGTTTTCTACACCGGCATTAGCACCGGGTATTTTTCTAATGGTTTCTGGTTTTATAGTAATTATACCTTCAATATCTTTTCTGCGGTTGCTTGTTACTACAACAGCGGCTATTTGCTCGAGAGAAGTACTCATTACAGGATTGAATTCGAAGATTTCTCCGTTTTTCAAATTAAAAGTACTCGATATTTTCTTGAAAGCTAAATGTGTAAATTCAACTAAAACATCTTCATTTATATTTATAGTTAAACTGTAAAACCCGTTGGTATTACTAATGGTGCCTTGCGTACCAGATTTAATACTCACCTGTTCTACGGGTAAATTGTTTTCATCTAAAATAATACCTTTTATAGTTGCTGTTTGCGCAACCCCATTGTAAAGGTTCCAAAAAAATAAACTGAAAATTAAAAGTTTTGTTTTCAAATGAATTGATGAGTTAGTTCGTGTTATTTCCTGTAAAATAACGCTTCAAAAGTAGAGCTATTTCCAACATTATCAGTAACAATAACTTTTAAATTATTGTTAGTGTCTGTAAAATCGCCATCATTAAAATCGTAAGTTAAAGTATTTGTTTTGTATTCGTATTCCATTAAAATAAATTTCCCGTTAATGGTTGCTCGGTAATTAGAAATGCCAGAAAGATCGTCGCTAATTTTAACTTTTAGATATCTAAAATTACTTAACCATTGCTTATTTTTAAAATTATCTGCCTTAATAGTAGGAGGAACGCTATCTGTTGCTAACGCGTATTTTCCTAAATATTTTGTGGTAGTCGATAAAATATCGCCTTTTCTTTTTGTTGTAGAATAAGCTGGGTAATCTTTGTAGCCAAGTAGACGAGCAATAAATAGTTTGCTTTTATCGGCATCGTTATATTGGCTAACATCAAAAGAGATATTGAAACTTTTTTGTGTTGGTACCGTATCGTCATGCAATAATAAGGTGTCGTTTTTTACTTCAAAATCTAAATAAAAATCGTTGTAAAAAGTATCTTTATAAAAATCGACAGTAATTTTATCTTGTTTTAAATTGGTTACTTGATCGGCTTTAATAAAATAAGGTGTTATTTTCTTTTCCTTGGGTTCGGTAATGGTCTTTTTTGTTCCCTTTATATTAACGGTAATCCAGGTTGAATTGTTTTTATAATCGGATACTCTAATTTTGTAAACGGAATTGGTGCTATCTTTTATAGTTAAAATACCATTGTTAGATACCGATTTATATAAGCTTAATTGGTTGTCTTGTCGGTACAAACGTTGAATGCGTTCTCTTTTAGTTTTAAAATGCTCGTAATCGATTAAGGCATTAATGTGTTTTGTTTCATCGAATGAAAATTCTTTAAAATCAATTTCAAAATTACGCAAACCATTAATTACGGTTTGTATGTTGTACACACCATTAGAGTTTCCTGCCAAATCTTGTCGGTCAATAGTTTTAATTCCAAAACCAATATTTCCAATGGCATCGATTTTTTCGGTAACAAAATCACCATTTTTTAGAGGCACCAATCTTACTTTTTGCTTTTTATTCTTCTTATTTACAAATGAAGTGCTATCTAAAGGGTACACGTAAAGTGATTGCACAACAGGGGCTTTAGTGTCTAGAATGTCAATGCCAAAAAGCATTGGGTTTATGGGGTGCTCGTCTTTGTTTCTAATTTCAAAATGTAGGTGAGGACCGCCAGAACTGCCCGTGTTTCCACTATAAGCCACAAGTTCACCTTGCGTTACAGGTAATTCTTCTGGAGTAGGAAATAGCTCAATTTCATAACTTTCGGCCTCGTATTGCTTCTTTTTTATGTAAGCTTCAATTTCTGGAGATAGTTTTGATAAATGCGCATACACTGTAGTATAACCGTTTGGGTGTGTAATGTATAGAGCTTTACCGTAACCGTAATGTGCAATTTTAATACGGCTTACAAATCCGCTTGCCGAAGCATTTACTTTTAAGCCAATGCGTTGTTTGGTTTTAATATCGAGTCCGGAATGGAAATGATTAGACCGCAGTTCGGCAAAAGTACCAGCGAGTACCAAAGTACCCTCTAAAGGATTTGCAAAATAATCTTGTGGATAGTTGTTTTGGGCGTTCAATAAAAACGAACAGAACAAAAGAAGGGAAAGGATAAATTTCATAGAATAAATGTAACTGCTAAAATATTAATTTGAGATGAAAACACAAAGAATAAAGCAAAAACTAAGCCATTGTATTTAAAAGGAGTTTAAAGGAATAATCTAAAAATTTATTGAAAAACTATTGTAATTTATAGCGAACTTGGTTAACTTTGTAAGATAAGTATTGAAATTTGTAAATGAGTAATATTGAGGATATTGTAGATTCGTTAGAAAACAAAATTAGCAAAGTATTACATAAAATAGAGCTTTTAAAGCAAACTAATTTGAAATTAAATGAAGAATTAGAAGTTTCAAAGCAGGAAATTTTGAACCAAAAAAAGCTAAATGCTAATTGGGAAGAAAAATATGAAGCTCTTAAAATTGCAAATTCAATGCTTGGTGGTGACGATAATAAAAGAGAAACTAAGCTTAAAATAAATGCCCTAATTAGAGAAATTGACCATTGTATTGGACAACTATCTGAATAGTGCTAATTAAATTCAATGTCCGACAAGCTTAAAATAAAGCTATCTATTGCTAATCGCGTATATCCTTTAACTATTGACCCAAGTCAAGAAGAAGGTTTACGTAAGGCGGCAAAGAACATTGAAGTAATGATTAAAAAATTTGAGCAAAGTTATTCTGTTCGAGATAAACAAGACGTTTTGGCTATGTGTGCCTTGCAATTTGCATCTCAAGTAGAGCAGAAGTCTATAGATAAAACAAATATAAACGAGCATGTTGAAGAAAAGCTTGTTGCGCTTAATAGTTTGTTAGATTCTCACATAGGCTCTTAATTCGTTCTTTAAAATAAACTAAAAAGTTACTGCCTACATTGGTTATTTTTTTTGATAAACTCAACGTTAATTCTTTAAAAAGGGTGAGTTTAAGTTGTAAAAGCAGGCTGCAACACTAAATTTATTTAGTGTTAGACAGATCCTTGATCAGCTTGTTAGCCCTAAACTTGTTTTTAAGGAGTTTATACAAAACTTTATGCTAGTGTAGGCTTTTTTATATATTATAATCAACTAATTTAAACGATGGATAACTCAATTATATTTGCAGTAGGTGGTGTTATATTAGGGCTTGCAATAGGCTTTATTATAGCAAAAACGTTAGAAAAAAACAATGCGTCTAAACTTATAAAAAACGCTAAAAAAAATGCAGCATCAATACTTAAACAAGCTAACCTAGAAGGTGAGAGTATTAAAAAAGATAAAATGCTACAGGCTAAAGAAAAATTCTTAGAGCTAAAAGCAGAACACGAAAAGGTTATTTTAAGTCGTGATAAAAAAATGAGTGAAGCTGAAAAGCGCACTAGAGATAAAGAATCTCAAGTATCAAATGAACTTTCCAAGAGTAAAAAAGCTAACGATAGTTTAGAGAGTAAAATAAAGGACTATAACCACAGACTTGATGTATTAGAAAGCAAACAAGAAGAGGTTGAAAGATTACACAGAAGTCAAGTACAACAATTAGAAGTTATTTCTAGTCTTTCGGCAGAAGAAGCTAAAGAGCAATTAGTAGAGTCTTTAAAAGGTGAAGCTAAAAATGATGCGATGGCTTTTATACAGAGTTCTATAGAAGAAGCTAAGCTTACAGCTGAACAGGACGCTAAGAAAATTATAATAAACACCATACAGCGTATTGGAACAGAGGAAGCAGTTGATAACTGTGTATCTGTATTTAATATCGAATCTGATGATGTTAAAGGACGTATTATTGGTCGTGAAGGTAGAAATATACGTGCCATTGAAGCAGCTACAGGAGTAGAAATTATTGTTGATGATACGCCAGAGGCTATTATCTTATCTTGTTTCGATTCTGTACGTCGTGAAATAGCAAGATTATCACTTCATAAATTAGTGACAGATGGTAGAATTCACCCTGCACGAATTGAAGAAGTAGTTAAGAAAACTCAAAAACAAATAGAACAGGAAATTATAGAAGTTGGTAAGCGTACGGTTATCGATTTAGGTATTCATAATCTACACCCAGAACTTATTAAAATGGTTGGTAGAATGAAATATCGTTCATCTTACGGACAAAACTTATTACAACACTCACGTGAGGTTGCTAAGCTTTGTGGAGTGATGGCAGCAGAATTAGGTTTAAACCCTAAACTTGCAAAACGTGCTGGGTTATTACACGATATTGGAAAAGTGCCAGATGCTGAAACAGATATGGAAACGCCACATGCTATATTGGGAATGCAATGGGCTGAGAAATATGGTGAGAAAGACGATGTAATAAATGCTATTGGAGCACACCACGATGAAATTGAAATGAAATCTTTACTAGCGCCAATTATACAAGTTTGTGATGCAATCTCAGGAGCAAGACCAGGAGCACGTAGACAAGTATTAGACAGTTATATTCAACGTTTAAAAGACTTAGAGGAAATTGCTTTCGGATTTAGTGGTGTTAAAAAAGCATACGCTATTCAAGCCGGTAGAGAACTACGTGTGATTGTAGAAAGCGAAAAGGTTAACGATCAAACAGCTGCTGATTTGTCGTTTAATATTTCTCAGAAAATCCAAACAGATATGACGTATCCAGGACAAGTAAAAGTTACTGTAATTAGAGAAACAAGAGCAGTTAATATTGCAAAATAAACTACTGGTTTAAAGTAGAAGACGTATTAAAGCTTTCCTTTTTTTTATTAAGAAGGAAAGCTTTTTCTTTTGGAAAAAAGAGTTTAAATGTCGTGCCTTCGTTTAGTTTACTATCAATAGTAATTTTACCTCCTAAATCTTCAACTTGTATTTTAGTAAGATATAAACCTATGCCTTCAGAATCGTCTCTACTGCTTTCGTGAAATGTGTTGTACATTCCAAAAACTTGCTCTTTATATTTTTCTAAATCAATACCAATACCGTTGTCCGAAATCGAAATTTCAAAGCCTTCCTCTGTTTGAACACCTTTAATATTTACTATTGGTGTCTTTTGAGGGTGAACGTATTTTACAGCGTTAGAAATTAGGTTATGGAATATACTTTCTAAATAAGACGAGTTTCCTTTAAGATATAAGTTAGAAGGCAAGTCTGTGTTTATAGTCGCTCTTTTTGTAGCTATTTCAATAGATAGATTACCTAATGTTTCTCTAACTACACCATTTATGCCTATGTTATTGTTTAGGTCGTTATACTCTGAGTTTACACTAATAACGTCATTTAAATTGGTGATAGTAGTCGTTAACGCAGACGAAATGGTTTTTAAATAATTAAACATTTCATCTTTTTCTTGTTGCGTTGTAGACGACTCGTGAAACTCTAGTACGTTTTTAAAGTTACCAATATGGGTTCTTAAATTATGAGAAACTATATGCGTAAAATTATAAAGTCTTTTATTTTGACTTGTAATTATGTTGAAGTTTTCATTTAAAAGCACTTCATTCCGCTTACGAGATGTAATGTCTATATGTGTACCTATAATGCGTAACGGTTTACCGTTTTTATCTTTACTAACAATTTTTCCGCTATCTAGAATCCATCTATAGCTACCGTCTTTACAAAGTACACGGTGTTCATTTTTGTAGAGTTCTAGTTCGCCTGTAATATGTCTTTGAAAATCGCTATTGTAAGCAGCTTTATCTTCTGGGTGTACACGTTTGTTCCATTCATCGGCATGGTTACCAATTTCATGATCATTGTATCCTAAAATATTTTTAGATTCAACTGAATAAAACACTTCGTTCATCTTTGCATCCCAATCCCAAACACCAATTTTAGAGTTTTCAACAGCAAATTGCCATTTTAAACTATTGGAGTTATTAGAATTAGTTCTATGTTCAAATAGACGACGAATAGGGGAGAATATACGCTTAATCATTTGGTTTTCTTAGGGTTATTAATGTAATATGAATTATAAGTAGGTGCTATTTAGACGCATTAAATAGTAATAGGTCACAGTTTTGGTCTTGATTTTGTTTCAAATCTTACATAAGAAACAATATTTCTCGGATAAAAGCACTATTTTCTTGGATGAAATTTCTCTACAACCTTAGTTAAATGGTTTCTGTCTAAGTGCACATAGATTTCGGTGGTGGTTATACTTTCGTGCCCAAGCATAAGCTGTATCGATCTTAAATCTGCATTGTTTTGAAGTAAATGTGTTGCAAAAGAATGTCTAAATGTATGTGGAGAAATACTTTTATTTAAATCTATTTTCACTGCCAACTGTTTTATAATGGTAAAAATCATGGCTCTTGTTAATTGTTTACCCCGACGGTTTAAAAACAAAGTATCTTCAAAACCTGCTTGAATGTTCATGTGTTTTCTAATATCTTTTCTGTAAATATCAATATATTTTTTAGTAACATCAATAATAGGTACAAAACGCTGTTTGTCTCCTTTACCGGTAACTTTTATAAAGCCTTCTTCAAAAAATAAATCCGATAGTTTTAAATTCACCAATTCACTAACACGCAAGCCACAGCCATATAGTGTTTCTAACATGGCTCTATTACGTTCGCCTTCTGGTTTGCTTAAATCTATGGCTTTTATAAGGTTATCAATTTCTTCTTCTGATAAGGTGTCTGGAAGTTTTCTTCCTATTTTAGGAGATTCTATAAGCTCCAAAGGGTTGTCTGGTCTATAATCTTCGAAAACCAAGTAATTAAAAAAACTACGTAAACCAGATATTAATCGAGACTGTGAACGCTCGTTAATATGTTTAGAGGTGTTATAGATAAATTCTCTAATGGTTTCATCTGTAATTGAAATAGCTGTTTCGTTAATATCTTTTTCCTCTAAAAAAGATATTAATTTTTCAACATCTAGTACATAGCTGTTAATTGAATTTTGAGATAACCCTCTTTCTATTTTTAGATAAAAGGTATAATCTTTTAAAGCTTGACTCCATTTCATTATGATAAAAGTAAAGAATTTTTTGGATTAAATAGAGATTGGATTGCTCATATTTTTGGAAGTATTTAATAAACAAATGAATAAGAAATCACAGTGTATTTAAGGATGAAAAAAAACTGATTTTCGGCTTTTTTTATGTTAAAAAAAAAGTTTTTTCTGTAGATATTGATTACCAATGAGTTGTAGTCTAAACAATGTTAAAATTATCACAAAGCGGGATTAAGTGTTAATTTAACGGGTAAACAGTCTTTAATTTGCGGAATATTTAAAATAAAACAATTTAATTATGAAAAAATTATTTTTTGCTGCGGCAATTGCAGTTTTCGGATTTACTACAGTAAATGCACAAGATGATACTACTGAATTTGGTTTTGGAGAAGGTAACGTTTTTGTTGAAGGAAGTTTAGGTTTTAGCAGTACTAATGACAAAAACTTTGATACAAAATCTAACACTTTTAACTTTACACCAAAAGTAGGTTATTTTTTAAATGATGATTTAGCAGTTGGTGTTCAATTAGATTTTGGTACAGCTAAAACTTCTGCTTCTGGAACTGACACTTCTAAAAACTCAAATGTTGGAATTGGTGCTTTTGGACGTTATTACTTTTTAGATTTAGGAAAACGTTTTAAAACGTATACTGAACTTGGTGTTGGGTATAACACATTAGATGACAAAATTTCTGATGTTAAAGTGAATTCAATTGGAGCTGGTCTAGATTTAGGTCTTAACTATTTTGTAAAAGAAAACATTGCACTTACTTTCGGATTAGATAATGTTTTAGCATACTCTTCTTCTAAAGTAGATGTATCTGGAGCTAAAGCTACAAACAGTTTTGAGTTTGGAGTAGGTGAAGTAAACAATCCTTTTGGTGGAACTGCTAAATTTGGAGTATTATTCGTATTCTAAGTAATAATAGTTATTGAAAATAAAAAAAAGGAAGTCGTAAAGGCTTCCTTTTTTTATGCGTAAAAATTAAATATATTTACCATATGAAAAAACTAATGATCATCAACGGGCCAAATCTAAATTTGTTAGGTAAACGCGAACCTGAAATTTATGGTAGCTTAACTTTTGAAGCTTTTTTTAGTGAATTAAAAGAAAAGTATCCATCGGTAAGTTTAGAGTATTTTCAGTCTAACATAGAGGGAGAGATTATAGATAAGTTGCACGAAGTTGGTTTTAGTATAGATGGTATTATTTTAAATGCAGGAGCTTATACGCACACATCCATCGGTATTGGCGATGCTATAAAAGGAATTTCCACTCCTGTTGTAGAAGTACATATTTCTAATACATTTGGTCGCGAAGCTTTTCGTCACCAGTCTTACATTTCACCAAATGCTAAAGGGGTTATATTAGGTTTTGGTATGGCAAGTTACGGATTGGCTATACAGAGCTTTTTGTAAAAGTCTTTTAAGTTTAAATTATAAATAAATTGTGAAAGATTAACAGGTATTAAGGTTAAATTTGTGTAGTATTAAGTTTACGATAATTTATATATGAAACAAAAATTACTTATTCTGTTTTTTATCTGCCCTGTATTTTTTATTGTAAATGCTCAAGAAAATTCTAAAGAGAAGGAAGATGCCTTTGAGATAACCGATGATGTTAACATAAACAACAGCGTTTTACCATTTTCAAACTACTTTTCGGAATATAGAATAAGTGATAATTGGAACATCCGTGCAGAGAATATTGAAACCAACTTTGGAGGTTTTAATACAAACTATAAGGTGAAAGAATTTCCAATACTTGCAAAATACAGTTTTACTCAAAAATTTAGTGTTATGTTTGGGCCAATAACACGTTTATTATTAAAAAATGGTGTTATTGAAGATGTATCTACATCAGGAACTTTAGGTGTGCAATACGATTTTACTGAATCGTTTTTAATGGAGGCTAGGCTAAATTATAATTTAACCGATGATGCGCCATTTAATTCAAACTTACCAACTACAAATTCTATTTTTAAACTAAGCGGCAAATATAAATTCTAAAAAAAAAGTGCGATTCAAAATATATTGAATCACACTTTTTATATTTATAATATCTAATAGTATTAGATATGTATTACTTCATCATAAGCAGCTGCAACAGCTTCCATAACGGCCTCACTCATTGTTGGGTGTGGGTGAATGGTTTTTAAAACTTCATGACCTGTAGTTTCTAATTTTCTACCTAAAACAGCTTCAGCAATCATATCAGTAACACCAGCACCAACCATATGGCATCCTAACCATTCGCCGTACTTAGCATCAAAAATTACTTTTACAAAACCTTCTTTGTTTCCACCAGCACTAGCTTTTCCAGAAGCAGAGAAAGGGAATTTACCAATCTTTACATCTAAACCTTGTTCTTTAGCTTGCTTTTCAGTGATACCAACAGATGCAATCTCAGGAGTACAGTAAGTACAACCAGGAATGTTTCCGTAGTCTAAAGCTTCAACGTGTTGTCCAGCTAATTTTTCTACACAAAGTATACCTTCAGCAGAAGCAACGTGTGCTAAAGCAGGCCCAGGAGTAATATCTCCAATAGCAAAATATCCAGGAATATTAGTTTGGTAAAAATCGTTAACAATTACTTTATCTCTATCCACAACAATTCCAACATCTTCTAATCCAATGTTTTCAATGTTTGTTTTAATACCAACAGCGCTTAAAATAATATCAGCTTCAAGAACTTCTTCACCTTTACTAGTTTTAACTGTAGCTTTTACACCTTCTCCAGATGTATCAACAGTAGTCACTTCAGCAGAAGTCATTACTTTAATACCAGATTTTTTGAAAGAACGCTCAACTAATTTAGATACGTCTTCATCTTCAACAGGTACAATGTTTGGTAAATATTCAACAATAGTTACATCAGTTCCCATAGAGTTGTAAAAGTATGCGAACTCAACACCAATAGCTCCAGAACCAACCACAATCATTTTCTTAGGTTGTTCTTTTAACGTTAAGGCTTGTCTGTATCCAATAACTTTTTTACCATCTTGCGGTAAGTTTGGTAACTCACGAGAGCGAGCACCTGTAGCTATAATAATATTGTCGGCGCTATATTCAGTACCATCAACATCTATTTTTTTACCTGGTTTAAGTTTTCCAAAACCATCAATTACGTCTACTTTATTTTTCTTTAGTAAAAACTGAACACCTTTACTCATACCGTCTGCAACGTTACGGCTACGTTTTACAACAGCATCAAAATCGTGTTCTGCATCTGTTACTTTTAAACCGTAATCTTCAGCATGTTTTAGATATTCAAAAACTTGAGCAGATTTTAATAAGGCTTTGGTTGGAATACAACCCCAGTTTAAACAAACCCCACCAAGATTTTCTTTTTCAACAATAGCAGTTTTAAAACCTAATTGTGATGCTCTAATAGCTGTTACATAACCACCAGGACCACTTCCAAGAACAATAATATCGTATTTACTCATTTGTTAATTTTTAGGTTACGAATTTACAAAATCGAAATGTAATAATGAATTAACAAAGCCTTAAATCGAAAAAAAAAGCACGCTCCTGTTCCTTTTGGTTTTCAATAAATTAGAAGCCTCAGTAATAAAGGGAATTTACCATTGTTTTACTACCTTTGCTTTGCAAGTTATTATTTATGAACATACCTAAAACAAGTTACCCACGAATTATTATAATTGGTGGCGGTTTTGCAGGAATTGCCTTAGCAAGAAAATTATCAAAACAAGAAGTACAAGTGGTACTCTTGGATAAACATAACTATCATACATTTCAACCGTTATTATACCAAGTATCTACCGGTGGACTAGAGCCAGACTCCATAGCATATCCCATTCGTAAAATTTTAAAAGATTTTCCAAACTTTCACTTTAGGCTTGCAGAAGTAAATGAAATTGATACCACTTGCAATACCATAAAAACGAATATTGGCGATTTAAAATTCGATTATTTAGTGGTGGCTTCGGGATCTAAAACTAATTATTTTGGTAATACGGAAATCGAAAAACACAGTATGGCCATGAAAACCATACCACAATCTCTAAACCTAAGGAGTTTAATACTCGAGAATTTTGAAGAAGCTCTATTAACAACTGATTTGCATGAGCGTATTGCTCTCATGAATTTTGTAATAGTAGGTGGTGGTCCAACAGGCGTAGAGCTTGCAGGTGCTTTAGCCGAAATTAAAAAAGGTATTCTTCCAAAAGATTATCCCGATTTAGATACTCGTTTAGCGCAGATTAATATTATACAATCTGGAGGTTGCTTATTAAAGGGTATGAGTGAAAATGCATCGGCAAAAGCCGAAGACTTTCTTGAGAAACTTGGCGTTCATGTATGGAAAAACGTTCGTGTAACTAATTACGATGGTAAAACAGTAACTACAAATTCCGATTTAACCTTCGATACAGCTACCGTAGTTTGGGCAGCAGGAGTACAAGGTGCAACTATAAAAGGACTAGATGCTAAAGATTTTGTTACTCGTGGTAACCGTATTTTAGTAAACCAATGCAACCAAGTAAAAGGCTTCGAGCATATTTTTGCCATTGGCGATATCGCTTGCATGGCAACCGATGAGTTTCCGAACGGCTTACCAATGATGGCACAACCCGCCATACAACAAGGTCAGCAATTGGGGAGTAATATTTTAAAACTTATAGAGGAAAAACCCATGAAACCTTTTGAATATAAAGACAAAGGTGCTATGGCAACAGTAGGACGAAACAAAGCAGTGGTCGATTTAAAAACATTGAGATTTCAAGGTGTTTTTGCTTGGTATGTTTGGATGTTTGTTCATTTGTTTTTCCTAATTGGTTTCCGAAACCGGATGGTTGTTTTTGTAAACTGGGTGTATAATTACATACGTTTCGATCGCGAAGCACGTTTAATTATTCGTCCGTTTAAAAAGAAGTTTAAATTATAAATTCTCTCTTTTTTGTTTAATGTTTATAGCGAGTTGCCATGAAAAATGGCAAACAGGCTTTCCGCTATATCTTTTGTTTTTTTCTTAAGGAGAGTGATGGCTTGATTGTTTTCGTTTTTTCTAAACTCGAAAGTACAAGTGAATCAACCTAAAACAAAAGGATATCGCATCAATCCTTCTCGCAGGGCATATCCGCAAAAGTATGTTTTAAGTATTTATATTAGTGGGTTTGTTTCGTCATGTCGACGCTGGGAGACATCATATCACAGTAAGCACTTCAATTTAAAATATCGAAATTTAAATTACAAAATACCACCATTATAAATCATCAGTAAAATGCTTTCTAGATTTTTCTTCGCTAAACTTTTTATCGTTATAAGCTTTAGATCCTCCTTTAGGGATGGAAAGAATCTGCCAATCTTTTCCTTTAAAAATTTTACCTAAAAAAACAATTTGACCAATATGATAAGAGTAATGTGCTAATTGTCTATTTATCGCTTCTGTAACAGTATGGCCTTCATTCCTGATATAAACTATGCGTTCTAAATCGCTTTCCGTTAAAGGTTTTATAGCATTAAATAGGCAGTCCCAACCAGTATTCCAACTTTCTAATAATTGCTCTTTGGTTTCAAAAGTATCATCGAATTCTCGATTTCGGTTTCTCGAAGGTTTTTCACCGTCTTCAGTTAAAAAGTTTGTCCAACGGCTTAGCATATTCCCAGAAAGATGCTTTGTTATAATGGCTATAGAATTGGCATCTTGGGCAATTTCATTTTGTAATTCATCAAATGATAATTGATCAAAAGTTTTGTCGCCTAAACCTTTATAATATTCAAACTGTTTTCTAATACTTTCTAAATAACTTTCCATGCGATAAATGTAATTCATCAAGGCAATAAAAGCAAATGGAGAAGGTAACTTTCAAAAAAGCTTATTCTGCAGGTACAAATTTTAAAGAGACACCGTTAATGCAATGGCGCATCCCGGTTGTTCGCTTTGGGCCATCGTTAAAAACATGACCTAAATGTCCGCCACAAGTTCCACAATGTTCTTCGGTTCTAGCATATCCTAAATCGTAATCGGTAGAAAAATCGACATTACCTTTAATTTCTCTATCGAAACTTGGCCATCCCGTGCCGGAATCAAACTTGTGTTCACTTTTAAATAAAGGTGTTTCGCAAGCTTTGCAAACGTAAGTTCCTTGTTTTTTGTTATTGTTTAAAGCGCTTGAGAAAGCACGTTCGGTTCCTGCTTCACGTAAAACGTAATACTCTACATCAGATAATTGTGCTTTCCACTCAGATTTTGTTTTAGTAACTTCAAAAGTTTTTTTAACCTCGTTTTTTTTCTTTTGTGCTGTAGAATTGCAACTAAAAGCTAAAAATAAAGCAAGTACTATAATTATCTTATTCATATTTAAATTTGTTTTTTAATTCAGTCGTAGTGTAAATCTAAAAATAACAGAATAGAATTTAATTAAAGTTATATTTTTCATAAAAAAGCGCTTTTATTATGTTCAAAGTTTGTTAAATTTGAATGTGACTAATTAAATAAAAATGTGTCTCAATATTAAACATACAGTTTTTGTATTTTTGAGATCTAATAAAACCCAATATGATGAAACTAAAAGTTACTTTAATATCCTTAGGAGTTTGTGCCATGATATTTTCTTGTGCAACAAACCCTTTTACAGGAAAAAAAACAATGGCATTTGTCTCTAATGCTCAGTTGTTTCCAACTGCTTTTGCTCAATACGATCAGTTTTTAACGGATAATAATGTTGTAACAGGTACTAAAGATGCAGAAATGATTACAAGAGTAGGACAGCGTATAGCTGTTGCAGCTGAGCGTTGGTTAACTGCAAACGGAAATGCTGGTTATTTAAATGATTACAAATGGGAATATAATTTGGTAGATGATGAAACTGTAAATGCTTGGTGTATGCCAGGTGGTAAAATTGTATTTTACACGGGTATTTTACCAATAGCAGCAAACGAAACAGGAGTTGCTGCCATTATGGGGCACGAGGTTGCGCATGCATTAGCAAACCACGGACAGCAACGTATGAGTGCTGGATATGTACAACAAGGTTTAGCGGTTGCAGGAAATGTAGCTATACAAGATGAGCAATCTAGAAATGCTTTTAACCAGTACTATGGTGTTGGTTCAAATGTATTAGGAATGTTACCTTTTAGTAGAAGTCATGAAACTGAAGCTGATAAAATTGGTTTATACTTAATGGCTGTTGCTGGTTATAACCCAGATGAAGCTGCTGAATTATGGAAACGTATGAAAGCTAATAGTGGAGGAGATGCGCCTGCAGAATTTATGAGTACGCACCCATCTAACGATACGCGAATTAATAACTTAACGCAATGGGCTCCAGATGCTAAAAAGGAAGCTGCAAAATTTGGCGTAACATCGTTTAGAGCGATATAACATTTTAATAAAATATTTGTTTACTTTAGAAGCTGCTAATTATTAGCAGCTTTTTTATTTAGCGAAATTTTTTATATGATTCAACTTGAAAAGGGAAGTAAGAAACTATTAAATGCTTGGGCATTTTACGATTGGGCAAATTCGGTTTATACTTTAACTATTGCATCTTCAATTTTTCCGATATTTTATTCGGCATTATTTCTTTCAGAAGTTAAAACTGTTGGAGCTTTTGGTACCGAATTTAAAAGTACTGCACTTATAACTTTTGTAACAGCTTTTACCTTTTTGGTAGTAGCGATTACTTCGCCAATACTTTCCGGAATTGCCGATTATGTTGGTAATAAAAAGAATTTTTTAAAGTTTTTCTGTTACGTTGGTAGCGTAGGTTGTGTTGGGTTGTATTGGTTTAATTTAGAACAAATTCACCTGAGTTTGTTGTTCTATTTTATGGGATTAATTGGGTACTGGGGAAGTTTGGTTTTCTATAATTCATATTTACCAGATATTGCATATCCAGAGCAACAAGATAGCATAAGTGCCAAAGGGTTTTCCATGGGGTATTTAGGAAGTGTGTTGTTGTTAATATTCAATTTAATGATGGTGATGTTTCCGCAGTTTTTTGGATTCGATTTAAGTATAGATCCATCTATTACAGAAACAGGAAGCGAGGCTGAAATTCAATTAGCTATGGATGCGGCTAAAGACGCAGCTTCGTTTAAGGCTATGAAAATATCTTTTATTACTGTTGGAATTTGGTGGGCTTTATTTAGTCAATATTCATTTTACTTTTTACCAAAAGGAACAAAATCTGGACATAAAGTAACTCGAGCCGTCATCTTTAATGGTTTAAAAGAATTAAGAGAAGTTTGGAAAGAGTTAAAGCAAAACTTAAGATTGAAACGCTATCTATATGCATTTTTTGTATTTAGTATGGCTGTACAAACTATTATGCTGGTTGCTGTTTATTTTGGAGAAGAAGAAATTTCTTGGGGAACAGATAGTGAAAAAACAATGGGGTTAATTGTTAGTATTTTGGTGATACAACTGGTTGCTATTCTTGGCGCTTATGTAACCTCAAAAGCATCATCTAAATTTGGAAATATTAAAACACTAATCGCTGTTAATTTTGTTTGGATGTTTTTGTGTTTTTATGCTTATATAATGCATACACCAATGCAGTTTTATATTGCGGCCGGTATTGTTGGTTTGGTTATGGGAGGAGTGCAATCACTTGGGCGTTCTACATATTCTAAATTTTTACCAGAAACGGAAGACACTACATCATACTTTAGTTTTTATGATGTTGCTGAGAAAATCGGTATTGTAATTGGTATGGTTATTTTTGCTACCGTAGACCAAATTACCGGAACCATGAGAAATGCTATTTTGGTGCTTGTTGTCTTTTTTATAGGTGGTATTATTTTATTGTTTAGAGTGCCGGACGAAAATAAAAAGACTGCCTTAGAATAGTAAAAATACATTCTAAAAACAGTCTTATTTATTCAAATTAGGGGAAGCTTAAACGAGCTCCAACGTTTGGGATCTTAAATTTTTAGCAGCAGTCACTAAATTTTTCAAAGCATCTTTGGTTTCTGGCCAATCTCTAGTTTTTAGTCCGCAATCT
Organism: Algibacter lectus; assembly: GCF_004368925.1. Taxonomy (NCBI): domain Bacteria; kingdom Pseudomonadati; phylum Bacteroidota; class Flavobacteriia; order Flavobacteriales; family Flavobacteriaceae; genus Algibacter; species Algibacter lectus. Next base: position 120,804 of record NZ_SORL01000007.1, read on the forward strand.
GGATTTACCCAAATATGTTCTTTAGGTAAAACGTTTTTGGCTTTTGTAAGCAAGTTTTCAATTTCTTCTAAAGAAGGAACGCGTGGCGAATGTATATCGTAAACACCTGGTCCAATTTCATTCGGATATTTAAAATCAACAAAAACATCTAGTAATTCCATTTCAGAACGTGATGTTTCAATAGTAATTACATCGGCATCCATATCAGAAATACTTGCAATGATGTCATTAAACTCCGAATAACACATATGCGTATGGATTTGAGTTTGGTTTTGCACACCACTTGCCGAAATTCTAAACGCTTTTACAGCCCAATTTAGGTAATTCTTCCATTCTTCCTCTCGTAATGGTAATCCTTCACGAATGGCAGGTTCGTCTATTTGAATAATTTTTAAACCCGCTTTTTCTAGATCTGTAACTTCATCTCTAATCGCTAATGCAATTTGGTTACAAGTAACGTCTCTAGGCTGATCGTTTCGAACAAAAGACCACTGTAAAATAGTAACCGGACCAGTAAGCATGCCTTTTACAGGAATATCAGTTAAAGATTGTGCGTATTCAGACCATTTTACGGTCATTGGGTTTTCGCGAGATACATCGCCAAATAAAATAGGTGGTTTTACACAACGGCTACCGTAACTTTGTACCCAGCCGTAGCTGCTAAAGGCAAATCCGTTTAGTTTTTCTCCAAAATACTCAACCATATCATTACGTTCAAACTCACCATGTACCAAAACATCTAGACCTATTTCTTCTTGAAAACGGATAGAGTCTTCAATTTCTTTGGCAATTAATGTATTGTATTCTTGTTGAGATAAAATTCCTTTTTTAAATTTTAGACGCCAGCTACGAACTTCTTTGGTTTGCGGGAAAGAGCCAATAGTAGTAGTTGGGAAAAGAGGAAGATGTAACGCTTGTTTTTGTAAAACTTGACGTGTAGAAAAAGTACTTTCTCTATGACTATCGGAAGATTTTAAATTAGAAATTCGCGTTTTTACCGAATCATTATGGATTAGTTTTGAGCTTTTTTTGGTGAGGTTTGCTAATTTATTTTCTTCAAACAAGTGTAAGTAACCATCGTTGTCTGCTTTTAATAAATGTTTAAGAGCAACAATTTCTTCAATTTTTTGTTTAGTAAAAGCTAGCCATTGTTTTATTTCGGGTTCTAGAGTAGTTTCTAAATCGAGATCGTATGGCGTGTGCAGTAGAGAACAAGAGGACGCTATCCATAAATTTTCTGGATCTAATTTTTTACTCGCTTTTTCTATAATTTTAATTGAAGTTTCAAAATCATTTTTCCAAATGTTTCGACCATCTACAACACCTAACGATAGTTTTGTTTTTGGATTAAAATGTTCAGATTCTAAAATATCATTTAATTGTAAAGGGCATCTTACCAAATCTAAGTGTAAAGTATCGACGGGTAGTTGTAAAGCAATATTTAAATTTTCGCCATAACAATCAAAATAGTTAGCTAAAAACACTTTTAATGCCGGGAATTTTTTGGCAATTTTGTTGTATGTTTTTGTAATAGCTTGTTGTTCTTTTTCAGAAAGGTTTAATGCTAAGCAAGGTTCATCAAATTGAATATATTCTGCACCTAAATTCTCTAGTCTTTCAATAACTTCGAAGTAAACGGGTAATAATTTATCCAATAAATCTAACCTATGAAACCCTGATTCTTTTTCTTTTCCTTGAAGTAAAAATGTAACCGGACCAATTAAAACAGGTTTTGTTTTTATTCCTAATGTTAAAGCTTCCTTGTATTCTTCTATAATTTTATTCGAAAAGAAATGAAATGTTTGTTCTTTTTCAAATTCGGGAACAATATAATGGTAATTAGTATCGAACCATTTTGTCATTTCCATGGCAGTAACATCTATATTATCTTTTTGAAGTCCACGCGCCATAGCAAAATACAACTCTAAATAGTTGCTTTTATCAATGTTGTTATAACGTTTTGGAATACAACCAAAAGTTAAACAAGCGTCTAAAACTTGATCGTAAAAAGAGAAGTCATTCGACGGAATTAAATCAACACCTAAGTCTTGTTGTTGTAGCCAATTTTGTTTTTTTATTTCTTTGGCAGTGTTTAGTAGTTCTGTTTGATTAATTTTTCCTGACCAAAAAGCTTCGCATGCTTTTTTTAATTCACGTTGGCGTCCAATTCTTGGGTGTCCTAAAAGGGTAGTTTTCATAATTAAATATTAGATTTTATTGCTGTTCAAAATTAGTATTACAGCATGTAAGTGAGAAATTATAGCTAATATTAAGATGATTTACCTATTTTTGAGTAGTATAATAGAATAATGTTATTTATATCTAGTTAAATATGAGTTTACCAGAAAATAATTCTTCTTTACCATTGGATGAAATAGATTTGCGCTTATTAAGAATGTTGCAAGCTAATTCGAGCCTAACAACAAAGCAATTAGCAGCTAAAGTGAATCTATCTACTACGCCAGTTTTTGAGCGTATCAAAAAATTAGAAAAGGCAGGCTATATTAAAAACTATGTTGCTGTTTTAGATGCCGAAAAGCTTCAAAAGGGCTTAACAGTGTTTTGTAATATTACTTTGAAAGAGCATACACGCATTATAGGTAATCAATTTGTGAAGGATATTGTGTCTCTTGAAGAAGTTGTAGAGTGTTATAATATCTCGGGAGATTATGATTTTTTACTTAAAATATTGGTAAAAGATATGAAGGAGTATCAGAATTTTGTTCTAAACCATTTAGGGAGCGTTAAAAACATTGGTAGTGCACAGAGTACTTTTGTAATGGGCGAAATTAAAAATTCTTATGCTGTACCCATTTAAGTTTGGGTTTTAATTTACACTATTTATCATCAGCTTCGCGGACTGCATTGTTTGCCCATTCTGTAGCATCATTTATTTCTGTAAATGTTTTCAATGGTTTTTTTGAAAATATTTGTTCGATTTGAGAATTGATACGTGCTATTTTTTTAGATGAAACTATGGCAAAACCTACTAAGTTTTCAATTTTTGAGGCTTGAATATAAATAACGGGATCTACGGCATACGAGTTTATGCGGTGTGAGATGTAAACAAATTTTTTGTTTTTAAAATGGGTTTTTGCTATTTTGAATAGGTCGGCATTCGACAGGTCGGTTACGGTTTCTCCTTCGTTAACAATACCAATAACGTAGTTTTCGTAAACCTGCATGACCCCAACTGATGTTTTTACTATGTGCATCATTTATATGAAATGGTGTTTTGATGAATAAAAAAAAGCTCGAAAAACTAATTTCGAGCTTTTTTTTTATTTATAATTTTATTTTAAGACTCTGTTGATTTTTCAGCTTTTATAATTGAAATACTCAACTCTTCTGTTTTAGCATCAAGATCAATCTTGATGTTATCGCCATCTTGTAAATGCGAAGCTACAATCTCTTCAGCTAAAGCATCTTCAACATATTTTTGAATGGCTCTTTTTAAAGGTCGTGCTCCGTATTGTTTATCGAAACCTTTATCGGCAATATAGTCTTTAGCCGTTTCTGTAATAGTTAGGTTGTAACCTAATAACTTAATACGATCTAAAAGTTTTTCTAATTCGATATCGATAATTTTGTTGATGTCTTCTTTTTCTAAAGCATTAAAGACAACTACATCATCAATTCTATTTAAAAATTCTGGTGCGAAGGATTTTTTCAAAGCATTTTCGATAACACTTTTTGCATTCGCATCTTCTTGAGCCTTTTGTGATGCTGTTCCAAAACCAATTCCGGTACCAAAATCTTTTAATTTACGAGCTCCAATATTAGAAGTCATTATGATAATAGTGTTTCTAAAATCAATTTTTCTACCTAAAGAATCGGTTAAATAACCATCATCTAAAACTTGAAGTAGCATATTGAATACATCAGGATGTGCTTTTTCAATTTCATCTAAAAGAATAACTGCGTAAGGTTTACGACGTACTTTTTCTGTAAGTTGTCCACCTTCTTCATAACCAACGTATCCCGGAGGTGCTCCAACTAATCTAGAAATAGCGAATTTTTCCATGTATTCACTCATGTCTATTCTAATTAAAGACTCTTCAGAATCGAATAACTCTCTAGATAACACTTTAGCTAACTGTGTTTTACCAACACCTGTTTGCCCTAAAAATATAAATGACCCAATTGGCTTATTCGGATCTTTAAGTCCAGCACGGTTTCTTTGAATAGCCTTAACTACCTTAGCAACAGCATTATCTTGGCCAATTACTTTTCCTTTTATAAGGTCTGGCAATTCAGCTAACTTATTAATTTCTGTTTGCGCAATACGGTTTACAGGCACACCAGTCATCATAGAAACCACATCGGCAACATTATCTTCTGTTACCACTTCACGATGTTGTTTGGTGTCTTCTTCCCATTTTTCTTGTGCAACAGCTAATTCTTTTTCAAGACGTTTTTCATCATCTCTTAGTTTTGCAGCTTCTTCGTATTTCTGTTTTTTAACAACAGTATTCTTGGTTTCCTTAACTTCTTCTAGTTTCTTTTCTAGTTCTAGAATTTGTTTTGGAACTTCAATATTAGTAATGTGTACGCGAGAACCCGCTTCATCTAAAGCATCGATAGCTTTGTCTGGTAAAAAGCGCTCTGTCATGTATCTATTTGTTAATTTTACACAAGCCGCAATAGCTTCTGGTGTATAATCAACATTATGGTGCTCTTCGTATTTACCTTTTATGTTGTTAAGTATTTCAATAGTTTGTTCTACCGTTGTAGGCTCAACAATTACCTTTTGGAAACGACGCTCTAAGGCACCATCTTTTTCTATGTACTGTCTGTATTCATCTAAAGTTGTGGCACCAATACATTGTATTTCGCCTCTTGCTAAAGCAGGTTTAAACATATTGGAAGCGTCTAAACTTCCAGTAGCTCCACCAGCTCCAACTATAGTATGTATTTCATCTATAAATAGAATAACATCATCATTTTTTTCAAGCTCGTTCATAACGGCTTTCATACGCTCTTCAAACTGTCCGCGGTATTTTGTTCCGGCAACTAAGCTGGCTAAATCTAAAGTAACTACACGTTTATTGAATAGAATTCGGGATACTTTACGTTTCACAATTCTAAGCGCTAAACCTTCGGCAATGGCAGATTTACCAACACCAGGTTCACCGATTAATAGCGGATTGTTTTTCTTTCGTCTACTTAAAACTTGAGAAACACGTTGTATTTCTTCTTCACGACCAACAACAGGATCTAGTTTTCCTTCTTCGGCCATTGCTGTTAAGTCGCGCCCAAAGTTATCTAAAACTGGAGTTTTAGACTTTTTGTTGGTTTTAGCACCTGTTGGTGCATTAAAAATACTGTCTTTAGAAGATTCGTCTTCTATGTTAGAATCATCATCCGGGAATTCAGCTTTCGGTTCTATATAACTATCATCGTTTGTTATCATAATTTTAAATTGTTCTTTAACATTGTCGTAGTAAACCTTTAATTTATTTAAAAGTTTTGTAGTTGGGTCATTTTCATTTCTTAAAATACAAAGCAGTAAATGCGCTGTATTTATTGAGGTGCTCTGAAATAATTTAGCCTCTAAAAACGTGGTTTTTAGTGCGCGTTCTGCTTGCCTTGTTAAATGTAAGTTCTTCTTTTGGTTAGAACCTACAGCTATATTGGGGTTTGCAGGACTTAATATTTCTACTTTACGCCTTAAATGATTTAAATCAATATCTAAAGCGTTTAAAATCGTTATTGCTTTGCCATTACCATCACGCAAAAGACCAAGCATAAGGTGCTCGGTACCGATAAAATCGTGACCTAACCTTAGGGCTTCTTCTTTGCTGTAAGCAATAACATCTTTTACTCTTGGGGAAAAATTATCATCCATATTCGTGTCCTTTCTGCATTAAAAATACTAAAACATTTTACCAACGACAAAAACTATACCTTTTTTTGTGTGTAAAATGCTAATTGACGAAAAAAAGGATATAAATCCAAAATTTTGGAATACATACTTATTAACTAAAAAGAGATGTGAAATTGTTAATAAAAAACATGAAAAAATGATTATAAAACCCTTAGTATAACTATTGGAATTGTTATATTAGCATGTTTTGAAAATTACATAAAACTTAATTAAAATATATATGGCAGAAGGAGAAAAACTTATTCCAATTAATATTGAAGATGAGATGAAATCAGCTTACATTGATTATTCAATGTCAGTTATTGTGTCACGTGCTTTACCAGATGTAAGAGATGGATTAAAACCCGTTCATAGACGTGTACTTTATGGTATGCATGAACTAGGTATTAGAGCAAATACAGCACATAAAAAGTCGGCAAGAATAGTTGGGGAAGTTTTAGGTAAGTATCACCCACACGGCGATACTTCGGTTTACGATGCAATGGTGCGTATGGCTCAAGAGTGGAGTTTACGTTACATGCTAGTAGATGGACAAGGGAATTTTGGTTCGATTGATGGTGATAGTCCTGCAGCAATGCGTTATACAGAAGCACGTATGCGTAAAATTGCAGAAGACATGTTGGCAGATATCGATAAGGAAACCGTAGATCATAAGTTAAACTTTGATGATACTTTACAAGAGCCAACGGTTTTACCAACACGTATTCCAGGTCTTTTAGTTAATGGAGCATCGGGTATTGCTGTAGGTATGGCGACTAATATGCCTCCTCACAATTTAACAGAGGTTGTAAATGGTACAATTGCCTATATCGAAAATAACGATATTGAAATTGATGAGCTTATACAACATATTAAAGCACCAGATTTTCCAACAGGTGGTACTATATATGGATACGATGGTGTAAAGGAAGCTTTCCATACAGGTCGTGGACGTATTGTTATGCGTGCTAAAACTAATATTGAAGAGGTAAACGGTCGTGAATGTATTATTGTTGACGAAATTCCGTACCAAGTCAATAAGGCAGATATGATTAAAAAAACTGCCGATTTAGTTAACGATAAAAAACTAGAGGGTATTTCACTTATTCGTGATGAATCTGATAGAAATGGTATGCGTATCGTTTACGTTTTAAAACGTGATGCGATTCCTAATATCGTTTTAAATAAACTTTTTAAATATACAGCGTTACAGTCTTCTTTTAGTGTAAACAATATTGCATTAGTAAATGGACGTCCACAGTTATTAAACTTAAAGGAGTTAATTCATTACTTCGTTGAGCATAGACATGAAGTTGTTGTTAGACGTACTACTTATGAATTACGTAAAGCAGAAGAACGCGCGCACATATTAGAAGGATTAATTATTGCTTCGGATAATATAGATGAAGTAATAAAAATTATTCGTGCTTCTAATAATGCAGATGAGGCTAGAAATAACTTAATTGAACGTTTCAAACTTTCAGAAATTCAAGCAAAAGCTATTGTTGAGATGCGTTTGCGTCAGTTAACAGGTTTAGAGCAAGATAAATTGCGTGCTGAATATGATGACATTATGAAAACTATTATTGACCTTAAAGATATCTTAGATCGCAAAGAGCGTAGAATGGATATTATTAAGGAAGAATTAGTTGTTGTTCGCGATAAATATGGTGATGAGCGTCGTTCTGTAATAGAATATGCTGGTGGCGATTTAAGTATCGAAGATATGATCCCTAATGAGAGTGTGGTTATTACAATTTCTCATGCAGGTTATATTAAACGTACATCTTTAACAGAATACAAAACACAGCATAGAGGAGGTGTAGGGCAAAAAGCATCTACAACAAGAAATGAAGATTTCTTAGAACACTTATTTGTGGGTACTAACCATCAATATATGTTGTTTTTTACTCAAAAAGGAAAATGTTTCTGGATGCGTGTTTACGAAATCCCAGAAGGATCTAAAACATCTAAAGGGCGTGCTATTCAAAACCTTGTAAATATTGAACAAGATGATAAAGTTATGGCTTTCATTTGTACTCAAGATTTAAAAGATGAAGAATATATTAATAGTCATTACGTAATTATGGCTACTAAAAAAGGTCAGGTTAAAAAGACTTCTTTAGAGCAATATTCTCGTCCAAGAACAAACGGAATTAATGCTATTACTATTAAGGACGATGATGTTTTATTAGAAGCGAAACTTACAACTGGTGAAAGCCAAGTGATGTTAGCATTAAAATCTGGTAAAGCTATTCGTTTTGAAGAAGCTAAAACGCGTCCGATGGGTCGTGGTGCTTCTGGAGTTCGTGGTATTCGTTTACAAGATGAAGAAACAGATGAAGTTATCGGAATGATTGCTGTTGACGATATGGAAAGCAACGTGCTTGTAGTATCTGAAAATGGTTATGGAAAACGTTCTAGTTTAGAAGATTATAGAATTACTAACCGTGGTGGAAAAGGTGTTAAAACCATTTCTATTACAGAGAAAACAGGTAATCTAGTGTCTATTAAAAACGTAACGGATGATGATGATTTGATGATTATCAACAAATCTGGTGTAGCAATTAGATTGGCAGTTGCCGATTTAAGAGTTATGGGACGTGCAACTCAAGGAGTGAAATTAATAAACCTTAAAGGAAAAGATTCTATTGCCGCAGTTGCAAAAGTAATGCATGAAGATGAAGAGATTGTACTTGAAGGAGAAGAAGGTGAAACTTCTGTAGAAGGCGTTGAAGGTGTTGAAAACACTGATGTTTCTGAAGATGGCACAACTCTTGATAATAATTTAGAAGATAATAACACTGAAATTTAAACTTAATATTACTTAAAATGAAAAAACAATTAATCATAGCTTTAGCCATTTCAATGGGTGCATTTTCATTTGCACAAAAGAAAGAATTGAAGGCAGTAGAAAAAGCTATTAAATCGAGCGATTTTGCAGCAGCAAAAGCAGCAGCAACTACAGCAGAAGGTCTTTTAGGTGCTATGGATGAAAAATCTAAAGCAAAGTATTACTACTTATTAGGACAAGCACTTTATGCTGATGGAAAAGGGTCTGATGCAGATATTGCAACGGCTCTAGAAAGTTTTACAAAAGCAGAAAGTGCTTACGGATCTGAAGTAACTGCTTTAAAGCAAACTATTACTAACAAGTTTTTAACTAAAGGTAATGCTGCTTACGAAAAGCAAGATTATTCTAATGCTTCTAAGTATTTTGAAAAATCTTATAGAGTAAAAGAAAAAGATACTGTTTATCTTTATTATGCAGCTGCAACAGCTGTAAACGTAAAAGAGTATGATAGAGCTTTAGGATTATATGAAGAACTTAAAAATTTAGGTTATACAGGTATCCAAAAGCAATATTTTGCAATTAACAAAGAGACTGGAGAAGAAGAAATTCTAGATAAAGCAACTCGTGATCTTTATGTAAAAGCAAAGAGTCACATTAAGCCAGGTGAACGTTTAACGGAATCTAAAAAACCAGAAATTGTTAAAAATGTAGCATTAATTTATGTTAGCGAAGGTAACAATGAGAAGGCTATTGAGGCTATGAAAGAAGCTAGAGATGAGAATCCAGATGATGTAAACTTAATTCTTTCTGAAGCTAATATTCATTTCAAAATGGGTAACACTGAAAAGTTTCAAGAGCTTTTAACTAAAGCTACAGAATTAGAGCCAGAAAATGCTGAGTTACAATATAACTTAGGTGTAATTGCATCTCAATCTGATCATCCAGTAGAGGCTAAGGCTTATTATGAGAAAGCAATTGAATTAGATCCTAATTATGTAAATGCTTATATTAATATTTCTGCTCTTGTATTAGCGAGAGAAGAGCCACTTATTACTGAAATGAATGGTTTAGGAAGTTCTAAAAAAGATGATTTACGTTACGATGAATTAAGAGAAGAGCGTCAAAACTTATATAAAGAAGCAGTACCATTTTTAGCGAAAGCTTTAGAGATAGATACTGAAAACTTAAGCGCAGCAAAAACTTTAATGAACATCTACAATATTTTAGGTGAATCTGATAAAGCTAAAGGTTTAAAAGCTAAAGTTGAAGCTTTAGAAGGGGCTCAATAATTATAAAGTCACTTTCATAAAATAAAAAAGGTCGCAATTTGCGACCTTTTTTTATGCAGTATATTTTAAAAAAATATTAAATAATCTTTTTAATTACGCGTAGTTTATGCGTGTGTTTTCTTTTGTCGACGTTATAAATTCCAGAATGATCTAAGCGGTCAATTCTTACTTTACCATGCGCATGTATAATGTAATTGTCCTCCATTATTAAGCCAACATGAGTAATAGTGCCTTCGCTATTATCAAAAAAAGCTAAATCTCCAGGTTCACTTTCTTCTATAAAACTTAAAGCTTCGCCTTGCGTGGCTTGCTGAGAGGCATCACGAAGTAATTTGTAACCATTTAATTTATAAACCATTTGTGTAAAACCAGAGCAGTCTATCCCGAAAGGTGTTTTTCCACCCCATAAATAAGGTGCATTTAAGTATGTGAATGCGGTTTGTATTATTTGCGATTTAGGACATGTACCAGAAATTACCCCTCCATCATAGTGGTGGTCTAATAAAGAGATTCCGTTTAAGCTAGAGCCAAAAACAATAGGGTGGAGTTGTTCGTCTTTATCCTGAATAAATTCAACCAAATCTCCAGAAAGCTGCAAAGGCTGTCTATTTAAATTAGTGTATTGCTCTTCTGTTAATTCAACATATTGTTTATTATCTATCCAACCTTCGTAAGTATCAAAGGCAATTCTAATTTTACTCCAATTTTTACGTTGTTCTAAAACTTTAAACACATCACCATAAATTACTTGCGAAATTAATTCGCTAGCATCCGATGGTTCTAGTCTTAAAGGTACAATGCTTAAATTACAAATTCCGTATTGCATTAATCAATTATCGTTGTTTAATATTTTAAATAAAGCTCTGTTTTATTCAAATTAATATACAGGCAACAGCTTTTAAAGTTAACTTATATATTGTTTTTTAAGGGCGTTCTATAACTACTGCCGATGCGCCACCGCCGCCATTACAAATTGCAGCAGCACCAATTTTTGCATTGTTCTGTTCAAGTACATTCAGTAATGTAATTAGTATTCTAACACCAGAGCAACCCAGTGGATGTCCAAGTGAAACGGCACCACCATTAACGTTAACATTGCTATCGTTAAGACCCAAAATTTTCATATTTGCTAAACCAACAACCGAAAAAGCTTCATTAAACTCAAAGAAATCTACATCTTCAAGTTTCATGCCTGCTTTGTTCAAGGCTTTTGGAAGCGCTTTTGCTGGTGCTGTTGTAAACCATTCTGGCTCGTGAGCAGCATCTGCATAACTTTTTATGGTCGCTAGAATTTTTAATCCAAGTTCTTCTGCTTTATCTTTACTCATTAATATCATAGCTCCAGCACCATCATTTATGGTAGAAGCATTGGCAGCTGTAACTGTACCATCTTTACTAAAAGCAGGTCTAAGTTGCGGTATTTTATCCATTTTAACATTGGTAAACTCTTCATCTTTCGAAAAAACTAAAGCATCACCACGGCGTTGTGGAACTTCTACAGGCACAACTTCGTTATCAAATTTTCCTGCTTCCCAAGCTGCTGCAGAACGTTTGTAAGATTGTATGGCGTAAGCATCTTGAGCTTCACGAGAAAACTCATACTTATTAGCACAAGCATCTGCACAAACTCCCATAGCATCTTCGCTATATGGATCTACTAAACCATCTTTTTGTAAACCATCTATTAAAGATGTTGGTCCAAATTTAGTTCCCGTTCTAGCATGTAAATAATGAGGTATTAAACTCATGTTTTCCATACCACCAGCAACCACAATATCTGCATCACCAAGCGCAATACTTTGAGCGGCTTGCATAACAGCTTTCATACCCGAAGCACAAACTTTATTTATCGTTGTACAAGGCACCGTGTTAGGTATACCTGCGTAGATAGCAGCTTGTCTTGCTGGAGCTTGTCCGGTTCCTGCTTGCACCACATTACCCATTAAAACTTCATCTACCAATTCTGGTTTTAAATTAATTTTATCTAATGCTCCTTTTATTGCAATAGCTCCTAATTTAGGGGCAGCAATGGTTGATAAACTTCCTAAAAAACTACCAATTGGTGTTCTTGCTGCAGAAACGATAACGACTTCTTTGCTCATAATGATCTACTTTGGTTTAGTTTGAATGTATTTTATATTATAATGAAAAATTAAAAATAGAATAAATTCATTGCGAAAATAACGATTTTTTTAATAATATACAGAGATGTGTTCATTATAAAAGGTGGTGAAAGCCTAATATTTTATTACATTTGAAAATGAAATCATTAACTAAATTTTTATCTATATTTAGTTAGAAAATGTACCTGTGAAAGACTTTTTAAATAAATTATACCGAAACCATTCTTTAATATATAAGGTTCTCTTATTTATTTGTACAACGTTTTTAATTGTTTATTTGTTTCCGAAGAGCGGGAAATTTAAATATAATTTTGAAAAAGGAAAGCCTTGGCAGTCAGAGAATTTGTATGCGCCTTTCGATTTTGCTATTAAAAAATCTGAGAGTGAAATTAATAAAGAAAAAGAAGATATTATTAATAATGGAACTTTGTATTTCAGCATTGATAGTAGCATTGAAAACAAAGTAAAAACAGCCTTTAAAAAGGAGTTTACTACTAATTTTTCCGATACTATTTCGTTAACATCATCTAGTGAATTATACAAAACAGGAATTGATATTATTTCTCAACTTTATGCGTTTGGTGTTTTAAATGAAAGTTATAGTTTTTCTGAAGAAAAAAGAATTGTAATTTTAGACGAACGTGTAAAGAAACAAGAGGGTATTTATTTCGATTTAATTAAATTGGATAAAGTGACTTCTGTAATAGAAAAAGTTTTAAAAAAGCATAAATTATCTTCTAATAAAACTGAATTTGTTTCATTGTTTTACGACTTAGTAGAACCAAATTTAACTTTCGATAAATCTTTCACAGACAAAGCTTTACAAGAAGAGTTAGATAAAATAGTTTATGCTAGAGGAAGTATTGAAAAACAAACTTTAATAGTTTCTAAAGGAGAAGTTGTTCAGGGCGATAAATATCAAATATTAAAGTCTTTACAATCGGAATACGAATCGCAGGTTTGGAGCAAATCTAGCTACATTTGGATTTTATTTGCATACACGTTATTAGTGGCCTTAGCGTTACTAATGCTTCTATTATTTTTAATGAAATACAGATTAAGTGTATTTGAAAATAATACCAAAGTTACCTTTATATTCTTCAATATATTTTTGTTAATCTTTCTAACCACTATGGTAGTAAACTACAATTCAAAGTTTATATACGTGGTGCCAATATGTATTCTGCCTTTAGTTTTTAAAGCGTTTTTCGATGCGCGCTTAGGGTTGTTTTCTCATGTTATTACCGTGTTGCTTTTAGGTTTTGTAGTACCAAATAGTTACGAGTATATGTTTTTGCAAATTATAGCTGGTATTGTTACTATATTAACGGTAAAAGAGCTTTACAAGCGTGCTAATTTGTTTATTTCGGTTGGGCAAATTACACTTATTTATTTTATAGCTTATTTTGCGTTTTTTGTAATTCATGAAGGAACGGTTGAAACTTTAGACTGGAAAACTTTTGGCTATTTTGTACTTTGTGGATTAGCAACATTATTTGTGCAGCCTTTAATTTATGTTTACGAGAAAGTTTTCGGGTTGGTATCCGATGTATCATTGTTAGAGCTTTCCGATACTAATTCTAAGCTTTTAAAAGAATTATCTAATAAGGCACCTGGCACGTTTCATCATTCCTTAAACGTTGCTAATTTGGCGGAATCTTCTGCAAATGAAATTGGAGCAAACGCCATGTTAGTTAGGGTAGGAGCTTTGTATCATGATATTGGTAAAATGAAGAGCCCAACTTACTTTACCGAAAATCAATCTACCGGAATTAATCCGCATGATGAGTTATCATCTAAAGAAAGTGCGAGAATAATTACCGATCACGTTATTGACGGAATAGAAATTGCTAAGAAAAATAATTTGCCAGATCGTGTTATAGATTTTATTAGAACACATCACGGTACTAGCGTGGTGTATTACTTTTATATGCAGGAAAAAAAGAACCATGATGATGTAGATCGATTAGATTTTAGCTATCCTGGTCCGAAGCCTTTTAGTAAAGAAACGGCAATCTTAATGATGTGCGATAGTATTGAAGCTGCATCTAAGAGTTTAAAGGAGCCAACCTCGACAAAAATTGACGCATTTGTGGAAAATATAATAAATAAGCAGATAGAAGAGGGGCAATTTTTAAATGCGAACATAACTTTTAAAGAAATTGAGTCGATTAAAAAAGTGCTAAAACACAAGCTAGCAAACATTTACCATTTAAGAATTGAATACCCTGAATAATTTTTGAAAAAAAATGAAAAAATGTTTGTTAGATTTAAGATGAAATCCTAAATTTGCACCCGCATTACAATATTAGTGCTGAGTTCTTAGAACAATTATTGGAGAGGTGCCTGAGTGGCCGAAAGGAGCGGTTTGCTAAATCGTCGTTGGTGGAAACACTGACCCAGGGTTCGAATCCCTGTCTCTCCGCAAAATATTTTGAAAAAAATATAGATAACCAATTCGGGGTGTAGCGTAGCCCGGTTATCGCGCCGCGTTTGGGACGCGGAGGTCGCAGGTTCGAATCCTGCCACCCCGACTAACCTAGAGATAGGAATACTAAACACCGTTAATCTTTTGATTAGCGGTGTTTTTTTATATCGACCAAACTATAATAGTTAGCCTATTATTCTTCTTCTTTAAAAATGCATTTTACTTTATCTACATAATTTTTTTAATAAATATTTTTTCTTCTTGTTTAGAAATTAAACAATGTATTATTATTTCAAAATTTAACTCTCACATCATTTCAGTAAGCTTTATCCTTTTAATAAGTAGATAGAGGTGTTTTGTATGCGGTTTATTTTTTGTTTTTGTAAATATTGAGAGTTATTCATTAATTGTATGTAGTAATTATCTTCTTTTTTATTTATTTTCATAATAAATAAGTTTAAAACGTCGTTTAAAAACATTTATATCGGATTAAATGTTTATTTTAGCAAATAATTAACGTTGCGATTCTTACGTCAGGGCACAAATTTAGCCTAGATTTAATAGATTGCTTGAATAAAATAGTCCCAAATGAAATTAAAAAGAAGTGTTATAACCAAACCGTTTACTATTCTATCTATAGAAGAGTGTACACAGTAAAAATATATTACTAGTTCAATTATTAAAAAAAGCTAACTCTCGTGCTTCAAGTTCTTTTCAATAAGAAGCATAGCTGAATTTATACCTATTTAATAAAGTCTATGATAATTTATGGATAGTAAAATAACTATCCGAAAAACCAATTTTTTCTATATTAAGCTAATATGCTTACACTGTTGATTGCTCTCTTTCAAAGCCCCGTATATGTGTTGTAAAATATGAGCATGATAAAAATCATACTTGATTATGTGAAAAAAATATAATTTGCATAACTGTATTTTAAAGTAAAATGAAACCTACGAATGATTAACTTAAAATTCTCCAAAAATATAAGCTGCCTAGCTAAGGGGATAATTCTTATTGTCATTTTTATCTGTTGGAGCAACACTTGTTTTGGACAAAAAATTGCTGTGCCAGAAAATATTCAAGCGGCACTATTAACTAAGGTTTTAAAGTATAATCCTCAAATTCCTCAAAATAGTCAAATTAAAATCTTAGTGGTTTACAATGATAATACTATCCTAGATAAAGACGAGTTTATTAAAGGACTAGGAAGTTCTATGGCTTTTAAAGCCATTACAACAAGAGAATTAGCGAAAAATATTTCTGAGTTTGATGTTGTTTATTTCATGGAAGGCATTAATGGGTTTTCTGAATTATGCAGAAGTAATAAAGTTTTATCAGTAACGGCTACAACACGGTTTGTAGAAGAAGGGGAAATTTCCCTTGGATTTGGAATTGAAAACAGTAAACCCAAGATATTGGTGAATTTAACATCTCTAGATATGGAAGGACAATCGTTCTCTTCGGATATATTGAGAATTGGAAAAATTTTTAAATAACAAAGTTATGAATTTTAAGGAAAAAATACTTTTATTCATTATGATCATAACATCATTGTTATGTTTCGAAACTTTCGCGCAAAAAGATAAAGTTTATAATGAAATGACTCTTGAGGAGTTATTGGATATTGATGTTGTGGTAACTGCTTCTAAACACCCAGAAGATTTGTTTGAAACACCATTGTCTACAACTATTATTAGTAAAGAGGAAATTAGTAATTCTGGAGTTACAAGTATTCCAGAAGCATTGCGTTTATCTCAAGGTTTAATTGTTAGAGAAATTACTCCAGGTAATTACGACATACATATTAGAGGGTATGATGATATTACAAAAAATGTATATTTAACATTGTCTTACAATACCACCATATTGGTTATGATTGATAACCGGATTGTATATAGTTATTTTAGTGGAGGAACATTTTGGGAAACTTTACCTGTAGATTTAATTGATGTTGAAAGAATTGAAGTTGTTAGAGGACCTGCGTCTGCTTTATACGGGCCTAATGCTGTTACTGGTGTAATTAACATCATCACTTCTCATGCTAATAAAAAAGGTAAAAACATTACTGTTAATAGCCAAATTGGAACCAACGAGGCTAAAAATGCTAGTGTAAATATTGGTTACAATTGGGATGATAAAACAAAGCTTTCATTCTCTGGTAATTTTACAGAACGTCACCGTTTTGATACGGATTATTTTGATTTCATAAGGAAAGGTTATACATCTGTAGATAGTTTAACCATGTTTGTGTCACCGGTAAAAGATGTAAATGGCAATGAGCCTTGGACGTTTTTAGAATATCAAGAAGAACTCGGTGCGTATTATAATGAAGATCTCAGTTTAAGAAGAGTAGGAGGAAACATATTTTTAACCCATAATTTTAAAGAAGGTTCTAATTTTGATATTGCTGTTGGTGCACAAAAATCCCAAAGTCAAAGAACAGGCTTTGTAAATTTGGCAACACCATTATCTCAAACAGAGTCGGAAAGTTATTACTTTAACGCAAAAATAAATCACAACAACTTTAGCGGACAGTTTAATATTAACACCGGAAAAGATGAAAATAATTACAAGTTTAATTCTTATAAGTTTACTAACATAGAAGGGAATCTAGAGTATTTTAAAGAATTTAAAAACGTAAGTATTAGACCAGGAGTTAATTATAAGTTTTTATCATATAATAGTCCGTTTACTTACGATGACGGATTTAGTTTTAATGAGCTTAACTTCGAATTTAAAGATGAGCCAAAAAAGACGTTTTCTTATTCCACTTTTGTATTAACAGAATGGAAACCAATATCTAAACTTAGAATGATTGGAGCTATTCGAGTTGATAAATTTGGGTTTAATAAAAATTATTTCACCAATTTTGAAATAGCATCCACGTATCGAATAAATAAAAACAATTTAGTTAGAGCTGCTTATTCTAGAGCCAGTAAATCACCTTTCTTTTTTGATACGTATCTAAATAGTGATTTAACTGTAAAATATGCGAGTAATGCTACTAATTTAGATGTACCTGTAGATTTTACAGTTAGTGGCCAAGAAGATTTAAAATACCCAACTATTACAAGTTTTGAAATCGGTTGGAGAACGAAATTGAAAACAAATTTAACATTAGATTTTGAGGCATTTTATTCTAAAGTAGACAATTTTGTAAATCCAAATGCATATTATGATTATGTTACTACACAAGAAATAAATGAAGCAGGTGAGCCAGATGAAATTTTAGCTATACATGCTGATGGTTCTGTTATATTCGAAAATTACGATTTAAAAGCAAACCAGTTTGGAGCAGGATTTACATTAAACTATGATTTTAGTGATAATTTTCAAGCTAAGGTGTTCGGTACGTATCAAAAAACTAATATTGCTGGTAGAAAAGATATTGAGATTGAATTGACTGATATTGTTTTTGAACCTAATGCTGAGGGAGATATTTTAACAACTACTTTAAGCAATAGAACAAACCCTACCCAATGGAGCGAAGAAGCGACACCATCCTTTTTTGGAGGTTTTTCATTAAATTATAAACCTAATAAAAAGTGGAGTTTTAATACAGATGCTTACATATATGCAGATCATGAATTTGCTAACTATAACTATTATCAAATATCAAATGTAGATAATATTGATGATGCTAAAGTGCAGATGGATATTAGAACCAACATGATTTTAAATGCCAAAACAATCTATCAATTAAATAAAAATATGTCTGTTAATGTTACAGCAAAAAACATATTAGGAAAACACCGTGAATATGGTTTTGCAGACAACATTGGTTCTCTTTTCTTAATAGGCATACAATGGAAATATTAAAATTAAACTCTCAAATCTTTATGAAAAACAATTATTATTTATCTGCTATTATCGCTTTATTTATTTCTTTAACCTCTTGTAGTTCTAGTGACTCTAACGATGCGAACACACCCAGTGATATGGTGAGTTCTAAAACATGGAAGATAGAAAGTAAAATGCTTTCACCTACTATAAATTATGGAGGTGTAGAGATAGACGATATCATGATTCTCGAATCAGAAGAAACTAGAAACTATTCATTTAAATTTAATGCTGATGGTACTTTTGAACAGTATGATGCAACTGGAGAAGTTCTATTTGAAAGTACGTGGTCTTTAAACTCAGATAATACCATTTTATCCTTTGGAGAACCAATTGTTTACGTCTATCCTGTAGTTGGCGAAATGGGGTTTTCTAGCATTGATATTGTCTCTATATCATCATCAAAAATAGTAGGTACTATTGAATCTACGTTTGGTGAAGATGATTACGAGCTTACAATAACATTTATATAAGAAAGTATTAAAACATAATCTTCCAGATAAGTTAATTTATATAAATTATGATCTTTAAAAATCTATCAATTAAAGTTAAAATGATGCTGATTATTCAGTTAGTATCGTTGTCTTCTCTATTGATAGGTTTTTCTTATGTTGTCTATAGTAATATAGATGATTTTAAGGAAGACATGAAGAATAATACTATAATTAACGCTACACTCGTTGGCGATTATTGTGCTGTGCCTTTGGTTTTTGATGTGTCAGAAAGTGCAACAGAAACGCTAGGCAAATTGCAAAATATTCCTTCGCTAGAGGTTGGCATAGTTTATAATGATAAACATGAGGTTTTTGCGGAATATTACAAAAATGGCAATAAAATTCCCGTTTCTAATACTTTTGTAAAAGGCTCATGGAATAAGTTTGAAGACGATCATTTAAGTGTTTCTAAACCCATATTTAGCGATGAAGAATTTGCGGGAACCATTTATTTAAGAGTTTCTACCGAAGAGCTAACCATGAAAATTAATGACTATTTAGTTAAAATGGCTATTTTATTGGTTTGCTTACTTTTAGTTAACTATATACTTGCTACATGGTTGCAAAAAGTTCTTTCAGAACCTATATTGAATTTAACAAAAGCTACTAAAGAAATTTCTCAAGAAGGAAATTATAAACTACGAGTGCATAAACAAGGTAACGATGAAATTGGAGATCTAGTTGATGAATACAACGAAATGCTATCTCAAATCTATGTTAGAGAAGAGGCTTTAAAACAACGCACAAATGAGTTAACACAGACTCTAGGAGATTTAAAGCAAACTCAAGAAAAACTTATTAATTCAGAAAAACTGGCAGCACTTGGTCAATTAATTGCTGGTGTTGCACACGAGATAAACACACCACTTGGAGCCATTCGTTCATCTATCGGCAATATCAATAAAACGTTATGTTTTGTGTTAAATGAATATCCTATATTTATAAATGAATTGCCAAAAGAGTTAAAGGAAAACTTCTTAAATTTAGTTGAAGATTCTTTTAAAAATAGGCACATGCTTACGTCAAAAGAAGAACGATCGCTTAAAAAGAAAATATCTAAAATATTTGAAGAGCACGATATTAAAAATGCCTATTCATTTGCAGATACTTTTGTAGATATGATGGTAGTAGAAAATGTAGAAAACTATTTAGACTTATTGCAAAACGAAAATTCTGAAAAAATTATAGAAACAGCTTATAAAATTACAGGATTACAAAGAAGTACAGAAAACATTGAATTTGCAGCCGACAGGGCTTCAAAAGTAGTTTTTGCACTAAAGAATTCGTCTAGAGTAAATAATTACGAAGAGCAGGTTTTAGCAGATGTTACAGAAGGCATTGAAAGTGTTTTAATTTTATACAACAACCAAATTAAACAAGGTATAGAAGTAGCAAAAGTATACAAGGAAATACCCGAGATTCTTTGCTATTATGATGAATTAAATCAAGTATGGACCAATATTTTACATAATGCCATTTATGCCATGGAGCTTAATGGTAAATTAACTATTAAAACATACACAGAAAACAATTGGGTTGTAGTTTCAATTAGTGACAGCGGACGAGGTATTCCTAAAGATGAAATTGATAAAATATTCGATCCTTTCTTTAGTACTAAACCAACAGGTGAAGGTACAGGTATAGGCTTGGATATTTCAAAACGAATAGTAGAAAAGCACCACGGAAAAATTGAAGTACAAAGCGAACCAGGAAAAACAACCTTTAGTGTTTACCTACCAATAGCAGGTAGTAACAATGAAGATTCTATAAAACCACAACAATAATACTATGGAGAAAAATGTAATATTATGTGTCGATGATGAAAAAATTATACTAGATAGTATTAAAGCGCAGTTAAAAGAGAATTACGGTAACTTATTTCTATATGAAACTGCCGAAAGTGCAACAGAAGCTTTAGATATTATTGAAGATTTAGAACTAGATTTAAGCACCAATTTAATAATAATTAGCGATTGGTTAATGCCGGTTATAAAGGGTGATGAATTTTTAATTAAAGTACACCAGATGTATCCTAATGCATTAAAAATAATGTTAACAGGTCATGCGGACTATAAATCGATTAAGAAAACGGAAGATGAAGCAGATTTATATAAATGCATTAAAAAGCCTTGGGTTCGGTCTGAGTTATTTTCATGTATTGATTCTGGTTTGCAATTAACTTAAATTACAGCGAATGAAAAAGGATGTAATATTTTGTGTCGATGATGAAAAAATCGTTTTAAATAGTTTAAAAACCGAGCTGAAAAATGCGTTCGGTAATAAGTATATTATAGAAACTGCAGAGTCGGGAACTGAAGCTTTAGAGGCTATCGAGAACTTAATGAGCTTAGGTTATAAAATACAAGTGGTTATTGCAGATTACGCCATGCCAGTTATGAAAGGGGATGAGTTTTTAATGAATCTTCATAGTAAATCCCCTGAGACCTTAAATATATTATTAACTGGGCAAGCAACTATTGAAGGGGTTATAAACTCTATAAATCACGCTGGTTTATATCGTTATATTTCTAAACCTTGGCATACTAATGATCTTGTATTAACAGTAAAGCAAGCGCTTAAAAGTTACGATCAAGAAAATCAACTTAAAGTTCAAAATGAAGCGCTTAAAGAGCTAAGTGCTTCTCTAGAAAACAAAGTACAGTTACGCACACAAGAGCTAAAAAATAATAACATTTTGCTTCTAGAAAAGCAGCAAGAAATTATACTTCAAAATAAGGAATTAGAAACCTATAGAAATCATTTAGAAAACCTTGTTAAAGAGAGAACCCTTGATTTAACGATTGCTAAAGACAATGCAGAAGAAAGTGATCGATTAAAATCGGAATTTTTATCTACCATGTCTCACGAGTTACGCACACCTCTTAATTCAATTATAGGCTTATCTGGTTTGGTAGATCGAGATACATCTATGGATGAGGTTATTGAGTACACACAAATAATAAATAATAGCGGAGAGCACTTACTTAAATTAATTGACGATCTTTTTAATGTTTCTCTTATTGAATCCGGGAAAACTAAAGTCAACATTAAGGATATTGATTTAGGTGTTTTTATGAATGAAATTCATGGGAACATGAAGATTTATTTAGAACGATTAAAAAAGGAACACATAGATTTTAATTTAGTAATACCAGAAATTCATAAAAACTTAACCATTTATACCGATAAATTAAAGCTTACCAACATTTTGGTTAACCTATTAAGGAATGCCATTAAGTTTTCGGAAAATGGTACAATAAATTATGGGTTTAGAATTTGCGAAAAACATGAACAAAAGTATATTGTATTTTTTGTATCAGATACGGGGATTGGTATTGATAAAAAATATCAGGATTTAATTTTTAAAAGTTTTACTCAGGTTAATAGTGATTTAAACAGACCTTACGAAGGGGCAGGAGTAGGATTAACTATTGCAAAAAAGTTGGTTAATCTTTTAAAAGGTGATATATGGCTAGATTCAACTTTAGGAGAAGGAAGTTCTTTCTTTTTCACAATTCCATTGTATGATGTAAATAACGAAATGATCAGAAATAATTGTGAAAATATCATAAAGTCACCAGCCGAATTTAAAAATGAACGCTAAAAAAAATAAAATAATTATATTTTTTTTCGAGTGTTAAAAATCTTCAAATTTATATAAATAGATAAAATGTTCTGTACTTCAATGTGTTACTATTTAATTTAGTTGAAGAATAAAATGAAGAAGATTTATTGAAATTTAAAATAGAGAATTTATTTAAAATAAAAAGTAAATTTTATTTGTTAGAACTCTAATAAGTTATATATTTGCAGCCGATAAAGTAAAACCCATTACTTTTAAGTTCTTAAATTAGATATTGAAATTAAGGTTATTTATTAAATATTTAACCAATTAATATAAATTGTAGAAAATAGAAAATCTCTATTAATACAATGTTTTCGTAGAAACATAAAAACTACGGGCTCTTAGCTCAGCTGGATAGAGCACCTCCCTTCTAAGGAGGCGGTCGAAGGTTCGAATCCTTCAGGGCTCACTTAAAGCTTCACTAGAAATAGTGGAGCTTTTTTGTTTTATAAAGGTTTTTTTAAAATTTCTCAAGAACCTTTAAAACATCCTTTTTGTAGCTTCTACTAATAGTTAAAGACGTTTTATTGATAGTAACTTCTTCGTTGGTGAAAGATGTAATAGATTTAAGTGCAATAATAAACGATCTGTGTATTCTTAAAAAAGCATCACTAGGTAATTTAGCTTCAATAGCGCTAATAGTTTCTCTAGTTACAATCGTTTCATTTTCTAGATGAATTTTTATATAGTCGCTATAACTTTCAATATATAGTATAGAGGCAAAATCGACCTTAATCATGCGTCTGTCTGCTCTTACAAACATAAAGTTATGTTGTTCTAATATTGTAGCTTTAGTGCTGTTGGCAGTTGTGTAAGTATCAAAATAAGCGGTAACAGCTTGTAGCAATCTATTAAATGAAATAGGTTTTAGTAAATAATCTACGGCTTGAAGCTCAAACCCCTCAACAGCATAATCGCGATAGGCTGTTGTGAAAATAATTTTGATGTCTTTGTTGATAGATTTAGCAAAGGAAATCCCTGAAATTTCTGGCATATTGATATCCAAAAATACTAAATCAATTTTATGCTTATTTAAATAATTAAAGGCATCAATAGCGTTACTGCAACTTGCAACAATATCTATGTTATTAATTTTAGAAAGATGATTAGCAATAACGTCTCTAGCGATACTTTCATCATCAACAATAATGCACGAAATGTTGTTCTGCTGCTCCATACCTAATTTAAGTTCAGGTTTAAGTTTACTGTAAATAGATCATCAGTTTGATCAATTTTTAATTCATATTGATTTAAATACAGCAAATCCAATCGTTTTTTTATATTATCCAGTCCAATACCACTTTTAGATGAAATAGCTTTAGAAGCTGTGTTTACAATCTGTAAGTGTATTTTATTTTCGTCACAACGTAAATCAATATTTATAGATAATTCGCCATTTTTTATAACACCATGCTTAAAACTGTTTTCTACAAAAGGAAGTAATAACATGGGCGCTATTTTTAATACTTCGGAAACTGTACTGGTCTTAAAATTAATGTTTAGCGTGTTATTAAAACGCATTTTCTCTAAAGCAATATAATCTTCAATATGATGTATTTCTTCTGTTAAAGAAACAAAAGGTTTATCGGTTTGATAGAGTAAATAATCTAACAAATTGGATAGTTTTAAAATCATATCCGGAGTTTCGTCTGCTTTTTTTAGAGCAAAACCATATAGCGTATTTAAGGTGTTGAATAAAAAATGCGGATGAATTTGCATTTTTAAGTAGTTTAATTCTTGTTCTTTTAATTTTAGTTGAGTTTCTAAAATTTTAGTCTCAAGTTTTTTGGTTTCATTGCTGTGTTTTGCATTCAATTTTAATAATTTAAAAGCACTAACAATTATAACAACCAAATAAACTGCAGTACCAACTAGCAACAAGCTTTTGCTGATAGGTGCCATATTGTTAAACTGAAAATTTGATAAATAAATGAGACCATAAAAAACAGAAACTACAATTAAATATGCTGAAATGATAAAGGTGTACAAACTGTATAAGCCAAACAAAGCATATCGTTTTTTTACAAAATAATCTGGAATAAGTTTATATATCGAAACATAAGTGGTGGCAATAGTTATAGGCATTAAAAACAAAGAAAACGATAACACATAATTAAAATCGGCGCTATTAAAACCAAAAAAATAAGTGTAAAATAGGAGCACACCACACCAAAAGATAGCGTGTAGCAATACTTGACCTGTTTTATTTAATATTATTTTTGTTGTCATACCTTTGTTGTAGCCTTACAATAATACTATATTTTTGATTTTTAAAGGTGTTTTATAGATAGATAACTGATTCTGTTGGGGATTTAACCAAAAGTTATAACAGGTGCTAAATTGGCAATCCATCGCATTTTATCCTGTAGCTTGGCCAAAGCGACTAGGTTTGCGATATGTTAAATTAAAACTATTAATTATGAAAATTTCTATGTATTTATTGTCAACTTTTTTAGTCTCAAATGTTTTTGTCGATCGCTTTATGGAAGGCGGGCCACTTTTTATGTCGCTAATATTAATTTGCTTTTTACTAGCCTTATTTTTTATTATCAAGGCTTTTGTAAATTTGAAAAAAGATGAATCAAAATCTATAAAAATGACGAGTTTAGCTTCTGAAGCGAGCTTATTAGGATTAGTTTTTGGCTTTTTAGGGTCCATAATTGGTTTAATCACCGCTTTTGATGCTATAGAAAGTATGGGGAGTATTTCTTCCGGAATGCTCGCTGCAGGACTTAAAGTATCTTTTTTAACAACCGTATTCGGAACCGTTACTTTTATATTGATACGAATTGGAATTATAGTTTTAAAATCACTTCGAGCGAAATAATGCTATAAATAAAATAATTTTTAACCTCCATTTATAATAGTTAAATGGAGGTTTTATGTTTTGATAAAATTAAGATCAATTCATTATTAATTATTTAATAAGAATTTATCTGTTTGATTGTGAGAAAATTAAGCTTTAAAAATGATGTGTTTATGGAAATAAATTTTATATTGTAGTTAACCTTAACTAAATATTAAAATATGATACGTGATTATCCATTAGAAAAATGGAAACACGTAGTTTTTGATGACAAAATAGCCGAATTTGAAAACTACAAGATTTCCAATTATGGTCGGTTAATTAATTGCAAACACGACCAAGAGAAACTAGTTAAATTGTCGCTTACAAATGGTTACCCCAGTATTTCTTTAAAGCAGCGGGTAAATGGCAAAAGTACAGGTCGATATATCCATAAACTGGTTGCACAGCACTTTTTGGAAAAAGAAGAGGATCAGATTTATGTTATTCATTTGGACTATGATAAGGAAAACAACCATATCGATAATTTAAAATGGGCAACAAAACGAGAAAAGGAAGTGCATCAATATTCTGGTGAAAACTATAAAAACAGAAAAATAAACAGATCTTATGCTAAGCTTACCGAAAGTCGGGTTCGATTAATTAGAAGAAAAGTAAACGACCCTAATCGGCGTACACGTATTAAAATGATAGCTAAACAATTCGGGATTTCAGAAATGCAAGTATATCGCGTTGCTTCTGGTGCAAACTGGAAACATGTAACAGATTATTAAAACAAAAAAAAGGTTAACTTTTCAGCTAACCTCTTTTTATTGTATTCTAATTAAGTGTAAATTTTATTTTTTCTTGTTACGTTTATTGTAGTTTTTATCACCACGTGTTTTAGGTTTTTTGTATTTCGCGGCAATTTTAAACTTGTACGATCCACCTAAATTTTCTTTAGAGTTCTTTTCAGATTTCTCATGAAAAGCAGGTCCAGGAGCGTCTTCGTCCGTGCGTTTAGTAGGGTTATAGTGTTCTTTTATTTGTGCGCGTTCCTCATCAATTTGCTCTGTAGAAATTTCAACAGTTTCGGGTATTTCCAAAACAGGAATTTGCATATTCATTAAAGCTTCAATGTGTTCAACTAGCACGGTTTCTTTTACAGTAGATAGTAATAAAGATTCACCTTCGCGTTCAGCACGACCAGTTCTACCAATTCGGTGCATGTAGTTTTCAGGGAAATCTGGCGTATCAAAGTTAATAACATGAGATACGTTGTCAATATCCAAACCACGCGCCATAACGTCGGTTGCAATTAAAATTCGGTTTTGCCCTTCTCTAAATTGCTCAATACTTCTAAGTCTGTAATTTTGTGTTTTATTAGAGTGAATAACGCAAAGTTCATCATGAAAAATTTCATCTAATTGATCAAATAATCGATCTGCCATACGTTTGTAAGCTACAAATATCAAAACTCTACTATATTTTTCTGTATCTCTCAATAAGTGAGAAAGCAGGTTTACTTTAGTGTAAAAGTTAGGTACATTGTAACGCTCTTGCTTAATGTTTTCTAAAGGAGTACCAGAAACAGCGATAGAAACGCGTTCTGGGTTTTTAAAGAAATCGTTAAGTAAAACATCAACATCCTGCGTCATCGTGGCGGAAAACATTATGTTTTGTCTCTTAGGAGGGAGAATATCAAAAATATTAATTAATTGATGTCTAAATCCTAAATCTAGCATAACATCAACTTCATCAATCACTAATTTCTGAATAGATTTTAGTTGTAAAACACGGCTCAAAGCCAAATCGTACATACGGCCTGGTGTGGCAACTAAAATATCGATACCTTCAGCAATAGCTCTTTTCTGCGTGTTAATATTAGTACCACCATAAACACCTAATACGCGAGTGTTAACATATTTAGATAATTTTTCAATTTCATCTACAACCTGTACAACAAGTTCACGCGTTGGTACTAAAACCAAAACACGCGGGTTTTCCTGCATTGAATATTTTAAATTTTTCAAAATAGGTAACATGTAGGCAAACGTTTTACCCGTACCTGTTTGCGCAATACCAACCACGTCTTTACCCGAGCTAACAACGTTAAAAGCTTCTGCTTGTATCGGTGTAGGCGTAGTAAAGCCCAAATCGTCTAGAGCGTTATATAATGGTGTATTTAAATTTAAATCTTGAAAAGTCACAATGGTAAGTTTAAGCGGCAAAGTTAAGCTATTTTTTAGAACCTTAGCTAATTGAAAACTTGTTGTTTTACGAGCTAAGTTTATCCGTCATTTACGTGTTTACTATAAATGTGCTTTTGCAATAGTAATATGGTAACTTGCTGTAAAACTTTGTTTAGAATCTAGTTTTAGAATTCCTTCTTTTGTCATGAAACCTTGATTTGTGTTTTCGTTATCTGCAATGCCTAACCAAGGCTCAATACAAACATAATCTCCACTTGGCTTGGCCCAAATACCTAAGTACGGGAAGTTTGGGTAGCTTACATTTA
The DNA here is from genome assembly GCF_004368925.1 of Algibacter lectus. Lineage (NCBI taxonomy): Bacteria > Pseudomonadati > Bacteroidota > Flavobacteriia > Flavobacteriales > Flavobacteriaceae > Algibacter > Algibacter lectus. The sequence goes on from NZ_SORL01000007.1 coordinate 148,569, forward strand.
GTATTTCTCCATTCAATTTACTTTTTAAACTTACATGTCCCGATTTTAAATCTTTAAAAACAAGAGCATCATCATTAAATAAATCATGCTTTATTGGTAGCAAGTTTGTATTGTTAAAAACGGGTTCGGTTTTAGATGAAATTAAACCGTTTTCCATATTAATACAATGCGTTTTAGAATTTTCGGCATGTTCAAATTCTAAAAAATAATCTTCATAAGTTTCATTTTCAAAAACAGGACATTTAAAAGCAGGGTGACCGCCTAGAGAAAAATAGAGCGATTTATCGTCTATATTGTTAACGGTATGTTTTATCTCAAGCGTATTTTCTGTTAAAATATAAGAGATAAAAAATTCAAATTTAAACGGATATATTTTCAATAACTCATCGTTATAAGTCAGTTTAAAAGTAATGCTATTTTCTGTTTGTTCTGTGATTTCTAAGTCGTTACTATGCCTAACAAAACCATGTTTAGGCAAGCTGTATTCGTTATTATCAAAAGTGTAAGTATTATTTTTTAGAGCACCAATAATTGGGAATAAATTTGGCGCAATACCACTCCAAACATCTGGATTACCATCCCACATAAAATCAGTGTTGTCCTTAACCGATGTTATTTTACTTAGTTCGGCTCCCGTTTTATTAATGGCTATTTTAAGTAATTTATTCTGTAAAGTGTACATAGTTATTTTTAAAATTGGTATTATGGACAAAATTTACATTTTTTTATGGAAACTCATTAACTTTACCAAATAATATTTTTTAATCGAATAGATCTAGAATATTAGAACCAGAAAAATAGCTTATTAAATTCCCTTTTGAGAACAAAACAAATTTATAATCCAGAAAATGCCGCCGATTTTAAAAATCAATTATTGATTTGGAGTCAACAATTCGACGAAGTTATTTGGTTAGATTCCAATCAATACGAGCAACAATACTCAAGTTACGATGCTATTTTGGCGGTAGAAGCTTTTACAAGTATTCAAACCGATTACCACGATGGTTTCGAAAAACTAAAAGAATATCAAACCTTAGCAAACGATTGGGTTTTTGGGTATTTAACCTACGATTTAAAAAACGATGTAGAGGCTCTAAAATCTCAGAATACCGACGGTTTGGAGTTTCCCGATTTATCTTTTTTTCAACCTAAAAAAATATTTTTATTTAAAGATAATCAAATTGAAATTCAGTATTTAAAATTTGTAGATGATGAGATTCAAACCGATTTAGAAGATATTCTAAACACTCAAGAAGTTGTTACAAACCCTGAAGAAAACAACATAAAAATAAAGCTTAAAATACATAAGGATGAGTATTTCGAAAAAGTAAATACGCTTCTTAATCACATCCATAGTGGCGATATTTACGAAGCCAATTTTTGTCAAGAATTTTATGCCGAAAACACCCAAATTTCGCCTTTAGAAACCTATAATAAACTTAATGCGATTTCAAAACCACCTTTTGCAGCTTTCGTAAAACTTTACGATAAATTTGGTTTAAGTGCTTCGCCAGAGCGTTATATCAAAAAAGAAGGTCAGCATCTTATTTCGCAACCTATAAAAGGTACAGCAAAACGATCTTTAGATAAAACGGAAGATAATGAGTTGAAAAACAACTTAATTGCGGACGAAAAGGAGCGAAGCGAAAATATTATGATTGTAGATTTAGTGCGTAATGATCTTTCAAAAACGGCCACAAAAGGCAGTGTTAAAGTAGAGGAGCTTTGCAAAATTTATACCTTCGATCAAGTACATCAAATGATTTCTACGGTTACTTCCGAAGTAAAACCAGAAACGCACCCAGTAGACATTCTAAAAAGTACATTCCCGATGGGGAGTATGACGGGCGCACCAAAAATTTCTGCCATGAAAATCATCGAGAAACTCGAAGCTACAAAACGCGGATTATACTCTGGAGCCATCGGTTATTTTACACCCGAAAACGACTTCGATTTCAATGTGGTTATCCGTACCATTTTATACAATGCTACACAAAAATACGTGTCTTACTCCGTTGGTGGCGCTATTACAGCAAAAAGTGATCCGCTTAAGGAATACGAAGAATGTTTGGTAAAAGCCAAAGCTATGCGTACGGTTTTAGAGAATTAAATTACTTTGGGCGCAACCCGAAAAGGGTCGGGCTTTCACTACTCAATCTGCTTGTTTTTCAGGAAAACAAGCAGGATTTCAAACAAACCGTTCAATCCCTTGCGCGTATATCCGTTAGGTTTAGAACAACTTTAAACAATGGTTTATTTGCGCAATTGATTTGTTTTTACTTCTTATAAGCCCTGTAAATCTTTACGAATAATCAAAATAAACACTAAATTTGAAACATGCTTAAAAACCTTCAAAACCATATCAATAAAAATCTTGCATTTTTAAACGAAAGCAAAATCCTAATTGCTATTTCTGGAGGAATCGACAGCGTTGTTTTAACACATTTATGCCATCAATTAAAACTTAATATAGCACTAGCACATTGTAATTTTCATTTAAGAGGAGAAGAAAGTAATGGCGATGAAGAATCTGTAAAACAGTTAGCAGAACAATTAGGTTTAGAAGTTTTTGTTCAAAATTTTGACACCGAAAATTATGCTAAAACCAATAAGCAATCGATTCAAATTGCAGCTCGAGAGTTACGTTACAATTGGTTCGAAGATTTAGCAAATCAATTAGAATTCGATTATATTTTAACAGCACATCATGTCGATGATAATCTCGAAACCTTTTTAATAAACTTTACAAGAGGTACAGGTTTAGAGGGGTTAACGGGGATTCCTGAAGTCAATACTATTTTTGTTCGTCCATTATTACCATTTTCTAGTGAAGCTATCGAGCATTATGCCAAAGTAAATACTATCGCTTGGCGAGACGATCGCAGTAATGCTTCTACTAAATATGTACGCAATAAGTTGCGTCATAATTTAATACCGATTTTAAAAGAAATAAACCCAAGTTTATTACAAAGCTTTCAAACAACGCTTAGTAATTTAAACGACACCACGGATCTTGTAAAAGATAGTGTGGATAATCTTTTAAGTAAAGCCATTGTTTCTCAAGATGATGATAAAACGGTATTTAAAATTTCAGAATTTAAAAGCTTAAGGAATCCAAAAGCGTATTTATTCGAAGTTTTTAAAGATTATGGATTTACCGAATGGAATGATGTTTTAAACTTACTCGATGCCGAATCTGGAAAGCAATTGTTCTCTGCAACATACCGATTAATTAAAAATAGGGAGCATTTATTATTAAGTGAAATTAATAACGAAACAGAAGAAAATATTTTAATTTCAAAAGAAGAAAAACAAATAGAATCTCCTTTTGGATTATTATTTTTTGATGAAGCCGATGCTATTTTTGGAAAACGCACTGAGGTTATTTATGTCGATGCAGATACTTTAGAGTACCCATTAATTTTGCGAAAATGGGAAGACGGCGACTTTTTTCATCCCTTAGGTATGTCGGGTAAAAAGAAAATTAGCAAATATTTAAAAGATGAGAAACTATCACTTTTAGATAAGGAGCAGGTTTGGGTGTTGTGCTCTAACAATGCTATTGTTTGGGTTGTAAATAGGCGTGCAGACAATCGTTTTAAGGTTACCGAAAACACTAAAAATATTTTAAAAATTACATTACAATAGTTTGTTCAATTTATTCCAAAATAGCTTTTGGAGTATTAACAAAACTATCAAAACATATAAGTCATGATATTACAAGGCCAAATAGTCGATATACAAAATAAGCGTATTTATAAAGGTGAAATCACCATTGAAAACGGTAAAATTTCATCTATAACAGAAGCAGAACATAATGTTAATCATTACATACTTCCTGGTTTCGTAGATGCACATATACATATAGAAAGTTCTATGTTAGTGCCTAGTGAGTTTGCGCGTTTAGCTGTAACTCATGGTACTGTTGCAACAGTTTCCGATCCGCACGAAATTGCCAATGTTTTAGGTGTAAAAGGTGTAGAGTTTATGATTGAAAACGGAAAAAAAGTACCGTTTAAATTTAACTTTGGAGCACCATCTTGTGTGCCTGCAACAACTTTTGAATCGGCTGGAGCTGTTATAGATTCCGATGATATCAAAATCCTTTTAGAAAATCCAGATATTAAATATTTGGCAGAAATGATGAATTATCCTGGCGTTTTATTTAATGACGATGAAGTTATGAAAAAGATAGCTTGGGCAAAATATTTTAACAAACCTGTTGATGGACATGCACCGGGATTAAGAGGTGATGATGTTTCAAAATATATTAGAGCGGGAATTTCTACAGATCATGAATGTTTTACTTATGATGAAGCTTTAGAGAAGCTTCAAAAAGGTATGAAAATTTTAATTCGAGAGGGAAGTGCAGCCAAAAATTTTGAAGCTTTAATCGATTTATTACCAGAATATTTCGAAAACATGATGTTTTGTAGTGATGATAAACATCCTGACGATTTAATTCTTAATCATATTAATAAATTATGTGCAAGAGCCGTTGCCAAAGGCATCGATGTTTTTAAAGTATTGCAAGCGGCTTGCATAAACCCAGTGAAGCACTATAATTTAGATGTGGGTTTATTACAAATTAATGATGTTGCCGATTGTATTGTGGTAGAAGATTTAAAAGATTTTAAAACACTTCAAACCTATATAAATGGTGAATTGGTTTCAGATAACGGTAAGCCGTTAATTAAGCCAGTTTCTTTTACAAACTTGAATAATTTCGACTGTACTAAAAAAGAAATTTTAGATTTTAAAGTGGCGTCATCATCAGATAAAATAAGAGTTATTGAGGCTTTAGAAGGGCAGCTTGTAACCAATGAATTAATTGAAGATTCGTTAATTGAAGACGGTAATCTTGTTTCAAATACCGAAAAAGATATTTTGAAAATCACGGTTGTTAATCGCTACAACGATCAAAAACCAGCCATGGCATTTATTAAAAACTTCGGATTAAAAGAAGGCGCTATAGCATCATCGGTTGGTCACGATTCTCACAATATTATTGCTGTTGGAGTTTCAGACGAAATGATTTGCAAAGCTGTTAATTTACTAATAGAAAATAAAGGTGGTATTTGTGCTGTTACTGCTTCCGAAGAAAAAATAGTGTCATTACCTGTTGCAGGAATTATGAGCGATAAAGATGGTGAAACTATTGGTAAACAATATGCTGATCTTGATGTTATGGCAAAACAATTGGGTTCTAATTTAAATGCGCCTTACATGACGCTTTCATTTATGGCATTGTTAGTTATTCCGTCGTTAAAACTAAGTGATAAAGGTTTATTTAACGGAACAGATTTTAAGTTTACACCGCTAGAAGTTTAGGGTTTCAACTGCTTAATAACAATCTAAATTTAACGTAATCCATTAGTTGTAATTTCTATTCAATGAAAAAAATATTAAGTTATATATGGCCTATAACAGCTAAAACTATCGATTCTGATACCAATGGGAAGTTACAAATAACCTATTATAATGGTAAAAAAATGCTCAATACTAAAGATGCTAACTATTCTTATGGATCCCTTCAAAAAATTCTAGAATATGCACTTTCTAAAATTGAGTTTGATAATGTTAAACATGTTCTTATATTGGGTTTGGGAGGCGGTAGCGTTATATCTTCCTTAAGAAAAAAGTTTGACTTTAATGGATATATTCAAGCGGTAGATATTGACGAAAAGATTATAACCATTGCTAAAAATGATTTTGATATTTATACTGCGCACAACCTAACGATAAGTAAATATGATGCTTACAAATTTGTTAAAAAGAATAATAAAAAACATGATTTGATTATTATTGATTTATTTATTAATAATGAAGTTCCAGATCAATTTTATTCTGTTATTTTTTGTGAGAATATTTCAAAATTAGTTAACGAAAATGGATATTTCATTTTTAATTTAGGTTTAAAAGGAAAAATGACAAAGAAAACAGAGCAAGTAATTGCTTATTTTGAAAAGTCAATTTACTTTGAAATATCACTTTTTAAAAATATTGAAGGAACAAATAGTGTGCTTATCGGTCGAAAAAGTAACAGTTAAACTACTTTTAATTTATCTTGTGTTTTTACATTCTCACTAAAATTCTTATAAGTTTTTTAGTGAGAATGTAAACTAAGTATAATCACTTTTAAGAAATGCTAGAATAAAATAAAACTGTTTGTAATTTAACTACTTTTGTTCTTTAGAAGAAAAAATATTTGTTTTTCATTAACAACTAATAATTATAGATAATGCCAATATTAACATCGACCTACAAACCTAAATTTTATTTTAAAAGTGGCTTTGTTTCTACGATATATTCTGGGCTTGTTCGTAAAATTTATTTAGAGCAAGAACGTGAGCGTTTAACATTATCTGATGGCGATTTTATAGATTTAGATTGGAGTTTTTCTCCTAAAAAATCTAACGCCTGTATTGTGTTGCTTCATGGTTTAGAAGGGCATGCGCAACGTCCTTATTTAACAGGTGCTGCAAAGCTTTTTAATGAGAATGAAATAGATGCAGTATCAGTTAATTTTAGAGGTTGTTCGGGCGAGATTAATACAAAGTTTAGAAGTTATCATTCTGGTGCTACTGAAGATTTGGTTGATATTGTTCAACACCTTATTTCAGAAAAAAAATATGAAACCATCTACCTTAAAGGGATTAGTTTGGGAGCTAATATTATTTTAAAATATTTAGGCGAACGCGATCATGTTCCCACGGAAGTTAAAGCTGCCATCGCAATCTCCGCACCCTGCGATTTAAATGGTGCCTGTGTAGAATTACATAAATTGAAAAATAGTGCTTATGCGAGTCGTTTTTTGAGTCATTTAAAAGCGTCTCTAAAATTAAAAATGGAAAAATTTCCAAATGAAATGTCTTTAGAAACGTTTAATTCTATTAAAACGTTAAGAGATTTTGATAATGTTTATACCTCAAAAGCACACGGATTTGTAGATGCTGCGGACTATTACGAAAAAAGTAGCAGCCGACAATTTCTACCCAATATAAAAACGCCTACGTTAATTATTAATGCATTAAATGATTCGTTTTTATCTCCCGAATGTTATCCTGTAAAAGAAGCAAAAAACAATCCGAATTTATTTTTAGAAATGCCTGAACATGGCGGTCATGTTGGTTTTATTTCTAAAAACAATGTTTATTATAATGAGCAACGTGCTTTGGAGTTTGTAAATAGTTTAGGATAACTTTTGGGTTTTCAAATTAGTTCGTATTGTCAATTTTTTGAGGCTATTGCTTTCTAATATTCAAATACGCTAAAGACTAAACAATATTTTATATTTAATAATTCATGCCATTATTTTGCCGATTTTCAATAGTATCATTTTTTTAAAGGGTAAAATAGGAGGAAGGAGAGATAATTAAGAGTCGGTTAATCTCATGTTAAAATAATAAGTTCGCAACATTTTCATTGTATTTTTAATATCTTAATACCAAAATATAAATCATGCCAACATTCAACTTAAAAGTTAACAACGAAAAACATACGGTCGAAGCCGATGCCGATACGCCTTTATTGTGGGTGTTACGAGATAAAATCAATCTTGTTGGAACTAAATTTGGCTGTGGTATTGGACAGTGCGGAGCCTGTACAGTTCATGTAGATGGTAACGCGACTAGAAGTTGTTTGTTGAAAATTTCTCAAGCTGAAGGTGCAAATATAACGACCATTGAAGGGCTTTCTGAATATGGCGATCACCCGGTTCAACAAGCCTGGAAAGAGGTTGACGTTCCGCAATGTGGTTATTGTCAAGCTGGACAAATTATGACAGCTTCGGCTTTTTTAAAAACAAATCCTAGTCCTTCACAAACTGAAATACGAGATGCCATGCATGGGAATATTTGCAGATGTGCAGCTTACAATAGTATTGAGGAAGCAGTAAAAGTGGCTTCAGAAAAATTAAGTTAATCAACCTAATATACACAAAATGGCACCTTCAAAAAAAATGACATTCAGTAGAAGATCGTTCTTAAAATCATCGGCTTTAGCTAGTGGTGGTATGATAATAGGTTTTAATTTATTCAATGCTTGTAAACCTGAAGCAAAACTTCCTGTAGATTTGAGCGCTTTAAATTACAATGATTTTAATGCGTTTATTAAAATTTCCGAAGAAGGAAAAGTAACTATTTTTTCACCTAACCCAGAAATTGGTCAAGGAGTGAAAACATCGATGCCGATGATTATCGCAGAAGAATTAGATGTGCTTTGGGAAGATGTTTACGTGGTTCAAGCACCTTTGGATACAAAAAATTATACACGGCAAGTAGCTGGTGGAAGCCAGTCTATTCGTTTTGGTTGGGAGCCATTGCGCCAAACAGGAGCCACAGCAAAGCAAATGTTGGTTAATGCTGCGGCTGCAAGATGGGGCGTTGATGCTTCAGAATGTTCTGCTAAAAATGGTGTTATTACTAACGTTAAAGGAGATAAACTTGGTTATGGTGATGTGGTTTTAGAAGCTGCAGGGCTTGAAGTTCCAGAAGATGTAACTTTAAAAGATCCTAAAGATTTTACTATTATTGGCCAAGGAAAAGGGAATGTTGATATTGATAAAATTATAACAGGAAAACCGCTCTATGGGTTAGATTATAAAGAAGAAGGAATGCTTTATGCAACAGTTTTAAGGCCTCCTGCTTTTGGTCAAATTTTAGAATCTTTTGATGATTCTGAAGCCAGGGCTTTACCGGGAGTGGTTGATGTAATTACTATTGGAGAAAAAGTAAGAGCCTATAACGATAGTGGAAAAAATAGCTGGACGATGCCAATGAGTGGTACGGATAAAGTGGTTGTGATAGGGAAAACGACTTGGGATGCCATGAAGGGAAAGAAGGCCATAAAGGCTGTTTGGAAAACCGAAACTGCTCTTGAGAGTTCTGAAACTCATGATAAAGTTCTATTAGATTTATTGGAAGGAAATAAATTTAATACTAGACGGCAAGATGGAAATGTAAAACACGCTTTTGCAAATGCCGATAAGGTTCTTGAACGTGTTTATGAGTCGCCATTTCTACCTCATAATTGCATGGAACCTATGAATTTCTTTGCTAATGTATCTCCCGAAAAAGTGCGTTTAGTTGGGCCTGTGCAAACGCCTGAAGCAGCCGCTCAAGTGGTTGCCGATTTATTGGAAAGAGATCTTGAAGATGTAAGTATCGATATGACGAGAATGGGTGGTGGTTTTGGACGCCGATTGTATGGTGATTTTGTTTATGAAGCTGCCGAGATTTCTAATGCAATTCAAAAACCAATAAAATTAGTGTCTTCCCGTGAAGATGATATGACGATGGGTGTATATCGTCCTTCTTCGAAATATAAAATATCAGCTTCAATTAAAAATGGCAAAATAACGGGATATCATTTAAAAGAAGCTTCTATTAACGGAAATATGTATGGTTTAATACCTAACTTTTTTCCAGCAGGAGCAATTGAAAACTACCAAGTAGATACCGCAAATTATAAAAGTAATATTACCACAGGAGCTTGGAGAGCGCCCTATACTAACTTCTTGGCAAGTGCAGAACAAAGCTTTTTTGATGAGTTAGCCGAAGAATTAGGTATAGATCGTGTGCAAATGCACATGAATTTATTGGATAATGTTAAAAATAATCCAGATGCTAATATAGAATACAGTCCGGAGCGATTACAAGGTGTGTTGCAATTGGCTACTGAAAATTCGAATTGGGGTAAAACCGAAGCAGGCGTTTTTCAAGGACTTTCTGTTTATTACTGCCACAATACCCATGTCGCGGAGGTTGCTGATATTACCATGGAAGATGGTGTGCCAAGTGTTAAACGAGTTACCTGTGCTGTAGATTGTGGTATTGTGGTTAATCCGTTTGGAGCAATGAATCAAATAAAAGGAGGTGTTTTGGATGGTATTGGACATGCTATGTATGCAGATTTTGGGTTTGTAGATGGTGTACCTAAATCTAATAATTTTGATAGTTATCAGATGATTAGAATGGGGCAAACGCCACAAGTAGATGTGTATTTTATTGAAAGTGATATCGATCCAACAGGATTGGGAGAGCCTACACTACCGCCTATTGGTGCTGCTGTAGCTAATGCTATTTATGCGGCCACAGGAAACAGAATTAATAAACAACCGCTTATAAATAACTTGGAGCCTAAAGAAAAAGTTTTAGGATAAAGTGTATTACTCATACTTTTTATGACACACGAATTTATAGACATTATTAATGAATCACTGCTAGCTAAAAAACGAAATTTAAAGTCCGTTTTAGCATCTGTAGTGGCGCTCGATGGCTCGTCTTATCGCAGGCCAGGTGTAAGAATGCTTATCGATGAAAATGGTGGTATGGTTGGTGCTGTAAGTGGTGGCTGCGTGGAAAAAGAAATATTAAGACAATCGGCTTCTGTTTTTAAAACAGGACAAGCTAAGATGATGACTTATGATGGAAGATATCGCTTAGGTTGTGAAGGTGTTTTGTATATTTTAATAGAGCCTATTCAGTTTTCTGATGTATTTCTAGATATGTTTTATAAGTGTATTGATGAGAGATATTCTTTTGAAATTATTTCATATTTGAATAAAAAAGAAGGTGTTTTCGATGGAATTGGTTCGTTCGTGAAATTTGATAATAGCGCAGTGTTTCCTATTTCCGAAGAAAAAGAAAATTTATCAAAATCAGAATCATTATCCGTCTTCAAACAAACTATGCCGCCAAGGTTTAAATTAATAATTATTGGTGGAGAACATGATGCGGTTCAATTATGCAAATATGCATCATTAACAGGTTGGGAGGTTTCTGTAATTACAGGACCATTAGAACCTAAATCTCTTCAAAATTTCCCTGGAGCGAAAACATTTTATGCAGTTTCTCCGGAAGAAATGAATGTTAGTAAAATAGATAACCAAACCGCTGTAGTTTTAATGACTCATAATTTTGCGACCGATTTAAGATATTTGGTTGCTTTAAAAGAAACGAATCCGGTATATATTGGCTTACTTGGTCCATCACGTAGACGAGAAGATTTATTAAATCAGTTTTTGGAATATACTCCAGAAATATCAGATATTTTTTTGGATGCTATTCATGGGCCAGCAGGAATAAATATTGGAGCAGAAACACCTCAGGAAATTGCAATTTCTATTGTTTCGGAAATTTTAGCTCTTGTTAGAAATCAGAATCCGATGTCTTTAAGTAAGAAATCAGGACGCATTCATGCTCAGGAATAGGTTTTTCATTTTATGAAAAAAGAAAACCAAAATATAGTCACTGTAGTTCTAGCAGCAGGAGCTTCGACAAGAATGAGAAGTCCTAAGCAATTACTAAATTGGGGCAATTCAACCTTATTGGAACATACCTTAAACACCGTTTTAGAGCTAAATTCATCAGAAGTTGTTGTTGTTTTAGGTGCTAATTTTGAGATTATACAAAGTGAGATTTCGAAATATCCGGTTACAGTTTTAAATAATACATCTTGGAAGGTGGGTTTGGGAAAATCTATTGCTGTTGCGGTTGAATATATTCAGAAGTTAAACTATAAAGTAGATGGTGTGATGATTGTATTAGCTGATCAGCCATTAATTGATTCTCGGTTTTTAGGAGAATTATGTAATGCATTTAATCCTAATAATAACCAGATCATAACCACTTCATATAAAAACGGAAAGCGTGGTGTGCCAGTTATTTTTGATAAATATTATTTTGAAGAATTAATGCTTTTGAATGATGACGATGGCGCTAAAACTCTCTTGAAAACGTATGCTAATTCGGTGAATTCTTTGAAACCTCAATTTGAAAATTTAGACATCGATTCTAAAGAAGATTATAATTATCTACATAAGGAAATTTTTAAAAAATAGCTTATTCATTTGTTTGTAGCTGTTTTAGAGTATGATTTTATCAAAATAGAGGATAAATCTCCGTTTGAATAAAGATATTTTTGTGTCTTATGTTTTATTTAATCATTCTTTAGCTATGAAATATTTTTATTTCAATTTGATTAAGTCTTATATAAAAATGTAATTTTAGATAATTAAAACAGAAACCACTATTATTTATGAGCAGTTCAGCAAAAGATAAAGCAAAAACACCAGAGGGATTTACCAATTTAAAAACGGAAGCCCCTCCAAAAAACACGGTAGGTTTTGGTGCTCTAAAAGCGGCTGCAATACAAGTTAATAAATACATGAAAGCTTCTGATGCGTTGAAGTTATCATTGAAAATAAATCAGAAAGGTGGTTTTGATTGTCCAGGTTGTGCTTGGCCAGATCCAGATGATGAGCGTTCTGCTATTGGTGAATACTGTGAAAATGGTATGAAAGCTATTGCTGAAGAAGCACAGAATAAAACCATTAATCGCGATTTTTTTGCAAAATATTCTGTTGATGAATTGGCAAATTTTACCGATTTTGAAATTGGTAAATCAGGTCGTTTAGCAGAACCTATGTTTTTGCCGGAAGGGGCTACGCATTACCAATCCATTTCTTGGGAAGCTGCTTTTGAGAAAGTAGGAAGCCATTTAAATGCGCTAAATAATCCAGACGAAGCAGCTTTTTATACCTCAGGGAGAACAACGAATGAGGCGGCTTTTTTATATCAATTATTTGTACGCGAATTTGGAACTTCAAATTTACCCGATTGTTCGAATATGTGTCATGAAGCTAGTGGAAGTGCGCTTACTGAAACTTTAGGTATTGGTAAAGGCTCGGTAAAATTAGACGATTTATATAAAGCTGAAGTGGTTATGGTTATTGGTCAAAACCCAGCAACGAACCATCCAAGAATGCTAAGTGCTTTAGAAAAATGTAAAAATAATGGCGGTAAAATAATAGCGATTAATCCGTTGCCAGAAGCGGGCTTAATTAAATTCACCGATCCTCAAAATCCTATAAAATTATTAACAGGTGGTACAAAATTAGCCGATGTTTTTGTGCCAATTACTATAAATGGCGATGTGGCTTTTATAAAGGCAATTCTTCTAAAATTATTAGAAAAAGAAGAGGAGCTAGGTAATGTTTTTGATAAACATTTTATTGAAGAATATACTAGTGATTACAACGCGTTTGTAGCAGATTTAAAAACTTATAATTTTGATGAATGCTTAAAAGCTTCGGGTGTTTCTGTAGATATTTTTAATCAAACTTTTGATTTAATTTTAAACAATGAAAAAATTATTGTCTGTTGGGCCATGGGGTTAACGCAGCATGAAAATGCAGTTGATAATATTCGAGAACTTGTTAATTTACTTTTGTTAAAAGGAAGTATTGGTAAGGAAGGCGCAGGAACTTGTCCTGTACGCGGGCATTCTAACGTGCAAGGCGACAGAACGGTTGGTATATGGGAAGCTGCTCCACAAGCTTTTTTGGATAAAATTGAAACTAAGTATGGATTTAAGCCAAGTGCAAAACATGGTTTTTCAGTTATTGAAACCATTAAAGCCATGTACGAGAAAAAGGTAAAAGTCTTTTTTGGTTTAGGTGGTAATTTTATTTCAGCTGTGCCTGATACGGGTTATTCAGCCCAAGGATTAGCTAATTGTAACTTAACGGTGCATGTGAGTACAAAATTAAATCGTTCGCATTTGGTTACCGGTAAAGAAGCTTTGATTTTACCATGTTTAGGGCGTACCGAAAAAGATTATCAAAAATCTGGAGAACAGGTGCAAAGTGTAGAGAATTCAATGGGTGTGGTATCATCTACTAAAGGTATTTTAGAGCCATGCTCTGATGATTTATTAAGTGAGGTCGCTGTAGTTTGTGGTGTTGCACATGCGACTTTAAAACATAAAACTAAGGTGAAATGGTTATCTTATAAAGATGATTATAAATTGGTTCGTGATGATATTGCGGAAGTGGTTTCTGGTTTTGAGGATTACAATACGCGTTTAAAAAATCCTTCAGGCTTTTATTTACCAAATGGGGCTCGCGTTAGAAAATTTAACACCAAAACAGGAAAAGCTAATTTTTCGGTTAATAAACTTCCTGAATGGAAATTAAAGGATGATGAATTGATTATGATGACAATACGTAGTCACGACCAATTTAATACTACAATTTACGGATTAGATGATCGCTACAGAGGTGTTTTTAACGAACGTCGTATTATTTTTATGAATCGTGAAGACATGGAGGTACGTGGCTTAAAAGAACATCAGGTGGTTAATTTAAAGTCAGAATTTAAAGGTGTTAAACGCCATGCTAACAACTTTAAAGTGGTTGGTTATGATATCCCTAAAAACTGCTGTGCTACATATTTTCCTGAAACTAATGTGCTGGTACCATTAGATAGTTTTGCGCATACCGCAAAGACTCCAGCATCTAAAAGTGTGGTGATTACGGTAGAAGCATCTGTTTAAATCCTGATATTTTGATAATTCATAATCCTGTTTTTTGCCTAATACTTAATTAAACGATTGTCAATTTAGGAAATATGTAATTATTAGGGCACTACGTAAAAAACTATATGTTTAAGTATTAAAATTAAGTAAAATTACTTAGTTTTGTATTAAATACGTAGTTTATGAAAAATATCATAGTTGTTGGAAATGGAATGGTTGGTTATAAATTTTGTGAAAAATTTGTAGCACAATCTGGAAATGAAGCATTTAAAGTAACGGTTTTTGGTGAAGAACCTCGCCCAGCGTACGATCGTGTACACTTAAGTGAGTTTTTTGAAAATCAAGATGCTAAAGCTTTAGAAATGGCACCTGCCGAATGGTATGCCGAAAATGGTATAGAATTAATAACAGGTGAACGTGTTAGTGATATTCATCGTTCAAAAAAGACCATAACAACGGTTAAAGACCGTGAATTTTCATACGATTACTTAGTTTTAGCTACGGGATCATCTGCTTTTGTTCCACCAATAAAAGGTGTTGAAAAAGAAGGTGTTTTTGTATATAGAACTATTGAAGATCTAGAAGGCATGTTGGCGTATGCAGAAAAGGTTAAAAAGACAAATCCTAACCCTAGAGCTGCTGTGCTTGGTGGTGGGTTATTAGGTTTAGAAGCTGGTAAAGCTGCTATGGATATGGGTTTAGAGCCGCATATTGTAGAGTTCGCTTCTAAATTAATGCCAAGGCAGTTAGATTCACGTAGTAGCCAAGTGCTTCAATTAAAATTGGAGTCTATCGGTTTAAATATTCACCTAAGTAAAGCAACCAATCAAATTTTAGGAGATAAAGCAATTACGGGAATGGAGTTTGGAGAAGACGACGTTTTAGATTGCGATATGCTTATTATTTCAGCAGGAATTAGACCAAGAGATGAACTTGGAAAAACTTGCGGTTTAGAAATGGGGGTACGTGGTGGTATTGTGGTTGATAACAAGATGCAAACATCGGACGATAGTATTTATGCTATTGGTGAAATTGCTCTTTACAATCAAATGATTTTTGGTTTAGTAGCTCCAGGTTATGATATGGCTGGTGTTGCTGTCGATCAAATTTTAGGTAAAACCGAAAGTTTAATGCCTGCCGAAATTGATATGTCTACCAAATTAAAATTAATTGGTGTTGATGTGGCGAGTTTTGGTGAACCTTTTATGCCGGCATCAAAAGGGCATTCGGTTATTTTTGAAAATAAAACACAACATTTATATAAACGAATTAATGTAAGTCTCGACGGTAAAAGTCTTTTAGGAGGGATTTTAGTTGGTGATGCATCCGATTATAATATGCTTCATCAAGTATACTTAAATGGTATGGCTATCCCGGAAGATGCTGCACAATTAATATTACCAGCAACCGAAGGCGGTGCTTTTGGTAGTGCTTTAGATTTACCGGATACGGCGCAAATTTGTTCTTGCGAAAACGTGAGTAAAGGTCAAATTTGTGGTGCTATTAAAGATGGTTCTTGCGAAGATTTAGCCGGTGTAATTTCATCTACTAAAGCCAGTACAAGTTGTGGAGGTTGTAAACCTATGGTTACCGATTTGGTAAACGAAACGTTGAAATCTCTTGGTAAAACGGTTAAAAATGTCATTTGTGAGCATTTTGAATATAGTCGTCAAGAATTATATGGTATTATAAAAATTAAAAAACTGACCTCTTTTAATGAGGTTCTTGATACTTGTGGAACCGGTCATGGTTGCGAAACTTGTAAACCATTAGTATCTTCTATTTTTGCTAGTTTATATAATTTCACTCCAAATAAAGAAGATGTTACACAAGATACAAACGATAAATTCTTAGCCAATATTCAACGTAACGGAACGTATTCTGTAGTACCAAGAATTGCTGGTGGAGAAATTACACCCGAAGGTTTAATTGTTCTAGGTCAAATTGGTTCTAAATACAATTTATATACAAAAATTACCGGTGGTGCACGTATCGATTTCTTTGGAGCAGAATTAAACGATTTACCCGCTATTTGGAAAGAGTTAATAGATGCTGGTTTCGAGAGTGGACATGCCTATGGTAAATCTTTAAGAACAGTAAAAAGTTGTGTAGGTTCTACTTGGTGTCGTTACGGTTTAGATGAGAGTATTTCTTTCGCTATAGAATTAGAAAATAGATATAAAGGTTTGCGTTCTCCGCATAAATTAAAAGGTGGGGTTTCGGGATGTATTCGTGAATGTGCCGAAGCTCGTGGAAAAGATTTTGGCGTAATTGCTGTAGAAGGTGGTTGGAATTTATACGTTGGTGGAAATGGTGGTGCAACCCCAAGACATGCCGAGTTATTAGCTGAAAAAATAGATAATGAAACGGTTTTAAAATATTTAGATCGTTACTTAATGTATTACATACAAACAGCTGCTCCATTAATGAGAACTGCTGCTTGGTTAGATAAGTTAGAAGGTGGTATCGAACAATTGAAAAAAATTGTAATTGATGATAGCTTAAATATTGCTTCGGAATTAGAAAAAGAAATGCAGTTTTTGATCGATGCTTACGAGTGTGAATGGAAACAAGCTATAGAGAATGAAAACACTAAAAAACGTTTTAATCATTTTGTGAATTCAGATGATAGAGATGATAATTTAGTATTTGTTCCTATGAGAGATCAAAAAATGCCAGAACACTGGAAAAATTAAAAATAATTCTTATTTCAAACAGATATATTTATGGAAACTTTATTATCAAAATACAAAACAGTAAAAGAAGAAGACGTAAAAGTTTGGTTTAAAGCAGCTTCAGTAGATGCCTTTCCTAAAGATGGAGGAGCATGTGTAAAGTATAAAGATTTGCAAATTGCTGTTTTCAATTTTTCTAGATTAAATACATGGTACGCTTGTCAAAATTTGTCTCCAGAAAAACAAGAAATGGTTTTATCTAGAGGTATGTTAGGCGATCATAAAGGAATTCCAAAAATAGCTTGTCCGTTGCATAAAAAAACATTTTCATTACTAACAGGAGAGAATTTAAATGGAGATTTAGACCCCATTGCAACTTATCCTGTTAAAATTGAAGGAGAAAATGTGTATATTGGCTTTTCAGATTAAAAAATGAAAAAATGAAACCTACAAGATTTGAAACTGCGATTGCTTTAATTGATAAAAAAAATGCTGAAGATGTAAATACGTATTCGGTTTCGGGTATGGAATATCCGAAAGAATTATTGTACTCACAACGCATGAGTAGAACCTTGTTGCAGTTTGACCCGAATGCTTCTAAAGCCTTGCAGATAGCTGCTAGAGCTCAGCATATTTGCAGATGGAAAATTGCTAGAAATGAATACCCAATGGATCGTGTTGGTTATTTAAAATGGCGCCAAGATTTAAAGCAAATGCATGCAGAATTAACTGGTGACATTTTAAAAGAAGTAGGTTACGATGATGAATTTATAGACCGTGTTAAGGCTATTGTACTTAAAAAACTAATTAAGAAAAATAAAGAATCTCAAACTATTGAAGATGTTATTTGTTTAGTGTTTCTTGATTTTTACTTCGATGAGTTCGCTGCTAAACACAGCGATGAAAAAATAATTGATATTCTACAAAAAACTTGGAAGAAAATGTCTGATGAAGGCCATGCCGAGGCATTGAAAATTAAGTTTACCGAAAAGAGTTTAGCTTTGGTAAAAGAAGCTATTTCTTAAAAATTAAAATAAATGACAAAAAACGGCAATTCTTTAGATCAGCGTACGTTTGGTAAATTGAGCCGTTTATATATTATTGCCTTAAGCACCATTGCTTTATCGGTAATTGTAAGTAATATATTTGTTCGTCAGCATTTAAAGGCGCAGCAGAGTGATTCTACAGTTATAAATGTTGCGGGTAGGCAACGTATGCTGAGTCAGAAACTTACCAAAGAAATTTTATTACTAGCTACTGCAGAAACTCCTAGGGCAAGTATTGTTATTAAAGACCGGTTAAAGGAAACATTGTCACTTTGGCAATTATCTCATAATGCTTTACAACAAGGAGATGTTGAATTAGGTCTACCTGCGGAAAATAGCAAAGATATTTCCATAAAATTTAAAGCTTTAAATGTTGTTTTTGAAGTTATAGAAAAAGCTGCACAGCGCATTATTACTAGTATCGAAAGTAAGGATAGTTTGGTTCTTGAAAGTTTTAATAAAGATATTAACTTGGTTAGAGATAACGAGGGTGATTTCTTATTAATCATGGATCAAATAGTGAATCAGTATAGTTTAGAGGCGGACGAAAAAGTACGCTGGCTAGGCACACTAGAGACGCTTTTAATGGTTTTAACGTTAGTTATTTTATTAGGAGAATTACTGTTTATATTTTGGCCAACAGCAAAATCGGTTCGTGCAACTTTAGCAGAATTACTCAAGGCCGAAAAGCATGCTAAAAAAATGGCTTTCGATGCTGATGAGCTTAGTTATGCTAAAGAAAAATCTATTAAAGAATTACGTGCTTTAAGTCAGGCGATGGATGAGACCTTGCTTTTTGCTCGTATTTTATCTAGCGGTCAAATTATCCATATTGGTAATAAGTTTTCAAGACGTTTTAAATTTTCTAGATTTAATGATACGGCTATGTTTTGGAATGTGATGTCTACTATAGAAAGTGAGAAAATAGCATTAGAAAACTTAGTAACAAAATATAAAAAAACGGGTTGGCAAGGTGAAGTAAAAGCAACTACTAAAGAAGGAGAAAGCATTTGGTTAGAAATGGCTATAATTCCTTTTAGTCCAAATGATGAGAAAACCGAACTTCTTATTATAGCTTCTGAAATTACGGAGCGAAAGGCGGGACAATTGGAAATTGAACGTTTAAATAAAAAGAATTTTCAAGAAGAGATAAGTCAGCAAAAAATTATTTCAAGTAAAATTATTGAGAATCAAGAAAAAGAACAGAACCGTATAGCTAAAGATGTTCATGATGGCATTGGGCAAATGCTTACAGGTTTAAAATATAATTTGGAAAGCATAAATATAAACGATATTGAAAAAACGGCTTCCAAAATTGAACACCTAAAAGAGCTTACCACTAATATTATAAAAGGTGTACGTACGGCAACATTTAATTTAACACCGCCAGAATTATCCGATCATGGTATAGTGCCAGCAATAACTAAACTCACAAAAGAATTAGCTAGACTTACAGCAAAAGAAATTGTGTTTTTTAATAAAACCGATTTTTCTGACCGCTTAGATTCTTTAGTTGAAATCAATATTTATAGAATAACCCAGGAAGCGATAAATAATGCGATAAAATACGCCGATTCCACTCATATTTTAGTGTCGCTTTCTCATAGTAAAAATATTTTAAGCATTGTTATTGATGATAACGGTAAAGGTTTTGATCCTCAAAATGTAAAAAACTTTAAAAATGCTGATGGAGGTATGGGAATGACTTTTATGAAAGAACGTATAAAATATATAGATGGCCGTTTGTTTCTAAGCTCTGAGGAAGGCAAAGGAACTCGAGTTACTTTGAATATTCCTTTAAGGGATGATTAGTTTTTTATTTTCTTTTGTCATGTCAAGGCATCGAGACATCACATAAGAGTGAGGTTTCTAATTTAGTTATGTGATTTCTAATAACACTAAGCCAACAATCAAATTCAAATTACGTAGCATTACTTAAAAAGTCTTACTTTTGTACTTATAATTGTTATTTATGGATATTATTAATGTTGTATTAGCAGATGATCATGTTTTAGTTCGTGATGGAATAAAGGCGCTTTTAGAAGATCAGTCTGGTGTAGTTGTTATAGACGAAGCTTCAAACGGAAAAGAGGCTTTGGAAGTTCTTAAAACCAATAAACCACATGTGCTAATTATCGATATACGTATGCCAGAAATGAATGGTATTGATGCTGTTAGAGAGGTTAATCGATTATATACAGATGTTCGCACACTTGTACTATCTATGCATGATTCGGAAGAGTATGTGTTACAAGCCATTCAAGCTGGAGCCGATGGTTACTTATTAAAAGGAGCAAGTAAGGAAGAGTTTTTAAAAGCTTTGAATAAAGTAGCTTCTGGTGGAAAATATTTTACAGGAGATGTGTCAGCTATTATCATGAATAACTTTGTTAACGGTAATACAAATACAGCTGTTGCTCCAAAAGTAAAACCTGTAGAAGATCCTTTTAAGCTTACAAAGCGCGAAAAACAAATACTTAATTTAGTACTTCAGCTTAAAAATAATAAAGATATTGCAGACGAGCTAAACATTAGTAAACGTACAGCAGAAGTGCATCGGTTTAATCTTATGAAAAAATTAGAGGTTAAGAATTTAATGGAACTATCTAATAAAGCCAAGGAATACGGATTAGAGTAAACAAATTAACGATAACTACTTACAAGTTTTAAGTAGTGTTTACATATTAGAGTTGTTAGGTTTTTATAAACTTATCAGCTCTTTTTTATGCTTTATTTTTATTTAAAACTGTTATAATTATTATGTATAATGGTTTAGTTTATAAATAATTAAGCTGTTTTTTGTCTTCTGTTAATTATCATAATATAAGTTTCTTCTTAAAATTTAATACCATTTTACCAGATCCTCAAAAAGTTTAAACTAAAATTGTTAATCTAGTATAAATTTATAAATACGTATATGTTTTACGTATAAATTAAGTAATTATACTTAGTTTTGTAAGTATAAAATTATCAATTATGGCAAATTTAGCACAAGCAAAGTCAACAACACTAAGTTTATTAGATTTTAAAAGCGTTTCTACACGAACATTTTGGATAACTTCTATATCGTTTTTCATGTGTTTTTTCGCATGGTTCGGTATTGTTCCATTTATGCCCGATGTGGTTAAAGACTTAGGTTTAACACCAGATCAAAAATGGAATTCTATAATTTTAGCCGTGTCAGGAACCGTGTTTGCGCGTTTGCTTATCGGTAAATTATGTGATAAGTATGGTCCAAGGTTATGTTATACTTGGTTACTTACTATTGGAGCGATACCTGTAATATTATGTGGTTTGGTACAAACGCCAACGCAGTTTTTAATTTGTAGATTATTTATTGGTTTTATTGGAGCGTCATTTGTTATCACGCAAGTACATACATCTTTAATGTATGCGCCAAACATTGTTGGTACAGCAAATGCAACATCTGCCGGATGGGGAAACCTTGGTGGAGGAGCGAACAGATTAGGTATGCCATTAATTGCTGCCGCTGTTGTTAGTTTTGGTGTTGCCGATGCTGATGCATGGAGATATTCTATGATTGTTGCAGGAATTGTTTGTTTCTGTATGGGGATTATTTATTTCTTCTTTACTAAAGATACACTTAACGGAAATTTTAAAGACTTGAGAGCTTCAGGAGAAATGGTTTCAACTAAAAAAGATCAAATTGGGTTTTTAGAAGTCTTGAAAGATTATAGAGTTTGGATTTTATTTGTGGTTTATGCAGCTAGTTTTGGTATCGAGTTAACGGTTTATGGTACTATGGATGATTATCTTCAAAACACCTTTCAATTAGAGCGTGTTACAGCAGGAAACATTGTGTTATCATTCGCGTTAATGAATATTTTTGCAAGAACATTGGGCGGATTCTTTGGAGATAAATTCGGGAAATTAAAAGGATTAAGAGGGCGAGTTTTGTTTTTAGCATTCATTTTAGCTATACAAGGTTTAATGTTAATTACGTTCTCTACTACAACAAGTATTGTAATTGGTGTGGCATTCTTAATATTATTTAGTTTATCAGTTCAAATGGCAGAAGGTGCAACGTTTTCGGTAGTTCCATTTATAAATAAAAAAGCTATAGGTTCGGTTTCAGGAATTGTTGGAGCAGGAGGTAATGTAGGTGCGTTTTTAGCAGCAATGCTATTAAAATCACAATCGGCCGTAGCGGAAAAAGGCGCCATCATTGCTAGTCAAGGTTTAGGCGAAGAGGCTATTAAAGCCGCACAATCAGCAGCATCAGCTACCGCAGTTTCTAGTGGCTATTTCATAATTGGTGTCACAGTAGTTATAACTGCGGTAGTTTCTTTATCTATTCGTTTTTCAACGGAAGATGAGAAAGTTGCAAAAGTAGATGGTTTAGTAAAACCAGAGAACTTAATTCTGGTAAAGTAAAAGGTAGTATTACAAAGGTGTTTTTAATAAATAATAAATTAAATGCATCTTTTTTAAAGTATTCAGAATAATAAAAAATGAATTTGTTTTCTGAAGTTAAATAATGTTACTTAGTGTAAAATGTGAATCTCAATGATTAAAAACGAAGTAAAAACAACGTGTTCATATTGTGGTGTAGGCTGCGGAATTATTGTTAAAAAAGATAGCAATGGTAAAGTGCTGGTCGAGGGCGATAAAGATCATCCGGTAAACAAAGGTATGTTGTGCTCAAAAGGTATGAATTTGCATTATGTAGCCAATGATGTTTCCGATAGAATTCTATACCCAGAAATGCGTTGGAGTCGTTCACATCCAAGAGAGCGTGTAAGTTGGGACGAAGGTTTAGATCGTGCAGCGAGTGTTTTTAAATCGATTATAAAAAAACATGGACCAGATAGCGTTGCATTTTACGTATCGGGACAAAGTTTAACCGAAGAATATTATATCGCAAATAAGCTTGCTAAAGGTTTTATAGGGACTAATAATATTGATACCAACTCTAGGCTGTGTATGAGTTCTGCAGTGGTTGGATACAAAAAAACATTTGGAGAAGATAGTGTGCCGGTATCTTACGAAGATATTGAGTTGGCCGATTGTTTCCTTATTACAGGTGCAAATCCTGCTTGGTGCCATCCTATTTTATTCCGACGCATAGAAATGCGTAAAGAAGCAAATCCGGAGGTGAAAATTATAGTTATTGACCCTAGAAAAACCGATTCTGCTAATTTTGCCGATTTACATTTACAATTACTTCCAGGAACCGATGTTATTTTATACAATGCCATCGGAAGATGTTTGTATAAAAGAGGTTTAATAGACGAAAAATTTATAAAAAAACATACTGAAGGTTTTCAAGATTATAAAGAATTAATATTTAAAACGTCATTAAAACAAGCTTCAAAACTTTGTGGTGTAGAGGAAAAAGATATTAGAAAAGCAGCCGATATTATTGGCGTTTCTAAAGGGTTTATTAGTATGTGGGCCATGGGACTTAACCAAAGTGTGGTTGGTACCGATAAAAATGTATCACTACTTAATTTATCTTTAATTACGGGTCAGGTTGGAAAACCAGGATCAGGACCGTTTTCATTAACAGGTCAGCCCAACGCTATGGGCGGGCGGGAAGTAGGAGGTATGGCAAATTTACTTGCTGTACATAAAGATTTAGGCAACGAAGAACACCGTCGTGAAGTAGCTCAGTTTTGGGGCGTCGATCAAATCTCACCTAAACCAGGTTTAACCGCTACAGAACTATTTGATGCTTTAGAAAACGGAAAATTGAAAGCGGTTTGGATTGCTTGTACTAACCCATTGGTGAGTATGCCGAACACCCACAAAATTGAAAGTGCCATGAAAAAGGCGAAGTTTGTAGTGGTTCAAGAAATTTCGCATAAATCGGATACTTTAGAATATGCCGATTTAGTATTACCAGCAGCAGGTTGGTTAGAGAAAGAAGGAACGATGACAAATTCTGAGCGTCGTATATCATATTTACCAAAAGAAATTGAAGCTCCAGGAGAAGCGCGACCAGATGTTGAAATATTCTGCGATTTTGCACAACGTATGGGCTTCCGAGGGTTTAATTTTAATAATGCTTCGGAAATTTACGATGAGTACGCATCAATGACCAAAGGAACAAATATTGATGTATCTTACTTAAATTACGATAGATTAAAGAACGAAGGCACCTTTCAATGGCCAGTTCCGGAATATAGACATAAAGGAACACCACGTTTATTTGAAGATAAAAAATTTTATACACCATCTCAAAAAGCGATATTCAATTTACCATCAACCATCGAGAATACTTCGGTGCAACCTAATGGCGAGTATCCTTTAATTTTAACAACCGGTAGAGTGCGCGATCAATGGCACACCATGACAAAAACTGGTAAAGTATCGCGTTTAAAAACGCATTATCCAACTCCTGTTTTAGAAATTAATCCGGTAGATGCGTTCTTAAATAAAATTAAAGATGGTGATATTTCAGAAATAAAAAGTACAAACGGTGTTGTGCGTGTTCGTGCAAAAGTAACGGACACTATTAAAAAAGGCGTTGTATTTCTTCCAATGCATTGGGGTAAACAACTTCAAAGTAATTTAAATAGAGCAAACAACTTAACAAATACCCATGTAGATCCCGTTTCTAAAGAACCTGATTTTAAATTTACCTGTGTATCTGTCAATAAATATAAAAAGCCAGTAGATAAAATTATTATTGTTGGTGCAGGAGCAGCCGCTTTTAGGTTTGTTCAAAATTATAGAGAATCTAACGAGGTCGATGAAATTCATGTATTTTCAAAAGAGCCTAATTTATTCTATAACCGCGTTTTATTACCAGAGTATATTACTGAAGAATTAACGTGGGATGCGCTTTTAAAAATTAAACAATTAGAATTAAAAAAACTTAAAATAACAGTTCATCCAGAAACCTCTATTTCAAATATAGATTCTAAACACAACGTTGTTACCGATAGTAATGGCGTAGAACATAGCTATAGTAAACTTATTTTGGCAACGGGAAGTCGTGCATTTATACCAAGCGGTGTACAAATAGATTTACCAGGTAGATTTACCATGCGAAATAAGCAAGATGCCGATAGTTTTAAAGCTTATTTAGATGCTACGGGTTTACCTCCAGAAGAGCAACATGTTGTAATTGTAGGTGGTGGTTTATTAGGTTTAGAGTTGGCAGCAGCCATGAAACATAAAAACGTAAAAATCACTATAATTCAACGCGCATCACGCTTAATGGAACGTCAGTTAGATCAGGTTTCTAGTAAACTTTTAGCATTAGATGTGCAGGAGCGAGGTATTCAAATTTATTTTGATAATGAAGTTAGCACTGTTTTTGATGATGATGATACAGGCGAAATTAATATTACTCTTAAAAGTGGAAAGTTTTTAACAGCAAACGCTATTGTTTATGCTATTGGTACGCGTCCTAATATAGAGATAGCCAAAGAAAATGGTATTCTGTGCGGACGTGGCGTTAAGGTAAATCAGCATTTGCAATCGTCTATTCCAAATATATTCGCTATTGGTGAAATTGCAGAATTTAACAATCAACTATTCGGTATTACATCGGCAGCAGAAGAGCAGGCTAATATTTTAGCAAACTTTATAGCTGGCGATATTAGTGTATCGTACAGCGGTTCTGTTTTAATGAATATTTTAAAATTCAACGATTTAAACCTTTGTAGTATTGGAGAAATTAATATTCCGGAAAACGATTTAAGTTACCAAGAAATTATATTTACCGATATCTCAAAACGCTATTACAAAAAATGTATTGTAAAAGACGATTTGTTAATAGGTGCTGTTTTAATGGGCGATAAAAATGAGTTTGCCGAGTTTAAAACCATGATTGAGAGTAAAATTGAAATGGCCGATAAACGAAATACATTGCTTCGTGGTGCTTCAAACGATGTTCCGGTTATAGGTAAATTAGTGTGCTCATGCAGTCAAGTAGGCGAAGGAAATATAGTAGAAGCCATCGAAAAAGGCTGTAAAGATTTTACAGAACTTTGCAATAAAACAGGAGCAGGTTTAGGTTGCGGAAGTTGTAAAACAGAAGTAAAAGAAATTTTGAATAACACGAAAGTATTAGCATAATTATGGAGCCATATAGACTTAGAATTAACGGAGGTGTTTTATCACCAGGTGAATTAAAATATATTTGCGAAGCCGCAGAAGGTTTAGGTTTAGATGCTATTTCTTTTGGTTCTCGGCAAGATATTATTTTTCCAGAGGAGATAGATAAAGAGAAGTTTTCTCAATTCGATAAAATTCAGTTTATAAAACCAAAGCGCGATGGTATAGAAAATATTGTATCATCGTACGTATCGGCAGATATTTTGCCAAGTACCTCTTGGCTTACTAGCGATCGTTACCTATATATATTAGAACAATTTAAGCACGATTTAAAATTACGCATCAATATTATAGATCCTAAGCAACGTTTGGTGCCCTTATTTACAGGTAATGTAAATTTCATCGCTTCAGAAAGTGAAGATTATTGGTATTTATACGTGCGTTTACCCGAGTGGAAAAAGACAGAAATGTATCCTGCTTTAATTTATAGTTGGGATATGGACAAGGTAGAGCTTGCCATAGAGCAGGTTTTGCAAGAAGAGCCAGAAACCATTGAAACGCTTTTTGACTTAGTAAACGATGCTGTAGAAACAAATAACCGTACGGTAGATAAACCTTTAGAAGTTCCTTTTTACCCATTTCCTTATTATGAAGGCATGAACCGTTTTGGCGACAAATACTGGCTTGGTTTGTATTGGAGAAACAATAGGTACGATTTAACTTTCCTTAAAGACATGTGCGATTTGTGTGCAGAAAGTAAAATAGGCAAAATTTGTATCACCCCATGGAAATCTTTTATAGTAAAAGGTGTGCCAATCGATTCTAAGTTAAAATGGGAAAAATTTCTTGGTAGTTACGGTATTAATGTGCGCCACTCTATGTTGGAGCTTAATTGGCATTTACCCGTAAATGATAAAGATGCGCTAAACCTAAAAAAGTATTTAGTAACAAACTTTGATCAAAACGATATAAGTACCTATGGATTAACATTCGGGATTTCAAACTTCGAAAGCAAATCTTATCATTTCACATCTGTAGTTATAGAAAAAAACAAAAAGCCAGAGCTTTTAGGCGATTTTATTGTTCGCGACACCTACAATTTACTTTATGCTAAAAACTTTGATCCTAACACGGGAGAGTACATTATGCATGTGCAAGATGTAGATAAGGTAGAGCTTCCGGGTTTATTAATGGAGCTAAGTAAACTCTATTTTGAGCAACTCGGTACGCAACGTGAAGAAGTGAAAGCCGTAGAACCTAAAAAAGAAACTACCGAAGAGAACGTTTACCAATGTCAAGATTGTTTAACTATATATAATGAAGTCTTTGGAGATATCACTCAAGATATTAACCCAAATACACGCTTCGAAGACCTCGATGAAACTTACGAATGCTCCCTTTGCGAAGCGCCAAAAAGTAATTTTCAGAAAAAACTTTTAGTGAAATAATAATTTTTAGAAGCTATTACCTGCTATTCGCTATATCTTTTTTGTAGACCAACCTCGAGCTTATTGTTCATTTTTTAAAGCAAATTCTTTTAGTAAATAGCAGGTGCATCAATACATTCAAAAAAGGATGCCGCTGCTATCAGGGCTAAACTATCCGTTATCATTATTTTAAATTCCAACGTTTTCATTTTGTAATACCTAAGTACAAAACCTGTTCTAGCAAGGTAATCTGTGTTTAAAGATAATACTTACATTAAAACGGTATCAGTTTAAAAGACTTACAGTGTTTTAGGGGCTTATCGAAGTTTTTTTTAAAAATTAGATAACATCTTTAATTTATCAAAAACCATTCATCGACACTAAAGAGCTATTCAGCGCCATTAAAATTCAATTAGGCGAATTACAATTTTAAAACCGTTGTTTAGAACTATTTTTACATCAAATTCAAAGTAAAAAAAATATAATACCCATGAAAACTCTCAACATATTATTAATAGAAGACGACATGATTGAAGTGATGAAGTTCCAAAGAACAATCTCATCTCTTAAATTAGATCACAAAATTATAGAAGCTAATAACGGTGAAGAAGCTCTAAAAATTTTAGAGAAAAAAGACGAATTACCTGACATAATTTTGTTAGATTTGAATATGCCGAAAATTAATGGCATCGAGTTTTTAAACATTCTTAAGTCGGATGATGTGTTGAAATATATTCCAACTATAATTTTAACAACCTCACAAAATCAAAAAGATTTATTGGAGTGTTACAAAATTGGAATTGCTGGCTATGTTTTAAAACCTTTGAAATATGAAGATTACGTTTCTAAAATGGAAAAGCTTTTAGCGTATTGGAGTATTAATGAATTAAAACAAATATAAATGAAAGGTATTGTTTTTACTGAATTTTTAGATTTAGTTGAAGATAAGTTTGGACTAGAAATGGTCGATAGAATTATAACCGCTTCAACTTTAAAGTCCGATGGCGTTTACACAGCTGTGGGCACATATAGTTTCTCCGAAATGCTGCAGTTATTAGAGCATTTAAGTGAAAACACAGGTATATCTATAGATAATTTACTGCTAGTTTATGCAGAACACTTTTTTAGTGTAATAGAGAAAAGTTACCCAGGGCTTTTAGCAACATACAAAGACCCTATAGAAATGATTTCTTCAATAGAAAACCATATTCATGTTGAGGTTAGAAAAATTTATCCAGATGCCGAGTTACCTACTTTCGAGGTGTTAGATAAAACCGAAGATTCATTGGTACTTATTTATAAATCAAGTCGTGCTATGCACCATTTTGGTTTAGGATTAATGAACAAAACATTTGAGCATTTTAATTCAACAGCTAAAATAGATTTAGAAAAAATAAAAGAGGACGGAACAGAAGTTAGATTTTTTATTCAAAGAAATTAATGAGTCAGGATCAGGCTGAAATATTACAACGCGCCCTAAAAAGAGAAAAAGCAGCAAGAAAAGCTGCTGAATCTATACTTGAAGAAAAATCGAGAGAACTTTTCTTTACTACCCAAAAATTAAAAAATTTACTAGACGAAAAATCTTCACAACTTCAAGGTGTTTTTGAAAACATTATTGATGCTTATGTTGTAATGGATATTAATGGTAACGTTATAAAATTTAACGAAGCTGCCACAAAATTATTTGGTTACGATATTGATAAGGAAGAAGTAAACGTTAATAACCTAATCTATAAAGAAGACTACGAGTATGCTATAAATTCTTTTATAGAGTTAACAACTAATGGTTTTTTTAAAGATTACGAAGCACGTGTTTACACTAAATCTAAAGAGGTAAAATGGGTGCATATTAATGCCAGTATTATTTTTGATAAAGATAAAAAACCAGTTGCCGCTCAAGGTATTGTTAGAGATATTAGCGATCAAAAAAGATCGGCAGAAAAATTAATAGAATCAGAAGATAGGCTATCTACACTTATAATAAATTTAGATAGTGGTATCATTCTAGAGGATGAAGATAGAAATATAGTACTCACAAATAATAAATTTTGTGAGCTTTTTGGTATAGATGCAAACCCAGCAGATTTAGTTGGTATGGACTGTAAAGCTGCGGCAGAACGAAATAAAGTTTTATTTAAAGAGCCTGAGGCATTTATTCAAAGAATGCAAGAAATTGATGCGGCCAAAGAAAATGTTATTGGCGATGAGCTCGAAATGGTAGATGGAAAAATAATAGAGCGGAGTTATATGCCTATTATAACAGGAAATGAGTATAAAGGTTACTTATGGACTTTTACAGATATTACTTTAAAAAGGACTTATAGAGATAGTTTAGAAGCTCAAAAGCAAAAATATTATAACATTATTGCTAACATGAATTTAGGTCTTGTTGAGGTCAATAACAACGACGAGATTTTAATGATTAACCAGAGTTTTACTGATATGTCTGGTTATACAGAAGAAGAGGTAAAAGGTGAAAATGCAGGTGTGTTTTTTGCCGCCGAAGATGTTCGACAAATAATTGAAGCAGAAAATGAAAAACGTAAAAAAGGACAATCTAGTTCTTACGAGCTTAAAGCTAAAAACAAAGCGGGAGATATTCGCTATTGGTTAATAAGTGGAGCACCCAATTACGATATAGAAGGTAAAGTTATAGGATCTATTGGAATACATTTAGATATTACCGAAATTAAAAATTTAGAGCTTCAAAAAGAAAAACTTCTTGAAAAATTAGAAAAAAGTAACGATGAGTTACAAGAGTATGCACACATTGTTTCTCATGATTTAAAATCACCTTTACGAAGTATTGATGCCTTGGTAAGTTGGCTAAAAGAAGATAATAAAGATAAGTTGGATGACATGAGTATGCAAAATTTTGCACTTATTGAAACCACTTTAGAGAAAATGGAGCAATTAATTACCGATGTTTTAAATTACTCGAGTGTTGGATCGGATATTGCAGAGAAAATAGAGGTCGATTTAGACGATATGTTAAATGGGCTCGTTACTATATTATATGTTCCAGAACATATCAAAATTAAAATACAAAAGCCCTTGCCAAAAATACAGGGCGACCGAACTAAACTACAGCAACTTTTTCAAAATTTAATTAGTAATTCGGTTAAGTTTATAGATAAAGAAGAAGGTAGTATTATAGTAGATTTCGACGATTTGAAAAGTCATTATAAATTTTCAATAAAAGATAATGGTATTGGTATTGATAAAAAATATCATGATAAAATATTTAAAATATTCCATTCTTTAAAGAAAAGCAAAGATTCGTCTGGTATCGGATTATCGATTGTTAAAAAAATCGTCGATTTACATGAAGGTGAAATCTGGTTAGATAGCGAGCCTAATATGGGAACCACTTTTTATTTCACATTAAAAAAATAGCCATGAAAACAGTACAATTAGTAAAACATAAAGATAAAGATTGGGAATACGTAATCGAAAAACAAGAATTAAAGGAACCTTTAGTTCTTGTTTTTGGAAATCGATATCTATTAGAAAACGGTACTATTTACGAAGAGCTTAGAGCGCAATTTCCCGACGGACATATTATTTTTGCTTCATCTTGTGCAGAAATTTCATCTAATACTGTAAACGATGATAGTATTACGGTTACGGCTATAGAGTTTGAAAAAAGTAACTTTGTAATTAAAACAAGCAACGTTTTAAATGCAGATTTAGACAGTTATAAAACCGGAAAAGATCTAATTAATCAATTACCACAAGAAGGTTTAAAATATGTGTTTGTAGTCTCGGAAGGTAGTTTTATTAACGGTAGCCAGCTTACTCAAGGTATGAGTGCTTCTACAGATGATAATTTAATTATTACTGGAGGTTTATGTGGTGACGATGCGCGTTTTGAAAAAACATTAGCATCTTATAACGAAAACCCTAAAGAAGGCGAGTTAGTTGCTGTTGGTTTTTATGGAGAAACTTTAGAAGTATCTTTTTCTATTCACGGCGGGTGGACACCTTTTGGACCAGAGCGTATTGTAACAAAATCTGAGGGTAATATTCTTTATGAACTTGATGGTTTACCAGCTTTAGATTTGTATAAAAATTATTTGGGTGAAAAAGCAAAAGACCTACCAGGTGCTGCATTATTATATCCTTTTAATGTAAAAAGTGAAGATGAGAAGCAATCTATTGTGCGTTCTATTTTAAATATTGATGAAGAAAAGCATGCTGTAATTTTAGCTGGAGATATTGAAGAAAATGCTAAAGTACAACTGATGATGACTAATGTTGATAATATTGCAAATGCATCAGAACGTGCTGCTAGGCAAGCTTTGGAATACAGGAAAAACAAACCACAACTTGCTATACTTGTAAGTTGTATTGGTAGAAAATTGGTTTTAGATCAACGTGTTGAAGAGGAAATAGAAGAAGTTATAGAGGTTATTGGTAGCGATGCCGTTATTAGTGGTTTTTATTCCTATGGAGAAATTGCACCTTTTCACGGTGAAGTAGCATGCCAATTACATAATCAAACTATGACGATAACGCTTATAAGCGAATAAATAATGAATTCATTACTGAAAAGACAAATACGTAAATTTTTAAGTGAAGAATTAAAAAACAATGAAGATTTATCTGAGTTTCTCAACGCGGTAGATCTATCCTACAATAATTTTGACGAACAATCTAGTATGATTCAAAGGGCGATGTCTATAAGCTCGGATGAATTATATTCCGCAAATCGAAAATTACAAAAAGAGGCTAATGAGCAAAAAGAAGTTATCGATAAACTTAAAAATGTAATCGATACTTTAAAATTTTATAATCTTAAGGAAGATGAAAAGCCTGAAAACGCAGAGTTATCTGGACCTAAGCTTGTCGATTTTATTGATAATCAAACTAAAGAGATTATCGAAATGAATAAACAAAAGCAATCGCTTTTGACAGAGTTGGCTCATCAAAACCAAGAACTTAGTGATTATGCCCATATGGTATCTCACGATTTAAAATCTCCTCTGCGTAGTATTGAAACTTTAACAACTTGGTTAAGAGAAGACTACGTTGGTTCTATTGATGAAAATGGTAAGAAAACATTGGATCTTATTAGGTCGAATGTAGAAAAAATGGATACCTTAATTACGGGTATTTTAGAGTATTCTACCATAGGTAAAAATCAAATTGATGTTTATGATGTTGATGTAGATAAACTTATAGACGATATTATAAAAACAATTCAAGTCCCAGAACATATTAGCATATCTAAAGCTAATTTACCTATTCTTAAAGGTGATAAATATAGGTTACAGCAATTGTTTCAAAACCTAATAGGTAACGCAATTAAATATAACGATAAAGCTCAAGGAACAGTTGAAGTAGGAGTAGAAGATGCCGGAGAATATTGGCAATTTCATATAAAAGACAACGGGAAAGGAATTGAAGAAACCTACTTTAATAAAATTTTTAAAACCTTTATTAAGTTAGAAAATAATCCTGAATCTTCGGGAATTGGATTATCTATTGTAAAAAAAATAGTAGAATTATACGGTGGGAAAATTTGGTTAGAATCTCAAGTTGATATTGGAACCACTTTTTATTTCACTTTAAAAAAATCACCAAATGGAACAGCCGAACCAAACTTACATTGATAGTTTATCTGGAGGAGACGAAGCCTTCAAGCAAAAACTAATAGATATTATTAAAAAAGAGTACCCAGAAGAGAAGCAAGTGTACTTTGATAACTATAATGCTAAAAATTTTAAATTAGCTGCAGATAATGTGCATAAACTTAAACATAAAATTAGTATTTTAGGCCTTGAAAAGAGTTATGATGTTGCTGTAGCTTACGAAACCAATTTATTGGAAGGTTCAATCGACCAAAAAGAGGAGTTTGAAGCTATTTTAAATGCCATAACTATATATCTTGAAGACCTCTAAATATTATTTATGAATTGTATTGTTATTGACGACGAAGCCACAGCTAGAGTAATTATTTCTCAACTATGCTCCAATGTGCCAAGTCTTAATGTATTAGAAGCTTTCCCTAATGCCATGCAAGCCATAAAATATTTAAATCAAAATGAAGTAGATTTAATTTTCTTAGATATACACATGCCAGATTTTACAGGTTTCGATTTTATTGATACCTTAAAAAATCCACCAAAAATAATTTTAACGACATCAGATCCAAATTTTGCAATTCAAGCCTTTGAGTATGATTGTATTGTAGATTATTTGGTAAAACCTGTGTCGCAAGAACGCTTTGATAAAGCTATTTTAAAAGCGGAGGCAAAGCAAGTTACTCCTGTTAAAACGGACTCTAACACGGATAAAACTGAAACAACCTCTGGCAATCACCTCTATGTAAATATTGATAGACGTTTAATAAAAATTGATATTCCAAGCATTTATTTGGTTGAAGCCAAAGGCGATTATATTCAAGTAAAAACAGAAGATAAAAACTATACAGTACATTCGACATTAAAGAAAATTGAAGATAAATTACCAGATGATTTGTTTTTGAAAGTACACCGGTCTTACATTATAAATATCAAAAAAATTATTGATATTGAAGATAATAGTGTACTTATAAAAAAGGATGTTATTCCTGTAAGTCGCTCTAATAGACCAGAACTTATGAAGCGTTTAAACTTGCTTTAATTTGTTTTTTGGGTAATTTTAGAAGTGTTTATTTTTGTGTCTTTATTATTGAAAAACTTATAAAATGAAGCCTTATTTTAAAAATAATTCAGTCTAAATTTATAGAATATTAATAGGAATTGTAATGTAGTAAAACTATTTGCAACAACCATTTAAATAAATATTATCGTTGATATATAATAGTTTATATCGCAAAAGTAATATCTACTGATTTTTTCATCCTTCTTAATTGTTTTTATAAATATCTGATAATAATGATTAAAACATTGTTATTTCTCTAAATTACTCAACTAATCTAGATTTCTTTTGAGAATTGAATTTATTTTAATTGTCTTGTTTTTAACGTGTTAAGTGTTTGTTGATGTAGTTTGCCTTTCCAATAAAATAGAGTAAATTGTGTATTACAGCGTTTTTATCTGCTTATTATCGTTGAAATGTAGTTGAAAGTATTCGTCTTTTAAAATTTACCATTCGTCGACACTTCAAATTAAGCTAATCGAAAAACATAAAATTCAACTGTCTTTCCTTATAATTTTGTCATCAAATTAATCCAATCACGATGAAAAAATTATTACTTATAACCGCAGTTTTATTATCAACTTTTTTAACGTCTTGTTCTGTAGAAGAGGATATTAACACACCAGAAGAATATAATTCAGAAACCATTAATGTAGAGTATACTCAAATGGATTATGATATTGCAGAGTTAATTAATGAGCACAGAATTTCTAAAGGATTAACCGAACTTAATATTTTAAACAGAGCCTCAAAGGAAGCCATTTCTCACAATACGTACATGGTTAAAAAAGGAACTCCAAGTCACGATTTTTTTTACGTACGTTCTGAGAATCTAAAAAAGGAGGCTAATGCTATAGCAGTTTCGGAAAATGTAGGGTATGGTTTTAGTACGGCAAAAACTTTAGTTAAGGCTTGGTTGAAGAGCGAAGAGCATAGAAAAAACCTAGAAAATCCAAATTTTACCGATATGGGAATTTCATCACAACAAGATGAAAATGGAAGAAGTTATTTTACTAATATTTTTGTAAAAAGATAATAGCATAAACGGTTCAACGACATTAATCTACCATTCGTCTACACCAAAATTGAACTAAGCGAAAAATAAAATTTTAAACGTATTTCTAGAGTAAATTTACAGTATCATAGAACCCCAAACCATGACAACAAAATTACCTACCTTAAAAAACAAAATAGTAGTACTTACTGCACTATTATTTAGTTTAATAAGTTCTTCACAAAATACTCCATTTAATTGTGATTATAGCGCATATCTTTTTCAGTATAACGATGTTTATGCTATTGATTTAGCTTCGGGAAATTCATTTCTTGCAGTAGAAGATGTTACTCCAGGAAATATTAATGCAGCAGCCTACAATCCTGCAGATGGTTATATTTGGGGGTATGTAAGTACACCTGCTCAAACTATTGTTAGAATAGGAAAAGATTTTAAAACAACATCCTTTAACATTCCAGAATTTGATACTAAAAACAAGTATATTGGAGATGTTAATCCAGATGGTATTTATTTTTTGAAGGGTGGAGGAAGCACTTATTACAAAGTGGATTTAAATCCAGAATCTGATAATTACTCAAAATATTTATCTACAGAAACGTTATCTCAGAATATTAGTATTCACGATTGGGCTTTTAATGCTGTAGATGGTAATTTATATGCTTTAGAAAAAGGAACCAATATTTTATACAGAATTGATCCGGTAACTAGTGCTGTGCAAAGTTTAGGAGAAGTTCCAATTTTAGCAGGATTAAATTATACTTATGGTGCTGTCTATTTTGATGCTGATGGACGTTTTTACGTATCAGCAAATCAAACAGGAACTATTTATGTTATTCAAAGTGTTCAAAATTTAACTTCAGAATCTACAATGGATTCTAATTTATTTGCTTTTGGACCATCAAGTGCAAGTAACGATGGTGCACGTTGTCCTACTGCTCCTGTGGCTCAAGAAATTTGCGATAATGGTATTGATGATGATGGTGATGGGTTAATTGATTGTGAAGATCCATCTTGCTCAGGTTACACAGGTTGTCCAGTTTTACAAGTATCATCTACGTCTAGTGGTAACGACGGAGGTTTGGAAAGTAACAATAGATTATCTCAACAAATAAGTAAACGTAATTTTAATAGAGCAAAAAGTAGTTATAAATTTAATCAAACATCTGCAAAGCGTTTAACGAAGTCTAAAAACTACGGAAGATCTACAGCTACGAAAAACGGATCTTTTCAACTATCAGATTTAATGCCTTTAGAAGCGATTAACGAAGATAGCGTGATTGAATCGTCTCCAACAGATTTAATAGGAATTACAAATGCAACCGAGGTTTATTCGGTAGATTATATTAGAAATAACGAATCTGTAGCTTCAATTTTATTATTAAAAACGGAAGATGGTGTTTATGAGCACACAAAATATATTTGTGATCGTTTATTAGGTGCACAATTAATTTCTGTTTCAACTATTGAAATTAACGAACAACAGTTTATCAAATCTTTAATTAGAACTCTAGAAGGTACTGTAGAGTTTGTTTTAAGTCTTTCGGCTAAATCAATCAATAACAATCAAAATTTCGGAATAGAAAGTCATTGGAATTTAGATAAATATGAAGATAACGTAGGCTTTTATAATTTTCAAATTTGGTCTAATTCTTTGGATGACTTATTAAAATTAGGAGAAGAAGTTGTAAGTCTTTTAGAAGTTCAAAAACCAATAGATAGCTACAATAACTCAACGCCACCAACGGTGTTTGTTAGAACAGGGCATTATAGCAATGGTAGATTAAATCTACAAATTGTAAATACAAATAGAAGTGAAGGTGTTGTTTTTGATGGTGGTGTAAGATCTACAGAAACACACGATGTAGAGTATGTTTCTACTAATATTGATTTAAGTGGAGATTATATTTCTAATATTGAAGTTGATGCTGGAAGCTTATTTGATATCGGGTTTAGAATTGGTGATGGTATACAAACTCCGGACGACTTATTCATGTCTGATGGGCCTTGGGGATATGATGATGCGGCAACAAGTACAGAGGTTACAGAATATACTGTAGCGACAAACACTGAAGACTTAAATGATGAAGACTTTAATATAGAACGTAACATTACTTTAAAGGCTAATACTAGCGAGTATATTGCAGCTTACAGAGCTTTAACACCTAAGTTCAACCCAATTGATTTATCAAGTTATAACAGCTTTAAATTTGAAGCTAAAGGTACAGGAACTCTTATTGTAAGATTAGTAAAAGAAAGTGTTGACAACTGGGAAACACAGTATAAAGCATCGGTTAATTTAACAAACACTATGTCTAGTTTTATTTTACCATTTGCTGAGTTCGAATCTACTAATGGAGAGCCATTAAATGCTAACGATGTAACATCTATAGTATTTACAATGCTTGCTGAAAATGGTGAAACAGTATCAAAAGAAATGACATTAGAACAATTACGTTTTGCAAAAGCAGGAACCTTATCTGTATCAACAATAAGTGAGGAAGATGGATTAGCAACTATGGCAACGCCTAACCCAATGACATCTAAAACAAGCATACAATTTACAGCAAATCAAGCTGAAGATGTTGAACTTTTAGTTTATAATCAACTTGGTAGCCTAGTTAATAAAATAGCTTTTAGTACAACACCTGGTGTAAATGAAATTGAACTTAATAGAGGAGATTTAAGCAGTGGTATTTATTTCTGTAAAATAAAAAGTAGTGTATCTCTTTACAAAACAACAAAACTACTCCTAGAATAATTAATAGCACATTACTCTTGTAGTATGGCGAAAGGCGCGAGTCTTTTGCCATTTTTTTGTTTAAATATTTAGGGAATCTGTTCCTGTTTTTTTGTTTAATTAATTGAATAGTATTCGTTTATTGTGATTTTTTTGTTAATCAGTTTAACTTGTTTTTTAGTTGAAGGCTTTATATAGAATACTATATTATTATTATTCCTTTTAATATGAAATATGAGCGTCTAAATATCTCTTTCTGGGATATAATTAAAACTACATTGATATAATTAAATTAATAGCATCTTGAATAGATTAAATACTCATTTAAATATGGTTAAGATTGTGGCTTTAATTTCCTTTTGAATAGGAAGATAAAGAAAGTAGTTTAAAATCTATCTTCATGTTAATATAACCAGACAGTTTCATTTAAAACATAAGCAGTTGAGCTATTCTAATTTTTTAATTGATATGCTGAGGCTGTATTGCAATTTAATAAGTAATCTTGAAGCGTAAGTACTTAAGCCAAGCGTTACTCTTAGTAGTGTTAAAGCGTTTAAGTAGAGTAGGCTAAGTACAACAATTTATAAGAACAGAAGAGAGGTTTAGGCCTTGTGTTTTCATTATAAAACAAAAACATATCATTGATTTCGATACTTATAGAAAA
The DNA here is from genome assembly GCF_004368925.1 of Algibacter lectus. Taxonomy (NCBI): domain Bacteria; kingdom Pseudomonadati; phylum Bacteroidota; class Flavobacteriia; order Flavobacteriales; family Flavobacteriaceae; genus Algibacter; species Algibacter lectus. The sequence goes on from NZ_SORL01000007.1 coordinate 187,128, forward strand.
GCAAAAAGCTCCAATACATTGGAGCTTTTTTTAGTGGAAAATATTTCAGTAATTATATTATAGAAATATCTAAAATATATAATAAGTTTTGATCTATTCTCTAAAAATAGGTGTATCGAAAAGTAACCATTTAAAACGCAAACCAACTTCGTTAAACGTAAAACCAGCAGCTGTTGCCGATGCAATATTACTTCGTGTACCATAGAAGTTTAATAAGGCACGTTCTGTAAACTTATAACCTAATTTTCCTTGTATGCGGTAAGTACTTTGGCTACTACCATCTTCAATATATTGTAAACCTGTTGCTGCGGTAAGCTCATAAAACCAGGCTTTTGGCTTAGTAATGCTTTCATCTTTTATAATGTTTACAAAAACCTCAGCAGCGTTAAATGTTTCAGGGCTAAAATATATAGTTGGTACTTGGTTTTTAAAAGTAATGTATTGGTAGTTTAAGCCTGCTTTTAAGGCTGGTTTGCTTAATATGTTATAGTATAAAGATGTGAAAAGTAAATTTCTAGCATTGTCATCATTTTGCCATGTGTAGAAATACTGAGTAAACCATCCTAAGTTAAAATTTGTACTTAAGTTGTAATTGGCATAGAGGTTATTCATTACAATTTCTCTATCTAATAATTCAGCATTAAAACTTTGTATTTCACTTTTAAAACCAATATCTAAAACCTGAAGTTTAAAAGGTTTTATATTTAAAGAAATATCACTCACTAATTGTGTGTAGTCGCTTGTGTTCGCTTTCGCGGAAGTCACTCCGGCGGTTCCTTTAAAAGTGATGTTAGGTAGTAACTGGTAAGATAGTCCTAATGAAAAATCGTTAGATGTGGCATCGTTATCCGTAACCTTATTACTTGTTGTTCTATACGAGTAGCTTGCCAACCACTTAAATTTTGTAGACGTTGGAAACTCTATATTGGTATTAACTGAAAAGGCTTTGTTGTCACCATTATCAAAAGAATAAGATGCTTTAGTTTCCCAAAAAGGAGTGAAGGTTGTATTTAGTGTTTTTATAAAATTAGAGGCATCTTTTTGTTTATCGTAAAATGTTAAGGTGTTTTCGGCAGATTTATAGGCGCCATCATATTTTCCAATAGCTTTTAAAGCGTTTGCTTTACCTAAATTACCATCAAAAGAACTTTCTTCATTTTCTAAGATACTGTTGTAATCTACAACACTATCTTTAAAGTTACTTTTGTAAATGTTTAAAGTTGCACGTAATGCTAAAATCCAGTTTTCGTTAGGGTGCTTTTCAATTAAATCATCAATTAAAACTTTAGCTTCCTTATATTTTTTATTCCAAATTAAAGCCTGAATATATCGAACTTGAGTTTGTTGTATCAGTGATTCATCTGTTAATTGCGGAATAGAACTATAAGCTTCTGTACTTACATTAAGCGCATCTTTTTCTTTTCCTTTTAAGTGTTTCGCTAAAGCGATGCCGTTTAATGCAATGGTTTTATTGTCTGGATTCTCAGCTATCGTTTTATATGTATTTTCGGCTTCGTCGAATTTTCCGGAAATTAAATAAAGATTAGCCAAATTAAGTAAGGTGTCTTTATCTCCTTCAAAAAGCGTTAAGTTCTTTTTTAATAATTCTTCGGCACCATCATAATCTTGTTGCTGTTGTTTTTGGTAAGCATAGCCTAAATAAATATATTTTTTAGAGGTTAGAGCATTTGGGTTTCCTGGCAAAACTTCGAGCGATTTATTCACATAGATTAAAGCATCGGCATATAATTTAAGGTTGGATAGCGTATTGGCATAACCTAATAGGGCAGCGAAAGATTTAGAATCTTCTTTTATTAAAATTTCGTAGTAAGATTTGGCATCAGGATAATTTTTATCCCAAAGTAAAGACTCGGCATAGTTTAATTTTATTTCAAAATCGTCAGGATATTTGCTCAATAATCCTGTAAAAATGTTAACAGCTTTGCCAGATTCACCTAGTAATCCTATAGCACGCCCATAGCACAATTTAGCGGTTTTATTGTTTGGGTAATCTTTTAAAACAGTTTCGAAAAACGTTTCTGCTTTAGCATACTTTCCTGTTTCTAAGTAAGTAAACCCCGTTTGCATATCTTGCGAAAAGGCAAAAATACTTGTAAGTAGCAAAACGAATAAAAGGCGAAAATTTAAAGGCATAATTATATTTTTATTATCTTGTTGCAAGTTAATCAATAGTATGCAATCATTCATCTATAGCAAACCGTCACTGAACGAAATTTAAGCGCCTTCTGTTGATTCTTCGCTGATTTTTGCACTGGAAATAAATTATTCTACTAAAGAATTAATCATTTAAAACCCCAAACCAATGCAGTTCTTTTCCCAAATTAAAGAAAAAAAAATAAAACCTGAGCAATTATTTATGCTTAGTGTTTTAGCCGTAAACGGAGGTAACTATTTATATAACTTAATTTTAGGTCGTATTTTAGGTCCTGCTCAATTTGCTGATGCCGCTGTACTTATAACCTTTTTATTAGTTTTAAGTTTTGCCGCCATGACGTTTCAGTTAGTAACGGCTAAATTCTCGGTATTATTCGAAAATGATATTTTTCAGAGTTTTATTTCTAAAGTTTATAAAAACGCACTAGCCGTTGGCCTTGCATTTGGTGCCCTTATTATAATATTTGCCGGAGCGTTACAAAATGTATTTAATACATCATCTTCAAATATGTTTGTTGTATTTGGTTTTGGAGTGCCTTTATATTTTTTAATGAGTGTAAACCGAGGCGTGTTTCAGGGAAAAAAATCATTTAAAAACCTATCGATAACTTATCAAACCGAAATGTTAAGCCGTCTAGTTATTACACTGGGTTTAATATTATTATTCGATATAAAATCTTCTGTGGTTATTGCTGTCGGGATCTTGGCATCGTTTGTGTTTGGCTTATTTCCCTTTAAGTATAAAAATTTATTTCCGAAGAAAGCTTTAGTATTGAGTCAAACACATTCAAAAGATATTCGTCATTTTTTTATAATTACGGCCTTTTACGAGCTGACTCAAATTATAATAAATAACAGTGATATTCTTTTAGTAAAACACTTTTTTGAATCTTACGAAGCCGGTTTGTATGCATCTTTAGCATTAATTGGTCGTATTGTATATTTCATCGCCTGGATGTTTGTTATGTTGCTTTTACCAACTGTGGTAGAGCTAAAAAAGGAAGGAAAAAAAACTGCGCCTATTTTATTTAAATACGTGGGTTACATTGCAGCTATTTCTATTACTATAATTTTGGTTTGTTTAGCTTTCCCTGAAACTATAATTACACTTCTATTTGGAGATAGTTACATTGCTATGGCTCCTCTTTTATGGAAATATGCTATTGCCACATCGATGTTCGCGATCTCTAATATTTTTGCTTATTACTATTTATCGTTAGATAAGTATGTGCCTGTAGTTATTTCTGGTGTATTTGGTATGCTTCAAATGCTATTAGTTATCTATTTTCATGATAGTTTAGAACAGGTTGTGTATATGCAAATTGTAGCTATGTTACTGCTGTTAGTGATACAATTAATCTATTTTAAATACGATTCTAGTAAAAGTGCTAAAACGCTTAATCTTAAGTAAGTTTCCATTTATCGACAGTAAACGACCATCGGTCTACAGTAACCCTTTTAATTAGTAATAATTACCCAAATTTGCACTGTAGATATTAATTATCATTTAATACCCCATATAATGAAGTTAGCAATTGTAACTGCATATCCGCCAAGTAAAGTCACTCTAAATGAGTATGCTTACCATTTGGTAAAACATTTTAGACAAAAAGAAGAGGTTACAGAGTTAATTTTGTTAACCGATAAAACCGAAGAGCCAAAGGATGTTGCTTTTATGGAAGATGGATGTAAAATTACAATTAAAGAATGTTGGGAATTTAATAGCTACAGTAATATCACAAGCGTTACTCGTGCTATAAGCAATGTTAAACCAGATGCTGTATTGTTCAATTTACAGTTTATGAAGTTTGGTGATAAAAAAGTTGCCGCAGCTTTAGGCTTAATGTTGCCTTTGGTTTGTAAAATGAAAAAAATACCAAGTATTGTTTTATTACATAATATTTTAGAAGAAGTTGATTTAGGAAGTGCAGGATTTACACAGAGTAAATTAATGCAAAAAGTATATGGATTTATAGGTTCTACTTTAACACGATTGATTTTACAAGCTGATGTTGTGGCAGTAACTATGCAAAAATATGTTGATATATTAGAGCACAAATACAATGCTAAAAATGTAAAATTGATACCTCACGGTACTTTTGAAATTCCTGAAATTCCAGATTTTAATGTACCTGTTTCACCAATGGAAATTATGACCTTCGGGAAATTTGGAACGTACAAAAAGGTAGAAGGTATGATAGAAGCTGTAGAAAAGGTTAGAAACTCTACAGGTTTGGATTTAGAAGTTGTAATTGCAGGAACCGATAACCCTAACGTACCAGGCTATTTAGCTAAAGTACGAGAAGATTATAAGCATGTACCACAAGTTCGTTTTACAGGTTATGTTGAAGAAAATGAAGTGCCAAAATTATTTAATGATAGTGCTGTAGTTGTATTTCCATATACATCGACTACAGGAAGTTCTGGAGTTTTACATCAAGCTGGAAGTTATGGTAAAGCAGTGGTTATGCCAGATCTAGGTGATTTAGCTTTACTAGTGCAAGATGAAGGTTACCGTGGTGAGTTTTTTGATCCAACATGTGTTGATAGTTTAGCAACGGCTATTGAAAATATTGTTACCAATGAAACTTACAGACGAGAATTAGGAAAAACAAATTACGAAGCGGCAACGGCACACCCAATGTCTCAAATCGCTCAAATTTATTTAAATACATTCAATAAAATAATTGAAAAACGCGCTTAATATTAGCGCGTTCGAAGTGTTGATTAATTATTGGATATATATCTGAACGCGGGCTTGGTCTCTCCATTTTTGTTGATAAAACCAAAATGCTCCTGAGCTCGTTTTCTCCAAGGAAGTCTACCAACGACTTCTTTTGGTACTTCTGTAAAGTCGTATAAAGTCCAAGATATAAAAGCAATATCATGTTTTTTAAATATGTCTTGTGCTTTTTTATGAAACACAGCCTGATCCTCATCGTTATCTCCAAAAGGCTTCCAAAACCCATTGTAGGAAGACACACCATACTCACCTAAAACAATTGGTTTTATTGGTATTTCTGTTTTTAAGTGGATGTATTTTTCTTCCAATACATCTAAACTTTCATAATAATGAAAGGATATAAAGTCTAGTTTATCTTTAAGTATGGGTGCACTATCTATATTATTCCACCCAACAGTTACAGCGTGTTCGCTATCAACAGATTTCACTAAATTTATCATATTATCTAGCCAAGCAATAACGATATCCTTTCCTCTAGATTCAAAATCTAAATTAGGTTCGTTTTTAATATCCCAAGCTAATAAGGCTTCATGGCTTTTTAATGCCGCTACAATGGTTTCTGCATGACGTTGGTTTAGTGTCCAGTCTAGCACAGAGTAATCTCCATAAAAATCAAAAAGCGTAACAATAACTTTTAGTTTTTCCGCTTCAGCGACATCTAGGGTTTGCTTTAATCGATCTAGTTTTTTGTAATCTACTGTTGCTTTGCCAAAACTTTCATAAGGCACAAAAATCCGTATCGTGTTTAAACCCGCTTTTTTTATAATTTTTAAATCTTTAGAAATGGTGTCTAAATTAAACTTATCGCCATACATATTCCATGGGGAAGCTTGCGGATAATAATTAATCCCTTTTATTTTAAAATTATTAAGAGATATTTGAGCGTTATCCAATTCCTGGATTTTCGTGTTTTCTTTAACTAAATGTCTTGTACGCCAAAAACCATCTTCTAATAAAAACACCATTTTATAGGTAGATGTTTCTGTGGTTTCTAAAATTAAGGTATCGTTTTTAAAAACTCTCTTGTACTCTACAACATTATCATCGGTAACTACAGCAAGTTGACCGTCTTCACTATAAAATTCTAGGGTAGGGTGGTGTTCTAAAGTTGTAGCATCTATGGTGATGTTTTGTGCTTTGTTTAGTTCTATAAAGTTGAATAAATTTTCGCGAGCATTATCGGTATAATAATCTTTAATACCTGCTGGTTTATTGGTTTTGTAGGCTATTTGCTTTACATACCAAGCATCGAGATAGTTGTTTTGTAAGGCACTTAAGTTTTGCGAATCTATTGGGCGTCCTTCATTGTTTAAAGGCGCCCAAGTAACTTTTGGTAAATATTGTTCTACTTTTTGTATTTCTGTATGCAGCATAGTACTTCTATCTGCACCCGTGTTTAAGTAGCTAAATAAAGCACTTACACCAGAAATTATTAATGCTACAAGCATAATGTATGAGGCTATTAAAATGGTGCGTAATATGTTTTTACTTACACTTACCATAGTTTTGTATTATTAAAAGTTTTTTCTAATCCAGCGGTTTGGATTTTGATATTGTAGTTGTCCGGTTTAAAGATATCAGATTTTAGATAAAAATGAGCATATCCATCAACAGATGTTTTGGTATATTTTTCAAGAAGTATATCGTTTTTATAAACTAGAAGTTTTACTTGTAAGCCATCAGGAATCATTTGTTGCATAAAACTTTGGAGTGGACCCACATTGATGTCTCGTCCGTCTTTAGAAAATTCAACAATAAAATCTTCAATAACTTGTGTGTATGCTATGGTTATGGTGTTACTTTCAGACATACCTTCTACGTAGGCTTTAATGCTCCAATTGTCGCCATAATCTGGATGAATAATCTTAGCCGTAGCAATGCCATCTAGCGTTGTTCCTGAAGTTTTTAAAATGTTTCCACTTTTATTTGTGATGTAGAATATTACAAAAGTACCATCGCTTACAACGTTATCTTGCTTATCTTTTATTATTGTGGTTGAAAAGGTGGTCACTTGGTTACCATCGGCATAATTGTGAGGTCTGTGTGCCGAAATTTCAAAATCTACAGGCACGGCAGGCATAACGTTAATAGTGAATTCTTTGGAATTGATATTTAAACACTCCGATGATATGAGCATGCGTCCGCTTTCTTTTTTAGAATAAATATTTTTGAAAGCAATTAAGTTATTGGTAACAATATTATCGACTTCTTCTGAGGCTAAAAATTGATGCTTTGCATTTACAGTAGTATTCTTCGGAACGGGATTATCTAAAGAATCTGTTGGGATAATAACGAGCATGGTATAATCTTTACCTCCAGCCTCTATACTTGGCGGACCAATATAGGTTTCCATTGTTGCTACTTCGGGCTTAGGTACCATGTGAAATACTCCAGAAAGCGTGTTGCTTTTATAGATTAGCGACCAATTTACCACTCCAACTTTTTTATAAATATTTGCAGGGATTTGATAACGGAGTTTCTTGTTTTCTAATGTTGGGCTAATTAAAGTAGAGCCATAACTGTTTGAGCAATACAGCATAGGTTGCACGGCATCGGTAGTCGAAAACTCTAAAACTACGTTGGTACCAACAATATAATCGGTTTGTGAGGTTAGTAGTTTTATGCTCGCTGTATTTGAGTGTATAGATGTAAAGGATGATAATAAAATCAATCCTAAAATAAATAGATATGTACGTTTTAGTTGCATTAATTCGGGCTGCCTATATAAGTATTCATTTCAATTTTAATATAACTATAATCGGGATGCTCAATTTTTTGAAACTGAGTATTCGCATGGTTTTCAATTCGATTGGGCACTATTTTCTCTGAAATAGCATCGTTTGGTAAACCGTTAATAAAAATATTGGTCATATCATCATTAATAATTTTAACCGTACCATTTTTTAGAATCGGGTATTCAAAATGAAGTTTTCTTTGTTGCCTTATGCCTTCTTTTACAAACATATGGTCTACCCAAAGCATATTTTTATCTTCATTATAATAGGTTACCAATAACTGAGGAATTGTGATTTCTTGAATGCCGCTATTAAATAAGTTTCCGTTTATAACGCCATCTTCAATGTTTAATTCACTTAAAACAATATTTTTGTATAAATCTGATCCTGATACATTACCGGCTACTTGTAAATTGAATTTTGTTGGTTGCTCTTCAAATTCAACGGGCGTAAATTCATCTGGATTAAAAGTATCTGGAATAGAATCTTGAGTTTTAGACCAAGCAATGCCTTCAAAATTAATTCGGAAACTACTAGATTCCTTTGGCATTAATTTATGCTTTACATGGTATTTGGCATTATAGGTTGCTAATTGCTTATTATCATCATTATAGAGTGTTCCTTTTAAAATAACATCGGCAGGTACATTATCAATATTTTGTACTTCACCAATAATAGCATAGTGGTTATCATATTTTACAAGTTTAGCAGAAAGTACTTCTAAAACAGGTTGTTTTAAAATATCTTCATGATGCGTTTGCTCTGTTGTAATGCGCCTTCTACCTTGGTTAAAATATTTAGTTACATTATTAGAATATAGCTGGTCTGGAGGTAAATCGGAATTTAAATCATCGGGTTGTAAAAACCATTTTCCTTTGTGGCTAGACAAGGTTTTATAGTCAATCTTCTCTATTTTTTCTAATGGTGTAATCCATTGTGTAGTCACTTTTGCAGATGCTGTGCTATCATTATGCATGGTGACTTCGGTTTCTATAGCATCCATTTTGGCATAACTACTCAGTAAACCATCGGTAACCGATATTTCTAGCATATACTGTGCTATAGGCAGATTACTGTCAGGGTCAATTAAGCCATGTGCTGTTTCAAATTCTTTAAAATCTAACGCATCATAATAAGCCATAATAGCATTTTCTGGACTGCGCTGCGAATCGTTTTTAAGGTAGAATAAATAGATACCATAAACAACAACACACACCAATATAAGCGACCAAATATGCGTTATAAACAATACACCTCTGGGGAATTTAATGTATCGCGTAGGGTATTTTAAAAAGTCTGGTTTTTCTTTAATTTTTGTTTTTAAAGCATTAACCCATAGCATTTGTATGTTAATTACAAAAGCAATTAATACCGTTAAAAAAGGCATAATACCCCAAAGAATTTTTAACCATTTGGCTACATCTTCCTTTGGTAAAATAGCAGGAACAGGCGGAATATTTAAACGCTCCCAAACCATAATACCATTTTCTAATTGCCGTAAACGTTGCCAGCCACAATAGTAGAGAATGGGGTCGTAAAATTTATCGTTAGAAAATATATATTTTAGATTGTATTTTTCTGGTGTGGTTAAAAATTGCTGAAGAGATCCAATACCGGCAACACCTTTAAATTTAGAGTTTTCTAAACGTTCTATAGGGCGCGTTGTTAATTCTGGCAATCGTCTTGCAGAGTGGTAGTTCCCATCAACCGTCATGGCATTTGTTTGTGCACTTAACCAAGCCATCTGGTCTCCAAAACCAAGGGTTAAAAATCGCCATTTATCGTGATCATCTTGGTTTAAGAAATTCACAATAGGAAGCATTTTTATTTTTTGAGGTTGCGATGGCCTAAAGTAGCCTAAACTCATGGTGAACATAACCATAAACACAAATAAACCAGCAAGTATACCGCCAATAATTCTGTGATAAACAGCTCCAAATTTAGTTTGAATAAGTTCTTTTAAATCACCTTGTACAAACCGGTAAGCAAATTCACCAAACAGAGGGATAGACATAATGGAAGCCCACAGCGTAAAACGGTCTAAGGTTAAAATATTAAATGCCGTTTCACCAAGTATCTTTAACGGTACAGGTGTGGTACCACCAGTTCCTAAAATGGTACAAATGGTTATAGATAAACCAAAAAATAAATACCGCTTAGAATAGTATCTATAAAATATATAAGGCAAAACAATAAGTAAAGTACCCCAAGGAATCAAAAAGAAAACCAAACCAGAAGATGTGATTTCCAAGAAATTATCACGAGAGCCATGTGGTATAGGGACTTGCGTAATAGGGTTTGCTTTAGAGTTTATCCAATAAGGCAGAATACAGAAAATAATAATAACCAGCGATAGCATACCGAAACTTACAATACGCTTAAAGAGTTTAAAAAAACTGTTTAGAAAAACCTTAAAGGTTACTTCCTTCATGGTGTTTACCTGCTCTCGAGATACATCCATAATAACCATACCAATTAAAGGGAATATGAAGAAGACCATCCCGAAAATAGGTGTTACATGGTGAGATGTTACAGTTACCGATATTAGCGATAGCGAGGTAACTAAGTACCAAAGTTTACCCGTTTTAAGCCATAAATATATTTCGGGTAAGGCATGCATCAATACTGATACACCTATAATACTAGGTAACTGACCAAATATGTGTAACGTTTCTACAAAAGAAGACGAGAAAACGGCTAGAACACAAGCATATCCTGCCACCGTTTTATCCGATGTGATTAATAGAGAAAACCGGTAAGATCCCGTTATAAATAATACAATAGCAATAAGAGCTACAGTAAACATACCAAATTTTAGACCTCCAATTAAGGAGAAAAAACCAATGGATTGATGTACTAACGGCGGATAACTTTGAACTGTAAACCCCGTATACCACTCGTAATTCCAAGGCTCAAACCAACTGTTTGCATAATGATCAGCAAAAAATAAATGTATTAAAGCATCGTAAGTGGTTTCTAATGTAAAGAAAATAGAAGAGCCATGAAATGCGAGGCCAACTAGTAAGGCTACTATTAAATATTTATTAGATGTTTCTTTCATTAAGTGGTTTAAATCTCTAAGAGCTACATGGTAAAGATAAATAATTTCCTAAAGGCACATAATTTATTTATCTACAGAAATCTGCAACTCATCGACAGTTAAGCTAAGGTTAATCTAAATATAAATTTTAACATGGAATTCAGATGTATTTTTGAAGTATAATCCACTGAAACATTAAAAAAAATGAAAATATTAGCCATAGACGACGACCAGTTAGTGTTGTTACCGCTAAGGAAAAAATTAGAACAATTAGGATACAAAGTCTGCACCTCAACAGACCCTAAAAAAGGTTTTGAAATTTTTGATAGCTTCAAACCCAACCTTTTAATTGTAGATATTAATATGCCAAAATTTTCAGGTTTGGAATTTATCAGGTATATTAGAGACATTAAAAATTCGTCAATACCAATAATAGTACTTTCAGGAAATACAAGTGCCGAAGTTATTTCAGAAGGATTTAGATTTGGAATTAATGATTATTTAAAGAAACCAATAAGCTTAAATGAGATCTGTGATCGCATTAAACGTATAAATATTTATTTTAGAACCCATTAACCAATTCATTTAACCTACGAATTTTAAAAATTTTGTTATGAAAATATTAGCCATAGACGACCAACAGCTAGTTTTACTACCGCTCCAAAAGCGATTAACCGATTTGGGATACGAAGTTGTAATTGAAACCGATGCTAATCAAGCAATTTCGGTTTACAATACCTTTAATCCAGATTTAGTAATTGTTGATATTAATATGCCTGGAGTTTCTGGTTTAGATATTGTAAAATATGTAAGAAACTCTAAAAATGGGGATACACCAATTATGGTGCTATCCGGTAATACAGAAGATAAAGTCATCACTGAAGGCTTCGATTTAGGTATTAACGATTACATGAAAAAGCCGTTAAGCTTAAATGAAATTTCGGCAAGAGTAAAACGATTAATAGGTCAGCCAGATGTTGTAAGTACAAATGATACTACTGGAGATGGTGTAATACAACACCGTTGTGTTGGTGTGGTTATACCTTGTTATGATGAGGAGGAGCGCTTATTAAGTAAAGAATTTACCGATTATATAAGCACAAATACAGGATACCATTTGTGTTTTGTAAACGATGGTAGTAAAGATGATACCTTACGTGTTTTAAACGATTTAAGAAAAGGTAGAGAAGATTTTATTACAGTTTACGATTGCGAAAAAAATGGAGGTAAAGCCGAAGCCGTTAGGTTAGGAATGTTACACATGGCTAAACATGATGATTTAGATTATATAGGTTTTTTAGATGCCGATTTATCTACAGATTTAAGAGATTTCGACGATTTAGTAAAAACTATTGAAACTACAGATTTTAAAATTGTTAGTGGTTCTAGAATTAGTAGAATGGGGGCAAACATTACTAAGGAGTCTGCAAGAAAAATTATTAGTATGACTATTAATTTCATTATCAGAAAAATACTGGGAATGGACTTCAAAGACACGCAATGTGGTGCTAAAATTTTTAGTAAGGATGTTATAGAGCTTTCTTTTAGAGAAAAATTTGTTACTCAATGGATTTTTGATGTTGAAATTTTTAAAAGAATGACTTTACATTTTGGTACTGAAACTGCAAAAAATTATATCTGTGAGCAGCCATTAAAAAGATGGATTCATGCTGATGGATCTAAGCTATCCATGAAAGATTCTGTGAAAATCGTGGGACAGCTAGCTCAAATTGCTTGGGTATATAGAGGAAAGAAATCTAATGATAAAACAGTTAAGGCTTCTCGAGTGAAGGCCTAGATAGTTGTCATGAAGATTGGAGTAATAATAGTATTTAATAATAATGCTTTAGAGATAGAAAGAGGATTATTTGATAGTTTATTTAATTTTAGAAGTGAAGTTAAATTGTGCCTTATAAATAATGGCAGTAGAGATGATACACTGGATAAGTTAGAAATGTTGATAGACACATCTGGCTTAAACTGTACACTAATAGATATAAAACAAGATAAAGGAATAAACTTTGCTATTAAAGCGGGTGCCAGATATTTTTTTAATCAGAATAAATTAAAATATTTTGGATATTCTACCACATCAGATTTAAAAGTATCTGAAGATTTGTTTTATTTAATGAATGAGATAGAAAATTTTGTAAAAACAATGATTAATTTTCGAGCAGATAAAGTAGAAAGCACAAACAAAATGAAACCTGTGTTTTTCAAAATATAATTTAAATAAAAAACAGTTCCTACTTATGTTGTTTTAAAAACGAAACGCTAAAATCTTCCCCAGATTTTAGCGTTTTTTATTTTTATAAAATTCTTTACAATACGGTTAACCACCAATAGTTATCATGCTCCTATTGTTATTGTGTAGTTTGGGTTCTTGTAATTTTTTTAAAGTATCCATACCGCCTCGCACTTTAAATTTAGCTTGTACTGCTTTTTGGATAATTGGCTCAATAGAATTTCCTGCTCTCAAAGTTGTTAGTAGATCCGATTCTCCCGATGAAAACAAGCAGTTTTTTAGTTGTCCGTTTGCTGTTAAACGCAATCTATTGCAAGAATCACAAAACGGATTAGTAACAGAACTAATAATAGCAAAACTACCTTGGTAGCCTTTTATTTTATAGTTTTTAGAAGTGTCATTTGGAGCATCGGTTAGTCTCTCAATATCTTTTTCAGGGAAAGCGGCGTTAACCAATTGCATAACATCGGCATAAGATACCATTTTACTCATATCCCATTTATTGCCATCAAAAGGCATAAACTCTATAAACCGAACTGCAATGGGTAAATCTTTAGTGAAATGGATAAAATCGATAATTTCATCTTCATTAAAATCTTTCATCAATACCGCATTAAGCTTCACATTAAAACCTTCTTTTACTAAAAGTAAAATGTTGTTATAAACTTTTGTGAATTGATCTCGCCTTGTAATGTGCTTAAACTTTTCGGCATTTAAAGAATCTAAACTTACGTTAATATTATTAACTCCATTCTTTTTTAGAATATCAATATACTTATCTATAATTACCGCATTAGAGGTAATTGATAATTCTACAGGAAGTGATGATAGTTGTTCTAGAATTACAGGGATATCCTTTCTAATTAAAGGTTCACCGCCGGTTAGTCTAATTTTAGTAACGCCATGTTTTACGAAGATTTTTGCTATATCGTAAATTTCCTCGTAAGTCATTAAGTGGCTTTTAGGCGAAAGCGGAACACCTTCTGCAGGCATGCAATAGGAGCAACGTAAATTACAGCGTTCTATTAACGAAATTCGTAAATATGCGTGATCTCTGCCGTGTAAATCTTGTAATACGGGAATTTCGTTCTTCATTACTATTATTTTAATTTATTCTATATTTTCAGGTTTAAAAAACCAGAAGTAATCTTTTAAAAACTAATCGTGTCTAGCGCCTTTCAAAATCCTGAAACTATGTAAAACAGCAGGAAAAATAGCATCCATAGATTCTTTAGCACCATTTGTTGAACCAGGTAAAGCTAAAATTAATGTGTCTTTTATAGTACCAGCAACGCTGCGTGATAACATGGAAAACGGTGTACGGTCTTGTCCGTAATTTCTAATAGCTTCTTCAATTCCAGGAATACGTCTATCTAACAACGGAATTAAAGCTTCTGGTGTTACATCGCGCCCAGAAAGTCCTGTGCCTCCTGTATAAATAACCATATCGATACCTTCGGCCTCATATTGTTTGGCTTTAGCTTTAATATCTTCAATTTCATCTGGAATAATAACATATTCTGAAATTTTCACATCGCAAGATTCTAATTTTTCAATAATAGCTTTCCCAGCTTTATCTTCTTTATGTCCAGCGGAAATAGTATCGGAACAAACAACTACTGCTGCTTTTAAATCTTTTCTAAAACGATCTCTAAAATCCGATTTCCCACCTTTTTTCTCTAATAACTTAATTGCGTGAATCTCGATGCCTTTATCAATCGGTTTCAGCATGTCGTACATATTTAAGGCCACAACACTTGCTCCGTGCATGGCTTCAACTTCAACACCTGTTTTGTAAATGGTTTTTACTGTAAAAAGCACGGTGATTTCCAATCCGTTAATATCGTATTCCACACCGGTAAATTCAATAGGTAGAGGGTGGCAATCGGGTAAAATATCTGGCGTTCGTTTTACTCCCAAAAGCCCTGCAGCTTTGCTCATCGCAAAAACATGCCCTTTAGGCACGGTATCGTTTTTAATAGCTTCTATAGTTTCGGATTTACTTACTTTTACCACAGCTTGAGCGGTTGCAGTGCGTAAAGTTGTGCTTTTATGGGTGATGTCGACCATTTTCTAATGTTTAATCGTTGATTTGTTTAACTATTTATTTTCCATTGATGTGTTTCATCTTCAAAAATCTCTTTTCCAAAAACAGGAACATCAGCCTTAATCGCTTCAACTATAAATTCTAAAGCTTCAAAAACCACTTTACGTCTTGGTGATGATACAAATACAAATAAGCATATTTCACCTGCTTTTACAGTACCTAAACTATGGTAAATGTGCATGCAGGTAAGGTCGAATTTATCAAAAGCAGCCTCTCGAATATCATGAAATTTTTTATTTGCCATATCTTCGTAAGCCGTATATTCGATAGCTGCTACCGTTTTATTATCGATAACATCGGCACGAACTTGTCCTAAAAAAATGTTATGAGCACCAATACTTGTTTTTGTTTGATGTTTATAAATAGAATTCCCTATAAAGTCTGATGTTATTGGGCCTTCTTTAAATACGCTTTTAGGTTTTTTATCTTTCATTTAGTAACATGTTATTATGTTCTTTTATTTTACTTTGTATTTCGGCGGCACCTTCAACAATACTAAAACAGTTTAATATGTTATGTTCTAGTAATATGTCTACGGCTCGTTTACTTCGCATTCCTGATTGGCAGAAAATGGCCTTCTTTTTTGTGATATCGATTTGGTCTAGTTGATTTTCTAGCTGACTTAACGGAATATACGTAACAGGTAAATAGTCAATTTTTGGTTGTTCATGAGTTTCTCTAACATCAATAAATTGAATGTTTTTTTCTGATAAAACATTTTCAATTGAAATTGAGATAATTTCAACTTCACAATTCAAATTAATCGCTTTTAAATGAAAATTTTCTTTGTCTTTAAGAACAGATTTAATGGCAATTTCCGACCGTTTAATCTTTAAGGTTGTATTTTCTAATGTTAAGGCATTATAGCAAAATAGTTTTCCGGATAGTGTGTTGCCAAGTTCTAAAATTATTTTTAAAACCTCATTCGCTTGCATGGTACCAATAATTCCTGGAAGCACACCCAATACACCAATTTCAGAACAATTTGGTACAGTCCCTTTTTCTGGAGCTTCAGGAAATAAACAGCGATAACTTGGGCCATTTTTGTAATTAAATACAGAAACCTGACCTTCAAATTTATAAATAGCTCCAAAAACTAAGGGTTTGTTTGCTATAATACAAGCATCGCTAACTAGATATCGAGTTTCAAAATTATCAGAACCATCAACAATAATATCGTAGGCTTCAAATAAATTAAGTGCATTTTTATGCGTTAGTTTTTCGGGATACGCTTTAATAGAAATATCATTATTTAAATCTTCTAAACGGGCTTTAGCTGCTTCGGCTTTATTTTTGCCTAAGGTTGAGGTACCATATAAAATTTGACGCTGTAAGTTTGAAATATCAACAACATCAAAATCTATAACACCAATGTTGCCAATGCCTGCAGCGGCAAGGTACTGTAAAATAGGGCAGCCCAAGCCACCTGCGCCAATAACTAAAACTTTAGCATTAGAAATTTTATCTTGGCCTTTTTGACCAATTTCCGATAAAATAATATGTCTGTTGTATCTGTTATTCATTTTTTACTAATTCAATAATTATGTAATTTTTTCTATTAGATTGAAAATTTTACCCGCCGGCAAAAGGTGGTAATAATGCAATGTCTTGTCCAGTAAGCTTAGCGTTTTCCGAAACTAATTCTTGATTTTGAGCGACTTTAAAATCGTTAGATTCTAAATTTTTGTATTTGGAATAAAGAAACTTTAAAAGTGCCGAAACATCACCTCCTGAAAACTCAATTTGCTCTTCTGTAATCTCTGTGATTTCAGAAATTTTCCCAAAATATTTTATATGTATCTGCATGCGTTTTAGCTGTTTTAATTCATCTTTAGTATTCACATTTGTTGTAAACTTGGCTTCATTTTTATTTAGAGAAATACTCTTAACGCTACATTGGTTTACTGCAAATTGTAATTTTCGTTCACCCGAGTTTAATAGCCTCTCAAATTTAGTTTTGCAAGATTTACTATAAAGTGCAATCAGTGGCATTTTTCGATTATTACTTTCTATTTGAATGACTTCGGAAGTGTCATCGATAGCCGAAATTAACTGTCTTAAAACATCCGAATTTATCAAAGGAATATCGCAACTTAACACCAAATTATAATCTGTTCTAGATTCTTTTAAACCAGAATAAATCCCAGCTAAAGGTCCTGCATTTTCAATAGAATCATTAACACGGTTTAAGCCAAAAACATCATAATCTGTATTATTTGATACTATTATAAGTTTTGAAGCTACCGGCTTTAAAGCATCGATGCTATGTTGCATAAACGATTTGCCATTCAGCATTAAAAAGCCTTTATCAGTACCCATTCTAGTGCTTTTTCCGCCTGCAAGAATAATACCCGTTATGTTCGTTTTATCTATCATATTTAAGTGAAAAATAATTTGCCGCAGGCAATAATTAACACAAAGGCTAAAATATAGCGCAGTTGCATGTTGTTTATTTTTTTACTTCCGAAGTAACCACCTAAAACACCACCAATTAAAGCAATGCCTACTAATAAAAAGGATTCCTTTTGAAGTGTTACACCACTATATAATTGACCAACCAATCCTGATGCTGAATTTACCCAAATAAATAGTGCAGAAACGGCTGCGGCTTCCTTCATTTTACCCCAATGAAATAGTAAAATTACCGGACTTAAAATAATGCCGCCACCAATACCAATGAGCCCGGAGAAAAAACCAATTATACTTCCGAAAAAGAGGCCCTGCCAAAGTTTTACTTCTTTTATATTGTCACTTTCTTTTCCAAAAACATTAAGCATTTTTAATATGGCAAAAATGAGTAAAACGGCCAATATTTTTTTATAGATAGAAGCGTCGATTTCAATAGTACCGCCAAAAAAAGCAAATGGAATAGAAGTTATTGCAAAGGCTAGAAATAGTTTTTTATTAAAAAATCCTGCTTTAAAATAATAGTAAAATGAAATTCCTGCCACAAATAAATTAAGCAATAGGGCCGTGGGTTTCATTGTTTCTGGAGCAAACGAAAACAAAGCCATAAGGGCTAAATAGCCACTTGCACCTCCATGTCCAACACTAGAGTATAGAAAGGATACAATGGGTAAAATAATTAGAAACAAGGTTATGTTTTCGGTTTGTAACATTTTGTTTAGTTACTGATTATTTGTTTATGATTGTTGTATTATTTTTTAAGACAACTTGAGACTGCATTTTGAGTACTTTTTTTACTGAATACTATAATTCATCAAGTTTCTGAATTTGTTCATCTAAAAAATTCCAACAGTTTTTATTTATTTCATCGAACACGGCAATTAATTGTTTGCCATAATCTGTTAATTCTGCACCTCCGCCACCTTTACCGCCAGTACTATTTATAGTTACAGGTTTTTTAGCTGATTTGTTTACAGAATCTATTAACGACCATGCTTTTTTGTATGATAACCCTAATGTTTTTGCTGCTTTAGATAAAGAACCTTCCGTTTCAATAGCTTTTAATAATTGTACGCGGCCTTCGCCTAAAAGCACATGGTTTTCAGATTCTATCCAAATTCTACTTTTAATTTTGTAGCTCATATTATTCGGGTAAAATTATGGTTTCAACTGTTTTTCCTATGGTAATTTCTTGTGCGTTTTCATCCATAAAAACTAAGGCATTGGCCAAGGCAAAGGTTTGTTGCATGGCTGAACTTTGTCCTTCTAGAATTTCAACTTCACCATTATTATAAATGGCTTTTAAAAACTGAGGTCTATCACCTTTTTTTAGAAAGTGTGTTGCAGATTTAGCTGAAACCCGCTTTAATTCTAGATCCTCACGATTCATCATTTGCTGTAAGGCTATGTGAACATAAACGTAAAAACAAGTAAGTGCCGCAGCAGGATTACCCGGTAATGCAAAAACTTGAGTCGCTCCTTTTTTTCCATAGAACAAAGGTTTGCCTGGTTTTTGCTTCACCTTATAAAAAAGTTCTTCAACATGTAATTCGGTTAAGGCTCTACCAACAAAATCGTAATCTCCAACCGATATACCTCCTGTAATAATTACGAGGTCGTTTTCATTAATCGCTGTTTTTAACTGAGCTACTGTCCTTCCATAATTATCAGCAACATTATATAGGTTAATATCGTAGAATTTTAAATTGTAAAGCGCACTCAGTAACATTTTTGAGTTGCTTTCATATATTTTTCCGTATTTTAAATTGGTTCCTGGTTCTACCAATTCATTGCCTGTGGTGATAATAGCTATAGATGGTTTTTTGTATACAGAAACTGTTGTAATGCCCAAAGATGCTAAAAACCCAATGGCTGCAGGTGTCAGTTTTGTGCCTTTTTTTAAAGCTAAATCATCATATTTTACTTGCTCTCCTAAGGGACGAATATTTTGGTTTATAGAGACATCACCTTCAATTTTTATTAATAGTTTTTCAACAGTAACTTTTTCTTGCATAACCACTGCATTCGCAGTTTTTGGCACAGCTGCACCTGTGAAAATTCGGTAGGCTTCTCCTGGTTTTAATATGGGTTGGTGTTCATCGCCTGCTTGAATTTCACCCATTAAGCGGTAAGTATTGCTTTCGTGTAAGCTTAAGGCGTAACCATCCATTGCCGATTGATTAAACGGCGGCATGTTAATCGGTGATTTAATGTCTTTAGAAAGTATATAGCCACCAGCTTTTTCAACTGTTTTAATAGTTGTTTTCATTAGAGCATTGGTGTTTGCCTTTACTGTAGATATGGCTTGTGCTATGGAGATCATATTATAAATATCGTTATGTATTAGCAAATATAACGATATTAATTTTTAATTCAACTTTTTTTGTAACATGACATTTGTCATTTTATTCTGTTAAAAAAATTAACATTTTTGCGAAGTCATTGGGGAATTGCATTTTTATTATTGGTTCAACAAGAAAAAAAATGTATTTTAACATAATATTAGTAGTTAGTTTTTTACAACTAAATAAGAAAAGGCAGTTAAATAATAAACTCGAATAATTTATACTTGTGGATATACAAAACAAATTATTACCAAATAAAAAATCTAGATGGCGAACAATAGCGGTTTTTTTTATAGCTATTATCACAGGTTTAGGTTTATTTATGACGAAAGAAGCCGAATTGGTTTCTTACATGTCTGATGATCCTTTAGCTTGTGTAAACTGCCATGTCATGACGCCGGTTTATAACAGTTGGATGCATAGTTCGCACAGAGAATGGGCATCTTGTAATGATTGTCATGTACCACATAACAACATATTTAATAAGTACTACTTTAAAGCGAAAGATGGTTTGTTTCATGCATCGGTTTTTACGTTAAGAGCAGAGCCAGAGGTGATGTTTATGAGAGCGGCATCTCAAGAGGTGGTTCAAAATAACTGTATTCGTTGCCATGTGCAGCAAGTTACACAAGTAAAGTATGATGGATATATAGAAGATCATGCTAAAAATAGAACGGAAAGGCAATGTTGGTCTTGCCATCAAGAAGTGCCTCATGGTACGGTACATGGTATTTCAACAATAAAAAGTAATATAGCTCCAATACCAACAGATAAGGAAGAGGCTGTAATACCAAGCTGGTTGGAAAAAGAAATGGAAACCAAATAGATTTTAAAATAAATTACACTTAATACATGAAAAACAAGGTTTTATTTATTGTGACAGTAGTAGTCGTATTTCTACTGGGATTATTAGCATCAAGTATTGTTAATAGGAAAAACGAGGCTAAATATCAATATGTTCCAAAGGTTAACATTGGAGATAATGAGCCAAGAAATGCCGAATGGGGAAAAAATTATCCAGCCGAGTATCAGTCCTTTTTACAAACAGCCGACACTAGTTTTGCAACTTACCAAGGTGGTTCTGCTATGCGCGATATGCTAGATGAGGATACTAATTTAGTTGTGCTATGGGCTGGTTATGGTTTTTCTAAAGATTATAGTCAAGGTCGTGGTCACATGAATGCTATTAAAGATATAACAAACTCACTTAGAACTGGTGGACCTAAAGGAGAAGGTGATGGACCAATGCCTGCTACATGTTGGACGTGTAAGAGTCCCGATGTACCACGTTTAATGAATGAAAAAGGTATAGCCGAATTTTATTCTGGTAAATGGGCAGATAAAGGCGATGAGATTGTAAATCCAATTGGTTGTGCAGATTGTCATGATTCTAAAACTATGAAATTAACCATATCTCGCCCTGCTTTGGTTGAAGCTTTTGATGCTATGGGGAAAGATATTAACCAAGCAACACACCAAGAAATGCGTTCTTTAGTATGCGCACAATGTCACGTAGAGTATTATTTTGATAAAAAATTACCAGGAAAAGAAGGTGTACCTTATTTAAAATTACCTTGGGAAAATGGGATGTCTGTAGAAGCTATGGAAGAGTATTATGATGCTATTGAATTTAGCGATTGGACACATAAATTAAGCCGTGCGCCAATGTTGAAAGCACAGCACCCAGGATATGAAACTTACTTAACAGGAGTTCACGCCGATCGTGGTGTATCTTGTGCAGATTGCCATATGCCATATAAGAGTGAGGGCGGACAAAAATTTACAGATCACCACATACAATCTCCGTTAAACAATGTGTCTAATGCGTGCCAAGTGTGCCATAGAGAAGATGCTGATAAGTTAAAGATGAATGTTTACGATCGTCAACGTAAAACAGCCGAAAACAGATTAAAATTAGAAGGTTTTCTAGTTAAAGCTCACGTAGAAGCTAAAAAAGCTTGGGATTTAGGAGCAACAGAAGAGCAAATGAAAGATATTTTAATGGATATCCGTCACGCACAATGGCGTTGGGATTATGCCGCCGCATCTCACGGTGCATCTTTTCACTCGCCTGTAGAAACCGCTAGAGTTATCGGTAGTGGTTTTACTATTATTCAAGATGGTCGTGTTAAATTAGCACGTTTACTTGCTGAGTTGGGCCATAATGAAGCTGTAACTATGCCAGATATTTCTACTAAAGAAAAAGCTCAAGAGTATATTGGTTTAGATATGGAAGCTTTAAGAAAAGAGAAAGCAGAATTTAAGAAAAACCTAGTACCAAAATGGTTAGAGGCTGCTAAAGAAAGAGAATCTAAATATGGCGCAAAAGATGTGTCTTTAAATAATTAAAGATTAGTATTAGTTTTTAATAATTAGGAAAGATAGTTTTTGATGATTAGTGATATCACCAAAACTATCTTTCTTTTTTTTAATAAAGTTTTATGCAGAAATTATACAAGTTTTTTTCATCATCAAGGTTGGCTCTACTTTTATTACTAACATTTGCCGTATCAATGGCTGTAGCCACATTTGTTGAAAACGATTATGGAACAAAAACAGCTTGGATAATCATTTACGACTCTTGGTGGTTTGAGATGGTTATGGTTGGTTTAGCTTTTTCATTCATCGCCAATATTTTTAAGTATAACTTATTAAAGAAAGAAAAGTGGGCCATTTTACTGTTCCATTTATCTTTCATTGTCATCATTCTCGGTGCAGGAATTACACGTTATACCTCTTATGGTGGCGTTATGCGTATTCGAGAAGGGCAATCGTCTAATGTGGTTATTTCAGATGCTAATTTTTTATCAGTAACTATTACTGATGGAAAAACGTCTAAAACGGTAAAAGAGAAACGATCGTTTTCATCTATAAAAAATAACGATTTCACATTAAAAACAGATTTTGAAGGCGCAACAGTAGCGGTATCTTACAAAGATTATGTAGAAGATGCCATTGCCGAAGTTGTAGAAGATGAAAAACATGGTGAGCCCCTGTTAGAAATGGTAGTTACCGAAGGAAATGGTAGAAATACCATATACCTTAAAAAAGGAGAAATTGAAAAGATAGGAGAGCATCAGCATGAAATTGGTTTCAATTCTGATAAAAAAGGTATTATTAATATTGTTGAAGAAAATGGTGCTTTTAGTATCGATTCTCCTCACAATTTAGATTTCTTTATCATGTCGTCACAACAAGCAGGAGTTATTCCTAAGGATAGCTTACATGCCATTACATTAAGAACATTATACCGATCGGGCGATATTTCATTTGTACCATTAACGTACTTCGAAAGCGGAATTTTTCATTTAAAAAGTGAATCTGAAGATTCTAAAGAAAACGATAAAATGAAGGATGATGCATTACTCGTTAATGTATCTGTAAATGATGCTGAAAAGCCTTTAAATATATTGTATCGCGAAGGCTTTTTACCAACACACCACGAAGTCAATATCGACAATTTAAGAGTGATTTTATCTTATGGAGCGGGAGCAATAGAAACGCCGTTTTCTATTCAGTTAAATGATTTTCAGTTAGAGCGTTACCCCGGTTCATCGAGTCCATCAGCTTATGCTAGTGAAGTTACTATTTTAGATAACGATGAAAAAACACCGTTTAGAATTTTTATGAATAATGTGCTAGATTATAGAGGCTATCGTTTTTTTCAGGCTAGTTATGATACTGATGAAAAAGGAACTGTTCTTTCTGTTAATCATGATAGTTTAGGAACTTGGATTACGTATTTAGGATATGTACTGATGACGTTGGGTATGTTTTTTACCCTTTTCGGAAAAGCATCTCGTTTTCATTTAATTAATAAAAAACTGAAACATTTAAAAAAGAAACATGTAGCTGTTGTAATGTTGCTTTTTAGTTTACAAGCTTCATTTGCGCAGCAATTAAACGATTCTACAGCACAACAAATAGAGCGTTTAGTAAAATCGCAAGAAGTAGATCGCGCACATTCCGATTATTTTGGTAAAATTTTGGTGCAAGACCTTGATGGTAGAATAAAACCTGTAAATACATTAGGTTCTGAGTTTTTGAGAAAAATATCAAGAAAATCGAGTTTTTCTTATGAAGTAAATGGTGAAAAAGTGACTTTTGATGCCAATCAAACGTTTTTAGCCATGCATATAGCACCGCACGTTTGGCAGAAAATACCGCTTGTTAAGGCCGATTTTGATAAAACAGGCGACCTTTTTAAAGATGTGGTAGTTGGTACAAATAATCTATTGCCTTACACTAGCTTGCTAGATGCTAAAGGCGATTATATTTTAACCAATCAAGTTGAAGAAGCTAACAAGAAAAAGCCTGCAGAACGTAATGAGTTTGATAAAGAGGTTTTAAAAGTTGATGAGCGATTTAATATTTTATATAATTTATTTGCTGGAAATTATTTAAAGATCTTCCCAAATAAGAATGATGCCAATAATACTTGGTTTAGTTTTAAACATCATTTTAGAGATTTCCCAGAGGAAGATGCTCAGTTCGCGCAAAGCATTATTCCATCTTATTTTAATGACATTGTAATGCTTAAGTATGATGATGCTCAAGAGAAATTAATGTACATTAAAAAATATCAAGAGGTTTTAGGCGCAAGTGTAATACCAACTCCGGAGCGTATAGAAGCAGAACTTTGGTACAATAAGGCCAATATTAATTTTTGGTTATTTCAGGTGTTTTTTGCGCTTGGATTGATATTGCTCGTTCTGGCTATTGTAAAAATGTTTGTGCAGAAAAAAGGTATAGAGTTTTTCAATAATATACTTATAGTGCTAACTCTAGTTTCATTTCTATGCTTTACAGGAAATATTATTTTACGTTGGTATGTGGCACAACATGCGCCATGGAGTAATGGTTATGAGATGTTAGTTTTTGTGTCTTGGGTGTTACTGCTATGCGGACTACTTACGTTTAGAAAATCAGATTTTTCTTTACCACTTGCTACCTTATTTTCCGGGGCATTATTATTTGTAAGTTATTTAGATTGGTTAAATCCGGAGATTACCAATTTAATGCCTGTTTTAAAGTCGTATTGGTTAAAAATACATGTGGCAACCATTGTTAGTAGTTATGCGCCATTAGCATTGTCTGCTATTTTAGGTTTAATGGCATTGTTGCTTTATATTTTTAAAACGCCAAAAACTAAGGCAATTATAGAAGTTAAAATTAAAGAGCTGACTTATATTAATGAAATAGCCATGACTATTGGTTTGTTTGTATTAGCTGTAGGTACGTTTTTGGGAGGTGTTTGGGCTAATGAGTCTTGGGGACGCTATTGGGCTTGGGATCCAAAGGAAACATGGGCTTTAATAAGTATTATTGTTTATGCTATCGTTTTGCATTTAAGATTTATCCCGAAGCTGAACAACAACTTTATTATAAACGTAGCGAGTATGTTTGCTTTTTGGTCTATTATCATGACGTCTTTTGGAGTCAACTATTACTTGTCTGGTTTGCATAGCTATGCCGCTGGCGATCCGTTACCAATTCCTAATTTTGTTTATGTCTTAGCTGCTTTTATGGTTATTGTAACGCTTTTAGCGTATTACAGAAAGAAGACTTTTTGTCGTAAAAAATGAGAGTAGTAGAATAGATTTAAACCCTTAATCGATAGAAAGATATACATAAAATCTAATTTTTAAATTACGGTTTTAACAATAAAGACATCATAAATATATGATGTCTTTATTGTTTTTAGAAACTATTTGCGTAATTATTAAAAATAAGTAGTGTTCTTGATGAGTAAGTATTAATACTTATATTTGTGTGATTCGCTTAAAGCTTTTTATGCAAAATACAGTTGTAAATACATATAGAACACCGCCAAACGTGAGATCGCTCACGAGAACGGCTTGCGAAGTATGTGATAATTCCGATTGTTTAATTAAAAATGTTTTAAAAACGTTAGGTCCTAAAACTCTAGAAAAAGAAAAGAGTGACATTCGTTGTAAAAAGGGCCAACAGTTTATAATAGAGGGCGCTCCAGTTAATGGCTTGTTTTTTATTCTCAAAGGTACTGTTAAGGTTTTTAGAACCGGTATTAATGGTCGTGAGCAAATAGTTCGTTTTGCGAAAGAAGGCGAAATTATTGGCCATCGTGGTTTTGGAACTGAAGAATATTATTCTATTGGTGCCGTGGCTTTGCAAGATACTGTGCTTTGTTATTTTTCTAAAGATAGTTTACAAGATGCTTTAAGAAAAAGCCCTGAGTTTAGTTATCAATTAATGTTGTTTTATGCCAATGAGCTTAACCGCAGCGAATCTAAAGTGAAGTCTATTTCTCAAATGACGGTTCGTGAGCGAGTTATTGACACATTGTTGTATATTAATAGAAAGTTTGGCGATTTACGTGGTTATCTCAATTTACCACTAAGCCGAAAAGAATATGCCGATTATGCAGGAACCACAGAAGAGCAGGTAATCCGTGTGTTTTCTTTGTTAAAAAAGGAAGGCTTAATTTCTGCTAAAGGAAAAAAAATAGGTGTTCCTAATGTGCAAGCACTTAAAAATGAAATTAGCGAACATAACTATTTCTTAGATAGTTAAGCATCATTTTAAAGTTATTCAAATTATATTTTTATTTCACTTTTAGATTTTCTTGATTTCAACTTTATTTTTATAAATACGTGTTTTTATACGTAGTTTTTTATGTTTACTATGTTGGTTTACGTAGTTTGTTTTGTGTGTTTAAGTTATTGTTAATTAAGTTATTGGTTATTTTAACTGTGTTTTCGCAGGTTTTTATATGATAAAAAAGCTATTGTTATATGGGGAATATCATGTATTAAATTGAGTTCTACTTATATATTTGCAACAAGTAAGTATTAATACTTAGTAATTAATTAAAACAATTCAACATGAAATCATTATTAACAAAATCCTCTTTAGTTGTTGCCTTAGCGGTTGCATTAAGTGCTTGCGGAGGCAAAGAGAAAAAGAAAGAAATAGCAGAAACTGTTGTAGCCGAAGTTTCTAAAACAAAAACATTAGATATTGAAAAACCACAATTAACATTTGGTTTTATCAAATTGACAGATATGGCGCCGTTAGCTATTGCGAAAGAAAAAGGATTTTTTGAAGATGAAGGTTTATTTGTTTCAGTTGAAGCACAATCGAATTGGAAAAATATTTTAGATCGTGTTATTGATGGTCAATTAGATGGTTCGCACATGTTAGCCGGGCAGCCTATTGCTGCTGGAGCAGGATTTGGTCGTCAAGCCGATTTAGTAACGCCTTTTTCAATGGATTTAAATGGAAATGGAATTACAGTATCCAACGATGTTTGGGCTAAAATGAAACCAAACGTGCCAATAGGAGAAGATGGAAAGCCTGTGCACCCTATTAAAGCAGAAGCTTTAAAACCAGTAATTACAGAGTATAAAAACTCAGGTAAGCCTTTTAAAATGGGAATGGTTTTTCCGGTGTCTACACATAATTATGAAATTAGATATTGGTTAGCAGCAGCGGGAATTCACCCAGGTATGTATACGGCCGATAATGTTCAAGGACAAATTGATGCTGAAGTTTTACTATCTGTAACACCTCCGCCACAAATGCCAGCAACGTTAGAAGCAGGAACTATTCATGGATATTGCGTAGGTGAACCATGGAACCAGCAAGCAGTATTTAAAGGTATTGGAGTTCCTGTAGTAACAAATTACGATATCTGGAAAAACAACCCGGAAAAGGTTTTTGTAATGACAAAGAAGTTTGTTGAAGATAACCCAAACACGGCTATTGCTGTAACTAAAGCTTTAATTAGAGCTGGTAAATGGTTAGATGAGCCAAGTAATAGAGCAGAGGCTGTAAAAATATTATCAATGTCTCAATATGTTGGTGCGCCAGAAGAGGTTTTAGCCAATTCTATGACAGGAACTTTTGAGTTTGAGAAAGGTGATAAGCGTGATATGCCAGATTTTAATGTATTCTACAAATACAATGCAACTTATCCATTTTATTCTGATGGTATTTGGTTCTTAACGCAAATGCGTAGATGGGGACAAATTCCTGAAGCTAAGCCAGCAGCATGGTATAAAGAAACTATTAGTAGTATTTATAGACCAGATATCTGGACGCAAGCCGCTAAACTTTTAGTTGAAGAAGGAAACATTCCTGCAGGAGATATTCCAACTACAGATGGTTTTAAACCAGCAACAGCAGATTTTATAGATGGTACAACTTACGATGGTAAAGATCCAATTTCTTACATCAATAGTTTTAAAATAGGAAATAAAGATAAAGCGATACAATAATTAGTAAAGCCAATACATAGAGAAGTCATGAAGCAAAGTATAACATTAGGAAAAGTAACCAATTTTGTAGGGTTAGGGTTTTTAAGCACCTTAAAAGACCTATTTACTGGGAAACTAGAAAGAGAAGATTTAAAAAATGTCCTACGTAAAACCGTTGTTCCACTGGCTTCTATGCTATTATTTATTGGGCTGTGGCATTTGGGTGCAAAATCTTTGTACAACATAGAAGCAGAATTTAAAATTGAAAAAGCCCTTACTGATCAAGGTCCAGAAGCTGCCGATGCTTTGCGTAGTTGCATAGCATCGGGAGATTCTAGTTGCCAACCTAACACGTTGCCATCACCGAGTCAGGTTTGGGACTCTTATAAATCGTTATTAAGAGATCATAACATTATAAAAGCTGATAAAGCTGCGTTTATTGAAAAAACAGCTGTTTTAAACGAGAAACGTTTGGCAGAAGGTAAAGATGCTATTACATATACTGGGCGACCATCTTTTGTAGATCAAATATTTAGAAGTTTAAAAACAGTGTTTGCTGGGTTTTTATTAGCCTTATTTATTGCGGTGCCTTTAGGTATTTTCATTGGGTTGAGTCCGACTTTAAAAAGCGCATTCAACTGGTTTATTCAAATCTTTAAACCGGTATCTCCAGTAGTTTGGTACTTACTTGTTTTTATGATTGTAAAAACATTATTGATCGATTCTAGCGAGGATAGCTCGTTTACTATATCGTTTATTAGTGTTGGTTTTTGTTCTATGTGGGCCACTTTGGTAAATACTGCTATGGGTGTTGCTACGGTAGATAAAGATTATATTAATGTAGCTAAAGTATTGAAGTTAGGACCGTTTCAAAAAATATTTAAAGTGGTATTACCATCGTCTTTACCATTAATTTTTACAGGTTTAAAAATTACCTTATCGGTAGCATGGATGGTTTTAATTGCTATTGAATTATTAGCTCAAAGTCCTGGTTTAGGTCTGTTTGTTTGGGAAGAATTCCAAAATGGAGCTAACGATTCTAATGCAAAAATTATTGTGGCCATGTTTGTTATTGGAATTATTGGTTTTTTATTAGATCGCATTATGCTAACCATACAAAACTGGGTGTCTTTTGATAAAACGGAAGGGATTTAATTGAACAGACGAATTTGCGTTAGGGATTGCAGTGGAAAGCCCACAGCGTAGGCACGGAGCGAGGACTTGTAGCGTAAAGCTCGACCCTTGTGGTAACGCCCAAATAAAACTTAGAAAAATGGCATATTTAGAATTAAATAATATTTATAAAACTTACGGTAAAGGCGAAAACGAACCGGAAGTGCTATCGAACATTAATTTATCGATTGAAGAAGGTGAATTTGTTGCTATTGTAGGGTTTACTGGTAGTGGAAAAACCACTTTAGTAAACTTAATTAACGGTTTAATTACGCCAACTAAAGGTGAGGTTTTATTTAAAGGTGAGCCTGTTATGGGAACTAGCCATGAGCGAGGTGTTATTTTCCAAAACTACTCGTTGCTGCCTTGGTTAACGGTAGGACAAAATGTGTATATGGCTGTTAAGGAGGCTTTTCCTAAAAAGAGTAAAGCGGAGTTGCATGCTATTGTAGCCGATTATGTGGAGATGGTGAGTTTAACACCTGCCATTAATAAGCGTCCGAAAGAATTATCGGGTGGTATGCGCCAACGTGTATCGGTTGCTAGAGCTTTAGCCATGAAACCAGAAATGATTATTATGGACGAACCTCTTGGTGCTTTAGATGCTTTAACGCGTGGGAATTTACAAGATGAAATTTTAAACATCTGGGGAAAAGATAAACGTACAGCGCTGTTAATTACTAATGATGTAGATGAAGGTATTTACATGGCAGACCGCATTATTCCGTTACGTCCAGGGCCAAATGCCACTTTAGGGCCTGAGTTTAAAATTGATATTGAACGCCCTAGAGATAAAACGGAAATGAATGATAATCCGAATTTCAAAAAAACAAGAAATGCCATTATTGAGTATTTAATGGATATTGGAAACGAGAGAAAAACTGAGGCTAAGGAAGCTATTGTGCTTCCGGATTTGAGTCCTAAGGATTTTGTTAATCAATTTTAAAAGTAAAAAGCATGAGCGTTATAATTGAAAATAAACAGAGCGATATACTTAAAAAACAAATTTTTCCTTCTCATGAAGTGATGTTGGATTTGAAAAACCTGAAAAAGGTTTACCCAACCCCAAAGGGTGACTATGTGGTTTTGGAAGATTTAAACTTACAGATTAGAAAGGAAGAATTTGTTACCATTATTGGGCATTCGGGCTGCGGGAAAACAACGATGCTTTCTATGATTGCTGGATTAAACCCTATTTCGGGCGGACATATATCTGTTTTAGGAAAGCATATAAAAGGCCCTGGGCCAGATAGAGGTGTTATTTTTCAGGCGCCGAGTTTAATGCCTTGGATGACATCTTTACAGAATGTTTTGTTGGGCGTAAATAAAGTGTTTCCGCATGCTACAAAAGCACAAAGGCATGATATTGCTAAGTATTATTTACAGAAAGTAGGCTTGGAAGATGCGTTTGATAAAAAGGCATCAGACCTTTCTCAAGGAATGCAACAGCGTGTTGGTATTGCTCGTGCTTTTGCTATTAAACCTAAAGTATTATTGCTCGATGAGCCTTTTGGTATGCTAGATTCTCTAACAAGAGGAGAGTTGCAAGATATTTTAATTGAAATTTGGAATAAAGAAAAAATTACAGCCGTTATGATAACGCACGATGTAGATGAAGCTATTTTTTTAGCAGATCGCGTGGTTATGATGACGAGTGGGCCTAAAGCGAAAATTGGTGATATTTTAAATATTGATTTTGAAAGACCACGAACACGTAAATCGGTTTTAGAACACGACGATTACTACAAGTATAGAAAACACTTAATAGACTTTTTGGAGCATTAAAAAGTAATATAAACATGAGATTTATCATAAAGTAAAAAAGGATAGTCTTATACATTTGCCTTAAAACATTAAAAAAGTTACAACAATCAATCACTAGATAATTAAAAACGTAAAATTAAAATTATGAAAAAAATTTATTTAACTATAAGCATACTAGCCTTAATGGTTCAATTTGCACAAGCACAGTTTACTTTAGATGGTGAGTTTAGGCCAAGAACCGAATACCGTAATGGTTTTGGTGGTATTATTCCAGATGCAGCAGACCCTGGTTTTGGAATTTCAACAAGAATTCGTTTAAATACAGGTTACTCTACAGAGAATTATAAGTTTTATGTAAGCTTACAAGATGTTATGGTTTGGGGAGAAAACAGACAAATTTTACCTTACGACCAGAATAACTCGTTTGCTGTATTCCAAGCTTGGGCAGAGGTGAAATTAGGCGAAGGATTTACTACTAAATTAGGTCGTCAGGTTATTTCTTACGACGATCAACGTATTTTTGGAGGCTTAGACTGGGCACAACAAGGGCGTAACCATGATGCGGCATTATTGAAATATAAAAAAGGAAAATTTTTATTAGATGTTGGTTTAGCGTTTAATCAAGATTACTCGAACCCAACAGGATTTCAATCGACTTCTACAGCTTACGGTACTACAGGATATTTTTCTTATAAAACCATGCAATATGCTTATTTAAAACAATCTTGGGATAGTTTTTCTGGTAGCTTATTATTGTTAAACAATGGTTTTCAGAAATATGAAGCAGATGGTGTAACTCCAGATGGTGTAAACAGCATTCAAACTTTAGGAACACACTTAGATTATAAAAGTGGCGATTTTGGAGCAGCATTAAATGCTTTTACACAAATGGGTGATACTGTTGATGGTGCTTATTTATTAGGCTTAGAGTTTACTTACAAAGCATCTGCTAAAGTTGGTTTAGGTGCAGGTATGGAACTTATTAGTGGTAACGATACTACAACTGCAGATTCTGAAGCTTTCTTCCCGCTATACGGAACCAATCATAAATTTAATGGTTTTATGGATTACTTCTACGTAGGAAATCATGCTAACAATGTTGGTTTATTTGATATTCACGTAAGTGCAAACTTTAAACTTAACGAAACCTCTAGCTTAATGGTTAAAGCATTAAACTTTAGTGGTGAGCAAGAGTTAGCTAGTGGCGAGAAATCTTTAGGAACAGAGTTAGATTTAGTATATTCTAAAGCCTTTAAAGGTTATGCTTTAAAAATAGGGTACTCTCACATGTTTGCTAGTGATGGTATGTACGAGCTTAAAGGTGTTACAGAAGCTGCTGCTGCCGATGTACAAAACTGGGCTTGGGCTATGTTAGTTATTAAGCCTAAGTTTTTAAACTAAGTTACTTTTAAGGAAACTCAAAATATTTAGAATCCCGCTTTTGGCGGGATTTTTTTTGTTTAAAGATCAGCCTAACTGAAAAAGAAGTTACACGCAGTGAAAAACACCGTTAGCTCATTATGGATAGTTTATACCTCATCCTATTGATATATTCGAATAAGAAAAATATATATTATGAAACAACAATTAAGTATTTCGGTTAAGCAACCATGTTCGGAAGATTATAATCAATTTAAACCTACGGCTTGTGGCGGGTTTTGTAATTCCTGCGACAAGGAAGTGATAGATTTTAGAAGAATGAATGACCAAAAGTTAACGGCTTATTTTAAAACCAACCAAGAAAACACTTGCGGCATTTTTGCGACTTCGCAGTTAAAGACATATACTTTAGAAGATAAAACAGGAAGCAATACATCATCTTTTAATTTTCTAAGAGTGGCAAGTGTGGTTTTTATTTCGTTAATTTCTTTACAAAATATACAGGCGCAACAAATACAACGGCCAACGCAAACGGTACAAAAAGTAAATGCTTTTAGTAGCAGCGAAGCGGAAGTGAAAAGAACATCTTCTAAAACTGAATTTTTAAAAGGAACAGTTTCTGATACGTCTAGTCCGTTACCAGGTGTAAATATTATATTAAAAGGGACTACTATTGGTACAAGCACTAATTTTGATGGTGAGTTTGAGTTTCCTGAAACCTTAAAGGAAGGAGATATTTTGGTTATAAGTTACATTGGTTTCGAAACACAAGAAATTGTAATTAAAAATAATCAAAAACCATTAGATATTGTAATGCGTGATGACGTTTGCATACTTGTTGGTAAAGTAGCTGTAAAAGAAGTTTATGAGTCTAAGCCAAACTTATGGCAAAAAATTAAAGGTATATTTTAGATGAAGCGCTTTGTATTCATTTTTATAACCTTAGTTGGTTTTACATCGGTATCTCAACAGTCAGATTTTAATAATATCGATTTTAAAGAAGCCGATAGTATTTCTGTATTGTACAATAATACCGCTTTAAAGAATTTACCTCTTTTAGCGCATAACCTCACGTTTCATTTAGATTCTGATGTCGAAAAATTTAGAGCCATTTACAAATGGGTTTGCCTTAATATAGAAGGCGATTATGGTTTTTATTTAAAAACGACTCGTAAGCGGAAAAAGTTTAAAAATGATAGTTTAGCTTTTACCAATTGGAACAAGCGTTTACAGAAAAAAGTGTTTAAACAGTTGGTAGAAAATCAAAAGACTATTTGTTCAGGTTATGCTTATTTAATTAAAGAATTAGCGTCTCTATCGGGTATAGCGTGCGAGATTATAAATGGCTATAGTCGTTCACCAAGTAGCCAGATAGGAGCGCTTGGTGTGGCTAATCATTCATGGAATGCGGTGAAGCTGAATAATAAATGGTATTTGGTAGATGCTACTTTAGCGAGTGGTTTTTTTAATGTGAATGAAAACAAATTTATTAAGAGTTATAAGGATGGTTATTTTTTAGCTGAACCAGAACAATTTTCTAAAAGTCACTTTCCTTTAGATTCAAAGTGGTTATTGTTAGATGAAGCTATAGATAGTAATCAGTTTGTTAATGGGCCTATGGTTTATGGTAGTTCTTTTAAATATGGCGTAGTTCCGGTATATCCAAACACTCTAAAGATTGAAGTTTTTAAAGAAGGAACGATTCCGTTTCAACTGAAAATTTTAAAAGATATTAATTTAAATGATGTTCAACTTTCTGTAAGTAATGGCGTTACTAAGGAAGCTGTACAGAATGATGATTTTACTTTTGTAGATGGGATACTGAAGCTAAATTATAGTTTTAAAACAAGAGGTCATTATGATTTTTATGTGTTGATTGATGATGAGGTTGTTGTTTCTTATGCGGTGCGGGTTTTGAAAGGGGATAAGCTAGGGAAGTTGGTTGTTTTGAATAATGAAAAGTGATTAATTGAAGAGTAGTTTTTCTTAATAAAAATTTATAGAATGATTAAAAAACACTATCTATGTAGGAAATTAACTAGCGGCTAGTATTTTAATTATTGCTAAAGTTTAGTTGAAACTATTTCTTTTTTTCTGGATAATAGTTGCTGTTTTTTTTAGATGATTAATTTACAGTCCATTAAAAATAAAACCCAAATGAAAAAAGTAAGCTTATTAGTTGTATTATTTATTATCGGATTCAATTTATCATCTTGTTCTTCAGATGATGATAACAACGAAAAACGAAGTAAAGAAGAATTGTTAATAGGAGAATGGAAAAAAAATGGCATAGGCGTTATATGTGCTTCTGGAAGTGAAAGCTTTGAAGCGTATTCTGGTTGTAAGGAAAATGGATCAATCACTTTTAATGCCGATGGAACTTATTATGATATTCCTTATATTCAATATATGGGAGACTGTATTATCGATGGAGAAAGTAATGGAACATGGGAATTTATAGATGATGAATTATATATTAGAAATAGTGAAGAAACTACCGCTTTAAAAGCTAGTTTATTTGAAATTTCCGAAAGTTCATTAAAACTAGGTGCAGATTCTAATCCATGTGACGGTGAAGATGCTCCTTCTATAGAATATATAGATTTTAGTAAAATATAGAGTGCATTTAATGATTACGAGGCGTTTATTTAAAAGCCTTTATTTTTCTTTTTTTTTGAAAATGTTATAGTGTTTGATAAATGAACTTCTAAATTACCATTGTCATCAATCTCATACTTTTTAGTTTTAAATGTAGCTCTTAATATTACTTTATCACTTTCCCAGACATAGTCGAAAGGTTCTTTTTTCAAATCTTCATAGTTCGTGGGTGTCCCTAAAGTTTGTATAAAGTTAGCTGTTATGTTTTCAAATTCATCTAGAGCTGTATTTTGTGTTTTTTCAGGTGAATTTGAAGAGTCTGATTGATAACGTTTTAATAAGATGATTATTTCGAGTTTATTATCGAAGTTGCTAAAGCCTAATAATAATTTATGAAAATCAATAGTATATAGGTTTTTTAGGTTATTTGATAAAGGTTCATAATCATATAAAGAACCAGAGCTGTTAGAACCTAATTTTATTAATTTTTTGAATGCTGAAATTTCGGTATCTAATTTGATATTTCTGTAACCGTATTTATCATCAAGCAAATGAATTTTCTTTTGTTTACTGTTATTTTCAATATTACCAAAAATTAATTTGTTGTCAACAATAGTGTAAGGTCCAAGTTTAGAAATGGCCGATTGACCTAATAGCAAAGGAGAGTTTTGTTGGTGGATAATTGATGCTTGAATATTTTCAAGAATAATTCCTCCGATATTGATTGTTTTAAGATTAACTTGAGTACCTTCAATAAGGTCTCCATTGGCAATTTGATAATTAACATTTCCAGCAAAATCAGTTTCTGTTAAAAGTCCTTGTTTAATTAAAAATTTAGCTTCTGTAATTGATAATGAAACATCTGTTGCTCCGGTATCAAAAATAAAGTTCATTGGAATACTGTTAACTTTACAAGGTATTTGTAGTATTCCATTGATTTTTTTCATTTCTATTGTTACTTGTGAAAAAATATTTAAACAGAAGAGGAAAACAGAATATGTAATGATTAATTTAATTTTCATATTATTTTTTATTATGTCTTGATGAGTTCTATTTTGTAATTGTCTCTAATAAAGAGGATGCTTACTTCAATAACTGCCATAAGGGAATTTTTAGTAAGTATAATACTAATATAACTTAAGACTATTTGTTTTCTTACATAGTTAATAATTCATTAGTACATTTAAACACTTAATATCAAAGTTTTAGTTAAAAGGAATAATTTCACGATAAAAGCTTAATTTTTTTTTAAAAATCCTAATATGTAAATTACTGTAAATAAGCGTTAAGTTCTTTACGGGTTTCCGTATTCTAGAGTTTTTTAAATTTCAGATTTCATTTTCATAAAAACATACTTTAGGTAATACTATTAAGGAAAGTAATGAAAGTTGGTAGTTTGAATAAGAACCACACATTAATTCTTCAAACTATTGCGTATCTCACAACGGAATAGTAATATTGAAATGATGAAAAAAATATTTACAAAAACAATTTGGTTAATACTATATTTAGTATTCAATATTGTTGTGTTTTTTATTGAAATAAACCTTTTCTTCAAGAAGAATAATACTAGTTACAGCGGTAATAGTAGTATTAGTTCATTGGATGATTTTTTTGCTTTATCTCATGCTTCTTTTAATGTTCTTGGAGAATTAGCAATAGTTGGTTTTTCATTTGTAGCTATGGGTATAGCTTTGGTTGCTTTTTTACTTTTTATACCACTTCAAGTTTATTTTTTAAAACCAAAATATAAAACCAGTAAGAAGAAGTTTTTATTTAGTTTGCTAGCTGCTTTCTGTATAGTAATTATACTAAAATTGATTGTTTATATTTGGATGTTTGTGGATCTTAATTATTAATGTTCGCTTTTTATTTACAACCAGATATGTCATTAATTTAAACAATAACCCATGAAGAAACTGATAGTTTTATTATTAATATTTGTAATGGGGTTTGTATCCTGTAAAAATTCAGAAAAGCAAATTGACAAGATTGAAATTTCTAAACAATACTTTAAAGAGCTCAGCCATTCAGATGATTCTAAAATATCTAATTTTATTACAGATAGTATAACTACAATTGAAGGTGAGTACGAGGTAACATATTCTAAAAAGGATTATTTAGAGTTATTGAAATGGGATGCTGTTTTTAGCCCTAACTATAATATACTTGAAATAGAGGAAGCGGGTGGAATAGTGAAAGTGAAAATTTCAAAAATAGATAAAAGAATTGCTTTTCTTCAGGAAGTGCCATTTGTAATGCAGCAAACTATAAAATTTCAAAAGGAAAAAATAATTAGTATTGAAACGGAATATTTGGATTTTAGAGAAGCTACATGGGAAATGAACAAAAACCGACTTATAAGCTGGGTTGATAAAAACAATCCTGAATTGAATGGATTTATACACGACCAAACAGAATCTGGCGGAATCAAATTTTTGAAAGCTATAGCGCTTTATAAAAACAGAGAATAAAGTGTTTGAACAATGAGTAAAACTCTAGATTAAATTAGGTGTTTAGGCAGCAGAATTGTTCTAATAAAAAGTCTTGATTCCTAATAAATTATAAAATTCCAAATACATTTATTACATTTAAGCATCAAACAAACTTAATTTATGCTTAAAAAAGTTTTTGGAAGCGCCGTTTTTGGTGTTGAGGCTACAACGGTAACGGTAGAAGTGAATGTAGATAAAGGCGTTGGTTACCATCTTGTAGGATTACCCGATAATGCCATTAAGGAAAGTAACTTTCGTATAGCGGCAGCACTTCAGAATAACGGATATAAAATTCCTGGTAAAAAAATCATTATTAATATGTCGCCTGCCGATTTGAGAAAAGAAGGTTCGGCTTACGATTTAACTTTAGCCATTGGTATTTTAGCGTCCACAGACCAAATTAAAGCAGAAGGTTTAGAAGAATACTTAATAATGGGCGAATTGTCTTTAGACGGTACGCTTCAGCCTATTAAAGGTGCATTGCCTATAGCTGTTAAGGCTAGGGAAGAAGGTTATAAAGGTTTTATATTGCCAGCCGAGAATGCCAAAGAAGCTGCTATTGTAGATAACTTAGAGGTTTATGGTATTGATAATATAAAGCAAGTTATAGACTTTTTTGATAAGGGAACAGCTATAGAACAAACTATAATAGATACACGTAAAGAGTTTGAGCAGAATTTAGATTTTCCGGAGTTCGATTTTGCAGATGTAAAAGGGCAGGAAGGCATTAAGCGCTGTATGGAAATCGCTGCTGCTGGCGGACATAATATTATTTTAATTGGTCCTCCTGGAGCAGGAAAAACGATGCTTGCTAAACGATTACCAAGTATTTTACCACCTATGACATTGCATGAAGCCTTGGAAACTACTAAAATACATTCTGTAGTGGGTAGAGTAAAAGATACCGGTTTAATGGCTCAAAGACCGTTTAGAAATCCACATCACACAATTTCGAACGTGGCATTAGTCGGCGGCGGAAGTTATCCGCAACCAGGTGAAATATCTATGTCTCATAATGGTGTTTTATTTTTAGATGAATTACCAGAATTTAAGCGTGAAGTTCTAGAAGTTATGCGTCAGCCACTAGAAGATCGCGAGGTTACTATTTCTAGGGCAAAATTCACGGTTACTTATCCATCATCGTTTATGTTGGTCGCGAGTATGAATCCGAGTCCGAGTGGTTATTTCAATGATCCCGATGCACCTGTAACATCTAGTCCTGCAGAAATGCAACGCTATTTAAGTAAAGTGTCGGGACCGCTTTTAGATAGAATTGATATTCACATTGAAGTGACGCCTGTGCCTTTTGATAAATTATCGGATGATAGAAAAGGAGAGAGCTCGGTAGATATTAGGAAGCGGGTTACCAAAGCTAGGCAAATACAAACAAAACGTTTTGAAGATTCTGATAAAGTACATTATAATGCCCAAATGAATGTGAAGCAAATTAGAAAACATTGCGTTCTAGATGAGAATTCGAAACAGTTGCTCAAAACGGCTATGGAACGCTTCAATTTATCGGCTCGCGCCTATGATAGAATACTAAAAGTATCTCGAACTATTGCCGATTTAGAGGGTATTGCAGAGGTAAATGGTTCTCATATTAGTGAGGCTATACAATACCGTAGTTTAGATCGCGAGGGTTGGTTAGGGTAGATTTACTAAAATATCTCCTCCACATGTTTTTTTATATTTGTAGCTATTTTATCAATAGGTAAATCGTTAGCATCAAAACCAAAAGGGTCTTCAATTTCTTCAGCAATTAATTCTAAACTCGCCAATACATAAAAAACAAAAACGACTACAGGCACTGCATAATATCCTAGGCTAAACACATAGCCAAAAGGCAAAGTCATGATGTAGAAAAATATGAATTTTTTAATAAAGGCACTGTATGAATACGGAATTGGTGTGTTTTTAATACGTTCGCATGCACCGCAAATATCGGTAAACGATTGAATTTCGGCATTTAAAACGATAAGTTGATCGCCCGTAATTTTCTTCTGTTCGTGTAAATCGTTCACCTTTTGGAAAATCATCTTAGCAACTTGGTTCGGGTGGTGTTTGTGCTTGTCTATTTTTAAATCTTCATGATCAAAAAGTTGCAAACTCGTTTCTTTATTGTTTAAATGCTTTACCAAAATAGAGGCATAACTCGGTATTAACTTTTTAAAATAGCTTCTATCGTGTTTTTCTTTTAAAATAACATGTAGTTTTATGGCTAAATTTCGGCTGTTATTAACTAGTGCTCCCCATAATTTTCTACCTTCCCACCAGCGGTCGTAAGCAGTGTTTGTTCTAAAAACCAATAGCAATGAAATAACAAAACCCAACATACCATGCATTACCGTAATATTTGATAAATGACTTTTTTCTGAAAGTTTCCAGTATTCTAGTTCCATATAGCCAACTCCATAGGTGTAAATTCCAATAAAAATCATTAAAGGAAAAAGCTTTCTAAACGTATCCGATTTGTGAAATCTAAAAATAAAGGTAATCCAATCTTTTGGGTTGTATTGTACCATAGGTAAATGCGCTTGTTATAGTTTGGAGGCAAAATTATAATATATTTTACACGTATGACTTCAAAATTAAGTAAAATCTATTTTTTAAGATTTAAATATTTTCTGTATTAATAAGCATGTTTTACTAATGTTACCTACTAAATTTGGATGCTTTTATAGTTGAATATTAAAAGTATTTAGAATAATTAAATAGCAGTTCTAGGAGGTGTCGCTAATATAAATAGTTTTTATATTAAAAGGTTATTTAATACAATAGTTTAGGTCGATAAGGGGAGCTTTGGTAGAGTGAGAAATTCGATATCAATAAAACTTAAACTACTAAATAATTTTTTAGTAGTTTTGCAAAAAAAACAATTTCTTTTACAGAATATAAGCAAAACAAAAATGAGTACAGACAAAAAAGTATGGTTTATTACTGGTGTATCATCAGGATTAGGTAAACAGTTAGCTAAAGAGGTTTTATCACAAGGACAAATTGTGGTAGGAACTTTTAGAAAACAAGACCAAGTAGAGGCGTTTAACAATGAAAACCCAGGGAATTCTTTTGGTGTACTTATAGATGTTGCTTCTACACAAATGATTGTTGATGGTATTAAAACCATTTATGATAAATTCGGAAAAATTGATGTAGTTGTTAATAATGCCGGTTATGGTATTATGGGAAGTGTTGAAGAGATTTCTGATGAAGAAGTAAGAAGACAGTTTGAAGTAAACGTTTTTGGCGTTTTAACGACTATTAGAGCGGTTTTACCACAAATGCGTAAGCAACGTTCTGGACATATTATAAACATAACTTCTATTGCAGGACGTGTAGGTTCTCAAGGTTTAGGGATTTACAATGGTTCTAAATTTGCTTTAGAAGGTATTGGGGAAGCTTTAGCGGCAGAATTAAAGCCACTTAACATTAAAGTAACAAACGTTGAACCTGGACCATTTAGAACAGAATGGGCTGGAAGTTCTGCAGCTTATGATAATACTAAAATAGAAGATTACGAAAGTACGGTTGGTGAGCGTATAAGAGGTTTACAAAATTTAAGTGGAAACCAACCAGGAGATCCGCAAAAAGCGGCTGATGCTATTTACAAATTAGCTCAGTTAGAAGAAGCTCCAGTGCATTTACCTTTAGGTAAAATTGCTTATGAAGTTTTCGGAAAAGTAAATAACGGATTAATAGAAGAATTAGCTAAGTTTGAACACTTAGGTAAAGAGTGTGATTTCGAATAGGTTATTGTAACCCAATTTATATAAAGTAAAAACCGCCTAATAGGCGGTTTTTTTATGGCATAATGTTATGTAAAAGCTTTAATTTATGTCAATACTATTAAGAACAGTTTTTACAAGTACCAGTTAAAACACAATTAACATCCTGAACAATGTATGCCTTCGGGATAGAGAAATTAACTTCGGCATGCAAGCATTCTATAGTTTCACAAATTAAACATTTAAAGTGAAGATGATTCTTCGCTATTTCTTGTTCACCAACTTTGTTATACGATGCGAAATATTGTTTACCATCTTCAGCAACAATTTTATGCAAAACACCGTCATCACAAAATCTATTTAAAACACGATAAATGGTTGCTCTATTGATATTAATATCTATTTCTTGTTCAATCGCATCCTGACTCATCGCTTTTCCGGTTGTTGTTAAAACCTCCAAAACAGCCTCTTTTGTTGGTGTATTTCTTCTTTTCATTTATTAATGCGATTTATTTGCAATAATTTATTGCGATTATGTTGCAATATTATAAAAACATAATATATTTGCAAAACCAATTAATGCGACAACATTGCATTTAATGTGTCGAAATAATGAGAGAAAGTTAACAAATAGTACGTTTACTTACTAGTTAAATAACATGTTTTATAAATTTTAGATGAAAATTAAAAATAACACTGTAGATATTATTGCTTTTTCTAGTTCGTTAATTTGTGCGGTTCATTGTGCTACAATACCATTGATACTTTCATTTTCATCATTGGGTAGTTTACATTTTTTAGGAAACCCTATAATAGAGTGGACCTTTATAGCTTTTGGTATTGTGTTTGTTTTAGTATCTCTTTGGCCGAGTTATAAAAAAACACATTTTAAATTAAAACCTTTACTGTATGCTTTATTAGGCTTTTCATTTATTTTATTGGGCAGGCTAGATTTAAATGAATTTTGGGAAGTAAGCAATACTGTTGCAGGAGCTTCTTTAGTATCGCTAGCACATTATTTTAATTGGAAGTTGTTACAGACAAAAGAAAATCATAAACATTAAAAATACGTTTTAGAAATTACAGTTTAATTGTAGTGTTAATACAAATAATGAAAACCAATCGCATAAAAAATAGTATTACTTATTTTTTACTTGTTATTTTCTTCTCAATGAAAATGGCAGGGTTTCATGTGATGTCTCATACTGACGATGATGATCATGCCATACATTGTAACATATGCGATCATGCGATAACCAATAACTTAACATCTCTAATTACTCCTGTTTTTTCTAATTTTTCTTTAGATGATATTGAATATCTTCTTCCTAAAGAAATTTGTCAGAATTATAAATTTATACTGGCAAGCTCGTCTTCCAAAGATCAGCTCTTTTCCAGACCTCCACCATTTTTGTTATAATACCCTATTTCGTTTAATTTTTTAATAGCAACATTATGCCTAAGGGTTTATATAACCCTTATGGCATATATGTAAAACTTCATTTTTTTATAATGAGGTTTTACATATATGCCATGTTGTCTTAATAAATTCCATGTTTAGGTTTGGTTTTCGCTCGCTCTCAAGGGCTATTTTTTCAATCTTATAACATTAATATGTTTTACAAAACATTAAGTATTTGGCTTTGTTTTAGTCTATACGCCATGGCATGTACCCAAGATTCTTTAATTATAAAAGGTTTGGTAGTAAATGCAAAAACTTTACAACCTATTGAAGGTGTCAATATTATCGGAGACGGTTTTTTTTCTATTTCATCCTCAGATGGTTCATTCATAATAAAAAACATTACTAATGGTAATTACGTTTTAAATGTGTCTCATATAGGCTATGCACCTAAAACTGTTAATGTGCACGTATGGCGTAATATGGATCTTATTTATGTGGCTTTAGATGAAGCTGTAACAAATTTAGATGCTGTTGAGGTTAATGGAAAGACAAGTAAAAGAAGAGATAAGGAGTCTTCAACAATTTCTTATAAGGTATCCAAAGAATTTCTAAATCAAAACCGGGAAAACAGTCTTATGCAGACCTTAAGTAAAATCCCTGGAGTAAGTACCATTAATATTGGTTCTGGGCAATCTAAACCCGTAATTAGAGGTTTAGGGTTTAATAGGGTAGCGGTAGTGCAAAATGGAATAAAACACGAGGCACAACAATGGGGAAATGATCATGGTTTAGAAATAGATCAATATGGTATAGAGAATATACAGATAATTAAAGGTCCGGCATCTTTAGTATATGGGGCCGATGCTATTGCGGGTGTTGTAGATATAAAGCCTAATAAAATACCTGCTATAAACTCATTTAATGGCGAGGTTAATCTTTTAGGTGAAAGTAATAATGATTTACTAGGTATATCGTTAGGCGTAAAGGCGAGAAAGGAAAATTGGTTTTATCGTAGTCGTTTAACATTAAGAGATTATGGTGATTATAAAGTACCAACAGATAAAATTAATTACGAAAATTACATTTTTGAACTGCATGA
Organism: Algibacter lectus; assembly: GCF_004368925.1. Taxonomy (NCBI): domain Bacteria; kingdom Pseudomonadati; phylum Bacteroidota; class Flavobacteriia; order Flavobacteriales; family Flavobacteriaceae; genus Algibacter; species Algibacter lectus. Next base: position 230,800 of record NZ_SORL01000007.1, read on the forward strand.
CAATCATTTAAGAAATACCGCAGGTATAGAGGCTAATGCTAGTTTTAATATTGGGTATACTTCAGAGGGGTTTACTACGGAAACATCATTTAGTAACGTAAACGCTAAAAACGGTTTTTTTGCTAATGCTCATGGCTTAGAAGTTAGAACTTCTAGTATAGATTATGATAGTTATAGTAGAGATGTCGATTTACCATACCACAAGGTGAATCATTTTAAAATTACAAACAATACATCGCTAGATTTAGGGAACCATACATTTCATTTAGATTTAGGTTACCAAAATAATAATAGAGAAGAACACTCCGAGCCTATACCACATGGTTATATGCCAACACCACCAGATAGTAAAGAGCGTGCTTTTAATAAAAACACGTACACTTTAAATGTTAAAGATGTTTTTAAACCTAATGCTAAGCATGATGTGGTTGTTGGGTTGAATATGGAATATCAAGATAACAATATTGGCGGCTGGGGTTTTTTAATTCCAGAATATACTCGTTTTACTGTTGGAGCTTTTGGTTACGATCAATTTGAAATTAATAAAAACTTACATCTACAAGCCGGTATTCGATATGATTTTGGTGTTGTAGATACGCACTCTTATTTTGATTGGTATCCGTCTACTCGAAATAATGACGATAATACAACCTCTAATATTTATTTGCAGAGGTCTCAAGATAAAACCTTGAATTTTGGAAGTACAAGCGCTTCTGTAGGGCTTAGTTATTTGCGTAATAAAACAACGTATAAAATAAATATAGGAAAGAGTTTTAGAATGCCTCTATCTAATGAGTTGGCTTCAGATGGGGTTAATTATCATATGTATCGTTACGAAAAAGGGAATCTAGATTTAGATCCCGAAGCATCCTATCAATTAGATATGGAGGTAGATTATAGTGCTAAAAAGTTTAGTGTAGCCCTAAGTCCTTTTGTTAACTTTTTCGATAACTATATCTATTTAAACCCAACGTCTAGTTATTACGAAACGTTACAAATTTACGAGTATACACAAGCTAAGGTTTTTAGGGTTGGTGGTGAGCTAAGCGCAAGTAGTACGGTGCTAAAAAATGTAACGCTAAATGCTTCTGCAGAATATGTGTACTCTAGACAAACCAGCGGACCCAAAAAGAATTTTACACTGCCTTTTTCTCCTCCATTATCTGGTAGGCTTTCGGCTAATTATCAATTTAAAGATTTGCTATTTTTTAATAGTCCGCAATTAAGCGCAGAATTGAAAGTAGCAGGAGCTCAAAACGAAATTGTACCACCAGAGCAAATAACAGCTGGCTATCAGGTTTTAAACATGGCTTTTGTTTCTAAATTAAACACCTCTAAAAATAGCCTTCCCATAGAAATGCGATTAAAATTAAATAATGTATTCCACACAAAGTATTTCGACCACACCAGTTTCTATAGGTTAATCGATGTTCCCGAGGCGGGCAGGAATATATCACTCTCTTTAACAATACCTTTTTAAATAAATTCAAATTAATTATTAAAAACAAACAAATGAAAACAACAATTATGAAAACAAATTTTAAAGTATTAGCCGTTACAGCTATTTTCGGACTCCTATTAAACTCATGTAGTAGCGATGATACTGAAACACTAGATGCTCCTGTTATCTCTAGTTTTGAGTATGGCGAAGGTTCTACACATTCTACAGATTTAGTAGCTTATAAAGGTTCAGATATTCATCTAGAAGCTGTTATTTCTGCCGAAGCCGTAGTAAGTAGTATTACGCTTTCTATTCATGCTCACGATTTAACTCCAGGTGAGGATGAGGTAGATTGGGATTTTGAACAAGTATTTACAGATGCTAATTATTTAGTGATCAATCCTACATTTCATGAGCATGTAGATATCCCAAATAATATCCCTGTTGGAGAATATCATGTAGAATTAACAGTTGTAGATGAGCAAGGTAATAGCACAGAGATTGAAGGCGATCTTCAAATTTTAGATAGCATCACTATAAGTGAGGCGTCTATCGATTCTACAGTGGTACGAGGTAACGATTTTCATGTAGAATTTATGATTAATGCAGTAAATGGCATCCATAATATTACAGTTGATTTTCATGCTCATGGCGTTACTGTAGGTGAAGGTGAAGTAGAATGGGATTATGAAGAAGAGTTTTTAGATGGTTACCATGAAGAAACTGAAATAGAATTCCATGAGCATTTTGATGTTCCTGCTACAGCACCAGCTGGAGAATATCATTTAAGCTTTGTTGTTGAAGATGAAGAAGGAAACACAAAAACATACGAATCTCATATTGATATTACAGTAGAATAAATACAATTATTCCGCATAGCAGCTCATGGTGTTATGCGGTTTTTAAAACCAATAAAATGAAATTTATATCAAAATATAATTACCTAAGCATATTGTTTGTTTTAATATTAGCATCCTGCTCCGGAGATGATAGTGCTAATAAAGATGAAGAAAAACCAACAATAAGTATTAATTACACCGAAGGGTTTCCACAGGCCTGCACAGCACTCGTAAAAGGCGAAACCTATACGTTTAAAGCAATGGTTACCGATAATTTAGCCTTGGCTGCTTATAGTTTGGATATTCATCATAATTTTGACCACCATACGCACGACGATCAAGAAGAAACTTGCGATTTGGGAGATGTGAAAGCAGCAGTTAATCCATTTATCTACGTCGAAAATTTTACCATAGAAGAAGGTTTAACTTCTTATGAAATAAATATTAGCTTAACCATCCCTGGTGATATTGATACAGGCGATTACCATTGCGCTTATTCGGTAACAGATTTAACAGGTTGGCAAGCTAGAACGTCTATAGATATAAAAATTATTGAATAAGTGATAATACATACTCGTAAGTTACTCCAAAAATAACAGCTAAACCGAAGCTTAACAGAGTTCCTATTAAGATGTATTCGGTAAGCTTACGGTCTTTAGCTTTGGATAAATCGCTAAAACGCAACACCGATTTTGCTGCAATTATAAAACCAATACCCTCCCAATGTTGTGTTATAATTAATGCAAATACAAATAAACGCTCAAGAATACCAATAAAAGCACCAGCATTTTCTAAAGATAGATTACTGTTGTTTTCTTTAAAATACCACTTAGAAATTACAGTTTTCATAATGATAGATGAAACCACGGTAACACCTAAAAGTGCAGTAATAAATAATAAGAATTTAGGATTGTAAAGTGAGTTTATGTTTAGCTCGTAAGGTTGATAGATACTAACAACAATAGCTATCACTATTAAATGCGCCAATTGATCTAAACCAAATAACAGGCGTCCGTTAGATTTTGTTTTAAGCCTTAGCTTAATAAGGTCTATAATGTAGTGAGATAATATAATTGACACAAACGCAAGCCAATACTCAAAGTTAAATTGAAGTACTACAAGTAAAGCTGCAAAATGTACTAAAATATGATAATATAGATATTTAGACTTATGCTTTTTAGATTCTTTATGTGTAACCCATTTTTGAGGTTGTAATAGAAAATCACCTATAAAATGTGCAAGTATGAGTTTTATAAAAAGTATAATCATAGTGTTTTTACTTGTGCGTTATAGTAGTTTAATAGTTTAGAAATTTCGTCAAAACCACCACGTTTAAGGCCTTTACTAATATTACTTTGTGTGGTTTCAAAATGGTTGGCAAGCTCTACTTGAGTAAGTTCTGGGTTTTCTAGAGCCGTTTTTATAAGTTTTGCTGAGGTTGTAGTCCAGCTGTTTATAGTCAGTAAAGCCAATTCGAACATAATATTAGTTTGTAAATCAAACTGCTCAAAAGGCGATTTAATAGCGAGAGTTGTTTTCTTTAAATCATCAAAACATTCTCCAGAATTTATAAAAGCGGTGCCGTTAGATTCTGTTATTTTGTCCGATGTATAGGTTTTTTCGCCAATACCTATGGCAATTCTAACATCAATATTTTTGAATTGTTTAATACTCGATTTTATTAAAACGGCTGCTTTTAAAGCGTCTTCTGGAGCTGTTTCTAATTGAAAGCTATCTCCTCTAAAAACATCCCATTGCTTGGGTTGACGGCCATATTGGTTTAAAACCTCCTTAAGAGCATCTAACCATTTTTTTGGTTCGCTCGATTTCGAGTTAATAATATCTCCGGTTATTATGCTAGTCATTTTATTATGGGCTTCTTCATCAAATGTATTACTTTTCTTGTTTACTTCAAAATATATTCCTTTAAAATAGAATATTTAATTTTATTCCTTAATATGGTAATATTTGCATTTATGCTTGTTTAAGGTTATAATGGGATGTATATCGTAATTAACTACTATTTCTCTGCTTTAATTCTAAAAGTGAGGAAAATTAAAAATTCAAACTAATATCTTTGCATAAAAATTTAATATGGGTATGAAGTTATTTAAAGAATTTAAAGAGTTTGCCGTAAAAGGTAACATGATGGACATGGCAGTCGGTATTATAATTGGTGCTGCTTTTAACAAGGTAATCGATGTTTTAGCGAAAAAAGTAATTTTGCCTCCATTAACTTTATTAACTAGCGGTGTTAACTTTAAAGATCAGCGCCTTATCCTTAAAGATGCTTTTCTTAATGCTTCAGGAGAAATTTTAACCGATGAGGTTGCTATTGGTTATGGCGCGTTAGGTGAAGCTTTAATCGATTTTTTAATTATTGGTTTTACTATCTTTATCGTGGTGAAGTTTATGAATAGATTAAGAAATAAAGCACAAGACTCTGAAGATAAAACGGTTACAACACCTAAAGATATTGAATTATTAGCACGCCTTACCGATTTAATGGAAGAGCAAAATAAATTACTGAAATCTAAGTAGCATCATGGGAAAAACAGGGCGTGATAAAAACACGAAAAACAAAGCAAAGCATTCTAGGTTAATGGATCAAAAGAAGAATAAGAAAAAAGCCGAAATTGCTTTAAGAAAAGAGCGATTAAAGGAAATTATAAAACGTTCGAAAGAGGAGAAAAGTTAGTTTTAACTCTGCTCACTTTCAAACATATATTCACTACGTTCGTTATATTTTACATTTTCTTTTATAAGAATATCGATAGGTAAAAATGTTTTAGAATTTGGTGTTTTATTTTGAACCAAATAATCGGTTAATATACGCACAGCTTCATAGCCTTGATCGAATGGCTTTTGCGATATTAAAAAAGACACTGAGTCGTTTAATAAGCATTCTATATTTTGCGGCGTATTATCAAAACCAATTAGTTTAATGTTTTCTAAAGTTTTATTTTCAATACAATCTACAGTAATATAAATCCTACTCGAAGGCACAAAAATGCCTTTAATTTCAGGGTTTTCAATTAAATAACTGTTTATTTTTTCTTTAGTTTCTACCGTGTTATCTAAGCTTTCCAACTTTAATGTTTGGCTTTTAGAGCTCACATTGTTTTTTAAAAAATAATCATTAAAGCCTTTTATTCGGTTCGATACCGCGTTGTTTTTTAATATGTTATGTCGTGCCTGTAGAATTAAAAAAGTTTCAGCATTCGGACTACTAAAATGCATTAATTTTCCAGCAATATATCCAGCATTGTATGAGTCTTGACCAACAAAAGCCATGTTTTTAAAGCCATCAATATCAATGTTTAAAAATAAATAAGGAATGTTTTTATCTTCCAAAAGTGCTACTATCTTTTTGGTTTCTTTCGAAAAGTTTGGCACCATAATTACTGCCGTAGGTTCCGATTCTAATAAAGTTTTAAAAGTTTCGAAATAGGAGTGTGCATCGTATTGGTTAAAGGTGAAATTGTTAACCTGAATACCAAACGTTTTTAAATCATCGGCTGCTTTTAAAACACCCATATGTGGCGATTTCCAAAATAAATCGTCAGCATTATGTTTAGGCATTAACGTTGCAATAGTGTGTTTATTTTTCATGGCAAGCGCACTCGCAATAGGATTTACACTAAAGTTATGCCGATCTAGAATTTCTCTAATCTTTAATTCTGTTTTTTTAGACACACCACCGCGATTGTGGATAACGCGATCTACGGTACCTTCAGAAACTTGGGCTTCTTTTGCTATATCTTTTATTGTAATCATCTTAAATAGGTCACGTTTAACTTTATACGAAGCAATTAGAAACTGAAATGTATAACTTTAATTTCAAGCAATTTAGTTAATATTTTTTATTTTTTGTGTGCGCACACTATTTTTTTTCGTTACATTTGTGTGTGCGTACACGAAAACGCAAAATTAAAGAAAAATTCAACTATCAAAACTATGAGTAAAGTAATTGTTTTAACAGGAGCAGGAGGCGTTATTTGTGGCGCATTAGCCAAAGCATTAGCAAAAGAAGGTCATAAAATTGCCGTTCTAGATTTGCGTAAAGAAGCCGCAGATATTATTGCAAACGAAATTAATGCTGCTGGCGGTGTAGCAATTGGTGTTGCTGCCAATGTTTTAGAAAAAGAATCGTTGCAAGAAGCTAAAGATATTGTGAATGCTAAATTAGGTGCTTGCGATATTTTGATAAACGGAGCAGGAGGGAATCACCCATTAGGAACAACTTCTAATCCTCATTTTGCTGAAGCAGATTTAGAAAATAAAGCAGAAGGTTTTAAAACCTTTTTCGATTTAGATCCTACAGGTATTAAGTTTGTATTCGATTTAAACTTTTTAGGGACTTTATTACCAACTCAAGTTTTTGCTAAAGATATGGTAGGTAAAAAAGGGTGTAGTATTTTAAATATTTCATCTATGAATGCTTTTACACCTTTAACTAAAATACCTGCATATAGTGGTGCAAAAGCTGCTGTATCAAACTTTACACAATGGTTAGCGGTACACTTTTCTAAAGTTGGAATTCGTGTAAATGCATTAGCACCAGGTTTCTTTTTAACCGATCAAAATAGAAGTTTACTTACCGAAAGCGATGGTAGTTTAACAGCACGTGGTAATCAAATTATAGAGCAAACACCAATGGGTAAATTTGGTGAACCAGAAGATTTAGTAGGTACAACTTTATGGTTATGTGGCGAAGGCGCATCATTTGTAACAGGTGTAGTAATCCCTATTGATGGTGGTTTTAGCGCTTATAGTGGTGTTTAAATAAATCAAATTCTGCAAGGTGTTAATCTTGTAAGTTTATAATAAAATATTAAAAATTATGGAACAAACATGGCGTTGGTACGGGCCGAATGATCCCGTATCGTTATCCGATATAAAGCAAGCAGGAGCAACAGGTATTGTTTCTGCATTACACCATATTCCTAACGGACAAGTGTGGACTGTAGAAGAAATTCAAAAAAGAAAAGATACTATTGAAAATACGGGTCTTACTTGGAGTGTTGTAGAAAGTGTACCTGTTCACGAAACTATTAAAACACGTTCAGGAAATTTTCAAGAGTATATTGAAAATTATAAAACCAGCATTAAAAATTTAGCAGCTTGTGGTATCCATATTGTATGTTATAATTTTATGCCTGTTTTAGATTGGACACGTACCGATTTAGGATTTGAAGTTGAAGATGGTTCTAAAGCCCTTCGATTTGATGTGGTTGCTTTTGCTGCTTTCGAACTGTTTTTATTAAAACGTCCGGGTGCAGAAAACGATTACTCTTCAGAATTACAAGCCGAAGCTAAAGTTTACGCCGAAAACCTTTCCGAAGAAGATAAAACGCAATTAATTAATAATATTATTGCAGGCTTACCAGGAGCAGAAGAAGGGTATACTTTAGGGCAGTTTCAAACGATATTAGATACTTATGCTGATATTGATGCGCAAAAATTAAGAGAAAACTTAGCCGCATTTTTAAAAGAAATTATTCCTGTAGCTTCACAAAATGAGGTGTTAATGTGTATTCATCCAGACGATCCACCTTACGCTATTTTAGGCTTGCCTAGAGTTGTGAGTACAGAGGAAGATTATGCTTATTTATTTGCGCAAGTACCAGATCGATCTAACGGAATTACATTCTGTACGGGTTCTTTAGGGGTTCGAGCAGATAATGATTTGGTTCAAATATTCGAGCGTTTTGCCGATCGTGTACACTTTTTACACTTTAGAAGTACGCAACGTGATGAAAAAGGAAACTTTTACGAGGCCAACCACTTAGAAGGTGATGTTGATATGTATAGCGTAATGAAAGCGGTTGTTCTAGAAGAAAGAAGACGTATAGCTGCAGGTATGAAAGATGCTTTAATTCCTGTGCGTCCTGATCATGGACATCAAATGTTAGATGATTTACATAAGAAAACAAACCCAGGTTATTCTGGAATTGGAAGATTGCGTGGTTTAGCAGAGTTAAGAGGACTGGAGTTTGGAATTTCGAAAAGCATATAATTATGAGTACTATAAATTCAAAAAACTTTATAACTGATAATTTCTTGTTGCAGTCTGATATAGCTGAAACATTGTACCATCAGTACGCTAAAGATTTACCAATTATAGATTATCATAACCATTTATCGGCTAAGCAAATTGCCGATAATAAACCGGTTAAAAACATAACGGAGGTTTGGTTAAAAGGCGATCACTATAAATGGCGCGGCATGCGTGCTAATGGTATTGAAGAGTTTAATATTACCGGTGCGGCATCGCTAAAAGATAAGTTTTTAAGCTGGGCAGAAACAGTGCCTTATACTTTAAGAAACCCTTTGTTTCACTGGACTCAGCTGGAATTAAAACGTTATTTTGATATCGATGATATTCTACAACCAAGTACAGCTGATGCTATTTATGAGAAAGCGAATAGTATTTTAGAGCATAAAACACCTGCACAACTTTTAGAAGATATGAAGGTGGAAGTAGTTTGTACTACAGACGACCCTGCTGATGATTTAATGGATCATAAAAAAATTGCAGAAGGTGATTTTTATACCAAAGTATTACCAACGTTTAGATCGGATAATTTATTTTGGATAGGAAAGCCAAGTTTTTCTAAATATTTAATTCGTTTAGGAGATGCTTCAGGAATTACTATTAATTCTTTTGATGCTTTTTTAAAATCGATAGATCAGCGTATTGCTTATTTTGATAGTTTAGGCTGTAAATTATCAGATTTTGGACTAGGAGAACATCTCGATATTGTAGATTTTACTGAAGAAGATGTTGCTTTAATTTTCGATAAAAAATTAAAAGGAGAAATACTTTCAACTTCAGAAATCACAACTTATCGTTCATTTTTATTTCTGTATTTAGGAAAAAAATATCACGAATTCGATTGGGCACAGCAATATCATTTAGGATCACTTAGAAATAATAATACTAGGCTAGAGGCAGAAATTGGTCTAGATGCTGGTTGCGATTCTATTGGAGATTTTCCGGTAGCGGAATTTATGTCTAAATTGTTTAAAGCTTTAGAATCTACCAATCAATTAGCAAAAACCATCACTTATAATTTAAATCCATCGCAAAACGAAGTATTCGCTACCATGATGGGGAATTTTCAAAGTGCTGATACGCCAGGTAAAATGCAATGGGGCTCTGGTTGGTGGTTTTTAGATCAAAAAGACGGCATGGAAAAACAATTAAATACGCTGTCTAATATGGGCTTATTAAGTCGCTTTGTTGGTATGCTAACCGATAGCCGTAGCTTTTTATCATTCCCTAGGCATGAGTATTTTAGACGTATTTTATGTAACCTTGTGGCAGAAGATGTTAAAAATGGACTTGTTCCAAATGATTTAGAATTTATAGGAAAAATAATTCAAAACATTTGCTATTTTAATGCTGTGAAATATTTTAAATTCAACGACTAGACCAAAAACACTAAACTAAACTAAATAAGAATGATGAATAGAATATTATGTGCCTTTTTAATTTTGTTCGTTATGCAGAGTTGCAAAAAAGACGACGATATTAAAATGATGTATTTGGCACATACATTACCGCAAACACATCCCGTTCACAAAGGGATTTTAGAATTTCAAAAGGCATTAAACGCGAAATCTGGCGGAAAAATACAAATTAAAATTTTTCCTGATGGCCAATTAGGTTCCGAGCGTGAAGCTTTAGAATTACTTCAAATAGGGAGTGTTGCAGTTACAAAAGTAAGTGCAGCCACCTTATCTAACTTTGTTCCAGAATATCATATTTTAGGTATTCCATATTTATTTAAAGATAAACAACATCAATACGATGTTTTAGAAGGCGAAGTAGGGAAATCTATTTTAGAAAAAGGAAGTAAATTTTGGCTACGTGGCTTGTGTTATTATGATGCTGGTAGCCGTAGTTTTTATACATCGAATAAAGCGATACGTAAGCCAGAAGATTTAAAAGGCCTTAAAATTAGGGTGATGAACAACCAAATGGCTATTAATATGGTAGAGGCTCTTGGAGGTTCGCCAACACCGATGGCTTATGGCGAATTATACACTGCTATACAACAAGGTGTGGTAGATGGCGCGGAGAATAATCCGCCATCATTTGTATCTTCAAATCATTACGAAGTAAGTAAATATTATACTTTAGATCAGCACTCCTCAGTGCCTGATGTGTTGTTAATTGGAACCAAATTTTGGGAGAAATTAACTGCTGAAGAAAAACAATGGGTTCAAGAAGCGGCCGATGAATCATCGCAAGCCGAAAAAGTGTTTTGGCAGAATTCAGTTGAAGAATCTATGGCAACGGCTAGAAAAGCTGGTGTAGAAATTATAATTCCGGATAAATCATTGTTTCAAGAGCAATCTAAATCTGTATTAGAGGCTTTTGTGAAAGATCATCCAGAAATGAGCGAAATCATCAATAAAATCAAAAATCAATAAGTATGAAAAAAGCAGATATTCTTTTTGAAAAAGTATGTCGGATTATGGAAATTATTTTAGTTTTCATATTCGGATTATTGGTTATTGATGTTTTAAGTCAGGTGTTCTCTAGATATGTATTAAATACATCTTTTGCATTTACCGAAGAGTTAGCGCGTTTCTCATTAATATGGTTATCTATACTTGGTGCAGCTTACTTAAGCGGAAAAAGAGAGCACTTATCTATGGATTTTTTGTATCAAAAATTTTCGGGTAAAACCAAGAAAAAAGCACTCATATTTATCGAAATATGTATTTTATTATTTGCATTGGTCGTTATGGTAATTGGTGGTTTTAATTTAGTTTATACCACATTACATTTAGGGCAATTGTCTGGTACATTGCGTATTCCTTTAGGATACATTTATGCTATTTTACCAATAAGTGGCCTTTTTATTATGTGTTTTTCTGTATACCATTTAGGAAAAATTAATGCTAACGAAATAACCGAATAATTATGAGTATTGAAGTAATAAGTATCATCGTTTTATTTGTAAGTTTCTTTACATTATTGATGTTAAGAGTACCAGTAGCTTATAGTATTGGTATCTCCACAACTATAAGTTTATTGTTGAATATTGACAAATTACCAGGTCTAACAACCATTGCGCAACGAATGACGACCGGTATTGATAGTTTTGCACTTTTGGCCATTCCGTTTTTTGTATTGGCAGGTGAAATTATGAAGCAAGGAGGTATAGCCAATAGGTTAATAAATTTCGCCAAATCTTTAGTAGCAAGTTTACCAGGAGGATTAGCTTATGTTAATGTATTAGCGTCTATGTTATTTGGTGCTATTTCTGGATCTGCTATTGCAGCAACTTCTGCCATTGGTAGTATCATGACCGATAGAATGGAAGAAGAAGGTTATCCAAGAGAATTTAGTGCATCGGTAAATATTACCTCGGCAACTACCGGATTGTTAATTCCCCCAAGTAATATTTTAATTGTATATGCCCTAGCAAGTGGTGGTACAGCATCTGTAGCAGCGCTATTTATTGCAGGTTATTTACCAGGTATTTTATTAGGTGTTGCTATCATGGGGTATATTGCCTTTGTAGCGATTACACGTAAGTTTTCTAAAGGTGATCGTGCACCAATATCTTTAATTTGGAAGTATTTTAGAAAAGCATTTTTTAGCTTATTATTATTAGTAATTGTAGTTGGTGGTATTGTTGCTGGTATTTTTACAGCAACCGAAGCTTCTGCTATTGCTGTGCTTTATGCTGGTGTTTTAGCATTAGTTTATGGCGATGTAAAACCTAAAGACTTTTCATCTATTTTATTAACGAGTGCAAAAACTACAGCAGTAGTGATGTTTTTAATTTGTACGTCTATGGCGATGTCTTGGTTATTTTCTTTTGAAGGTATTCCGGAACTTATTAGTAGCTTTTTATTAGAACAGTTTAGTAATAAAATAGTTATATTTTTAGTGATTAACTTGGTACTTTTAATTATTGGAACTTTTATGGACATGACGCCAGCGGTTTTAATTTTTACACCAATATTTTTACCTGTAGTAGTTGCCCTAGGAATGGACCCTGTGCATTTCGGAATTGTTTTAGTACTTAACCTTTGTATTGGTTTGTGTACACCACCCGTTGGAACCATTCTCTTCGTAGGTAGTGGAGTCGCCAATGTTTCGGTATCGCAAGTAATAAAACCATTAATTCCATTTTTAGTAATTATGGTTGTTGTACTACTTTTAATTACTTATATCCCTGCAATTTCAATGTATTTACCACGACTTTTAGGGTTGTAACCGTAAATATTAAATTATAATTTTAAGGTTGAATTTTTAGAAAGCTCACAATTTTATCGAGGCTCTAAAAATTCAACCTTATTTACTTAAACACATTTTGAAACTTTAATTTGAGGCTTAGCTAAAGTTTCAAATTTATAAGTCTCTTTGTTTGACTTTTATGTTAAAACCTTAAGGTAATCGGTGGATTATTGTAATTTTACTAAACAAAATAAGACAAATAACAAGTATTCGAAATAGAACATTTATAATACCAATAATTTTGATTTACATTTAAAATATAGGTACAACCTGAAATTAGATTATTATGTTTCTTTCATAGTTATTTTTACTGCAATTTATATGGATAAACCATTCGAAATAAAAATTAACGAGGACTCTCGTGTACCAAAATATAAGCAAATAGTAGATTCTATTGTAAACGATATTTCGAGAGGCAAACTATTGGTTGGTGAAAAAATACCATCTATAAATGAGTTGAGTGAATCTTGCTATTTATCTAGAGATACCGTAGAAAAAGCATACCGACAACTCAAGGAACAGAAAGCTATCGTATCAGTTAAAGGAAAAGGTTTTTATACAGCGAAAACAGATTTAATTTCTAAGGTTAATGTGTTTTTCATGATTAACAAGCTGAGTAATTACAAAATGATGATTTATAATTCGTTTGTAAAAAGCTTAGGAAGCGATGCCCTTGTTACACTATCTGTTTATCACTGCGAAGAATCTATTTTTATTAAAACCTTAGAGAAAAATTTAGGCGCCTTTGATTATTATGTAATCATGCCACATTTTAAATCTCAAGATTCTAAGCATATTAGTACAACTACGCCTGTTAAATTGGCTATAGATAAAGTCCCTAAAGATAAATTAGTTATTCTAGATAATAGTAAAATTGATATCGCTGGTAATTTTGCAGCCGTTTATCAAGATTTTAAGGAAGATATTTATGAAGCGCTACAAGAAGGTTTAGAGAGACTTAAAAACTATGACAAGCTTGTTTTGATATATCCCGATAAGTTGGTGTATCCATATCCAAAACGTATTGTGCATGGCTTTCAGAAATTTTGCGCGGAGTTTAATTTTGAATTTGAAGTTTTAGATCAAATTTATGATCATATGGATCTTGACAGCAAAGATGCTTTTATTATTATTGAAGAAAACGATTTGGTAAACTTAGTACGCCAAGTGCGTAAAAAGAACTTGGTTCTAGGAACAGATATCGGTATTATTTCATACAACGATACACCTTTAAAAGATCTTTTAGGAATTAACGTAGTTAGTACAGATTTTCAAGCTATGGGTGACCAAGCGGCTTATTTGGTTTTAAATAATAAAAAAAATCAAGTAAAAAATGTCTTTAATTATATTGAAAGAAATTCCATTTAAATCACCAGACTTTTTTTAACAAAAAAACGCCTGAATTTATTTTCAGACGTTTCTAATTCTTATACTATAAAATCTTATTGTCTAGATGATATAGGGTTTTCACGTACATATGTTTTTCCTTTAAAAGAGATGTGGTAATCGCTTTCAAAAAATCGACTTGGTAAATAATAATCGGTTGTTATAATTTGTGCACCAGATTTTTTTGCATCTTCAAAATGTTTATAATCGTTTGCTCTCGCTTCTTTTGTTCCGGCATCGGCACGTGTTCTAATAATATACCCTTTAGATACTAAACCAGATATGGTTTCATTCTCTGGGTTATTTATGATTAAAGTTGCAGCTTCTGGAGTTCCTGGTTCTGCATTTACAAACAAAACACGCTCTTTTAGTGACGGATGGTTTTTAATATATAAAGCGCGCTTAGCTTTTGCATCATCTAAAATAAAAAGAAACTTTCCACGCGAAGCTTTTAGAGTAGGCCAGTTATTATTAAAAACAGCTTCTTCTAAGGTAGCATGTTCACCTCTAACATCGTCCGGAGTTATAAGTTTATCTCTTCCAAGACCAGCTATTAAAGCATCATCCAATTTTTTAAAACCAGCTTCCGTAAAGGCTTCAGGTGTAGTTCCAAATCTATTAGTATCTCCATCTTTGGCTTCTAAAGTTATAAATACAGGTTCGTGCGTTGGGTTGGCGTCAGACCAAGATTTTATCGCCATTAAACACGCTTCTAAAGTATTGTAATGCGATCTAAAATCGATATCTGGCATGTGCAAAACTTTAAAACCTGGTTTTATCATATCTTTATTAGGGTCAAAATCTTCTTGCGCCTCGACAAACTGTAAACCTTTAGGATTTGCAAATTTCCCGCCTTCTGTATCAAGGTAAACATCTATTTCTAAATTTCGTAAGCCTAAATCTAACTGTTCTGGTATTGAGATATGATCGTATTGTAGAGATTTCATCTTATCACTTTGTGATTCTAAAAAGGTATACAATTTATCTTCAATAGCCTTTTTATAACTGTTGTGAGAACCTATAACTTGTATTTGATTAATATGTAAGGCATCGTTTTGCGCAAACAAATTAAAACTAAAAAATAGAAGGAGTAAAGTGTTGTAATGTTTCATAAAATAAGTTGGGTTTTTTAGAGGCACAAAAGTAGACTGTTAAGTTTAATGCTATGTTAATAAATTGAAAACAAAACATGAATATTTACTTTCATATTAATGTTTTGAAAGATGTTTAGTTGGTTGATTTTATGTTTTTTAACGATTTAAGGTCGGAATTGTAAGTTATGGTTTATTTAATAATGAGATAACGATAAGGTAAATTAGAACAGCTTAATATTTTCTTTTTTTGCAATCTCTAAGAGCATAACAACATGCTAAAACATTAAACCTATAACTTAAAAAATTCGACTCTATGTAATAATTAAATAGCAACCCTAATTTACAAATTAAAAACCGTAGTTGCTGGAACAACTACGGCTAAATTATTAAGCATTGTAAAACCAATCACTTAAAAATGTACACTAAAAATAATTTTTTTACACTAAAAAACATAGCTTTTTTAGTTTTATCTATTCTCTTATACCAAACTGGGTACGCAAATAGTATGCCTAATAGAGATTTAAATTTCAAAAATGATACCTTTCAAGCAACTATAAAGGGTATTGTTTTAGACGAATCTGGAGTACCATTACCTGGAGCTACCATTATTTTAAAAGGGACTTCAACAGGTGCTTCTACCGATTTTGATGGCGTATTTTCTATTAATGCCGCAATAGGGCAAACACTTCAGGTGTCTTTTGTAGGTTACGAATCTCAGTACGTTGATGTAACTTCTACAGATTTAAAAATTAACTTAAAGCCGTTAAACGCCATGTTAGATGAAGTTCTAATTGTAGGTTACGGTCAACAAACAAAAAAGGATTTAACAGGTGCAGTAACTCAGCTTTCTACTGGCGATTTTAAAAAGGGAGTTAATGTATCACCCGATAATTTAATTCAAGGTAAAGTCGCAGGTGTACGCGTTGTGCAATCTAGTGGCGAGCCTGGTGCAGGTGTTAATGTTTCCATTCGTGGTGTAGGGTCTATCCGTAGTGGTAGTTCGCCATTATTTGTGGTAGATGGTATACCGCTAAGTAACGAAAACGTTAGTGCTGCCAGCCCAAATGTTGGTTTGGGTAGTTCTAGCGCTAAAAACCCGTTAAACTTTTTAAATACTAGCGATATTGCTTCTATTACAGTTTTAAAAGATGCATCTGCAGCAGCTATTTATGGCGCTAGAGGTTCTAACGGTGTTGTAATTATCACTACTAAAAAAGGAAAAACTGGAGAAGCGTCTATTACCGTAGATTCTTATTTAAGTATCGCTTCTGTGATTAAAAAAACAGATGTTTTATCGGCTAGTGAATACAGAAACGCTATTACAGATGTAGCTTACGATCATGGTGGGTCTACCGATTGGCAAGACGAGTTATTGCGCAGTGCTGTTACGCATAACAACAACTTCTCGTTTGCTAAAAAGACGGACAGCGGAAACTATTATACCTCTTTATCTTTTATGGATCAGGAAGGTATTGTTGAAACGAGTGGTTTTAAAAGAACAACAGCACGTTTAAATGCTGAAGAGTCATTTTTAGATAACAAACGTTTAAAAGTTAAAGTGAATTTAACGGCCAGTCAAATTAACGAAACAGGAGTTCCAAATGGAGCAGATGCTGGATCGGATGGGCAATTAATTATTCATGCATTAATGGCAAACCCAACACAACCTGTTTTTACTGAAGATGGCGATTTTACCAATTTCAACTTAAACCAGAATTATAACCCAATGTATTTGTTGGATATTTATGATGACCATACGCAAACGCTACGTGTTTTAGGAAATCTAGAAACAACATTCAGAATTATAGATGGTTTAGAATACAAGTTTAATTATGGTATAGATCGTTCGGTTTCCGAAAGAAATTCTACTATTTATCCAAATGCTACCGATAGAACGCCAGATGGTGCTTATGTTCAGAATAATTTAGAGTCTGAAAGTGTTTTAATGGAACATTATTTAACCTACCGATTTGGTTTAAACAAAAGTAAGTTTGAAGTTTTAGGAGGGTTTTCTTATCAAGAATTCGATTTCTCTGGAACTACATTTTCTTTAATAGGTATAGATGAAAAAGGTACAGGCGTAGCTCCAGAATACGATCCTGGTTATTCTGGCGAGCAATCTGGAGTTAGTGGATATGCGCAAAGAAATGAGTTGCAATCTTATTTTGGAAGATTAAACTATAATTTTGATGATAAATATTTACTTACAGCTTCTTTAAGAGCCGATGGCTCTACACGTTTTGGAGAAAATAATAAATACGGTTATTTCCCATCGTTTGCTTTAGGTTGGAATTTAGATAACGAAAACTTTATTAGTGAAATAGACGATATCGATCAATTAAAATTCAGAATGAGTTGGGGAGAAACTGGTAACCAAGAAGTTCAGAATAAAATTACTCAAGCGAGTTATTCGCAATCGGCTTCAGGTGGATATTACTTGTATGACGATTACAATTTAATAAACGGAATTGTTGTAAATCGTACGGCAAATCCAGATTTGAAATGGGAAGTGGTAACACAACTTAACGTTGGTATAGATTTTAGTTTATGGAACAACAAGCTTTACGGATCTTTAGATTATTACAATAAAACGACAACCGATGCTATTTTAAATATTTCTTCGGAACCATTAAGTCCTACTACAACGGTTTGGAAAAACATCGATGGAAAAATTGTAAACAAAGGTTTTGAGTTTGCTTTAGGTAGTAAAATTATTAATACCGAAGATTTTTCATGGAGTGTAGATGTCAACGGTGCAACTTTAGATAATGAAATACAAAATCTACCAGTATCAGAATTATACTCAGGGAGTGTTGCAGGTCCTGGATTATCTGGGGTTTTTGCCAATATCTATAAAAGCGGATACGAGGCTGGTTCTTTCTTTATGCTGAAACATTTAGGTTTTGATGCTGATGGAAACGATATTTTTGAAGATTTTAATGATGATAGCGTTATTAATACTGAAGATCGTCAAATATTTGAAGGCGCACTTCCAAATTTCACCTTTGGTTTAAATACAAACTTAAGCTACAAACGATGGGATTTAAGTCTTGCTTTTATTGGGCAAACAGGAGGTTTATTGGTTAATAATACCAACTTGGCATTAAACATCAACAATATTGTTTCAGATAGAAATGTATTGTCTCAGTTTTATAACGATGGTGCAAGTTTTACAAACCAACCACAATTATCTACACTATACTTAGAAAAATCAGATTTCATTCGTTTAAACAATGCAAGACTTGGTTATTCTATAGATACCGATGCGCTTAATATTACGTGGTTACAAGGTTTAAACCTATACGTTAGCGGACAAAATATTTTTACAATCACTAATTATTCAGGATTCGATCCGTTGGTTAATAGTCCGCGTGCTTCTGGAGGAAATCAATCTATTGGTATAGATTATACTACTTATCCTTCTTCAAGATCATTTTTACTTGGTGCAACTTTAAAATTATAATTTATGAAAATTTCAAATAAAATATCAAAAATAGCTTCCGTATTCATGGTTGGTGTACTCGTTTTTAGTTGTACAGATTTGAATGAAGAAGTGATAGACGAAGTTATTGGTGGAGAAAGCTCTAACCCAGAAAGCGCCATGGCTGCGGCTTACGGTCAATTAGCAAATAGAACCTTTACCGATCACGGTAATGTATTTGGTTTGCAAGAATATCCAACCGATGAGTGTATGCTGCCAACCCGCGGAAGTGACTGGGGCGATGGTGGAAAATGGCGTGCATTAACCGAGTTTACTTGGGGAACAAACAATGCTGCAGTTGCCGGTACTTGGAATAATTTAACGAGCGGAATCACTAAAACCTTAACGGCAATTGAGTCTTTAGAGCAAAATCCAGATTATGCAAATTACGATTTGTTTTTAGCAGAAGCTCAAGGTTTATTGGCTTTATATGTTTACAATACGTTAGATTTATTTAACCAAGCGCCATACAGAGATCCGTTTACAGCGGGTGCGCCTTTAGAAATTCTTCAAGGAGAAACTGAAATCGATAACCTTATTGCCGATGTAGAAAGTATTATACCAAACCTTGTTAATTTAGGTGAGCAACAAACCTATAATGGGCGTTTTACAAAACAGGCGGCTTATGCATTACTGGCAGATATGTACTTAAATAGAGCTGTTTTTAAAGATCGTTATAATGCCAGTTCTAGTTTTAATTTTACGGAAACTGCTGTAGATAATAATGGTAGCGATATGGATAAAGTTATTTATTACACATCATTATTAATTGATGGTAGCTTTAGTTTAGAGAGCAACTATTTCAAGAATTTTGATATAGATAATGGCAGCGGTTCTGAAATTATTTTTGCCATTGTTCAAGAAAATGATAACATTAGAAGTAGTGATAACGATTTTGCATACATGTCTACAGGGCGTGCACAAAAGCAAACACCAGATAATCGTGGTACAAACGGATCTTGCGTAGAACCTGAGTTTTACTACACTTGGGATGGAAATCATGATGATCCTCGTTTTCACCGTTACTACCAATATAGTGATGGTACTTGGTTTATGAACGATGGAACCACAGGGAGTGTACCTGCTGAAGATAGCAGAACAGATACCGGAAAGTTACTTGTACATTTTAACCGTGGTTTACAAGTAGGGCAGCAGTATGGCCCAACTTTAGACGGAAAAGGTGGTTTTAATATGACAGTTGATGGACGTATTGAAATCAGTAAATTGTACATGGAAAAAAACACGACAACACCAATGGATTACACTCCAGATTTAGATTTTAGTAACCCTGTAGAAGCTGTGTTTTCTCAAGATCAAATTAATCGTGGTGTACGTAACTTTAAATGGGAATTCGACCCTAACTACGGTAACGGAAACTCTGCTGTAGATGTGCCATTATACCGTTTAGGAGGAATGTATTGTATGCGTGCAGAGGCTTATTTCCGTAACGGAGAAACAGCTTTAGCACTTGCCGATATCAATATGTTAAGAACAAGTAGAACGCGTGAAGCACTCTTCGGAAATGCGCCAGGTGTTGCTATTACTTCTTTAGATGAAACAACACTTTATAACGAAATTGGTTTTGAAATGTATTGGGAGATGTATCGTAGAAAACAAATGATACGTTTTGGAACTTTTGATAAACCTTATACAGCCAAACCAACTACGGAGCCGTATTTAAGAGTTTATGCTATTCCTCAGGCTACTATCGATGTAACCGCTGAAATTAGTCAAAATTTCGGGTATATCAATTAAGCATCAATTTTATAAATTGGTAATATGGAAAATCTCAGGCTTATGGTCTGAGATTTTTTTTTGAAGTAGTTTTTAAGAAGTTACCCGTTTAGTAATCAGGACCACCTTGTTATTGCCTAAGTCTGTAGTGAAAAATACGTAGAGATCGCCACCATCTTTAATGTTGAATTTTTTTCTAATATTTTGTACCGTTTCCGGGAAATTTCTCGTGGTGATGTTCGCTTTATTTAAGCCTCTTTTTTTTATCTCTTTTTTGTTATACGGTAAAATGTCTTCAATCTTAAAAGTCCTTCCAGGGAAATCTATTAAAGTCGCATTGGTGTATAAATGCGAATGTTTATGAAGTTTAGAAACCTGTAATTGATTAGAAATAGAATTGAAAGCGCCAGATTTTAAAATAGCCGAATTCGGCTCGTAAAGATAGGTGAGTGGTAGGCTGTAATTAGAATCAGTCGTTTTTTCTTCATCTAAAATAAAACTAAAAAGGTCTTCTTTTTCCTTTTTAATATTGCATGTTTTAATACCGATATCTCCATTGAAATCAGCTTCTAAAATCCAAAGTAATTCTTTTACTTCGTTATTTACAGCTACAACATGTATGGTTTTTACATGCTTTAATTCGCCAATACCAACGGACAAATCGAGAAGCGGTGATGTTTTAATCATAATATTTTTACTTCTTTTAAAAAGTAAATCTAAATGTGTAGGTACATTAGGTAAGCAATCATTTAAAAAGAAAACTTTTCCTTTGCTATCATGTCGTCTAGAAGGGTCTATGTAAATCCAATCGAATTGAGAATCAAGGTTTTTTAAATACTCAATACCGTCAACAGTTTGTGTTTCTATGTTTTCAACACCTAATTGTTTGTAATTATGACTAACTATTTGAGATAATTTGGGGTTTATTTCGCAATGAGTAACCTTTTTAAAGTGTTTTGAGAAATAATAACAATCTACTCCAAAGCCACCGGTTAAGTCGATTATAGCATCGCCTTGTATTAAATTAGCTTTGTGTTTTGCTGTAACTTCAGAAGAGGTTTGCTCTATGTTTAATTTATTAGGAAAATAAATGTTTTCAGCATTAAACCAAGTGGCTAACTTTTTTTCGCTTCGTTTTTTTGCTTCAATTTGTTCGATAATTTCGTTGGTTTCAACAGCTTCAAAATTGGTGCCTTTTAATAAAACGGAGCTTATATCTGCCTTTAAATGAGCATAAATAAAATTTTGAATCTCAGTATGTAGTATAGAATTATTCAAAATGAATTTATAAACCTTTAGTTAGTTTTTTTACAATCTTGTTTTCAGCTAAAAACTCTTTTAAAATCACTTTAATAGCGGTGTAAGCAGGCACGGCTATTATTAAACCAATAATGCCAAAAAGAATACCTGTAATTAAAATCACCAAAAATATTTCTAACGGATGCGATTTGACACTCTTAGAAAATATTACGGGTTGGCTGCCAAAATTATCAATAAGTTGCCCAATCATGAACACAATAAATACCCAAAATGTTTTAGGTAAAATAACGTCGCTAAAGCTTTCGCCTAAGTTACTAGTCATGGTTAAAGTAAGCATTAATGCCGCGCCAATTAACGGACCAACATAAGGAATAAGGTTCAACAATGCACATAGAAAAGCGATAACAATAGGGTTTTCTACACCAATAATAAGTAAACCGATGGTGTAAATAATAAATAGAATTAGTATTTGAAAAATAAGCCCTACAAAATATCGGGATAGTAGATCTTTAATTTTAGTTGAAGAGTTTTTCCAGCGAGACTCTTTGTTAGCGGGAATAAATGTTAGAATGCCATTTTCAAATAAACGGCTATCTTTCAAGAAGAAAAATGAAATAAACAATACTGAAAATAAACCAATACTAAAACTTCCAAGTCCACTTAAAACCGAGTTTAAAAAGTTCGGAATCATAGCGAAATTAATTTTAGACAGTAGGTTAGAGTCTTTTAAAGATTGTTCTACATCAATTTTATGTAAATCAAAATACTTGAGGATTTCAATATATAAATTTTCGATATTTTCTTGTAATAAGTCAATATCTAAAAGCGATAAATTTTGACCTTGTTTTACTACCAACGGAATAAATAAGCCAACCAAACCTATAAATAAGCTTAACAAAACAAGCATAGTTACAATAACGGCAATGGTATTTTTAAACTTCAATCTACGTTCTAAAAACAGAACAATAGGTCGGCCAATTAATGAAATTACTGCTGCTATGGCCACGTAACCAATCACCGATTGTATTTGGTATAGAAAATATAAAATGAGTGCTATGCCTAAAATAATGCCAATAGCTTTGAGTATACCGTTTGAAATGGTGTTCGAATTCATCTTGTAAATATAATATTATTTACGTTGAAATTTTGAGAGCATTCATTTTTTTGAAAAAGGTATAAACAGTAATTTATGAAAGTTGCTTTGTAATTTCGTAAACGGCGATGTTTGTGGCTTGCACAACATTCATACTGCTATTTTGGCCAAACATATCAATATGAAATACTGCATCTGATAGATTTAAAATAGCTTCGGATACACCAAAGTTTTCATCACCAATAACTAAAACAATAGATTTTTCATTTGAAAATTTAGCGGTGTGAATCGGTTCACTTTTATCCGTTATTTCTAAAGAAATAACATGATGATTGTTTTCTTTTAATTCTTTTACAACCTCTAAAGCCGATGGACATATATCATAATTAACCACTTTTTCTGTTGCTCGTGATGTTTTTGATATTTTTCGTCCCAACTGAATGTTTTCACCACAAAGCACCAATTTTTCAATTCCAAAAGCATCTGCCATTCTAAATAAACTACCAATATTTGGTGCATTGGTAACATTATCGCATACCAAAGTGATTGGAAATGTACGTTTTTTGAAGTTGGTGGTGTAGTGGGTGAGTTGCAATTTTTTTGTTTGAATGGTTAGCGTGTAATTGAGAAATTCTCATGTGAAATTACGATATAACTAATTAGGACTAGCATACATATTAGGAATAATATAAACCCAATAAGTGTTCGTTTTATTTTTTTAGACAGTTTCTCATTTAAAGAATTGGATTTAAAAAAGGGTTCAACCAACTGAAAAACAAGATGAACTATAGTTTCCATAATTTAATTTAATGTTCAAAAGCATACTTTACAATATTAGCTCCCATTTTTAGAGCCTTTTCTCTAACATCTGCAGGATCGTTATGTATTTGTGGGTCTTCCCAACCATCGCCTAAATCACTTTCATAAGTAAATAGCAATATCAATCTATCTTTTTCAAATAAACCGAATGCTTGCGGGCGTTTGCCATCGTGCTCATGTATTTTTGGTAAACCTTTAGGGAAACTAAAAGCCGAATTAAAAACAGGGTGAGTGGCTGGCAATTCGATTAAATCTTTATTCGGAAATACTTTTTTAAGTTCCTTTGTAATATAAGGCTGCATGCCATAATTATCATCAATATGCAGGAAACCACCTGAAATTAAATAGTTACGTAAATTTTCGGAATCTGTTTCATTAAAAAACACATTACCATGTCCCGTCATGTGAATAAAAGGATATTGAAAAATATCAGGACTGCTCACTTCAACAGTTTCTACTTTAGGGTTTATTTTGGTATTAATATTTTCGTTACAAAATGTAATTAAGTTTGGTAAAGCCGTGGCATTCCCATACCAATCACCACCACCTTGATATTTTAAAATCGCCAAATCTTGTGCAGTACAAACCACCGAAAGCAGACAAAATAAAATGGAAGTAATGGATTTCATGATTTAAGGGTATTACATTTCATTAATAAATGCAACAGAATGGCAGGCAACAATAGCCGCAGTTTCTGTGCGCAAACGTGTTTCTCCCAAAGTTACAGGAATAAATTTGTTTTGAAGTGCTTGATTTATTTCTTTAACCGAAAAATCACCTTCCGGACCAATTAAAATAGTGATATCTTGATTCGACTGGAGTTCGTTCTTTAACGATTTCTTATCGGTTTCTTCGCAATGCGCAATAAATAAATGTCCAGAAAAGTCTTGTTTTATAAAGGTTTTAAAAGGCACAGCCTCTTTTAATTCTGGTAAATAGCAACTTAAAGATTGTTTTGCTGCCGATTGAATAATGCGCTCAAAACGTTCCGGCTTAATGATTTTACGTTCGCTATGGTCGCAAATAATAGGGGTAATACTATCGATACCTATTTCTGTGGCTTTTTCTAAAAACCACTCATAGCGGTCGTTCATTTTGGTAGGAGCGACCGCTAGGTGTAAGTTATATTTTTTTTTAGGTTGTAATGTTTTGGATACAATTTCTGCTGTGCATTTATTGATATTAGGTATCGATATTTGAGCAGAAAAGAGCCAACCTTTTCCATTTGTAATATGCAAAGTATCTCCAACTTGTTTACGAAGCACTTTTACAATATGCCTGCTTTCTTCTTTTTCAAAAGAAAATTGTGTTGTGTTTTCGTTTATGTCGGGATTATAGAATAGTTGCATTAGTTTTTGGCTTCAACAATTTTTAAAACTTCAATTTCGGCAATGTCCTTTGGTTCATGTGTTTTTAAAACAACATAATACCAGTTTTTTTCAGTCACATCCACTGTGAAAATATCATTTAAGTGATGTTCGCTACTTACAATTGCGCTTTCAAAATCTGGATGTACTTCTCCTGATAAAAACCAACCTAAGTCGCCTCCTTTATTGGCGTTTTCATCCATGGAGTATTGTTTAGATAAAAAATCAAATGGTGCTCCGTTATGGTATTTTGCAATAATTTTATCACGCAAGTTATTAATTTCATCTAGTTGGTATTTCGTGCCATCTAGATAAATATACGCAACTCTGTAATAGGTTTTCTTATTCTTTTTAACAACTTTATATACTGTTTTCTCGTATTCGTTTTCGTTAACCTTAGTACCTCCAAGGCGCATATCGAAAAGCTCTTTTGCTAAATTTGTTTTGTGTTTTTCCTCGTTAAAGGTAATAAGTTTGTTTTTTTTAGAGTTTTTCGACTCTAGAAATTGTTCAATTTGTTCTGGAGTTTCAACAAGTTCTAATTCTTTTTCGATTGATTTTTGTGCGTTCAAAAAAGATGAAAAGCCTATAAAGGCTGAAATAAATAAAAGTTTGGTCATAATATTTGGGGTATATTTTCAGAGCCAAATTTAAAGTTAATGTTTGTGATATGAAAGTAGAGGCTATAAGTTATTAAGAATATGTTGTTAATTGCTTTAAATTGAGTGCGTTAATTTATATTTTTTTTGCTTTGACTACGTTGAATAACAAGGTGATTATTGAAGTTGTGCGTTATTTTTCAGCTTTAAGCTGAATAAATAAAAGCCTAGCTATTCAATTTAGAACTGTAAAAAAGGATGAATCCATAGACCGTTCCGAAGAAAACGAAGCATATGGAACTTTTGAAAAACAAAAAAGCCACATAAATTATGCGGCTCGTTTTGAAAAAATATTATAATGAAATTTAGATTTTTAATCGTGCTGATGCTACTACATCTTGCTCGGCAAAATCTTCTTCTAAAAATTTTAAATAACCAACAATAGCAATCATAGCGGCATTATCTGTAGTGAATTCAAATTTTGGCACGTAGGTTGTCCAACCAAACTTTTGTTCACCATCTTTTAAAGCTTGTCTTATTCCCGAATTAGCCGAAACACCGCCACCAATAGCAATATGACTGATACCTGTTTCTTTAGTGGCAAGTTTTAATTTATCAATTAGAATACCAATAATAGTATATTGAATAGAGGCACAGATGTCGTTTAAGTTTTCTTCAATAAAGTTAGGATTGGCCTTAACTTCACGCTGAATAAAATAAAGAACAGCTGTTTTAAAACCAGAAAAACTAAAATTTAATCCATCTACTTTCGGTTTTGTGAATTTAAAAGCTTTAGGATTTCCTAGTTTGGCACGTTTATCAATTTCTGGACCTGCAGGATAACCTAGCCCTAAAATTTTTCCGCTCTTATCAAAGGCTTCACCTACGGCATCGTCAATAGTTTCGCCAATTACCGTCATATCAAAATAAGAATCTACACGCACAATTTGTGTATGCCCGCCCGAAATCGTCATGGCTAAAAACGGAAAAGGTGGTTTATCAAAACCTTTTTCATCTATAAAATGAGCCAAAATATGCGCTTGCATGTGGTTTACATCAATTAACGGAATATTTAATCCGTAGGCTAAAGATTTTGCAAACGATGTACCAACCAATAAACTACCCATTAATCCTGGGCCACGTGTAAAAGCAACAGCATGAAGTTGTTCTTTGGTAATATTTGCCTTTTTTAACGCTTGGTGAACTACAGGTACAATGTTTTGTTGATGCGCTCTAGACGCCAATTCTGGTACTACACCGCCAAATTCTTCATGTATTTTTTGGGTAGCGACAACATTACTTAAAATTTTACCGTTGTGTATTACGGAAGCCGCTGTATCATCGCAAGATGACTCAATTCCGAGTATATAAATATTTTGTTCCTTCATTAGTGAATATTAGGCACAATAATTGTTAATTTTGAATCCGAGTAACCGAATTAAGAAATTCTATTTGTTTGTGATTGCAAAAATAGTTTATTCTAAATAAAATTATAACGTTAAGGGTATCAAAAAATTTCTAAAAATATTATTGAAAATAGCAGGTATATTGCTATTGTTGTTCATCATTTTGGTGTTGGTTCTCTCTATTCCTGCCATACAAACAAGTTTAGGTAATTACGTCACTAAGCGCATTAATAGTGATTTTAAGACCAATATAAATGTAGATAAAGTTAGTCTTCAATTTAATGGAGATGTTGAACTTAAGCAAATTTACATTGAAGATTATAGACAGGATACCTTAATAAGTATTGCCGAATTAAATACATCTATTCTAGGTGTTAGGAACCTAATTAATGGACAATTGGTTTTTGGAGATATTGATATTGAAAATCTTAATTTTAATATTAAAACTTATAAAGACGAAACGGATACTAATTTAGATGTTTTTGTGGCACGTTTTGATAGTGATAATCCAAGATCGGAGAAAAGTAATTTTTTATTATCGAGTAGTGATGTATCCATATACAACAGTGTTTTTAAATTTATAGATGAAAATAGAGAAACAACTAAGTTACTGCATTTTGAAGATTTAAACATAAACGCTACCAATTTTTTAATTAACGGAAGCGATGTAAATGCCAGAATTAATACACTTAATTTTGTTGATAGTCGTGGTGTTACCGTTAAAAATATGATGACCGATTTTAGTTATACCTTAACCGATATGACTTTCGCTAATTTGAGTATTAAAACCCCAAACTCAGAATTAAAAGGCGATTTGAAATTTTCTTATGATAGAGCAGATTTTAAATACTTTACCGATAAGGTTTTGGTTTCGGCTAGTTTTAAGGATTCTAAAGTTAAGTTAGACGAATTAAATACGTTTTACAATGAATTTGGTGTAAACCAAACAGCAACTTTTAGTACAGATCTTTCAGGAACTTTAAATGATTTACAAACCTCTAATTTAAAATTAAACACCAACAGAAATACTCGAATTTACGGAGATATTAGTTTTAAAAACCTTTTTAATAAGGAGGAAGGTAATTTTTATATGAACGGGAAATTCAGAAATTTATCTTCTACATATAAAGATTTAAAAGCCTTGTTACCAAACGTACTAGGCGCAGCTATTCCGTCATCTTTTGATAGGTTAGGGTATTTTACCGTAGTTGGAAATTCTCAAATTACATCGTCTACGGTGGTTGCAGATATTCAAATAGATACCGAGCTAGGTTTTGTCGATTCTAACTTAAGAATAAGTAAAATTAACGATATTGATAATGCGGCTTATAAAGGTAATATTATTTTTGAGGAATTCGATTTTGGAACATTTTTAGACTCTCCAGCCGTTGGTAAAGCATCTCTTAATTTTGATGTAGATGGTAATGGTTTTGTTACTAAAACTATTAATACACAAGTAAAAGGTGATGTGTTTGAAGTTGAGTACAATAACTACAAATATCAAGGTGTAAAAGTAGCCGGAAATGTTAGAAATAATATTTTTGACGGAAACCTTATCGCTAATGATAGAAACCTGAAATTAAACTTTACAGGCCTTGTAGATTTCTCTGAAACTGTAAATAAATATGATTTTGAAGCTAAGGTAGAATATGCCAATTTAAACGCTTTAAACTTCGTAAAAAAAGATAGTATTTCTATTTTTAAAAGTACAGTTAAAATGAATATGAATGCCAGTAATTATGATGATGCTTACGGTAAAATTTCATTTAGAAAAACTAATTATAAAAACGAAAATGACACCTATTATTTTGATGAATTCGATATTTCATCGCGTTTTAGCGAAGGTTTACGTTATATAGAAATTAACTCACCAGATATTATAGAAGGTGATTTTAAAGGAAAATTTAAATTTAAGGAGCTTAAAAAATTATTCGAAAATTCTATTGGTTACATTTATACCAATTATATACCGAATGAGGTAGAAGCGAACCAAAGCGTCGATTTTAATTTCACCATTTATAATAAAATTGTAGAAGTTATTTATCCAGAGCTTCAGTTGGCAAAAAACACCTTTATTCGTGGGGAAGTAGAGAGTGATGAAAGTCAATTTAAACTCACCTTTAAATCACCTAAAATTAAGCTTCAAAATTATTTTGCTAACAACATCGAGTTACAAGTAGATAACAGTAATCCAGTTTTTAATACTTACGTAGAAATAGATAGTTTAAATACTAAATATTACAATGTTTCTAACTTTAATTTAATTAATGTAACGGTTAATGATACGCTATTTATGCGATCGGAATTTAATGGAGGAAAACGTAATAAAGATAATTTCAACTTAAGTTTCTATCATACTATCAACGAAGCCAACGAGTCGGTTATTGGGTTTAAACAATCGGATGTTACAATTAAGGATAATAAATGGAATATTAATGAGTTACAAGATAAGTTTCATAAAATATCATTTGATAAAAAACTAACGAAGTTTAATATCGATAAGTTTAGAATTAATCATGAAAATGAAGAAATTAAACTCTCCGGATTCTTGAGAGATTCAACAGAAAAGGATATAAAACTTAACTTTACTAATGTCGATTTAGCTAAAATAACGCCGGATATTGATAGTTTAAATTTATCTGGAAACGTTAATGGTAAACTAGATTTAGTGCAGCAAAATGGGAATTATTTACCTAATTCAAGTATCATTATTAATAACTTTAGGGTTAACGATTTTCTGTTAGGTTCTTTTGATGCTAATATTAGCGGTAATGAGTCGTTAACAAATTACACTGTTGATGCTACAATTAAAAACGATGATTCTAATTCGTTTACCGCAAAAGGTGATATTTATGTAGCAGGTAAGGCTTCTCGAATTGACGTAGGCTTGGTGTTTGATGGTTTCGATTTATATCCATTAAACCCTTTGTTACGAGATGTTTTAAGTGATATTCGAGGTAAGGCCGAAGGAGAAATACAGGTTGTTGGCGATTTAAGAAAACCTAATTTTAATGGTGAACTTATAGTGAAAAAAGCAGGATTAGGAATTCCGTTTCTAAACGTGAATTATGATTTTGCAGAAAATGCTTCTGTGACTTTAAAAAATCAAAGTTTTATATTCAACAACATCAATATTACCGATACAAAATACAAAACAAAAGGATTGCTAAAAGGCGATTTAAGCCATGTTAACTTTGCTAAATGGAGTTTAGGCTTAGATATTACAACTAAAAACTTATTAATTTTAGATACGAAGGAAACGGAAGATGCGCTGTATTACGGTACAGGTTTTATTGGAGGTGAAGCTAGTATTTCGGGACCAACCGAGGAGCTAAGGATAAATGTTATTGGAGAAACTAAGCCAGGAACGGTGTTCAAAATACCATTGAATGATGCCGAATCTTTTGGAGATAACACCTTTATACATTTTATTACTAAGGAAGAAAAAGAGGCACGTAACAAAGGAGAAGAACTCATTTTTGATGAAATTAAAGGTTTAGAGCTTGATTTCGATTTAGATGTAACCGAAGATGCCGAAGTAGAAATTATAATTGATAAAGCCACAGGGCACTCCTTAAAAGGTAGAGGGCGAGGCGGATTGTTAGTTGAAATTAATACTAACGGAAAGTTTAATATGTGGGGAGATTTCGCGGTTTTCGAAGGACTCTATAATTTTGCTTATGGCGGTTTTGTGCAAAAGCAATTTACGGTTCAGCCGGGTGGAACTTTAGCTTGGGAAGGTTCTCCTTTAGATGCAGAGATAAACATGAATGCTATTTATAAAACCCAGGCAAATCCATCACCATTACTAGATACACCAATTAATAGAAGTATACCTGTAGAATTAAATATTGCTTTAACAGGAAGTTTGGAGCACCCTGTTCCAGAATTTACTTTTGAGTTTCCTAATGTGAATTCTACCATAAAATCGGAGTTAAATTACCGTTTAGAGTCGGATAGTGATCGTCAGGATCAGGCCTTGTATCTTGTTTCAACAGGTTCTTTTTCTGGAGGTTTAGATGAACTTAATTTTTCGGGCACCATTGCAGAGCGTCTTAATGGTATAATTAATAGTGTGTTTTCTAACGGAGATAGTAAACTAAGTTTAGGTCTAAATTATGAGGCGGGACAAAATACTCCAGATTATCAAACCGATGATCGTGTTGGTTTAACACTGCAAACACAAATTAGCGATCGTGTACTTATCAATGGTAAAGTAGGTGTGCCTGTTGGTGGCGCAACCGATACAGTTATTGCTGGCGATGTGGAAGTCTCTTTTCTTTTAAATGAAGATGGTACGTTAACCGCTAAAGTTTTTAACCGAGAAAACAGTATTCGTAATTTTGGTGAAGATATTGGGTACACGCAAGGTGTAGGGCTTTCGTACAATGTCGATTTCGATACGTTTAAGGAGTTGCTTAGAAAAATATTTACAAAGAAGTCCGACAAAGAAGATGATGTATTAGAGCGACCTGAAAAGGAAGCGGAAAACGCACTACCTGATTATATTTCTGTAAAGCCAGCTTCAAAAAACTAATTTTTTTTCAATAATTCTCAATAAAATTACCTCAATTTGATTTTAATCGAATAATTCGGGGTTAAAATAGCATGTTATTTCTTTTTTATTACTAAAACGTTATAGTATCAAACTACTAATAAAACAGTGTTAATAGTATGATTATATTCTTTTTCTTTATTAAATTTACGTTTTAATTATAAGAAATAAATGCCAAATAAAATAAAGAAAATAGGAGTGTTTACATCAGGAGGAGATTCTCCAGGTATGAATGCCGCCATACGTTCGGTAGTAAGGTCTTGTGCCTACTACAATATAGAATGTATTGGTATATATAGAGGTTACGAAGGCTTAATGGAAGGCGATTTTGAATCGATGGATGCCCGTAGCGTAAAAGGAATTATCAATAAAGGCGGAACTATATTAAAATCGGCACGTTCTACAGAGTTTAGAACCAAAGAAGGCCGTCAAAAAGCTTACGATCAATTAAACAAAGCAGGAATTGATGCTTTAGTTGCTATTGGTGGTGATGGTACGTTTACCGGCGCATTGGTTTTTAACGAAGAGTTCGGTTTCCCAGTAATGGGTATTCCAGGAACTATCGATAATGATATTGTTGGAACGTCTCATACATTAGGTTTCGATACGGCTCAAAACACCGTAGTAGAAGCTATTGATAAAATTAGAGATACAGCAAGTTCGCATAACCGTCTATTCTTTATAGAAGTTATGGGGCGTGATGTTGGGCATATTGCCTTAAACACTGGTATTGCTGGTGGTGCTGAAGAGATTTTAATTCCTGAAGAAGATTTAGGGTTAGAACGTTTGGTAGAATCTTTAAAAAGAAGTAGGAAATCAGGTAAATCGTCTAGTATTGTAGTGGTTGCCGAAGGTGATAAAATAGGTAAAAATATTTTTGAACTTAAGGATTATGTTGATGAAAACATGGAAGGGTACGATGTTAGAGTATCTGTGTTAGGGCACATGCAACGTGGTGGTTCTCCATCTTGTTTCGATCGTGTTTTAGCGAGTAGAATGGGCGTTAAAGCGGTAGATTCTTTATTAGAAGGTAAATCTAACTATATGGTAGGTTTAATTAATAATAAAATGCAGCTTACTCCTTTAGATAATGCCATAAAAGGAAAAACAAAAATTAACTTAGAATTATTGCGTGTCTCAGATATCATGAGCACTTAACATTTATAAACAAGAATATGTCAAAATTAAAAATTGGAATTAACGGATTTGGTAGAATAGGTAGAATTGCTTTTAGAGTAGCAGCTTCTAGATCTAATGATATTGAAGTAGTAGGAATTAATGATTTATTAGATGTTGATCATTTAGCTTACTTATTAAAGTTCGATTCTGTTCACGGACAGTTTGATGGAACTATCGAAACTAAAGATGGTAACTTAGTAGTAAACGGAAACACAATTAGAGTTACTGCAGAACGTAACCCTGAAGATTTAAAATGGGATGCTATTGGAGCAGACGTTGTTTTAGATTGTACTGGTATCTTCACAACTTTAGAAGGTGCTCAAAAACATATTACTGCTGGAGCTAAAAAGGTTGCAATTTCTGCACCATCTGCTGATGCACCAATGTTCGTTATGGGTGTAAACCATAAAGAAATTACTGCTGCACATACTATCGTATCTAACGCATCTTGTACTACCAACTGTTTAGCGCCATTAGCTAAAGTAATTAACGATAAATTCGGAATTGCTGAAGGTTTAATGACAACTGTTCACGCTGCAACGGCTACACAATCTACTGTTGATGGTGTATCTAGAAAAGATTACCGTTTAGGTCGTGCTTCTTTAAACAACATTGTACCAGCTTCTACTGGAGCTGCAAAAGCTGTTGGAAAAGTAATTCCTGAATTAAACGGGAAATTAACTGGTATGGCTTTTAGAATCCCTACTGTTGATGTATCTGTAGTAGATTTAACTTGTCGTTTAGAGCGTCCAGCTCCATGGGCTGAAATTAAAGCGGCTTTAAAAGAAGCTTCTGAAGGTGAATTAGCTGGTATTTTAGGTTATACTGAAGAAGGTGTTGTATCTCAAGATTTCGTGTCTGAACCAAAAACAAGTACATTCGATGCAAACGCAAGTATGGCATTAAATGACGGTTTTGTAAAATTAGTTTCTTGGTATGATAACGAGTTTGGTTATTCAACTAAATTAATTGATTTAGCTCAACATATCGGATCAATATAATAAATAATTTATATATTTCCACAGTGTTATTTATTTTGAATAATGCTGTGGATTTTTTTATTCTAAGAACTTATGATTTTAATTGTAGATAGTGGTTCTACTAAGTCCGATTGGCTGGCTGTAGATAAAGACGGAAATAGATTAATGGATAAAATCCGAACTAAAGGATTAAACCCAGCCATATTAAGCGAGAAAAAGCTTAATAAATTAATTAAGAAAAGTAAAGAATTAAAATCTAATGCCGATAAAGTAACACACGTGTTCTTTTATGGCGCGGGTTGTGGTACAGATAATGCAAAAGACTTATTAAGTACCGTTTTAAAAGATATTTTTACTAATGCTCATGTTGAAGTTAACGAAGATACATTAGCTGCCGTTTACGCTACTATTAACGATCCAAAGGAAGCTGCTGTAGTTTGCATTATGGGTACAGGCTCTAACTGTAGTTATTATGATGGTGAAGTGTTACACCAACGCGTTATATCACTTGGTTACACGCTAATGGATGATGCTTCTGGTAATTATTATGGTAAGCAGTTAATTAGAGATTATTACTTTGGTAACATGCCAGAAAATGTTAAAATAGCCTTTGGTGCTAAGTTTAACATGGAGGCAGATTTTATTAAATACAACCTATACAAACAACCAAGTCCTAATGCGTATTTAGCGGGATTTGCTGAATTTATGTTTTTACATAAAGATTCAGAATACACCATTAACTTAATTAAAGATGGTATTCGTTTGTTTGCAAAAAACATGATTTTCCAATTTAAAGAAGAGCTAAAAACAGCACCTGTACATTTTGCAGGATCTATAGCCTTTTTTGCTCAAAAAGAAATTAGAGAAGTTGGAGAAGAAATGGGCTTTACAGTTGGAAATTTTGAGCGTAGACCTATTGATGGTTTAGTGCCATTTCATACGAATAATTTAAAGTAAAAGATAAATGCAAAAGCATTTAGCAATTTATATATCTAATAGTTTTGATAAGGAAAGCCTTATCAAAACTATTTTTTTTGGAGAACTAATTTCTGGTTTTTCAAGTTTAAAGGGTGCACTTTTTTCTGAAGTAATTTTAAATAAATTTATAGATGAAGAAATACGTCACGGCAAAATGAACGTGGCTACCCAAACAAAAAATAGTTTACTTCATTCTTCAGAAGGTGAACGAAAAAAAGCACTTCTCGATCATATAATAGCTCAAAAACCCGATTATTTAGTAATCGATAATGTTTTTGGCAATTTAGACGTTGCTACACAAGCATATATTGAAAAGGAGTTGGCTGCTTTAAGCGAAACAACTTCAATTGTTCAAATAGCAAATAGAAAATTAGATGTTCTTCCTTTTATAAAAGGTATATATCAGGTAGAAAATAATAAGTTAGTTGAGTTTTCAAATACAGAAAATAAAACAGAACCTTTTTATTTTATTGAAGCTTTGCCTACGGTAGAGTATCATGATAAACCCGAAATTTTAAATCCTTTAGTCAAGTTTAATCAAGTATCTATTAATTATGGCGAACGTTCTATTTTAAATTCCATTTCATGGGAAATAAAATCTGGACAATTTTGGCAATTAATGGGACCAAACGGATCTGGTAAAAGTACGATACTAAGTATGATTTTTGGGGATAATCCTAAAGCGTACGGACAAGACATTACGTTATTTGGGGTAAAAAAGGGGAGTGGCGAGAGTATTTGGGATATTAAACAGAAAATAGGTTATTTTTCTTCAGAAATGCTTCGCGGTTTTACCCGCCGAGATGCCATTGGTAACATGATTGCTTCTGGTTTTTTTGATACCGTTGGTTTGTATAAAACACCAACCAATGCGCAAATAAAAATCGCGCAGCATTGGTTACGGGTTTTAAATATGTTCGATATTAGAAAACAATGTTTTTTATCGCTTTCGCGCGGACATCAGCGTTTGGTTTTAATAGCAAGAGCGATGGTTAAAAACCCTCCGTTGCTTATTTTAGACGAACCTACTAATGGTTTAGATGATAGTGATGCCGCTTTATTTTGCGAATTGATTAATAAAATAGCAACAGAAACTGATACAGCTATTCTATATGTATCTCATAGAAAAGAAGCTAATTTAGATCCTGATTTTATTTATGAATTACTTCCAACAGAACAAGGTTCTACAGGGCGTGTAATCGATTAATCTACCGCAGGTCTAATATCTACTGCTACTTTCATTTTATTGGCACCAGAACTATAAATAACACCTTTTAATGGTGGTACATCATAATAATCACGACCATAAGCCACAATAATGTGTTGGTTTTGTGGTATTTGATTATTTGTAGGGTCGAAATCTACCCATCCAAATTTTGGAATATATACAGAAAACCATGCGTGAGATGCATCGGTTCCTATTAGTTTTTCTTTTCCAGGAGGCGGTAATGTTTCTATATAGCCACTAACATAACGAGCTGGTAAGCCAATAGATCGCAGGCATGCAATCCCTATTTGCGCAAAATCTTGACAAACTCCTTTCTTGTTTTCCATAACTTCTTGGATAGGAGTAGCCACATTGGTAGCATTTGAATTAAACTCAAAATCGGTAAAAATGCGTAACATTAATTCTGAAGTCGCTTCGAATATAGGTCGGTCTGGCTTAAAAGACTTTAAGGCGTAGTCTCTGATGTTTTTGGATATTTTAGCAATTAAAATAGATTCTAATAAAAACTGTTTTACTTCTAAAATTTCAGGTGAAATAGATTTTAATTCCTTTTTGGCTTCATCTAAAGTAATAGTTAAACCACTTTCAGATTTATGTATATCAGGAGCCAAAGTATAATCACGAAGCACTTTGCTTTTTGCAATTACTTTTAATTCTTTATGGTATTGCTGTATGGAAAAACGGGTGATGGTGTTTCCGAAAAAGTCAGTACGTTCAGATATTTCTGTTGGTTTCGGACTAATTTCCAAGTCGTAACTTAAAATGGTTTGTCCCAAAAAATCACGTGGTTTTAAGGTCGCGATATTATGGCAAAATGTTACGCCATTGCCGTATTTGTAACTTGTGGTATGTGATAATTGAAAAACCATTATTGAAGTGGAAAGTTTTGATTAACCAATTGATTTTGTTGATATGAATGATTGAAATATGTATCAGAAATAGATAAAGATGTTTGATGCAATAATTCACTAAGTTCAGAAAGCATATCTTCTAAATTCTCTCTTACAGCTTCTGTTTCATCTAATTCTAATAATGTATCGATATTAGATTTTAGAATTATTTGATTGGCCTCATGAATTAAATCGTAACATTTTGAGTTACCCGTAATCCCAGTTGGTAATGGTAATTTGCCAATATCTTTTAAAATACGACTTAATTGATAGGTGAGAGAACGGCTGTATTTATCGTTAAGTATAACTAATTTTACCACGTTTTCAACACTTAGGTAAGATCGGTAACTGTAACGGTAAATATTTAAACTTTCATGACTAGATAATAAAGCCTCAAGCATTTCATATTCTAAATCTTCGTCATAACTCGCTACAATTAAAGATCTGCATTTTGCAATGGTTAAACTTGCTTGTTCGGTTTGCAAACCAATAAAATAAAGAAGTAAACCTTGGTCTACTAAAATACTTTCTTCTATTAACCCCATAAAAGCAATAAGGCGAGTAATGGTGCTATCGAGTAATTTTATTAATGCTGCTACCGAGTATTCTTTGTCTTTATCATGCTTATTCCATAGTTTTTTGATACCATCGAATACGCGCCACATATCTTTAGACCATAAATTTCTTAAGGTGTAATAGGAATTATTGAAACTACCTAAAGTTTGTGCTAACGAACCTACTTTATAACTGTCTAGAACAAGTGCGTTTAGTTCTTTTAAAGGGTTTTTAAGCACGTCTTCTTTGCCTTTACCCACAAAGCCCGGTAAAGTATGGGTGATTCCTGTTATGGCTTCAAAAATAATTTTTAAATTTTCGGGAGGAACTTCACCATTTTTATATTGCGAACTTTGCATACTATTTAAACACATGCGTAATAGGCGAGAAGTGACTAGAGCACGCCCCAAGTAACGACCAGACCAAAATAAGTTTTCTGCGGTATGGCTAGGTAAATCATTTATATCTGATACAGGGTTTCTAAATGTATTATCCCAAGCATAATTATGGAAGTAGTTTTGTTGCGTATCACTAACAATCCAAAAATCTTTACTAATGCCACCTCTTTGGTTGGATACTATTAAGTTCTCCCGCTCTGCGGCAACACGTACTAAACCTCCTGGCATAATGCTGTAACCATCTTTTTTGGCGATAGCAAAGGTTCTACACATTATTTTGCGCGGCTCTAATTTACCTTCAATAAATTCTGGCGCAGTAGAAAATTGTATTTTTGCTTGTGCTACAAATCGATAAGGATTTGCTAATATTTCTTCTTTTAATTTATTTAGTTTAGCTTCATTTAAAAATTCACAGAAGTATATACTTTCTCTATTAGAGCGATCAATTCGTTTTACAACATATTTTTTTATGTTCTTTAAAACATGATTTCGTTCCTTTTCTTGTCCACACCACCAAGAGGCTATTTGCGGAAGCAGTAATTCTTCATTAAAAAAATACTTACAAATAGCATTCATAAACGGGATAAGTCCAGAGTTTTCTAAAACACCGCTACCTATAGGGTTTACAATGCTTACGTTTTTTTGCCTAATAACATCTAGAATACCTGCGATGCCTAAATAAGAATCTTCACGAAGTTCTAAAGGATCCATGTAAACATCATCTACACGCCTTAAAATAACATGAACTTGCTTTAATTCTTTTAAAGATTTCATCCAAACTCTACCATTTCTAACCACTAAATCGTTTCCTTTTACTAAAGGATAGCCAAGAAATGAAGACATGTAGGCATGCTCAAAATAAGTTTCGTTATGCGGACCAGATGTTAGTAT
The DNA here is from genome assembly GCF_004368925.1 of Algibacter lectus. NCBI lineage: Bacteria > Pseudomonadati > Bacteroidota > Flavobacteriia > Flavobacteriales > Flavobacteriaceae > Algibacter > Algibacter lectus. The sequence goes on from NZ_SORL01000007.1 coordinate 269,237, forward strand.
AACAATGTTTGGATTATCGATATCTTTAGGAGCCGCATCAATAAGCATTTGGTTGTAATCCTGAAAAAAATCGCTTGGTTGTTTTACATTTATACCGTTAAATAAATTTGATGCCGCCTTGTTCATGGCGAATCTGTTTTCTAAAGCATAACCTAAACCAGAAGGTGCTTGCGTACGATCGTTAACCACCCACATACGGCCATCTGGGCCTCTTGCTAAATCGGCTGCATGAATTAGTAAATCTTTGGAGGTGTTGTATTTTATTTGATCGCATTGGCGTAAAAAACCACGATGAGCAAACAATACTTCGTGAGGTACAATACCATTTTTTATAAGCTCACGTTTACCGTAAACATCTTTTAAAATTAAATTGAGTAACTCAGCGCGTTGTTTTAAACCTTTTTCAATGGTTAGCCACTCTTTATCATGGATTAAAAAAGGCACAATGCTTAAATCCCAAGCACGGTGTAAGCCCTTTGGGTCGTTATAAACATTGTAGGTTACACCGTTTTCGTCCATTAACCAATCAATTTCTTTTTGTCTAGAAATTAATTCGTCAGGACCTGCGGTGATTAAATTAGATAGTAAATCATCCCATTCTGGGTTAATTTTCATATTAGATTTCAATACTTCATCATAATTTTTATGATTGGTAAAATAATTCTGAAATAGTGTATTTGAATCTATGGTCATTTAATTTATTAATTACTTTTTTCTTAAATCTGTTGTGTTAGGAAACTCAAAATTAACAGGTAATTCTTTATAATTGAATTTTTTAGAACTTCCTTTCTTTTTAACGGTAATGCTTGATGTATTATCATCTGTTATAGTTTCTTTTATCGGATCGATTTCGCCTTGCGTATGCCCAGATTCCCAAAAACGGTTAATTCGTCTAGATTCTGCTTCGTAACTATTTACCGGATGTACGTCGTAAGAACGTCCGCCAGGATGTGATACAAAATAGGTGCAACCACCAATAGAACGTTTGTTCCATGTGTCAACAATATCGAAAACAAGAGGAGAATCTACACCAATAGTTGGGTGTAATGCAGAATACGGATCCCATGCCTTATAACGTATACCTGCCACAAATTCTCCTTTTACAGAGGTTGCTTTAAGGTTTACTTTAACACCGTTGCAAGTTACAACATATCTTTCTTCTGTAAAATTAGTAACTTTAATTTGAATTCGTTCCAAAGATGAATCTACATAACGTGCCGTTCCGCCGCCAGTCATTTCTTCTCCTAAAACATTCCAAGGCTCAATGGCTGCACGAAGTTCGATATGAATGTTGTTTATAGTTACCATACCATGTAAAGGAAATCTAAATTCGAAAAAAGGATTAAACCATTCTTCTTTAAAGCGGTATCCAGCTTTGTTTAGAGAGTTTACAATGTCTTTTATATCTTCTCGTACAAAATGTTCTATTAAAAACTTATCGTGTAATTCTGTTCCCCAACGTACTAAATCATGCTCGTAAGGTTTTTTCCAGAACCAAGCCACCAAAGTACGTACCAGTAAATTTTGCATTAAACTCATTTGTGGATGTGGTGGCATATCGAAAGCGCGAAGCTCTAAAATACCTAAACGCCCCGATGATGAATCTGGTGAATATAGTTTATCAATACAAAATTCTGCACGGTGTGTATTACCGGTTAAATCGGTTAATAAATGTCTAAACAATCTATCGGTTAACCAAAAAGGAACCTCACCATCTTTAGGTATTTGACTAAAGGCAATTTCAAGTTCGTATAGGTTTTCCATACGCGCTTCATCTATTCTTGGTGCTTGGCTGGTTGCACCAATAAAAGACCCTGAAAACAGATAAGAAAGCCCCGGATGATGTTGCCAAAAGGTTAATAAACTTCGTAATAAACTAGGTTTACGTAACAAAGGACTATCCGCAGGAGATATACCTCCCAAAGTTACGTGGTTTCCGCCACCTGTTCCCGTGTGCTTACCGTCGAGCATAAACTTTTCGGTACCTAAACGTGATTGTTTTGCTTCTTCGTAAAGCGTAAATGTATTTTTAGTTAACTCATCCCAGTTTTTTGCTGGATGCACATTAATTTCAATAACACCAGGATCGGGAGTGATTTTTAAGGACTCCAATCTGTTATCCTTTGGTGCTGGATAACCTTCTAAAATTACCGGTATGTTCAATGTTTTTGCTGTAGCTTCTATAGAAGAAAGTAAGTCGAGGTAAAATTCAGCGCAATCTAATGGCGGTAAAAATAAATATAGTTTTTGATCTCTAACCTCGGCACAAAGTGCGGTTCTAATAAAATAATTAGTTTTCGGACTTTCTAATTCGCCGTTAACAAAAGCTGTATATCTATTGGTTGCTACTTTTTTATAGCTAGGGAATCTGCCACGTTTGGTAAATTGATCGGGTTCGAATTTTGGAAATTCTTCATATTCCGATTTATGCACTAATGATGATAAAGGTAAACGTAAACCAACTGGTGAATTACCAGGCGTTAAAAATAAATGATTACGTCTAAATTGCCATGTACACGTGTGCCATTGACCAAAACTATTGTTTAAAGGCATTAAATACCCAACAACTTTATTTGTGCCTTGCTCTAATATTTCTCCTAATTTCTTTTGAATTAACGAGCCATCTTTATCTTCTCTTGGGTCAATATCTGTTGGTAAATTACCTTCTTCCCAAAGGAAATAAAAAGCATCTTCAAAGGCAGGCATTATTGTTTTATCAGTAACACCTAAATATTTGGTTAAGGTTTCTAAGAATATTTTATCGGCATTTTCGGGTACAATTTTATTATCAGCAAAGGTTGAAAGTAATTTTTCGTTATGCCAAATTACTCTACCATCTTTACGCCAGCAAAGCTCCGTTCCCCAACGTGGTAAAGGTTCTCCAGGATACCATTTACCTTGTGCGCGATGTAAAAATCCGCCTTTAGCAAATTTATTAAATAGGCGCTTCGTTAAGTCGTCTGCTAGTTGTCTTTTATGTGGTCCGTCGGCATCTGTGTTCCATTCAGGCGATTCCATATCATCAATAGAAACAAAAGTCGGTTCGCCACCCATGGTTAAACGTACATCTCCTTTTTCTAGTTCTTTTTCAACTTTAAAACCAAGTTTATAAATGTCGTTCCATTGTTTGTCTGTGTAGGGTTTTGTTACACGAGGCGATTCGAAAATGCGTTTTACAGAATTTTCAAATTCAAATTCAGTTTCACAAATATCTGTCATTCCAGAAACCGGTGCAGCACTTTCAAATGAAGGGGTACAAGCTAATGGAATATGACCTTCTCCGGCTAATAATCCCGATGTAGCATCGAAACCAATCCAACCAGCACCAGGTAAATAAACCTCTGCCCAAGCATGTAAATCTGTAAAATCTTCCTCAGGACCAGAAGGGCCATCAAGCGATTTTTCATCAGATTTTAATTGTACTAAATAACCTGAAACAAAACGTGCTCCAAAGCCTAAATGTCTCAATACTTGTACAAAGAGCCAAGCATAATCACGACATGATCCGTTTTTTTGAAGCAATGTTTCTTCACAAGTTTGTACTCCAGGGTCGAGTCTAATATTATAACTTAAGAACTCGTATATTTTCTGATTAATATCAATTAAAAAATAGATTGTTTTTCTTGGCGTATAATCTAAAGTTTTAATAAATTCATGAATAAGCGGTCCATTATCGGTAATTTCTAAATAGGGTAGAAGTTCCTTTTTAATGGTGTCACTATAAGTAAACGGGTATTCTTCCGCAGCTTCTTCAACAAAAAAGTCAAAAGGATTTATGGTTTTTAAATCGGCAATAATTTCAACTTCAACAGAAAGTTCGGTCGTTTTATCAGGAAAAATTAATCGCGCTAAATAATTACCAAAGGCATCTTGTTGCCAGTTGAAAAATTGATTTTCGGGTTTAATTTTTATTGAATAAGCCTCAATTGGCGTTCTGCTATGTGGGGCAGGACGTAATCTAAAAATATGTGGAGATAGATTTATAGGTCTATCATACTTGTACTTTGTTTTGTGTGAGATTACAATTTTTAACGCCATAAATTTCTTGGTTTATTATGAATGAATTTATTAGTAAAAAAGATTCTTATAAAAATACATTAATTTTCATTGTAAAATAGTGGTTTTGAATAAAACTAGACGCTTTACTATAAGTATTAAAACATTGAAAATTATGCAGATAAAAAATGATGATTTGATGAGTTTTAGGATTGTTTATCCCTTTTTTGATAAATCATTTTTTAAATCACTAAATATTAATGATTGTAAAATCTATTTTCCTGCTCGTTAACTCTAATAAATGTGGTACGTTTGGTAAGTTCTTTTAATCGAGATGCCCCAACATAAGTACAGGTACTTCGTAAACCTCCTAAAATATCTTGCAAAGTAACGTCAACAGGACCTTTATAGGGCACTTCAACCGTTTTGCCTTCACTAGCACGATACTCTGCCACACCTCCAACATGTTTATCCATAGCTGTTGAGGAACTCATTCCGTAAAATTTTCGGAACTGTTTGCCGTTTTTTTCAATAATATCACCGCCACTTTCGTCGTGTCCTGCAAGCATACCACCGAGCATAACAAAATCGGCTCCTGCGCCAAAAGCCTTGGCAATATCACCAGGAGTTGTGCAACCACCATCACTAATAATGTGTCCGCCTAATCCATGAGCAGCGTCTGCACATTCTATTATTGCCGAAAGTTGTGGGTAACCAACGCCGGTTTTTACACGAGTAGTACAAACAGATCCTGGACCAATACCAACCTTTACAATATCGGCACCAGATAGAATTAGTTCTTCTACCATTTCGCCAGTAACTACGTTGCCAGCAATAATTACTTTATCTGGATATTGTTTTCGGGTGCTTTTTACAAAATCTGCGAAATATTCCGAATAGCCATTTGCTACATCAATACAGATGAATTTTAGTTCTGGTTTTAATGCAAATACAGCAGCAAGTTTTTCTGAATCGTTTTTACCAATACCTGTACTAACTGCAATATGATTTAAATGATTTTCTGAAATTGAAGATAAAAAAGCTTTCCATTCAGGAATGGTGTAATGTTTATGTATGGCAGAAAAAAGTCCTTTTTTAGCAAGAGATTTGGCCATTTCAAAAGTGCCCACCGTATCCATATTAGCAGCCATAATCGGGATGCCGTTCCAAACTGTAGTGCTGTGTAAAAATTTAAATTCACGCTCTAAACTTACTTCAGATCTGCTTTTTAAAGTAGATCTTTTTGGGCGGAACATAACATCTTTAAAGCCTAATTTTATTTCGTTTTCTATGCGCATTACTATCGATTGTGTTTTATTGAAAATTATTAAAAGAAAATTTAAATTTAAACAAAAAGAATAGAACAATGAATGACTAATTAATTATATTAGTGTTTTAATCATTATCTTTTTTGATTTGTTAACCTGCCAATTATAAATGAATTTTATCCCGGAGTCTGTAAAGTATATTACCGTTAAAAAGAAATTATCTTTTTCAATATTCACTTCTATTGCGGCTATTTTAATCATTGGTTATCTTTTTGTTGATGATAAAATTTATGCGGAATTAGCGGCCTTATTTCTTTTTATAGTAGCTGTTATTCAGGTTTTTGCTCTGCAATTCTTCTTAAAGAGTTTGTTAAAGAATGAAGTAATAAAAGAAAACTTAACATCTAGAATAAAGGAATTAAAAACAGATTTAGAAAAATCTGAAAATTTAGCCGAGCATAAATCAATCTATTTAGCGAACATGAGTTATGAGGTGCGAACGCCTCTTAACACGGTTTTAGGTATGCTAAATATGCTAAAACAAACCAATTTGGATAGTGATCAGGTGGCTCAGGTAGAAATTGCAGAATTTTCATCCATGCATTTATTGCAGTTGGTGAAAATGGTTACGGATAATGCAGAAGTTGATAGTGCTGATGTTAAACTGAATTTTATCGCTATAGACTTAAAACAAGATTTAGGTAACCTATTTAAAGTATTTGAATACCAAGCCTGGGAAAAAGGATTGGAGTTTGATTTTAAATTTTTGTTTGAAGAAAAAGATAAATCTTTAGTATATGGCGATTCGTCTAGAATACAACAGGTTTTAATTAACTTGATTAATAACGCTATTAAATTTACTAATGCAGGGAAGATTTCTATTATTATCGATCAAACTGTGGGAATAGATCATGAACAGATTGTAACATTTTATGTAAAGGATACTGGAGTAGGGATGCGATCTGACGAGGTTAAGCGCTTTTTTGATGATGATACTAATATTCCGGCTTCTATTATTAAAGATTATCGCGGTGCTGGTTTAGGACTTTCTATTTCGAGAAAGTTAGTTAAGCTAATGGGGGGAACCTTAAAGCTTGAAAGTAAAGAGAACGAAGGTTCAACTTTTTATTTTAGTCTTCAATTAAAAAAGACACTTAATATTAAAATGGTTGAGGAAGCAACACCTGGACTTCATGCTAAATTTAATGTGTTGGTTGCGGAAGATAATAGAATGAATCAAAAAGTAATTAAGTTTTTACTTGAGAAGCAAGGTGCCGATTGTACGTTTGCGAAAAACGGTTTAGAAGCTGTAGAACTTTATAAAATATTAGATTTTGATATGATTTTTATGGATATCTATATGCCAGATATGGATGGTTATGAAGCCACCCGTGAGATTATAAAAACCAAAAAGTATCAACAACATAAAACACCAATTATAGCCGTATCAGCAAGTGCTTTTGAAGAAGATATTGAAAGCGCAAAACAAGCCGGTGCTAATGAATTTTTAGCAAAACCTCTTGAGTTACCAAAACTAAAAGAGTTGTTGGATAAGTATGCGCTTTAGAATCTAAGGTTGTTATCTATTTTATTGCGATAACACTAATTTCTACATTTACATTTTTAGGCAGTCTAGCGACTTGTACGGTTTCGCGTGCAGGTGCTGTGGCGTCGTCAAAATAACTTCCGTAAACCTCGTTGATGTTTACAAAATCGTCCATATTACTAATAAAAATCGTCGATTTAATAACATTTTCAAAAGTCATATCAGCAGCTTTTAAAACTGCTTTTAGGTTATTCATTACCTGTGTGGTTTCTGCTTTAATATTTTCTAAAACAAGCTCGCCAGTTTTTGGGTTAATAGCTATTTGCCCAGAAGTATATAATGTGTTTCCTGTTAATACAGCTTGGTTATATGGGCCTATAGGCGCTGGAGCTTCAGTAGTAGTGATTATTTTTTTCATCAGTAAAATTATTTATCAGGTTGAAAATCGTTTAAGTTCAGCAATAAAAATAAGAATTATATACTTCTGTGTAAACAAAAATATAACATCTTAACTTTAAAGTTGTACATCGGCAGATTTACGTTTTTCGTATTTAAGATCTTGTAAAAGGCTAGATTTTATACCGATGAAAAAGTTCCATGAGGTATACGTTCCGAAAGGAACCCAGCTTAAGTTCATTCTCCAGCTTTCTAAATCACGTTCAAAACGTAGTTGAGTAGAGGTGAAGCCATTGTTTTTAACATCGTAACCAGATGATGCTCCAATAGACCATTTATCTGATAATTGAATGTCTCCAGAGAACATTAATGAGTGCGATGATATTTCGTTTTGCCTTGTAGAGTTAGAATAATTTACTGCATACGCTAAACGTAAACTCCAAGGGATTTTATAGCGATAAAGGGCGCTTTTAGTGTCTTTATCTTCATCGTCTTTTTTAGCGATAGGTTTAGAGAAATCTTGAGATACACCAAACATGTCATCGTCTCGACCACCACCTTGCAAGTTTTCATCACGATTTCTATCGTCGTCTTTAGAATCTTTTTTGCCTTTTTTATCACTAGATAACGACCAACTAGCAGTCATGTTTGCACTAGTTAATCTAAATAAGCTTCCGCCGTTATCAACATTAAAAGTATCAATTCTATTATTGTTGTTATCCAGAGCGTAAGGATCTAAAGTTGCTCCAAAATTCAAACTTAATTGATTATCGAAAAGTTGTGTACCACCACTCATTCTTATTGGGCTCCATTGTAAAGAATCTCCAGCAAAATTATAAGATGTAGAAAAGTTTAAGTTATTAAGTAAAACCACCTTTTTAGGCTCGGTAGCCGTGCTATCTTTATCGCGTACTTTAGCTTCTATATTATTGGATAATGAAATACCCATAGAGCTAGAAAATGTTTGACCTGGTGTGCCAAAAATACTTTCTTCAAATCTAGTAAAGGATACATCTTCTTTGGTTTCGCCATCTGCACTTACAACCTCGTAAGTATCATAATATTTATCGAAAGCAGGATTGATATTATAACTAATAGCAGGGCGCATAACGTGCCTAATTTTCTGTATTTTAGGATCTTTACCTTCCTTTTCAAAATCGAACATACCGTAAATAGTTGTACCTAAACTAGTAGAGAAATTATAAGTTCTAAAAGAATCGAAGCCATTTACTGTTTCAGTAACGGTTTCTCTAGTTGTAGTATCAAAACTTTTATCAATAGTTTTAAATGTCCAAACTTCATTGAAGTTTGCACTGGTACTCATACTAAAATATTTGAATAACTTAAAGTTTGTGGTTAACGGGATACTATGTTGAAATCCTGCTTGAGCATCGTCGAACATTTCCTTTTTAAAGAATAAAGAATCTGTAGTTTCAATTCTATTTTCCCCACGCAGATTATACTGTAAATTTATATTTTGAATAATCCCTTTTTTAGAACCCGTTTTTGGAGCAAAAGGGTACATTCTACCAATACTACCTTGCAGTGTAGGCAACGTCATATTAATGGTTTCTGTTTGCGTATTTTGAGAGTGTGTCGCTGTTAAGCTAACATTAACCTGTGGTTCCCCTTGAAAAGTTTTAGAGTAAGAAACCGAAGATGATAATGTATTATTAAATCGGTTTGCAATATTCACTTGGTTTAAAGAGCCGCTATAATAATTGCTACTACCAAGGTTTACCGAGGCAGAAAAACGTGAATTAGGATTAGCTTTAGCGTCTTGGCTATGAGACCATCTTAAGTTGTACAAGGTGTTTTTAGCATAATCGGAAAAACCAAGTTCACTCGTTATTAAACTTTCATATCTAAAAGCTACATTACCTCTGTACTTATAGCGCTTTGCGTAAGTGTTTTCAACTCTTAGTCCGTAACTTCCATTAGTGTAATAATCTCCCAAAACAGTTAAATCTACATGGTCGTTAATTGCAAAATAGTATCCACCGTTTTGCAAAAAGAAACCTCGATCGTTTTGCTCACCGAAACTAGGTAAAATAACACCTGATGTATGTGTTTCAGTCTGAGGGAAAAAGGCAAAAGGTAATCCTATTGGTGTTGGTACATCGTAAATAAACAAGTTAGCTAAGCCTGTTACAATTTTTTTACCGGGAACAATTTTTGCTTTTCTTAGCTTAATATAATAATCTGGATCTTCAAGATTTTCAGCTGTTGTATATTTTGCGTTCTTTAAGAAGTAAACCGAATCGTTTTCCTTTTTTGTGATACTAGCAATTACAGTTCCTTCACCTTGCTCGGTTTTAGAATTATATATAAGTGCTTTTTTAGATTTTGAATTAAAAACAATAGAGTCGGGCTCTACCACGCTACTTCCTTGTGTAAATACGGGTTTTTGAGTGTATTCACCAGTAGTATCAATAATACCTCGAGCACGAACGGTGTTTGTTGTATAATCTACAATAATACTTCCTGCAGAAATGTTCATGTCACCATAATCAATTTTGGCTTGATTATATAAATACAGTTTGTGTTTTATTTGATTGAAGGTGGTGTAATCTACCGCACTGTAAACCACTTTATTTTCTAAAAGACCTTTTTTAGGTTTGATAGAATCGGTTTTAGTGGAATCCTGAACTTTTTCATCAATTATTGGTGCTAGTACACTATCGGTTTTTATTGTCACCCGATTTTCAACAGAAGGTTTAATAGAATCCGTCTTTTTTTTGATGTCCTGCCCAAAGCTTAGCATGTTAATAAACATGGTAAAACTTAGTGCAAAAAGTATATTAAAGTTGTTTGTCTGCAACGCTTTTAAATGTATTTTTGTAAAAGTATGGCTCGGTTTTTGAAAAGCCAAAATTACATATATTTTTCTGTGAATGTTTTATATTCTTAGAAAAATTTTAAATTAAACTAAACCGAGTATTTTAATCGTTACTATTTTTTAAATGGCATGCTTTTAATTTTAAAAATAGCCGTATTTTTTAATACACCGGTTTAAAACACAATCTGATTTATCTCATGAAAACGAACACCTTATTACTTTTCGTATCTTTTATATTAGTATTAACATTTTCTTCATATGCAAATAATGGAAATAACGACGGCGATAAGTTTGTTGTTGTACTAGATGCAGGGCATGGCGGTAAAGACCCTGGTAATATGGGTAATGGATATAAAGAAAAAGATATTGCATTAAAAGTGGTTTTATCTATTGGAAATGCCTTAGAAAAGAACCCAAATATTGAAGTTATTTATACCCGAAAGGAAGATAAATTTATAGATTTATTTGTTCGTGGTAAAATCGCAAATAAGGCTAAGGCCGATTTATTTGTGTCTGTGCATTGCGATTCTCACACTTCTCAAGCTTATGGAGCAGGTACTTTTGTTTTAGGTTTACACAGAAACAATACTAATTTTGAAGTTGCTAAAAAGGAAAACTCGGTGATTTTATTAGAAGATAATTATCACCAAAATTATGCGGGATACGATCCTAATTCGCCAGAATCGGCAATTAGTATCATGATGGGTATGGAAGATTATCTAGATCAAAGTATTCAATTGGCAAGTTTAATTCAGAGTAATTTTGTTGGTAAATTAAAACGAAAAGATAGAAGTGTTAAGCAAGCCGGTTTTATTGTGCTACATCAAACGGTAATGCCAAGTGTTTTGGTAGAGTTGGGGTTTTTAACAAATAATAAAGAAGGTGCGTATTTAAATTCGAAAAAAGGACAACAAGATATGTCTAAGGCTATTACAGATGCTATTTTGCAATATAAGGCATCAATAGAACAAAATGTAGCCCATACTGTTTTTGAAGATGAAGTTGAAGAAACGGCATCAACAAGTGATGACATATATAAGGACGTTACTTTTAAAGTACAAATAGCGGCAAGTTCAAAATCCATAGCTACAAAACCTTATAATTTTAAAGGATTATCTGCCATTTCTAAAGAAAAAACAGGTAACTTATACAAGTATTACTATGGTTCTACATCAAATTATACACAAACAAAGCAATTGGTGAGCGATGCAAAAAGTAAAGGCTATAAATCTAGTTTTGTTGTAGCTTTCAAGAACGGTAAAAAGATAAGTCTTACTGAAGCTTTAAAAAGGTAATTCAGAAAATAAGAGCATTCTTTTTAAAATTATCTTAAATTTGTCTTTGTTATTTAAAGAAAATACAATTTGAAAATATCTAGAGAAGTAAAAACAGGCATATTAGTATTATTAGGAATTATCCTTTTCATATTTGGTTTTAATTACCTTAAAGGGCAAAACCTATTAGATAGTTCTAAAACCTACTACGCAGTTTACGATAATGTTGAAGGTTTAGCACCTGCAACACCTGTAACTATAAATGGTCTTAACGTTGGAAAAGTTATTAGTTTGAAATTTAAAGGCGATGGTTCAGGCAAATTATTAGTAGAATTATTGGTGGATAACGATTTTGAATTTTCAAAAAACAGTACTGCACAATTATATGATACTGGTTTAATAGGCGGAAAAGCCGTGGCTATAATACCGGCTTTTGATAATGCAGAAACAGCTGAAAATGGAGCTATGTTAACAGGAAAAGTAAAAGCAGGTTTTACAGATGCATTAGCAAGCCAATTAACACCGTTACAAGCTAAAATTGAAATTATGCTTACAAGTGCCGATGCTTTAATTTCTAATTTAAATGATGTTTTAGATGAAAAAGGAAAGGCAAACTTAAAGTCTAGTTTGGCTAGTTTGAGTGAAACCATGAATTCTTTTCAAGGCACTTCAAAAGCTTTAAATAATATCATGCAAACCAATCAATCTAAAATCACTACAGTTTTAACTAATGCTGAAAGTGCAAGTAACGATTTGGCTAAAATGACAGGAGAACTTTCTAAAACAGATTTAGCAGCTACCATGAAGAATTTAGAAACTACGCTAGCGAGTTTTGAAAACATTATGGCAAACCTAGAAAAGGGAGAAGGTACCATGGGTAAACTATTAAAAGACGACGATTTATACGATAATTTAGAAGGTGCAACCGCAGAATTAGAGTCTCTATTGTTAGATTTTAAATTACACCCAAACCGCTATACTAGAATTCTTTCTAAGAAAGAAATTCCATACCAAGAACCAGAAACTAACTAAGATTTAAATGACATATTTACCAAACATAGTATTCGCTATAATTTTATTTTGTGGCATTGGATATTTTGCAAAAAATGTAAAAAAACTATTCCGTAACATTAACCTCGGTCAAGATGTTGATGTTAGCGATAACAAACCCGAACGTTGGAAAAACATGGCACGCATTGCTCTTGGACAAAGTAAAATGGTGCGTCGTCCTGTTTCAGGATTTCTGCACGTTGTGGTTTATGTCGGTTTCGTTATTATAAATATTGAAGTTCTAGAAATTATAATCGATGGACTTTTTGGAACACACCGTATAGGTTTAAGTGTTTTGCCAACATCTGTCTACGGTTTTTTAATAGGGACTTTTGAAGTTTTAGCATGTCTAGTTTTTGTATCTGTAATTGTATTTTGGATACGTAGAAACGTTATTAAAATTCAACGTTTTTGGAAAAGTGAAATGACTAGCTGGCCAAAAAGCGATGGAAATATCATTCTGTATTTCGAAATGGTTTTAATGAGCCTTTTCTTAATAATGAATGCTACCGATTTGCATTTCCAAGGGGTAAACTCAGGAAACGTTATCAGTCAATATATTGCACCAATGTTTTCAGGTTTACCTGAAACAACGTTGCATTTTATAGAGCGTAGTGCTTGGTGGATACATATTGTTGGTATTTTAATTTTCTTAAACTATCTATATTTTTCAAAGCATTTACACATATTATTAGCGTTCCCAAATACGTTTTATGGCAAATTAACACCAAAAGGCCAATTCAACAATTTAGAATCGGTAACTAATGAGGTAAAACTAATGATGGATCCTAATGCCGATCCATTTGCTGCACCTGCAGAAGGTGATGTTGATGAAGTTCCTGCTAAATTTGGAGCTAGCGATGTGCAAGATTTAAGTTGGGTAAGTTTATTAAATGCTTATACATGTACGGAATGCGGACGCTGTACTAGCGAATGCCCTGCAAATTTAACAGGTAAAAAATTATCACCACGAAAAATCATGATGGACACGCGTGACCGTCTAGAAGAAGTTGGTAAAAACATCGATGCCAACAATGGTGAATTTAAAGATGATGGGAAACAATTACTTGGCGATTACATTACAAACGAAGAAATTTGGGCGTGTACTAGTTGCAACGCTTGTGTAGAGGCTTGCCCAGTGAGTATAGATCCATTATCAATAATTATTGAAATGCGTCGTTATTTAGTGATGGAACAAAGTGCGGCACCAACAGAACTTAATAACATGATGACGAATATTGAGAACAACGGAGCGCCATGGCCATACAACCAAATGGACCGTTTGAATTGGAAAGATGAAAAATAATGAATGAGATACGCTTTAACCATATTAATTATAAATTTATTTTGTTTTAATCGGGTTCAATCTCAGGTTGGATACCAAAAAGATTCATTGCAAATAAAGGTTTATGCTGCGATTGACTATGTAGATAGTCATCCATCAGAAATTAAGGTTAAAAAAGTATTTTGTGATTATTGCTCAGAGTTTCAAATAGAAAAACTATCAGAAGAGGCTTACCGAAGAACGTTTTTAATTCGTAATGATAAAAATGTTCGACTTACAAACGGCACATTTAAACATGCTTTATACATTAGAGTTTCAAAAAAGGATTTAGCGGGTTTAAAAAGAGAAAATTTTGATATAGAAGAAGAAGACATAAATACAAATAATTAAAATAAACCATTTTAATTTATAAAAGAATAAAAATGAGCGAACAACTAAACGTACCAACCATGGAAGAACTCATGGCTCAAGGCAAACAACCCGATATTTTATTTTGGGTAGGTTCCGCTGGAAGTTATGATGATAGAGCCAAGAAAATAACACGTGCTTTTGTTAAAATATTAAATAAAGCCAACGTTAATTTTGCTGTTTTAGGCACCGAAGAAACTTGTACAGGCGATGTTGCAAAACGTGCGGGCAACGAGTTTTTGTTTCAAATGCAAGCCATGATGAATATCGAGGTTTTAAATGCTTACGAGGTTAAACGTATTGTAACTTGCGATCCGCATTCTTTTAATTGCTTAAAAAACGAATACCCAAGTTTAGGTGGTAAATATGATGTTTTACACCATACACAATTTATAAAAGAGTTAATCGAATCTAAGAAATTAGAGATAAAAGACGGGGTGTTTAATGGAAAACGCATTACTTTTCATGATCCTTGTTATTTAGGTCGTGCAAACTCAGAATATGATGCACCACGAGATGTATTGGCAACATTAAACGCAAATCTTCTCGAAATGAAACGAAGCAAATCTACTGCATTATGTTGTGGAGCAGGAGGTGCGCAAATGTTTAAAGATGCAGAAAAAGGGGATAAGGAAATAAACGAACTTCGTACAGAAGATGCGCTTAAAACTAACCCAGAAATCATAGCAACGGCTTGTCCATATTGTATGACAATGATGAGCGATGGCGTAAAAGTGAAAGAAAAAGAAAGTGAAATAACCGTTTTAGATATTGCAGAATTAATTGCACAGTCTCAAGGTTTATAAATAATTCAATTTAATAAATGAAGGATGTTTAGGTTTAATTAACCCGAACGTTATTCATCTTATAAAGAAAAAAATAATGCTAGTAGATTTTAATATATTACCACCAGAATCACGCGTTTGGATATACCAAGCTAATCGTTCGTTTAACGAACAAGAGCTAGAAGAAATTAAGGCCAAACTTAATGTTTTTATAGAAAACTGGACGGCACACGGTAGCGATTTACAATCGGGTTACACTATAGAGTATAAACGCTTTATCGTTATTGGTGTTAACCAATCTATGAGTCAGGCTACAGGTTGTTCTATAGATGCTTCGGTGCATTTTATTCAGCAATTAGAAAAGGATTACAACGTCGATTTAATGGATAAAATGAACGTGTCTTATAAGCAAGGTGAATACGTAGCTTATAAAACATTAACAGATTTCCGTAAAATGGCAAAAGACAAAGCTGTTTCTAAAAATACTATTGTTTTCAATAACTTAGTTGCCAATGTTGGTGAGTTTAAAGAAAACTGGGAAGTTCCTGCAAGTGAAAGCTGGCATAGTAGATTTGTAAAGTAAAATTTAAACACCCACAAATAATTAAAATTTGTGGGTGTTTTTTTATCCAAACAGTTTGATATTTTACAAGAATAGGGCAAAGTGTATTATTCTATAAAAAACTTTCATAATTCAAATAGAATAATGATTTTTACATCTTTGAAAAAGTAAAAACTAAATTATGGCTAAAGAGATTGTTTTATTAAATATTTCAGGACAGGATAAACCAGGTTTAACATCTAGTTTAACTGGCGTTTTGGCCGAATATGGCGCAAAAGTTTTAGATATTGGTCAGGCCAATATTCATGATACATTGTCGCTTGGTATTTTGTTCGAAATAAAATCTAAAAAGAAATCGGCAGCTGTTTTAAAAGATTTACTTTTTAAGGCTTATGAGCTTGGTATTTCGGCTAAGTTTACTCCAATTTCTTTAGATAAATATGAAGATTGGGTTACACTTCAAGGTAAAGACCGTTATATCGTAACACTTTTAGGTGAAAAATTAGCAGCTAAACAAATATCTGAAGTAACGAAAGTAATTTCAGAAAAGAAT
The DNA here is from genome assembly GCF_004368925.1 of Algibacter lectus. Taxonomy (NCBI): domain Bacteria; kingdom Pseudomonadati; phylum Bacteroidota; class Flavobacteriia; order Flavobacteriales; family Flavobacteriaceae; genus Algibacter; species Algibacter lectus. The sequence goes on from NZ_SORL01000007.1 coordinate 285,199, forward strand.
TTAAATATTGATTCTATTAAACGTTTAACAGGGCGTTTATCTTTAAAAAAGCAATCTGAATATCCACGTGCTTCTATTCAACTTTCCATTCGTGGTCAAATTGATAATAAAGCTGAAGTTACTGCGAAGTTTATGCAGATTTCTAATGATCTCGATGTTGATATCGCTTTTCAGGAAGATAATATTTACCGTAGAAACCGTCGTTTAGTTTGTTTCGATATGGATTCTACGTTGATACAGGCTGAAGTTATTGATAAATTAGCAGAACTTGCTGGTGTTGGTGATGAAGTAAAAGCAATTACTGAATCTGCTATGCAAGGAGAAATTGATTTCAACGAAAGTTTTAAACAACGTATGAAGCTTTTAAAAGGCTTAAGCGAAGAAGTTTTGCAAGATGTTGCTGTAAATTTACCAATTACAAAAGGAGCTCGCCGTTTAATTGATACATTAAAAAGTTACGGTTTTAAAACTGCTATTCTTTCTGGAGGATTCACATATTTTGGTGAGTATTTAAAAAAAGAATTAGGTATGGACTATGTTTATGCTAATCAATTAGAAATTGTAGATGGTAAGTTAACTGGTGGCTATTTAGGAGATATTGTTGACGGTAATAAAAAAGCAGAATACTTAAAAGAAATAGCCGCAAAAGAAGGTATCGATATTAGCCAAACTATTGCGGTAGGCGATGGTGCCAACGATTTACCTATGCTTAATTTAGCGGGGTTAGGGATTGCATTTCATGCGAAGCCTAAAGTAAAAGATAATGCACAAAGTTCTATATCTAGCATTGGTTTAGATGGTGTTTTATACTTGTTAGGCTATCACGACAGACATATTGATTTAATTGAGTAAAGATTATTTACTTGGTATTATAGAATAAAAAAAGCTCTAAAAATTTTTAGAGCTTTTTTTATGGATTATATTTTGTTAGTCACGATAAATAGCCATTATCGGGATGTCGAAATTGTTTAGCAAATCTTCAGTTAAACTAAAAGAGAATAGACGTTGGTAAAAATTCCGTTTATGGTTTATTAAGCAAACCATATCTATTTTGTTGTTAATGCAGTATTCTGTTAACGATTTCTTCAGGTTAATAGAATCTATAGAAATAAACTCTACATTATTTAGGTGGGCTAAATCTAACGATTGCTTAAAGGTTTCCATTAAAGGAGAAATTGATTCTACATGTGCTAAATCGAAATGAATAACATGTAGTTTTGAATTGAATTCTTGAGATTTTTCGATAACATGACCTAACGGAATAATTTCATCTTCCTTATAATCCACTAGAAATACAATATTATCCAAATAACCATCGAAAACAGCTTTTTCTGGTATGGCAATAACGGGCTTGCTAATTTCTTCTAATATTTTAATGGTATTGGTTTCCATAAAAATGTTAAACAGGCTATTTTGGCTACTTTGTGTACCCATAATAATCAAGTCAATCTTATCTTCTTTTTTTAAAATATACTTTTTTAAAGACTCTACAAAAGTACCTTCATCTACAACATATTTTACGTTTAAATTTCCTGCCTTACTGTTTTTAATAAGTTTTTCAAATGGAGGAAATTTATCCTTTTTACTTCTAAAGTTCTGTATATCTACTTTATTGTAAACAGCCTGAGCATCTTCATTTAAAGGATCTCCGGCAGTATAAGTGTGATACACAATTAACTTAGAATTTGACTTTTGTGCATATTCCATAGCATATGTAAAAGCATTTAAGGATAATTCGGTAAAATCTGTTGGAAATAATATGCTTTTCATCTTTTTAACGATTAGGGTTATGTTTTAATTTTAAATGAAAGTAAGGTTATAGCGTTGCTAAATATTTTACAGCATAAACTAGAACAATACTCACTACAAGGCCTATAAAAACTTTAAACAAATCCATACCTAAATTACTAAACATAGCTCTTCTAGGTTCATTTTTTCTAAGCATGTAGTTTAAGGCAATTTCTCTACCGGCCAGAATACCTATAAACACCCAGGTGGTACTCATTGGCACATTATTTAACTCCTTAAAGTAGAATAAAATAATACCGTATGTAAAATCTATAAGCGTAGCTGACCTTAAATCTACCGTGTTGGTTTTAGATTTAATAATGCCTTGTATGGCACCTCCTTTTTTCGCGATAATAAAAGCGAGCATCACTAATACAATAATTAAAGAGAATATTAACTGCCATAATTCGAGTTGTCTTGGTAAGTAAACATAAATATTGGCAAAATCCTGAATAAGCCATTGCGACCATAAAAAACCGGTAGAACCCCATTGTAAAGCGGTCCATATTTGGTTTTCTTTTGCTGTAATTGGGTTTTCTATAAATTTTTTCTCTAGTACTTTGGATATGGCCAAATACAAAATAATGGCGGCAACAAAAGAAACCGCATAACCAGAAACGGATTTTAAAACCATATCGGTTAAATTCTTTTGGTTAAAAAACGTAAGAATTAAAAATGATGTGCTTACAGGAATTCCGGTACGCGTAAGTATCATTAAAATAATAGGAGGTAATATATAATACCATGAAAAGGGGTTTGGCATAGGGTATTTTTCTAAACGTCCATAAGAGACATCGCCGTCATGAGTAATGTAACCATAGATTAGGGTAAATGTTAGAATACCACCTGCATAAAGCCACAACACCCACCATTTTTTTCGTTCATTAGAGCTTAGAAAAGTCCCTAACGTTTGGATGGTATCATTACCTATTACAGAATAGGCGGCTAATGTAAAGCCAAGATAAATAACTATTGTAGAAAAATCCATTGATAATGTTGGTCTGGTTGTTTTTTTATTTTGGTGTTAAATAACGTATTTAAATCAATATGATATGTTACATAATGTTTATTAATTAGTTAAATATTATTACTGCTAAATCTATTAAATTCAGAGGTGTAGAAGAGTTTTGTTTTTACGAAAAAGTGTATTTATTAATTAAACTTTTTTGATTTGGTAAATCATTACTAGGGTAGAAGTGTTTGGTGTAAATGTGCTATATTTTCTAAAGATTTAATAAACGTTTTAAACGATTGATTTAAAAAAGGTTAACAGTTCATTTTAATCTTTTATTAAGATTTAATCTAAATAAACTTTGATTTCTTTAAAAAGAAAATATATTTGCAACTCTATTTATATCAAGTCTAAATAAAAATAAATTATGAAATTCAAATTATTTAACCCGCTTTATCTTTTTACGTTAACACTTTTTGTAGCATCTTGTTCTAGTGATGATGATGGAGGAGACACAAGTGAAAGCATCGAAAAGTCTGCTGTTATTGAAAACTACGCCAATCTTGTTTATCAATCTTATTTAGATAGTTATACAGGAGCCGTGTCGTTACAAACTGCGGTAGATGTTTTTATAGAAACACCAACTGATGCTAATTTTACAGCAGTAAAAACGGCATGGTTGAGTGCTAGAGATATTTATGGGCAAACCGAAGCTTATAGAGAATGCAACGGTCCTATAGATACAGAAAATGAAGCTTGGAGTGTTGGTAATGAAGGACAACTTAATGCTTGGCCAATAGACGAAAGTTATATTGATTATGTAGCATCTGGAACAGAAGCTTACGCAGGTAGTTTTACAAGTATTATTTCTAATACTAGTGTAACTATAGATGAAGCGACTTTAGCTTCTTTAAATGAAGAAACCACCGATAAATCTATCAGTACAGGATGGCATGCTATAGAGTTTTTACTTTGGGGACAAGACAATACTTTACCAAGTGAAGATTTACCTGGGCAACGTGAGTATACCGATTATACTACCGCAGATGATGCAGATCGTAGAGCTGATTATTTACAAGCAGCAACCGATTTATTAGTAAGCGATTTAAATGCATTAACTACAACTTGGGCTCCAAATGGTACTTATAGAACTGTTTTTGAAGCTTTAGATGAAGATGTTGCGTTAAAGCAATTTATTAACGGTGCTTTCTTTATTGCTGGTGACGAATTAAGCTCGGAACGTATAATCGCCCCTGTAGATTCTACAGATGGTATTGATGGATTAGGACAAGAAGATGAGCATTCATGCTTTAGTGATAATACGCACAAAGATATTTGGGCAAATGCGCAAGGTGTTTATAACGTAGTTTTTGGAGCTTATGGTAATGTCTCTGGAGATTCTTTTTACGATTTAGTAAAAGAAAAAGATGCAGCTCAAGCTGAAAAGTTAAAAGATGCGGCAGACGAGGCTATGGAAAAAGTAAATGCAATAGCTAATAATAGCGAACCTTTCGATTATCTAATAACATTAGAAAACTCTACAGATGCTAACTTTGGTGTAGTGATGCAAAGTGTTGTTGCTTTACAAGATTGGGCAGATGAGATTAGTGCATCGGCAACTGTAATAGGAATTAATTTATAGAATAACACCTCCATTTTTAAAGTGAAATCCCGAATTATACATTCGGGATTTTGCTATTTAAAATCATGATTAAAATGAAACTGAAAATCGTATTTATTTCCATAATTATAACTTGCTTATACAGTTGTTCCGATGATGATTATACGGCTACATCTAAAATTGAATATGAAGAAGGCGAAGAGTTTCTTACTAGTGATTTAGGAGTTAATTCAACAAGTAACAATGCTTTTGGTTTTGAAATCAGTGGATTATCATTTGTTGAGCAAGCCGAATTTGCTACAGGTAACTCTTTGTTTAATCAAACTTGGGTTTCCTCGCCGGCCTCTACAACAGGTCGAGATGGTTTAGGTCCAACATTTAATGCAAGAGCTTGCGCAACCTGTCACTTTAAAGATGGTCGTGGTAAAGCTTTTGTTAATGGTGAAGATTCTAGTGGCTTTTTAATGCGTATAAGTATGCCAGGACAAGATAGTAATGGAGATGCTTTGCCTGTTTTGGGCTATGGAACTCAACTTCAAGACCGAGCAAATAATGGTATTCCGTTTGAAGCAAAGGTTAATGTAACTTACGAAGTTATTAATGGAGAATATGCCGACGGAACGTCTTATCAATTACAAAAACCAATTTATAGTTTTTCTCAAGAAGCCTTTGGTTCTCTTTCTGGTGTGCTAATGTCTCCTCGAGTAGCACAACAAACTATTGGTTTAGGTTTAATTAGTGCTTTGCCAGATGAAGAAATTACAAAGTTTGAAGATGAAACCGATAGTGATAACGATGGTATCTCGGGTCGAGCAAATTATGTTTATAATTATGAAATAAACGAGAGAGATTTAGGTAAATACGGATGGAAAGCCAATGCGCCTACATTAAAACAGCAAGTTGCTGCGGCCTTACATGGAGATATGGGGTTAACCACATCATTATTTTCAGATTCTAATTGTCCGTCACCACAGCAAGATTGTGCCGATGCTATTAATGGTGGTACTCCAGAAGTTACCGATGTACAATTAGATAAAATGTTATTTTATCAGGCGCATTTAGCAGTACCTAATAGACGAAATTATAAGGATGAAAACGTACTGAAAGGTAAAGCACTTTTCTCTTCATTAAATTGTATTGGTTGCCACGCTATTAATCAAAAAACGGGTACGGAAGCGGCAAGTGATTATCTTAAAAATATAACTATAAAACCATATTCTGACTTTTTATTACATGATATGGGAGATGATTTGGCAGATAATAGACCCGATTATTTAGCAACTGGAAATGAATGGCGAACACAACCGCTTTGGGGTATTGGCCTTATTTCTACAGTAAATGGCCATACTAATTTAATGCATGATGGTAGAGCCGCAAATATTGAAGAAGCTATACTATGGCATGGTGGTGAAGCAGAAAATATAAAAGAAGATTTTAAAAACCTTTCGGTTGATGATCGTGAAAACCTTATCAGTTTTGTGAATTCACTTTAAAAAAATGATTTATTTATTAGTTTCATATTAAAACTAAAATACTATTAAAAACATGAGAAATTTATCAATATTATTTCTGTCTTTTTTACTTTTTACTTGTAACTCGTCGGACGATAATACAAAAGCATCATTTAAAGTCGATTTACTTTTAACCGATGTTGTTAACCAGAATATTCTACCTGCTGTAGATTATTTTGTTTCAGAAAGTGTTAATTTAAATACAGCTGTAGAAACCTATTTAGCAGCTTCTACAGAATTTAATTTAGAAGCTTTACGTGTGCAGTGGCAAGTTTCCGCGAAAGCGTATGGGAATATTTATGCTTTTAATATTGGAGATGTTCGTGGTCAGTTTATGCATCAGGCTTTATTCAATTGGCCAACATTACCAACGGCGATAGAAAACATTTTGATTAATAACGAAGTTGTGGATGAAGCGCTTGTACTAAGATTAAGTCCACAAATAAAAACACTTTCAGGCTTAGAATATTTGCTTTTTGGTGACGATTTAGCAACGGTTAATGCTGCTTTTGTTTCATCTGAAAAAAGAAGAAATTATTTAAAATATACGGCTTTGGAATTAAAGACGCAATCGGAAAGACTTCAGGGTATTTGGGGTACTGTAAACTCTGGTGCTTATGCTTCAACCTTTATAGCCAATCAAGAAACAGGAATAAAAGGATCGTTCAATTTACTATACAACGGTTTATTTAATTTGATTGATAATGCCAAGATCACCAAAATAGGTAAGCCTGCAGGTTTAGAGAATTCCGATAATGTAAATCCAGAAATTTCACAAGCTTACTTTAGTCATACTTCATTAGCTATTATCGAAAATAACATTAAAAGTTTAGAGGCGGTATATTTTAATCCAAATGGTTTGGGTATTTCAGATTATGTATACGCTACAATTGATAATGATGAATTAAACAATGCTGTAGAAGCTAAAATAGCAGAAGTTTATGCAGCTATTGATGCCATACCAACTAATTTTTATACGGCTATTACAAGTAACCCAGAAGAGGTTGAGAATTTACACGAGAAACTTGGTGAGTTAGGTGTTTTATTTAGTGTAGATGTACGTAGTATTTTATCTATTATTATCACAACAACAGATAATGATGGTGATTAATTCAATGTTTTAATTAGACTTTAAAATAGATTAAAGAGGTTTACTTCAACTTAAATTTAAAATCTGTTACAAACTTCTGTATAAATCTATCTTAAAGTCTTTTCATCTTCTTTTTAAAAGTATTATTTTGGCATGATTATTAGTATTGTATTAAACGACTAGTAATTTCTTAATTAATTCTTTTTATGCGTCATATAAAATTTACCGTAGTTTGTCTGTTTTCAGTACTTTCTATTTATGGTCAAAATTCTAAAAACCCCTTAGAAACAACCAACCCTCAAGCTCAACACAAATGGGTAGATAGTGTGTATGCTTCACTATCCTTATCCGAAAAAATAGGGCAATTGTACATGGTTCAGGTCATGTCTAGCCAAAGTGCTGCAACAAAAGTTAAGGTCGAAAATTTAGTAAGAAACAACCATATTGGTGGTGTAATATATTCTAATGGCGGACCATACCGTCAGGCTAAACTTAATAATCAACTGCAAGCGATATCAAAAATCCCGCTTTTAGTTGGTATGGATGCCGAATGGGGTTTAAGTATGCGTTTAGATTCTACTTATGCTTTTCCTTGGAACATGACGCTTGGAGCCATTAAAGATGATAAATTAGTTGAAGAAGCTGGTCGATATATTGGCGAACATTGCAAACGTTTAGGTGTGCATTTTAATTTTGCACCTGTTGTAGATATTAATACTAACCCTAAAAATCCAATTATTGGTAACCGCTCTTTTGGTGAAGACCGAGATAATGTTACGCGCAAAGCTTCTGCTTTCATGAAAGGAATGCAAGGCGCTGGAGTTTTGGCTAATGCAAAACATTTTCCTGGTCATGGCGATACCGATCAAGATTCACATTTAACATTACCAACTATTAGTTTTAATGAAAAACGCATAGATTCTATAGAGTTATATCCATATAGAAAATTAATTACCGAAGGACTTTCTAGTGTTATGGTGGCGCATTTAAATGTTCCTGGTTTAGATAATTCTGGTGTGCCTTCATCTTTATCAAAACATATTGTTACCGATATTTTAAAGGAGAAATTAGGCTTTAAAGGTCTTATTTTTACTGATGCATTAACTATGAAAGGGGCTGCCGATTTTGATGAAACGGGCGATATTGATTTAGCAGCTTTTAAAGCTGGTAACGATGTGATGCTAATGTCTGAAAATGTAAGTATTGGTATTTCTAAAATTAAAGAAGCTTATAATAGAGGTGAAATTACAGAAGCACGATTAGAACTTTCGGTTAAAAAGATTTTAATGGCTAAGTACAAAGTTGGTTTACAGAATTATAAGCCAATTAGTTTAAAGAATCTTGGAAAAGATTTAAACAGACCAGAAGATGATATTTTATATGAAGAACTACTAGAAAATGCCATTACTGTTGTTAAAAACGAGAATAACTTAGTCCCTTTAAAAAAATTGGAAATTAAATCGATAGCTTATGTTAATTTAGGTGACGATTCTGGTGATGTATTTTTTAATGAACTTAAAAAGTATGGTAAAGTACATGCCGTAAAAGGAAATAATTTAGAAGAATTAATGGGAAGGTTAGAACCTTATAATACCGTTATTGTTGGTTTACATCGCTCTAATGCTAACCCATGGAAAAGCTATAAGTTTACAGAGAAAGAGATTAGTTGGTTGCACGAAATTTCTAGATCGCACAACGTAATTTTAGATGTGTTTGTTAAGCCTTACGCACTTGCCGATTTAAGAACTATGGCAAATATTGAGAGTGTTATTGTAAGTTACCAAAACAGTGCTATTGCACAACAAAAATCTGCACAACTTATTTTTGGAGCTATTCCAGCAAAAGGAACACTTCCTGTTTCTATTGGACAGTTTTATAATGCTGGCGAAGGTATAGATAGTGAAGCTATAAAACGTTTAGGATACACTGTTCCAGAGCGTGTGGGAATGAATTCTGAAAAATTAAACAGAATAGATTCTATCGCTAATTATGCTGTAAACAATAAAATGACACCCGGAATTCAACTTTTGGTTGCTAGAAAAGGGAAAGTGGTTTACAATAAAAATTTTGGGAAACACACCTATAGCGGAAAAGAAAAAGTGGGTTTTGATGATATTTATGATGTAGCATCTCTAACAAAAATATTAGCAACCTTGCCGTTGGTAATGGAGCTGGAAGAACAAAATGTTATTTCACTAGATACTAAATTAGTAGATGTTTTACCTGAATACAAAGGGTCTAACAAAGAAAATGTGACTTTTAAGAAGATGCTTTCGCATTATGCTCAATTACGTCCATGGGAACCCTTCTATTATCATACTTTAGATACAGTAACTAAACGCCCTAGTGCAAAATATTATAGAAAAATTAGAAGTCCAGAATTTAATGTTGAAGTGGCCAAAAACTTGTTTTTAAGAACTGATTATCAGGATTCTATTCCGAAGATAATTAAAGATTCAGAATTACTAGATCGCTTGAGATACCGCTATAGTGACTTTCCATATTATATTCTAAAGAAATTTATTGAAGAGTATTACGACAGAACGTTAGAGCAATTAACGCAAGCGCATTTTTATGAGTCGTTAGGTGCGAATAACACCATGTATAATCCGTACCATAAAATAAGTAGTAAAAAAATAGTACCTACGGAAGAGGATAATTATTATCGTTTTCAAAAAGTACACGGTTACGTACATGATATGGGAGCCGCCATGCAAGATGGTATTGGTGGCCACGCGGGGGTTTTTAGTAATGCCAACGATGTTGCGAAAATTATGCAAATGTATTTGCAGAAAGGGTATTACGGCGGAAAGCGTTATTTAAAAGAAGAAACCGTAGATAAGTTTAATACGCGTTATTTTGAAGCTCAAAATAACAGAAGAGGAATTGGTTTTGATAAACCTCAATTGGGAACAGTAGGACCAACATGTGGTTGTTTATCTATGAAGAGTTTTGGGCATTCTGGTTTTACAGGAACTTATGCTTGGGCCGACCCAGATGAAGAAATTGTATATGTATTTTTAGCAAATAGAACCTACCCAAATGCAGGTAAAAACTTGTTGTTAAAAGAAAATATTAGAACAGAAATTCAGCGTTTAATTTACGAAGCGATTGAAGATTAAAATTTTAAATTGAAGAGCATGAAAATAGGTATAGTGTGTTATCCAACATTTGGAGGTAGTGGCGTTGTAGCAACAGAATTAGGTTTAGAGCTTTCTAAGCGTGGCCATGAAATCCATTTTATTACATATAACCAACCTGTGCGATTGGAATTATTAGGCAATAACGTTCATTATCACGAAGTAAATGTACCAGAATATCCATTGTTTCATTACCAACCCTACGAGTTAGCTTTATCGAGTAAATTGGTTGATATGGTGAAGCTTCATAAAATAGAAATTCTTCATGTACATTATGCTATTCCGCACGCATACGCGGCTTATATGGCTAAAAAAATGCTTATTGAAGAAGATATTTATGTGCCAATTGTAACTACACTTCATGGTACCGATATTACACTTGTTGGTAGTCATCCGTTTTATAAACCAGCTGTAACCTTTAGTATTAATAAATCTGATGCTGTTACTGCGGTTTCAGCGAGTTTAAAAGAAGATACACTACGTTTGTTTGATATAAAAAACGACATTGATGTAGTGCCCAATTTTATAGATTTAGAAAAATATAAGCATCATGGCGTTACAGAATGTCAACGTGGGATGATGGCTAAAGACAACGAAAAAATAATAACACATATTAGTAATTTACGTCCCGTAAAACGAATAGAAGATGTTATTAGTGTGTTTTATAACATTCAAAAAGCAATGCCAGCCAAACTGATGTTTATTGGTGAAGGACCTGAAAAGGAAAAGATGGAAATACAATGCGCTGAACTTGGTATTACAGATAAAGTAATTTTCTTTGGAAGAAGTAATGAAATTGATAAGATACTTTGCTTTAGTGATTTATTTTTATTGCCTTCTCAAACGGAAAGTTTTGGTTTAGCGGCTCTAGAAGCTATGGCGTCTGGTGTTCCTGTAATTTCGAGTAACACGGGTGGTATTCCAGAAGTTAATGTGCACGGTGTTTCGGGGTATTTAAGTGAAGTAGGCGATATTGAAGATATGAGCAAAAATGCTATACATATTTTAAGTGATGAAAATCGATTAAAAGCTTTCAAAGAAAATGCTCGAAAAGAAGCCTTGAAATTCGACTTACACGAAATTGTACCGCAGTACGAGAAAATTTATGAAAAAACACTAGCCAAGTGTTTGGTGCTTTAAAATTATAAAAATAACTCAGCTTTAAATCCACTCATATTAAAAGAAAATGGAAACATTCACCTTAGCACGCGTTATTCATGTTATAGCTGTTATTTTATGGATTGGTGGAGTCTCTATGGTAACTACCGTTATTATTCCGGCTGTAAAAAAGCTAAAATCTAAAGAAGATCAAATTAAAACTTTTGAAGCGTTAGAAGGTAAGTTTGCTATACAAGCTAAAGTAACAACTTTACTAACCGGACTTTCTGGTTTCTATATGTTATATGTGCTCGATGCTTGGGATCGATATTTTGATTATCGGTTTTGGTGGATTCATGCTATGACTTTAGTTTGGGTACTTTTTACTCTTATTTTATATATTTTAGAGCCGCTTATATTGCATAAATTATTCAAAAAATATGTAGAAGAAAATCCTTCAAAAACATTTTCAATACTTCATAAGGCGCATTGGTTTTTACTAATATTGAGTTTAATAACTACGGCAGGAGCAGTTGCTGGTAGTCATGGTTGGTTTTTTATAAAATAAAAATCCGCCATAAATTGACGGATTTTTAAGAGTTTCATTATTGTGTTCTAAAAGTTTTAGAGCTAATGTTTAATACACATCACTAACTGTTTCCGTTAGCGTTTTCATAAAAGCGACTAAGGCGTTTTGTTCTTCAGTTGTTAAATTAAGTTCATCGAATGGCAAAGTTTGGTGTTCTAAATCGAAACCTAGACCGCCACCACCTCCAAGGTTGTAAAATTCTACAACTTCCTCTAAAGATTTATAAACACCATTATGCATGTAAGGCGCTGTTAGAGCAATGTTTCTAATACTTGGTGTTTTAAACATGCCTTTATGTAGTGGTTCTTTAAAGCTCCAATAAAAACCTAAATCATCATCAAGTTGTTTGTTTTCTGCTGTTTCCGGAACTCCAATAACTTCTTTTTCTGTTTCAGTATAAAAAGGAGGAACGGTTCCGTTGGTTAAAGGCATAAAGTGACAAGTAGCGCACAAGGCTTTTCCCATAAATAAATTATATCCCAGTTTTTCTTCATCTGAAAAGTTATTTTCCTCGCCTCTTATGTTTTTATCAAATTTAGAATTGAAACCATTTAAGGTTGAAATATATGATGAAATGGCTTTTATAACATCCGTATTATTTGATGAAATTTTTCCGAAGGCATCTTTAAAAAGAGTGGTATAAGTTGAGTCTTTTAGAATGGCGTTTGAGAACTTATGCACATCGGAGTTAAACTCTTTATCATTTGTAAATACAGATGAAATTTGATCTAACAAGGTGTTTGAGCGTCCGTCTAAAAAGAAACTTTGTTGAAATGCCGTATTTATAAGTGTGGGTGTATTTCGTAGCAATGGTTTACCTTGATTATCTAAATTTAGTGCAACATTATCGGCATAGCCTTTATTAGGTAAATGACAGGTAATACAAGCCATTTTTCCGTTTTCGGAAAGTTTAGGGTCTGAGAATAATTTTTTACCTAAAGTAATCTGTTTCTCAGTTGGGTTTTGGTTGATAGCAGCTGTAAAATAATTTAAATTAAAACTATCGTCTTCAAAAAAAGTAGGGGCATCAAAATTAAAAGGAGTAGTGTCTATTGGTTCCCAAAGTGCACTAGATTTTCTAATATCGACCCAATTTCGAGTAATCGGATTCATATAATCGCGTGTAAATGTAAAGCGATCGAAAGTATCAAAATCTTGATTTTTTTTAATAAAAGCAATAGCTTTTTCAATATTAGCATTAAAATCGGAGTCTAATTTTTCATTCTTAAGTTTAATACTATTTTGTATGGTAGCCTTATAGACGGTTTGTAAACTTTCTAGTGAAACAATAGTTTCATCAATGCCTAAATGACTTACTGGCGTATCAAAACCAGATATGGCTAAGCTTACTATACGTAATAGTTGCTGGTGTGTGGCTATAAAAAAGCGTTGAGGATTAAGGTCTCTTTTGTCAATAGCTTTTTTAAGGTTAGAAAGCATGCCTTTTTGCACGTATAGTTCTTGTTTAAAATCGGCTTCGGAAGTTTCATTATCAAAAACACTTTCTTCTATTTTTTGATAACCAACTGGTTTGATAATCTTACCGGTGTCTTCTTTATAAATAGGTAGGGCAGGGCCGTTTGCTCTGTGGCCAACCTCCGGATTTAAATACGATGCGTAAGGTTCGGCTTTTTTGAAAGCAACACGAGATAAAGCGAAATAGGTTTTGGCTTTTTTACCGTGCATACCTTCCGTTTCTAAACTATCGATATAACTTAAAGCTAAATCTATGTTTTGGGAGTAATAGTTTTGTGCAGCCGACCAATTTATTACAGAAATGGTTTCTTTTTTATCCTGTTTGCATCCAGTTATTGAAATGCAAATAATTAAGAAGAATAGCGATTTTAAATATCGAAACATGTGTGAAAGTTATAAAAATGAAAGAATCTTCATTGTGAAAATGAAGATTCTTAATATTAAAAAAATATTGTGTTTACTATCTAGCTAAGCCTTTTAATAATACAATTTGTCCACCTTGGTTATGTGGTAAACTGCTAGAAACAAAATCATCGCTTTCCCAGTAATGTGGTTGTAAGTTTAAAATAAATGTATCTGGCACACCTACTTTATCAGAGATATCAGTTAAAGCACCAAACTCACCAGAAAATCCTGTAGATCCTGTTGGGTCTAAGTTATTTTCAACTTTTAATTCTAAAACAACTTTATTATTGTTACCATCTAAATCTGCTTGGTAAATTTGTGCAGCATGGTTTCTAGAGAAAGAATTTGGATCTTCTTGCACGTAGATAAAGTTTTCTGTAACGCAAATATTATCTGGACTTTGTAATTCTGCAAGGTTACCATCTTGATTGTTAGTATCAGTGTTTCCGCTAATAATTTGAGTTAATTTACCTTCTAATGGATTAGTTTCATCAAGTTCAATTTTGTAAACAGTTCCCCAATCGTTATAAGTTCCTCTTCCTGGACCTCTTCCTGTTACCGCAAAAAATACGTCTCTTGCATCTGCATCGCTACCTTTTTTGTAATCAACATCTTCAACACGCATAAACTGAGAAGCAAATACATTAGTACAAGCGGTTTCCATTTCACTTTTAGTTAAAGCCGCACCATCTACGATTTCTACAAATTCGATGTCGTAAGTTTTTTGAAAATCTAAACTACCTTCGTTGTAAACTTGATCTGCAGCAACATCCATAGTTCCGCCAGCACCATCAGAAACTTGCTTAAATCTTAAAACATAAATTTTTCCGTTTGCTAAATCTGCATCACCGTTTTCAGATAAATACATAGTTACTTGGCCTTCAGACCCGCTAGAATCATCATCTCCACCAATAATTACCGTTTTACCAGTATAAGCACCTTTTGGTAATGGTACAGCGTTTTCCCAAGAGAATTCACCTAAAGCATCTAAACCAAAATCTGCAGTTGGAGTAGGTGTTTCAATCCAAGGATCAATTCCTTTAACATCGTAAGCGTAACTTTCTGAAGCAGATAAAAAGATATCTTTATCACCACCATGTTCAGCAGCTTCCCACATAGTACCAGAACATTGTCTTGCATAATCTGCAACACCACTATTTAATAACCAATCGCCAGAAATAGGATTAAGGTCTTTATCAAAACGAATTCTAGAAACAGCATAATCATCTTCTGCATTTACAACATAGATGTACTCATCACCATCTTTTAAAAATCCTGCACCATCTTGAGCACCAACTAAACGAAAACCGTTAGAAAGCACATCGGTAGAACTTAATAAAGAAAAAGCTTCTACTGTACTAAATTCACTGTGTAATTTTACTAAAGGAGCTAAAGACGATTTATTACTAAACATAGCTTCTGGTGGTGTAAAATCTTCACCATCCTCACCATCTTTTCCGTTTTCGCCATCTTTTCCGTCAACACCGTTAATACCATCTTTTCCATCTTCGATATCACAGCTAACTATTACTGTACTTGTAGATGTTACAATAAAAAGGAATAAAAATAATTTAATGTACTTGTTCATCATTTAATATATAAATATTGGTTAATTAATTCGGTTCAAAATTAGAATTTGAATCAAACAACCGTGTTAACTAACTGCTGTGCTTAATTTAATTTTAAGTAACCTTAGTGTTAAAAAGATTACTTAAATATTAACAACATGTAGAATTAAGTACTGAAATGTTAAGTGAATATAAAATGAATGTTTCTTAAATTTAATACGACAAAATTGGTGGTTCAATTTCCTGTTAATTCTTAACGAAATTTTTAGAATTTCAAAATTGAATAAGCTTATATTTACATTTTCTATCTATTTTAATATGCCAGCAGACTGTATTTCGTTTAAAAACACAGGATATTTTTCAAGTTTAATTTGTGATTATCTCGATGAAAATCAAGAGTTAAAACCATTTTACAATCGTTTTCCAAACCTT
Organism: Algibacter lectus; assembly: GCF_004368925.1. Lineage (NCBI taxonomy): Bacteria > Pseudomonadati > Bacteroidota > Flavobacteriia > Flavobacteriales > Flavobacteriaceae > Algibacter > Algibacter lectus. The sequence goes on from NZ_SORL01000007.1 coordinate 300,869, forward strand.
GATAATTTTAAAAATCAAATTGAAGAAAAGGGAGCGAGTTTTACTCCAGAATCTCGAAAAGTATTGCATGGGGTACTAACTGAACAGTATAAAAAGGTTGAAGCTTCGGTATTAACACTTCAAAACATAGATTTATTAAAACAGGAAAATACCTTTACGGTTACAACTGGACACCAGCTAAACTTGTTTACGGGACCACTGTATTTTCTGTATAAAATAGTATCGGCTATTAATCTTTCAAAAGAATTAAAAGAAAAATATCCCAATCAAAATTTTGTTCCTATTTATTGGATGGCAACAGAAGATCATGATTTTGATGAAATAAATTATTTTAATTTCAGAGGAAAAAAAGTGCAATGGAATAAGGACGCTAGCGGAGCTGTAGGAGAATTATCTACCGAAGGTTTAGCGGAAGTTTTTGAAGTGTTTTCTAATGAAATAGGGCATACCAAAAACGCAGAGCATTTAAAAAGCCTTTTCCAAGACGCTTATTTAGAACATGATAATTTAGCCGATGCTACCAGATATTTGGCAAACGCTGTGTTTCACGAATATGGTTTAGTTATTGTCGAAGCCAATAATGCCGCATTAAAAAAAGAGTTTATCCCTTTTATAGAAACCGAATTGTTGAACCAAACATCGTTTAAGGCGGTTACGGAAACTATAGAAGATTTAAATAATTATTCTGAAGGCTATAAAGCGCAAGTAAACCCAAGAGAAATAAACTTATTTTATTTAAATGAAAATTTAAGAGAACGTATTGTTTTTGAGAAAGGTGTTTATAAAGCGATAAATACCGATATAATTTGGACAAAAGCGGCTATTCTGGATGAAGTAAAAAAACATCCGGAGCATTTTTCACCAAATGTGATTATGCGACCTCTATACCAAGAAGTGATTTTACCAAACCTGTGTTACATAGGTGGAGGAGGAGAATTGGCGTATTGGTTTCAATTAAAAAAATATTTTAATACAGTAAATGTACCTTTTCCGGTATTGTTATTAAGAAATTCAGTTTTAATTCAAACGGAAAGTCAGAGTAAAAAGCTTGAAAATTTAAATATTTCTAAGGAAGATGTTTTCTTAAAGCGAAGTGCTTTCATTAATAAAAAAGTTAGAGAAATATCAAATATTGATATCGATTTTTCTGAACAAAAGAAACATTTGATAAAGCAATTTGAAAGTATGTATAAAATTGCCGAAGACACCGATAAATCGTTTTTAGGTGCTGTAAAAGCTCAAGAAGTAAAGCAATTACAAGGTTTAGAGCATTTAGAGAATCGTTTACTTAAAGCTCAAAAACGTAAATTGAAAGATGCCGTTTCGAGAATGACGGACTTACAAACCGAACTTTTTCCGGGTGGTAGTTTACAGGAACGAAACACTAATTTTTCGGAATTTTATTTAGAATATGGCGAGCAATTGTTACCAAACTTAATAAAAAACTTACAACCTTTAAAAGGCGATTTTTTACTGTTAACAATTTAGTTAAAAAAGTTGCGGTGCTAATTCGTCATTTTAAAATCAATCGTTATTTTTGCGCATGCAACATGACAAGGTACTTATTTTAGACTTCGGATCGCAATACACACAACTTATTGCCCGTCGAGTTAGGGAACTCAACATTTACTCCGAAATACATCCATTTAACAAAATTCCAACCAATTTAGACACCTACAAGGCGGTTATTCTTTCGGGAAGTCCAAACTCTGTAAGAGGTGAAGATGCTTTGCATCCTGATTTATCAGAAATTAGAGGGAAAAAACCAATGCTAGCCGTATGCTATGGCGCGCAATATTTAGCGCATTTTTCTGGAGGTGAAGTAGCACCATCGAATACCAGAGAATATGGTAGAGCGAACTTATCGTTTATAAAAACTGATGAGCCTTTTGTGAAAAACATTAGCAAAGGCAGTCAAGTTTGGATGAGCCACTCTGATACTATTAAAAAATTACCAACAAATGGTGTTTTAGTAGCTAGTACAAACGACGTAGAAAATGCCGCTTACAAAATTGAAGGAGAAACAACTTATGCCATTCAATTTCACCCAGAAGTTTATCATTCTACAGATGGCAAACAACTTTTAGAAAACTTTTTAGTGGGTATCGCTGGTTTAAAACAAGACTGGACTCCAGATTCTTTTGTTGAAGAAACTGTAGCTGCTATTCGCGAGAAAGTAGGAAATGATAAAGTAGTTTTAGGGCTTTCTGGTGGTGTAGATTCTACCGTAGCAGCGGTTTTACTTAATAAAGCGATTGGTGAAAACTTATATTGCATTTTTGTTAATAATGGATTGTTACGTAAAAATGAATTTACATCAGTTTTAAAACAATACGAAGGTATGGGCCTTAACGTAAAAGGCGTTGATGCGTCTGAGCGTTTTTTAGAAGCTTTAAAAGGTCTAGAGGATCCTGAGAAAAAACGTAAAGCCATTGGTAATTCTTTTATTGAAGTTTTTGATGATGAAGCTCACAAATTAACTGATGTAAAATGGTTAGCTCAAGGTACTATCTATCCAGATGTTATCGAGAGTGTATCTGCTACAGGCGGACCATCGGCAACCATAAAAAGTCACCATAACGTAGGTGGATTACCAGATTTTATGAAACTTAAAATTGTGGAGCCACTTCGTGCTATTTTTAAAGATGAAGTACGCCGTGTTGGTGCTACTTTAGGTATCGATCCAGAATTATTAGGTCGTCACCCTTTTCCTGGCCCTGGTTTAGGAATTCGTATTTTAGGTGATATTACAGCCGAAAAAGTACAAATGCTTCAGGAAGTAGATGCTATTTTTATAAATGGTTTAAAAGAATGGGGATTATATGATAAGGTTTGGCAAGCAGGTGCTATGTTGTTACCAGTTAACAGTGTAGGTGTAATGGGAGATGAGCGTACTTACGAGAAATGTGTTGCACTTAGAGCTGTAGAAAGTACCGATGGTATGACGGCTGATTGGGTAAACCTACCTTATGAGTTTTTACAAAAAACATCAAACGATATTATTAATAAAGTAAAAGGTGTAAACCGTGTTGTTTACGATATTAGTTCTAAGCCACCAGCAACCATTGAATGGGAATAGGGGTTTGTAACCAATTTTAATCCTATGGAATTTTGTTTTGGCAAGCAGAACACTAATGCCTATAATTTTTAGTAATTAGTTGGCTGTTTTGTTAAAAACGAACGTATATCCAAATAATGATAATACCTAATTGATGTTTAAGTTTTTTGGCATGTTATGTGCTATATCTATAAAAACAAGCATCAATTAGGTAATTTTAAAAAAACATAAATGAGTAAATTCTTTTCCATTATTTTAATTGCTATAATGTGTAGTTTTGGCACATTACAAGCACAAAATTTTAGTACACACCAAGTAAAAGCCGGGGAAACCATAGAGAGTATTGCTAAGCGTTATTATATAACCGCGAACGATATTTATACTTTAAACCCAGATGCTAAAAAGGAATTAAAGGCAAACACTATTTTAATTATTCCTATTTCTAAAGCTAATAAGCCAACAGTTACTACGGTAAAGGAATTAAAAGGTTTTAGAACACATAAAACTAAACGCAAAGAAACGTTATACAGTTTAGCTAAAAAGTACGATGTATCGGAAGATGATATTAAAAAGTACAACAAGTTTTTATATGCAAATACACTTCGTAAAGGTGATAAGCTTCAAATCCCTATTTTAAAAGAAACTAAAGTTGTTGATGAAGTAAAGAATACAAAACCATATTTGGTACAAGCCAAAGAAGGTAAGTGGCGTATTGCTTATAAATTTGGAATTACTTTAGAAGAATTGGAAGCGCTTAACCCTAAAATGGGAGCTGTACTTCAAGAAGGGCAACAAATTAATGTTCCTAATTTAGAGAAAGAAGAAATTAAGAAGGTTGATGAAACTTACGGTTATTATAAAGTATTACCTAAAGAAGGATTTTATCGTCTAAAACTAAAATTAGGTTTAACTCAAGAAGAGCTAGAAGCTTTAAATCCTGAATTAAAAGAAACGGGATTAAAAGTTGGTATGATTTTAAAAACACCACAAGGCAATACTAATTTAGCGGGTGTTGTAAACGCAAGTTATGATGGTACGTCTTCTGATTTAAAAATGAAGATAAAAGATTACGGTACTAAGCATATCGCTGTTATGTTACCTTTTAGATTAAATCGTGTGGAGTTTGATACCACTGAAGACACTAAAAAAAGTATTAAAAGTGATCCGTATTTAAATGCATCTTTAGATTTTCAATCTGGAGTTTTAATGGCTATCGATTCTTTAAAAGCTTTAGGTCTTTCTCTTAAAGTTGATGTTTATGATACCAAATATGAAGTAAGTGAAGTGTCCAGAATTTTGGCAGCTAACGATTTTAGTGATGTAGATGCTGTTATTGGCCCATTAACGCCAAGCACATTTGCTAAAGTAGCATCAGAATTACAAGTAAACAATGTACCAGTAGTTTCTCCAATTGGGTTAGATTTACAATTACGTTCTAACGTTTTTCAATCTAGACCTAAAACAGAATTATTAAAAAGTAGAATTGTACAATTCGTTAAAAAAGACACCTTAAGTAATAATGTTATTATTGTGGCAGATTCTAAACACGTATCTATAGCAAACGAATTAAAGCGTACGTTTAATCAAGCTTCTATTGTTTATTCAAGAAAGAATAAAAAAGGGCAAGATGAAAATTATGTACTTGTTAATGATATTGTAGGTTCATTAAAAGCAGGTAATAACTATGTGTTTTTAGAAACCACTAATGCTGGTTTTGTATCGAATGTAACAAGTTTATTAGCTTCGGTTAATAATACTATAGAGCCTGGACAAAAAAATAACGACAAAAAGAAAATCACTTTGGTTACAACCGATATGAATGATGCTTTTGAAGGTGATCAGGTTTCTAACGAGCATTTATCTAAATTAAATTTTCATTTTGCAGCAACTTCAAAATGGTTTGATGAAACGGAGAATAGCTTTGTTAAAAAATATGAAAGTATGTATAACACAACTCCAAACAAAAGAGCTGTTCGTGGTTTCGATTTAACGATGGATGTGGTTTTACGTTTGGTATCTTCAAATAGCTTGTATGAGTCGGTTAACGACGCGCCATTAACAGAATATATTGAAAGTAAATTTGCTTATAAAAAAGATATTTCTGGGGGGTATTATAACGACAGTATCTATTTAGTAAAACATCAAAATTTACGTATTGTAGAAGTGAAGTAATTAAAAGTAAACCAAGATATAATCTAATTGTTTTATATCATATTAATAAATTCAATTTTTTATTGTGATTAAAATATTAGCATTTTTATTTTGTACTATAAGCTTCCAAACAGGAGAAGCTGTTATTTCTTGGGAAGATGATTATAAATTGTCTTGGTCAGATTTTAAAGGAAAACCAAAGCAGAATTCAGGAGCAGTTGCAGAAACTGCATCAGGAATTAGCTTTGGTTTTTCTGTTAAAGAATTAAACTCTAATATTGTAAGTTATACAACTGAAGTACATGCTTATTTTAGTGTCGAAAAATCTTGGTTTCATAAAGATAAAGCCAGTGATTATATTTTAGAGCATGAGCAATTGCATTTTGATATAACAGAATTGTTTGCAAGAAAATTTAGAAAAGAAATTGCTCAACAAAAAGTTTCAAACGATATTAAGGCTAAATTAAAAGTAATTTACAAAAAACATGTTACCGATTTAGGAATGATGCAAAAACGCTATGATGCGGAAACAGATCACTCTAAAAAAATCGATGCTCAACAACGATGGCAACTTTTTATTAAGAAAGAACTTGATAAGCTGTCTAAATTTAAACTTATAGAATAACCCTGTGGTTCCAGATAAACATTTCCTGATAACATTAGCCCATACCAAAATGCCTTTTGGTAAATATAAAGATCGTTACTTAATAGACTTACCCGAATATTATGTGGTTTGGTATCATAATAAAGGGTTTCCAAAAGGAAAGTTAGGCGATATGCTTAAACAAGTTTATGAACTTAAATTAAATGGTTTGGAAGATTTAATTAGAAATATACAGCGTAAGTATCCTAAATAAATAGTTATAGTTTATGCGCGTCTTCATTTTCAAAATCTGCATAAATTAATTAAGATTACTAGCCGCTTTTTAATTAAAACTAATAACTTTGATATTATTAGAATTTAGTTATTCTAATGGCGCGGCGCTTTTCTTAAAAGCCCGTTGTATTTAACGAAACTATATTTATACATAAAATGACTTTAGCTGATTTAAAATCGGAGTTATCTGGAGAATTATTATTCGATAATTTATCAAAATCTATTTATGCCACAGATGCTTCGGTTTATAGAATGTTGCCCATGGCGGTTGCATATCCAAAGGATAAAGAAGATATAAAAAAGCTAATTAGTTTCGCAAAATCTAATAATACAACTTTAATTCCGCGTACAGCAGGAACATCTTTAGCAGGGCAATGTGTTGGTAAAGGTATTGTGGTAGATGTTTCAAAATATTTCACCAAAATTATAGCGTTTAATAAAGAGGAGCAAACCGTTACGGTACAACCGGGTGTTGTGCGCGATGCGCTTAATAATTTTTTAAAACCTCACGGCTTGTTTTTCGGCCCAAATACGTCGACTTCAAACCGATGTATGATAGGTGGGATGGTTGGTAACAATTCATCTGGAACAACATCTATTCAATACGGTGTTACCAGAGATAAAGTATTACAATTAGAAACTATTTTAAGTGATGGAAGTGAAGCTGTTTTTGGCGAATTAACTTCTGATAATTTTAAAAAGAAAATAATAGAAAATACTTTAGAGGGAAAGATTTATAAATCGATTTACGAAGAATTAAAACAGGATAAAGTCAAAAACCGAATTATTGAAAACTTCCCTAAACCAGAAATTCATAGACGAAACACAGGTTATGCTATTGATGAGTTAATAAAATCGAATGTTTTTTCGGAAACTCCTGAGAAATTCAATATGTGTAAACTGCTTTCTGGTAGTGAAGGAACATTGGCTTTTTCAACGGAAATTACTTTAAAATTAGATAAACTTCCACCTAGCGAAGCCATTATGGTTGCGGCACATTTTGATAGTATAGAAAACTGTTTAAGTGCTGTAGAATTAACTATGAAATATAATTTGTTCAATTGCGAAATGATGGATAAAACCATTTTAGATTGTACTAAACAAAATAAAACCCAAGAAGAAAATAGAGCATTTATAGAAGGCGATCCCAAAGCTATTTTAATGTGCGAGGTAAGAGGCAATTCTGTTGCCGAAGTGGAAGCTTTAGGTTTAGCTTTAGTTGAAGCTATAAAAACATCAAATCTTAGTTATGCTTACCCATTGCTGATTGGAGATGATATTCAAAAAGCAAATAATTTACGTAGTGCAGGTTTAGGCTTGTTGGGAAATATGATTGGTGATAAAAAATCGGCAGCGTGTATAGAAGATACTGCAGTTGCTTTACCAGACTTGGCAAACTATATAGCTGAGTTTACTGCTTTAATGAAAGGCTACAATCAAGACGCCATTTATTACGCACATGCTGGTGCAGGAGAACTGCATTTACGCCCTATTTTAAATTTGAAAAAAGCTGAAGATGTTGTTTTATTTCGAAAAATAACCACTGATGTAGCTCATTTAGTTAAAAAATATAATGGATCCATGAGTGGCGAACATGGCGATGGTATTGTACGTGCTGAATTTATTCCTTTAATGATTGGTGAAGAAAATTACCAATTAATAAAGCGTATAAAATCGGTTTTCGATCCTAATAATATTTTCAATCAAGGTAAAATTGTAGATGCTTTTCCTATGGATCAAGCACTGCGTTACGAAGTAGGCCGTAAAGAACCTGAAATAAAAACAATGCTCGATTTTTCGAAATCCCAGGGCATTTTAAGAGAAACTGAAAAATGTAATGGTTCTGGAGATTGTAGAAAATTACCAGAGTTTGGCGGAACCATGTGCCCAAGTTATCGTGCAACTCGAAACGAAAAAGATACTACTAGAGCACGTGCTAATGCTCTACGAGAGTTTTTAACGAATTCTGATAAAGAAAATAAATTTGATCATGAAGAGTTAAAATCTGTGTTCGATCTATGTTTAAGTTGTAAAGCTTGTGCATCGGAATGCCCAAGTAGTGTTGATGTGGCGAGTTTAAAAGCAGAGTTTCAATATCAATATCAAAAAGAACATGGTATTCCGTTTAGAACAAAACTTTTCGCTTATAATAATCAATTAAATAAATTAGGAAGTGTAGCGCCAAGTTTAACTAATTTCATGTTTTCAAACAGGTTTACATCTTCAACATTAAAAAAAGTATTTGGTATTGCTCCCGAACGTACATTGCCATTAATTTCAAGTAAAAATTTAGAAAAAGAATATAAAATTCATTCTAAAACTAGAACTTCTAAAAGATATATTAAAACTGTTTATTTATATAATGATGAGTTTACAAATTATTTAGATACTGAAGTAGGAGTAGACGCTTTAGAGCTTTTAAATGCTTTAAATTACAAGGTTGAAATGGTTGCAAATGAGGAGTCTGGACGAACCTATTTATCTAAAGGATTATTAGAGCAAGCCAAAAAAGCAGCTAATAAAAATATTAATATTTTTAAAAATATAATTTCAGAAAACACACCTCTAATTGGTATTGAACCTTCGGCTATTCTAACTTTTAAAGATGAATATTTAAAATTAGCAGACGATAAAATTTCAGCAGAATCTATAGCAAAAAGCACATTTTTAATTGAAGCGTTTATTCAAAAAGAAATTGAATTAGGGAATATAAAAGCAGAACAATTTACTTCGGAAGCTAAAACCATTAAATTCCATGGACATTGTCATCAAAAATCTGATAGCAATCAGTTGTCTAGTTTTACCGTTCTTAATTTGCCAAAAAATTATAAAGTAACCATAATTCCGAGTGGTTGTTGCGGTATGGCAGGTAGTTTTGGTTACGAGAAAGAACATTATAGAGTAAGTATGCAAATAGGCGAACAAACGTTGTTTCCTGCCATTAAAAAAGCAGCTGTAGAGACTGTTATTTCCGCAAATGGTACAAGTTGTCGCCATCAAATTAAAGATGGTACAGGCCGTGTTGCAAAACATCCTATTAGTGTTTTAAGAGAAGCTTTACTGTATTAATTTATAGATTTGGAAAATAGTTTCAAGTGCTATAGGTTATTTATTTCTAGACAATAATTCCTTTTAAAATTTAGTGATTTTAGTAATAAATTTGAGCTCAAAATTACTTCAAAATCATTATTAATCAATCACTTTCAAATTAGCCTAAAACAATTCCTAAATAACTATTTAAATTTTGTAAATTTGCCTGCGTTTATAAGCGCAACATGACAACTACAGCAAAATACATTTTCGTAACCGGTGGGGTTACATCATCCCTAGGAAAAGGGATTATCGCGGCATCGCTCGCAAAACTTCTACAAGCACAAGGCTATAGAGTAACTATTCAAAAACTAGATCCGTATATCAATGTCGATCCAGGGACTTTAAACCCTTACGAACATGGTGAATGCTATGTTACCGAGGATGGTGCCGAAACCGATTTAGATTTAGGACATTACGAACGTTTTTTAAACGTGCCAACTAGTCAGGCAAATAACGTTACTACAGGGCGTATTTACCAAAGTGTAATTCAAAAAGAACGCCGTGGTGAATTTTTAGGAAAAACGGTTCAGGTGGTTCCTCATATTACCGATGAGATTAAAGAGCGTATTCAAATGCTTGGTAAATCTGGCGATTACGATATTGTAATTACAGAAATTGGTGGTACTGTTGGAGATATTGAATCATTACCATACATAGAAGCTGTACGCCAATTACGTTGGGATTTAGGTGAAAATAACGGTATTGTTATTCATTTAACTTTAGTACCATTCTTATCTGCGGCTGGCGAATTAAAAACAAAACCAACCCAACATAGTGTAAAAACATTAATGGAAAGTGGAGTACAAGCCGATATTTTGGTTTGTAGAACCGAGCACCAATTACCTATGGAATTACGTCGTAAACTTGCATTGTTTTGCAATGTTAAGCAAGAGGCTGTAATTCAATCTATAGATGCGTCAACTATTTACGATGTACCTAATTTAATGCTAGAAGAAGGTCTGGATAAAGTTGTGCTTAAAAAGTTAAATTTAGAAAGCATTGTACCAGATATTTCGAACTGGAATAAATTTGTACATCGTCATAAAAATCCAAAGTATGAAATTACTATTGGTTTAATTGGTAAATATGTAGAATTACAAGATTCTTATAAATCAATTTTAGAAGCTTTTATTCACGCTGGAGCGGAAAATGAAGTAAAAGTTAATATTGAATCTGTACATTCAGAATATATAAATGAAGATAATGCTAAACTAAAACTGGGCCATTTAGATGGTGTTTTAGTAGCACCAGGATTTGGTGAGCGTGGTATTGAAGGTAAAATTGATGCTGTACGTTATGTACGTGAAAACAATGTGCCGTTTTTCGGAATTTGTTTAGGTATGCAAATGGCAGTTATTGAATTTGCTAGAAACGTACTGAATTTAAAAGATGCTGATTCTACTGAAATGAGTCCGGATACCAAAAATCCGGTTATCAGTTTAATGGAAGAGCAAAAAAGTGTTACCGATATGGGAGGTACCATGCGTTTAGGAGCTTGGGATTGCGATTTAAAAATCGGTTCGGCCATTCGTGATATTTATAAATCGGAAAGTATTAGCGAACGTCATAGACATCGTTATGAGTTTAATAGTGATTACAGAGAGCAAATTGAAGCTGCCGGAATGAAAGCAACAGGATTAAACCCAAATACAGGTTTAGTTGAAATCGTTGAAATCCCTACGCATCCTTGGTTTATTGGTGTGCAGTATCATCCAGAATACAAAAGTACAGTGGCCAATCCGCACCCTTTATTTGTAGCTTTTGTAAAAGCAGGATTAAACTTTAGTAAAAAGCGTAAAAGTGCCAAGATGGCACAAAACGAATAGTGGATAGTTTTTTGATTTAAGAAAAATAATAGAAAAAGGCCTGATGGATGTTTTAATTTGTCAGGTCTAAAATTTGAATACATGGAAGAAAAGAAATTAGACGTTAATTCGATTATTGGTTTTGTACTTATTTTCGGAATATTAGCGTACATGCTTTGGCAGAATAAACCAACGCCAGAAGAGCTTGAAGCACAAGAAAAAGCAAAGCAAGAACAAATTGCAGCAGAAAATAGTGCCAAGCAAAATGACACCAAAGTAATTACGGCAGACGATTTTAAAGCTGCTGGTGTTTCAGATTCATTACAATTGATTGGCTTAAAAAATAAATTTGGTGCTTTTGCTTATGCAGCATCAACGGCTTCAGATAAAGAAACCCTTGTTGAAAGTGATGTTTTCGCTTTAAAATTTAGCAACAAAGGTGGTTACCTTTCAGAATTACAACTTAAAAAGTTTGTTAATTACGATTCACTTCCTATTTACATCATAAAGGATCGTAATTCAGTGTTCAATATTAATTTTGGAACAACAGATAGTAGAACTTTAAATACTAAAGATTTATACTTTACGCCATCTGTAACTAAAAGTGGAGAGAATACTGTAGTTTCAATGAAACTTAAAGTATCAGAATCTAAATTTTTAGAATACCGTTACGAGCTTAAACCTAACGATTACATGATCGACTTTACGGTACGTTCTCAAGGGTTAAGCGATGTTATTAATAGCTCTCAAGTTATTAATTTAGACTGGGCTTTAAAAGGATATAGACACGCTAAAAGTATTTCTTATGAAAACAGGTATACGGATATTCATTATGAGTATGAAGATGGCAAAGCGAACTACACAGGTGCTCGTGATGCTGATGAGGAGTTAGAAGATGTAACTTGGATAGGCTATAAGCAACACTTCTTTTCATCTGTATTATTAACAGATACAGCATTTAAAACAGCACAGATTAAATCTGAAAACTTAGTTGATGATGAAGTTGTAGATACGGTCTATACAAAATATTTCGATTCTAAAATGCCATTGGCATTACAAGCAGGAGAGCTGAACCAGTCTATGGATTTCTATTTTGGTCCTAATGATTTTGACGTTGTAAACTCTTATGATCGTAATTTAGACGAGTTAGTGCCATTTGGTTGGGGACTTTTCGGTTGGATTAACCGTTATATCTTTACGCCATTATTCGGCTTTTTAGGAGGCTTTTTACCTTACGGTATCGCTATTATTGCTATGACGGTTTTAATTAAATTAATGCTATCATTTGTACAGTACAAGCAGTTTTTATCGCAAGCGAAAATGAAAATTCTTAAACCAGAATTAGATGCTATTCGCGAAAAGCATAAAGACAATAAAATGAAAGCGCAACAAGAAACTATGGCGTTGCAAACTAAAGCAGGAGCAAGCCCTATGGCAGGTTGTTTGCCAGCTTTAATACAGCTTCCTGTATTCTATGCTTTATTTCAATTTTTCCCTTCTGCATTCGATTTAAGACAAAAATCTTTCCTTTGGGCAGACGATTTATCATCTTATGATGTTATTGCAGATTTACCGTTTAACATTCCGTTTTATGGAAACCACGTAAGTTTATTTCCGTTATTAGCATCGATTGCAATTTTCTTTTATATGCAATTAACAACAGGGCAAAACATGCAATCGCAACCACAGCAAGAAGGTATGCCGGATATGGCAAAAATGATGAAGTACATGATGTATTTCTCACCAATTATGATGTTATTCTTCTTTAATAATTACGCTTCAGGATTAAGTTTATATTACTTTATCTCGAACTTAATTAGTATCGGAATTATATTAGTGATTAAGAATTTTATTTTAGATGAAGATAAGATTCATGCACAAATTCAAGAGAAGAAAAAACAGCCTAAAAAGCAAAACAAATTTCAGAAAAAAATGGCTGAAATGATGGAGCAAGCAGAACAACAAAAGCAAGCTCAGAGTAAAAAGAAATAAAGTAAACTTTTTATATAATTTTAAAGCCCATGAACTAATTAGTTTATGGGCTTTTTCTTTTCTTAAATCTTGGGCGTTACCCAAAAGGGTCAGGCTTTCGCTACTCAATCTTTTTTTAGTTAAGACACATTGATAAAAGGTTATGCCATGCCGTGATAATAATGTTAATATATTTATTAGAGTATAGCCTAAAAAAAGGATTTCAAACAAGCCGCTCAATCCTTAACGCAAAATCTAGGCCTTTCTAAGGGAGATAAATGTATTTTTACATATAAGTATGTAAATTTTAAAATCTTGTCTCAAGATTTATTAAAACATAAAAAAAATCTGCAAGTTTTTACACTTACAGACCTTTAAAGAGAGATGCTTTATATACTAAAGCTTAAAAATAAACCCTAGATTAATGCTACGGCCTATATTGTAAATACCATCGGTTTTTAATCTAGATAGATGGCTAATGTATGTTTTGTTTGTTAAATTGGTACCAGAGATTGTAACCTGAACGTCATTGTTGAAAACCTCAAAACTACCGCCTAGTCCTGCACTTAATAAGCTGTAACCATCAGTTGCTGTTTCAAAATCACCAACGTTGTTTTGGTCAAAAGCGGTTAGGAGTTTTACAAAGGCATAACCATCTTGAATCCAGTTTTTCTCAAATTCTATTCTCACCATATTGGTTAAAGTATTTGCAGGAATTAGAGGTAGATAGCTGTCATTATCAAGTTTTCCTGTAACCATTTCAAAGCTAGATTCAAAGTGTAACCAATCTATAGGGTGTGGGTGTAAGTGAAAACCAAATTCTCCACCATATAGGTAAGCATCGTCTTGTAAATAAAGAAAAACCGGATCATCATTCACAAAGCTGCCATCTGGAGATAAGAAAATGTAATTATTTATTTTGTTATAAAATCCATTAGCAAAAAGCTCTAAATGTTCATTCTGAAATTCTAAAGACAAATCTGCTTGAAAGTTTTGTTCACTTTTCAAGTTTTCATTTCCAATTTCATAACGGTTTGTACCTTCATGACTGCCTTCCGAAGTTAATTCTGATAAGTTTGGAGCTCTAAACCCGGTTGCTAAATTTACACGGGTTGTTAAGTTTTTAGCAATATCTGTTTTAACTCCAAAAGCACCATTAAAACTTTCAAAGCTTTTATTTAACCCGTTTAGCACATCTATAGTTCTGGTGTCAAAACGCGCTCCAATTTGTATATCGGCTTTTTCAAAATGAATATGCGATGTTCCTAAAATACCAAAATCATTAGTTGTTGCGTCTGGTATAAGTTCTTCTTCACCGTAATTAGAATTGGTTTGGTGCATACCTTGTACACCAAATATAGTCTCAAACTTCCCTAATTGTGGTAAGCTATATTTAACATCATAGTTAGCCGTTTTAAGCTTCATGTGCAAGGCTGCTTCTAGAATATCATCATCGTGATCTTCTTCATCATGGTGCTCTTCCTCGTCATGATCTTCTTCTTCATGTTCCTCATCTTCATCGTGGTCATGTTCTTCTTCAAACTCTTTTCTATCATTATAGATATAGCCTATATTAATATCTAATCTAGAATCGTTAAAAAACACGGTTGATTTAGAGCTCATCACGTGGTTTGTAATATCTTGATAAGGTAATAGAGGCGTTTTGTTTGTAGATTGTTCGCCAATTTCTTCAGGAATTCCAAGTTTAGAATGGTTGACATTGTAACGAAATTCAGTTTTAAATTTAGAAACTTGATAGCCAACACCTGCTTTAAAATCTTGTTCTCTAAAACGTGTGTTTGTTACGCGATAATCTTCGGTATCGTAATCTGAATGTTCAGCTAAACTTCCTCTAAATAAAAATTTCCAATTATTTTCTGAAGTTTTAAAACTAGCACTAGTGTTAAAGCCTTGTGTATTGCTAAAGTAATTTGCTCCTAAATCACCACTAGATGTTCCTTCTTCAGCAAAACGTTCTGGATTTAAATACAAAACTCCACCAAGAGCATCACTACCATAGAGTAGGGAAGCAGGGCCTTTGATAACTTCTACACTTTCAACTCCAGCATCGCTTAATCCAAGGCCGTGTTCGCCTCCAAATTGTTGATTTTCCAAACGAACACCTTGTGTGTATACTACAACACGGTTAGAGCTTAAACCTCTAATTACAGGTTTACCAATACCCATACCGGTTGTTACACTTTCTACACCTGCAATATTTGTTATTCCATCGGCTAAAGTTACAGCGCCCTTGGTTTTTAAATCTTTAATAGATTTTTGTTCAACCTTCATAACATTATCGCGCTGTAATTTATGGAAAGGCGTTGATATAATGATACTCTGCATTTCTATGGCAGATGGAGTTAACTTTATTTCAATGTCTTCTGTAGATGGTATAATTAATTTTAGAGATTGAGTTTCATAACCAATCATAGAAAATAAAATATTATAACTACCAGAAGGTAAGTTTTCGATAGAAAAGCGTCCGTTTTCATCGGTAGCAGCACCTTTTTCTAAATCTGGGAAATAGATATTTACAAAGGCTAACTGATCTTGGTTTGAAGCATCTAAAACGACACCACTTATTGTATTTTGAGCATATACACTCGAGATTGCTAAAAATAGCAACGCGCTTAAAAATATTCGCATAATGAGAGAGTTTGCGCTTTCTTGTTAAAATGAATTAAAAGAAAACGTATTAATTTAATGAATAATATAACCGAAGAAATCCGGGATGAGATATAATTAAATTAATACTGGAGGGCCGCGAAGAGAGGCCTGTAAGCGTTGAAATTCACTAATAAAACTGTATTGAGAAACAAGTTCTATTGGTGTTTCTTTTTCAATAAAGAATGTAAAAGTGTAATCTGAAAAAGAGAAGTTGTTATTGATTTGAAACTTATGAAATTCACAATCTAAATCTACTTGGTGAATATGCAAATTATCACCATTAGTACATACTTTGTGATGATGATGTGCAAAAACATGAGCCATTTTTACACCTGCTGGAACAAACAGCATGAGTGCTAACAAAACTGTTAGTGACTTAAAAATGATATGTTTTTTTATAGCGTTCAATTAATCTACCAAACGTTTTAAACCAATTCTACGGAGCATTTTCTTTTCGAAATTCCAAAAGAATTTATATTGCCCAAAGATCCAACCTATTAAAACAAGAAGGATTTGGTAAAAAATAAAACCAATAACAATATATAAAAACCAGTATGCAAATGTTGGCAAATTGTCTCGGTTAATACCCATAAGTTTTATTAACGGACGACTTACAAAAACAGAAGAAGATCCTGTAGAAGCAAAAACCAAGAAAATACTAATTAATTCCCATCGGTAATTGACTTCCCATTTTTTTTCTAGTTTCTCGAAAATTTTAAGAATGAATTTTAGAAGAACAAAGAATATTACGGCTCCTAAACCTATTAAAATAGCTAGGTTTTCTTTAGAAATAAATAAGCCTGCCAATTTAAAAGATGAGTAGCCTAATGCAACCAAACCTATAAAAGGAAAGATAAGTTGCCAATTTTTAGTTATTTGCCAGTTAGCCTTAAATTTTTGCACATGTTACGTTTAGAAATGCAAAAATAGGTAAAGTGTTTTAAATACGAGGATTGTAAGGCCCTAATCTTTGTTTATAAGTTCGTTGAAAGTAAATGAAGTAGTTATAAAGTTTGTAGTTTACTTCGTAACCATAATCTATATGGCTTTGATAATCAATTTGTAACTCGTATAAATTACTATTAAATCGAGATGGTTGATTGACGCGTTGATTCCACTCAATAACATATTGATAATTTCTAGTTTCTAAATATTGCTGTGAATAAAAGCCTTCTGGTCGTGCTTGGCTAGCTAACCAAAAGTTAAAACCTGGTTCTATGATGATAATTTCGTATTCTAAATCGTCGTTTGAAATAGTTACAGTATCACTAAGTTTTTCGTTGGCTACTTGTTCGTTTTTTGTTTTGTTTGGAACAGCGGTTCTTCTGGTATTACAACTAGCAACAAAGGCACAAACTAATAAAAGGTATATAAAGTTTTTCATAATAAATATTGTTTAGTCAAATTTAGGCTTCATTACTCTGTTTAAAAAAGATGAATGAGTAAACCGTGTTTTTGACTGAGCGAACGGCTTTAAGTTCATTTTAAATTTACAAAAACCATTCCTTAATACAGATAAACTAAATGGTTTTAACAAAAAAAGAGTCAAGCTATTAACTTGACTCTTTTTATATATTTATGTAATTCAGGAATTTATTTACCGAAAAGACCTCCTAAAAGACCTCCAATACCACCAGATTTGTTAGCACTTCCAAGTACCATTCCAGCTACATCATCAACAACACTACCGTCACCATCTGCATCTAAAATAGACTCTAAGAAACTTTGTTCTTTATCTGCAGAACTTCCACCAAGTAGACCACCTAATAAATTACCAATTCCATTAGAATCGCTCACGTTTTGTTGTTTAGCTTGGTTGCCTAAAACCCCCATTAAAATAGGAGCAGCAACTTTTAATATATTAGCAACAGAACCAGCATCTAAACCAGATTTCTGACCAATAACTTGTTCTACACCACTTTGTTTAGCACCTAAAACGTGACCTAATATTTTTTCACCATCGTTCTTTACAGCATCATCAACACCACCACTAAATAATCCGCCAAGATTATCTAAAATGTTACCGTCTTGTTTACTTTGAATAGCACCCATAAGTCCTGCTGCACCTTCTGGTGTTGCTGCATTACGTTGCATAGCTTTCATTAAAACAGGTAAAGCCATTGTTAATACGCTTCCTGTTTTGTCTGCGTCGTTTCCTGTTGATCCGGCAACACCGCTAATGATTGATTTTCCTAAGTCACTGCTTAATAAGTCTAAAATTCCTGACATTTGTTTTGTTTTTAAGTAATACCTATTTAGAAGAAAAAGGTATTTAGGGTTTATAAATTGGATTTCAAGGTACAAAAAAAGTCCTTACTTCTAATATTAGGACACATAATTTCCCGATAGGTCACATTTAAAATGAAGAAACCCTCAAAACAAATGTTAAGAGGGTTTTTATAAATTTAAATTATTACTAATTCTTATCCAAGAATAGAAATAATTTGAGTTGCTAATTCTGTTCCAATTCTATCTTGCGCTTGATTAGTTGCTGCACCAATATGTGGTGTAAGCGATAACGCAGAATTCATTAGTAATTGCATTTCTGGTTTAGGTTCTTTTTCAAAAACATCTAAAGCAGCTCCTGCTACTTTTCCACTTTCAATAGCTTTAACAAGTGCTACTTCGTTAACTACACCACCACGTGCTGCATTAGCAATAATAACACCATCTTTCATTATTTTGAATTCTGCCTCGTCGATAACATAATCGTCTTGAGCAGGAACGTGAAGCGTGATAAAGTCCGATTGCTTTAAAACGTCGTCCTTAGAAATAGTTTTAATATCAAAGTTTACTTTTTGACCATCAAAAAATTCTAACTCTAAGTTCGCATTTTCTAAAAATGGATCGAAAGCAACCACTTTCATACCAGCTCCTAAAGCTACTTTTGCAGTGGCTTGACCAATACGACCAAAACCTAAAACACCTAAAGTTTTTCCTTTAAGCTCAGTTCCTTTAGCATAAGCTTTCTTTAAACCTTTAAAGTTGCTATCACCTTCTAGAGGCATATCGCGGTTTGAGTTATGTAAAAAACGAGCTAAACCGTAAAAGTGACCAAATACTAATTCTGCCACAGAATGAGAAGAAGCAGCTGGTGTATTAATTACAGAAAGTCCTTTTTCGCGAGCATACTCTACATCAATGTTGTCCATACCAACACCACCACGACCAATAATTTTTAATCCTGGGCAAGCATCTATTAAATCTTTACGTACTGTAGTTGCACTACGTACTAATAAAACAGCGATGTCTTTTTCGTTGATATAGTTTATTAATTGTTCTTGAGCTACAGTTGTTGTAATTACTTCGTAACCTGCTTTTTCTAAGGCATCAATTCCACTTTGAGAAACGCCATCGTTTGCTAATACTTTCATTGTAATTGTTTTTTATTCCCACATAAGTGGAAATTTTTTATATTTAATTATAGTTGTTGTCTTTATTATATTTCTGCTAACGCAGAAATCAAAAAGCTGAGTTTTAAGCTTTCGCTTCTAATTCACTCATAACTTCTACAAGTGCTTTTACACTATCTAAAGGTAAAGCATTGTACATAGAAGCACGGTAACCACCAACACTACGATGACCGTTAACAGCGCTAATTCCTGCTTCTTTCAGCATAGTTTCAAACGTTTCTTTTAAGTTATCGTTTGTTAGGTTGAAGGTTGCATTCATCATAGAACGATCGTCTTTAGCTGCGAAACCTTTAAATAATGGGTTCAAATCAATTTCAGAATACATTAAACGAGATTTCTTTTCGTTTTCTTCTGCAATAGCTGCAACACCGCCTAAACCTTTTAGCCATTCTAAGGTTAACATAGTTGTGTAAACAGGGAATACAGGAGGCGTGTTAAACATACTACCTGCTTTGATGTGTAATTTGTAATCCATGATAGAAGGAATATCGCGAGATACTTTTCCTAAAATATCTTCTTTAATAACAACTAAAGTTGTTCCTGCAGGTCCCATATTTTTTTGAGCTCCAGCATAAATAAGATCGAATTGAGAATAATCTATAACACGAGAAAAGATATCACTACTCATGTCGCAAACCATAGGTACACTTGTTTTTGGAAACGATTTCATTTGTGTTCCAAAAATAGTATTGTTTGATGTGCAGTGGAAGTAATCATAGTCCGAAGGAACATCGTAACCTTTAGGGATATAGTTGTAATTAGCATCGGCAGAAGACGCTACTTCGTAAATGTCGTCTAATTTTTTTGCCTCTTTAATAGCTTTGGCACTCCAAGCTCCAGTATTTAAATAACCTGCTCTTTTTTCTAAAAGATTCATAGCTACCATTAAAAACTGTGTACTTGCGCCACCTTGTAAAAATAATGCTTTATAACCTTTACCTTCTAAACCTAATAATTCTAAAGCTAAAGCTCTAGCATTTTCCATAATATCAACAAACTCTTTACTTCTGTGTGATATTTCGATTAAAGATAAACCTGTATTATTGTAGTCAACTATAGCCTCGGAAGCTTTTAATAATACACTTTGAGGTAAAATACTTGGTCCTGCACTAAAGTTATGTTTTTTCATTTGTAAAGTTATATGGTTTTTTTATGGTTTTAAATATCATCCAAATTATACATTTTGTTATAGTTTAAAAATGTGGATGTTTCATTTAAATTTTCAAAAAATGTAAGATACAAAGTTGCTAATTAATTGCTGAATTGGTGTTAAAAATTCGATAATTTTTTCGTCAAATCGCTAACAAAAATTCAACAGAATCGACACTATCCGCATAATCCCAAAGTTCTGGTTTTTGAGTGGCACCAAATGCGATTTCGTTTTTTGCGAATCCTTTGGCGACTATACATTGTATTTTCTCCGAATCTGCTTCTAATTTTTCATTTAAAGCCGCTTCAGAATCGTAGTACTCATAAAATAGGGTTGCAATAGGTGAAGCGTAACTTTCATCTTCTTTTATCATGAAGAATCCGTTTTCTAGCATATCGAACTCACTCATTAAATATACGGCTTTGTTATAATCGTAATTATTGGCGTATTTTGCTTTGTTTACAATATCATGCCAATGGTAAATACCTTGAAAAAAGCCGTCAAATTTATATCCTTTTGGTACATAGAGTTTAGATACGTTTCTGCAACCAAGACCATAATATCTAAAAATATCTTCCGATAGGTTTTTTAAATCTTCTTCAGTTTCATTTCCGGTTAAAACCGCAACCGAATTTCTATTATTTCTTATTATAGAAGGTTTTCCTTTAAAGTAATATTCAAAATAGCGGGCTGTATTGTCGCTTCCGGTAGCAATAACGGCATCAAAATCGGTAAGTTTTTCTTCCGTAAAGGTCATTTTACCTTTAAACTGAGGTTCTACAAATTCTAAATATTTAGCTAAATAGGGTAGTAGGTGCTTATCGTTACTAGATTGTTTTACAATAACTTGGTGTCCTGAAATTAATACAGCAAGAAAATCGTGAAACCCAACTAAAGGAATGTTTCCGGCCATAATAATAGCGACCTTTTTAGGTGTTACGCTATTAAACTGATAAGCATTAAGCCATGTGTTTAGCTTTTCGGGTGTTAAACTATCTGCCCAACCTTGCAATGCGAAAGCCATGTTTTCTTTAGTAAACCAACCGTTATGTTCTTCGGCAAGTTTTAGTTGATGTTTAAAACCATCGAAAAACATATCGTTATGTTCAATATTATCTTTCTTTTGTATCACTTCGTTAGAAAATTGACTTAAAAATTCTCCTAATTTTACAAAAGCGTTAATTCTTTCTTGTAAATTCATTCTTAATTTGGTTATGAATAGTTTTGGCTTTATTTTTGCAACTGCAAATTTAAGGAAACTGTAATAGAGTTCTTAAATTTTAAAAATAAAAATTACTATGGCAATTATAATAACAGACGAGTGTATAAATTGTGGGGCTTGTGAACCTGAGTGCCCAAATACAGCAATATATGAAGGTGCCGACGACTGGCGCTATAAAGATGGAACAAGTTTAGATGGTACGGTTGTTTTAACAAACGGGCAAGAGGTTGACGCTGATGAGGCGCAAGAGCCAATTAGCGACGAGCTTTATTATATTGTACCAGATAAATGTACAGAGTGTAAAGGTTTCCATGATGAGCCGCAATGTGCTGCAGTTTGCCCTGTAGATTGTTGTGTGCCAGATGAGGATGTTGTAGAAACAGAAGAAGAACTTTTGGCTAAACAACGTTTTATGCATCCTGAAGGATAGAAAATAAAAACGTTTTAAATACAAAAGAATCCTGGGCTTAGCGCTTAGGATTTTTTTTTTTTGTACTAAACTTAAGTAAAATAACAGACCTTAATAAGGAGTTGTTTTAGGTATTTGGAAAATCTTGGCCGCGTTTTGTTGTTAATTCGTAAGAAATTCGATTGAGTTAAATTTTACTTCAATTATGATATTTATTAATCTAATAAAGACCATATTAAGCACGGAATGGGTGTATTTTTGAATTGAATAGTCTCAAGATTTGACGTAAACTCCTTTTAGTATGAAATTTAATGTAAAAAGCGCTTTGTCTTACAATGTAAATGGTCCCACCACATTTATTTTTAATATTCATGCTTTGAATACATCTAGTCAAACGGTTTTAGAAGAAAACTTAACGATAGATCCTGCTATAAATCATGATGTTTTCACAGCTCATGATGGTCGTTCTAAATTTATGAGATTAAAAATACAGGAGCCTTGTAATTTTTCGATGTCATATTCCGCAATTGTGGACATGAGTTATAAAATTATTGATGAAAACAATTCTGAGAATTTGGTATCTGTTGTAGAACTTGATAGTTACATCGCTTCCTTTTTATATCCAAGTCGTTATTGTCAATCTGATAAGTTAATGAAGTTTTCTTTTAAGGAATTCGGTCACTATGCAACTGTGTACGATAGAGTTTTAGCAATAACCGAATGGATTTACAATAATATTGAATATACTAGTGGTAGTACAGATTCTCAAACTTCGGCCATAGATACTATTACGGAGCGTGTTGGTGTTTGTCGAGATTTTGCACATTTAGGGATTGCACTTTGTAGAGCTTTATCTATTCCGGCAAGATATTTTACTGGTTACGCGTATCAATTAAATCCGCCTGATTTTCATGCGTGTTTTGAAGCTTATATCGATGGCGATTGGATTATATTTGATTCGACCAAATTAGTTGCTGTAAACGGACTAGTAAAAATAGCAAATGGTAGAGATGCCGCAGATTCTGCTGTTGCTAGTATTTTTGGAAATGCAGTTGGTACTTCAATTACTGTAGATTGCCAAGTTATGGATGATAACTTTCAGCCCTTTATTTATGGAGGAAATCAAAAAGCTATTTCTTTTCAATAGAAACGTATTTCATAAAAATAATAAAATCCCTAAGTTTGCGCTTAGGTTTTTTTATGTGAAATTAAATTGAAACACGTCTAAAGTTTTTTAGACGGTTTTTTTTGCTCAGTATTAAACCTTTTAAAGATAGTTTAGTCAAACCCCAAAAAAAATATAGTTATGACCAAAAAGTGGATGCGTATTATACATCGTTATTTAGGATTTTTTTTAATCGGAGTAATGATTGTATACTCATTAAGTGGAGTTATTTTAATTTTTAGAAATACCGACTTTTTAAAAAGTGAGACCAAAGTAGAAAAAACAATAAAGCCAAATTTAAGAGGAGAAGCTCTTGGTCGTGCTTTAAAAATTAAAAGATTTAGAGTTGAAAAAACAAAAGGCGATTTAGTTTTGTTTAAAAATGGACAATACAATAAAGCTACAGGTTTAGCTCAATACACAAATAAGGAATTGCCTTATGTGCTAAATAGAATGACGCATTTGCATAAAGCCACATCGGCAGAGCCTTTATTTTGGTTAAATGTATTTTCTGGTGTTTCGCTTTTCTTTTTTGCAATTTCATCTTTTTGGATGTTTATGCCTAAAACTAAAATCTTTAAAAAAGGAATGTATTTCACTGCTTTTGGTGTTGTATTGACTCTAATTATGCTATTTATTTAAAAAAGTATAGAAATTTATGTGCTATAACTTTCTTATTTTTGCTTAGATGAATACAGAAAAAGTATGTTTGTTTTTAAATGGTGAGCAACCTAAATCTATTCCAGATTTAGAAAGTTATAAAATAGTTTGTGCCACAGATGGTGCTTACAAGTTTTTAGAGGCAAATAATATTGTTCCTAATTTTATTAGTGGCGATTTTGATTCAATTGAAACTATACCAGATGCTGTAGAAGTAATCCATACGCCAAATCAAGATTTTACAGATTTTGATAAAGTGTTACAAATTCTTTCTGATAAAGGATTTAAAACGGTTCATGTTTTTGGAGCAAGCGGGAAGGAGCAAGACCATTTTTTAGGAAATTTACATACCGCACTACAATGGGAAACAAAGCTCGATTTAACTTTTTTCGATAATCATGGCTATTATTTTTTAGCTGATAAATCTTCGGAAATTAAAAATTGCTTAGATAAAACGGTGTCGTTAATTCCGTTGCCGGAAGCTACTGGTATTGTAACTGTAGGTTTGAAATATGCTTTAAACAATGAAACTTTGGCTTTTGGAGACCGCATAGGTACTCGTAATAAGGCTGTAATAGATAATATTTTGATTACTTTTAAAACGGGAAATTTATTTTTATTTATTAATGATTAATAGATTCTAAAATATAAAAAAAGCCGAGCAATATTGCTCGGCTTTTTTGTGTAAGATATTTAAAATACTTTTTATAATTTAAAGTTTAATCTAGCAAAGGCATATGTACCATCAGATCCCATTTGTACAGAATCGGCTAAACCACCTTGATCTGTCCATCCATCAAATTGTGGCGTCGGGTAGGTGTTAAATAAGTTATTTGCACCAATACTCAACTTTAGTTTTTCCGAAATTTGGTAACCTAAGCTTAAATCTACAATTAAAGCAGCTTTATAAATATCGGTAGCTACAGGGTAAAGGGCATCTGCTTCAGCTTGCGTTGTTGGAGGAGAATCTACCCATTGAAAATCTTGAAGTGTTACTTCGCTAAATTGAGTTAAAGCTACGGAAGCATTGAATTTCTTGTTAGTGTATCCAAGGTTTAACCCAAATTTATAATCTGGAGCTGCAGCTTCTAGGTATGCTTGAGAAAATGGTCCGAAAAATGTAAACTCATTTAGAGCACCATTATGGATTTCTTTAATGGTTAGGTCATTTAAATTACCAATTAAATCTACTTGAATTTTACCTTCATCACCTACGCTAGTTCCATAACCTAAAACAATATCTAAACCATTGGTTCTGGTATCTACACCATTTGCAAAAAATTGCGCAGCATCTACATTCAATGGTCCTAAAACAGTTTGATCTGTAAAGTTGTCGGTTAAAATAATACGATCATCAACCGAAATAGAGTATGCATCAATAGTTGCTGTAAAACCTCCTTTTTTATAAGTAAATCCAATACTAGCGTTAAAGGCTTTTTCCTCGTTTAACTGTCCTATACCAAAAGCTTTGGTTACTGTACTGTTATTAGCTGATAGTAAAGACGGCACTGAAGTTCCGGCAACAATATTGGTAAACTTTAGGTTGTAATACAATTGAGCTAAAGATGGCGCTCTAAAGCCTGTAGAAATAGAGCCTCTTAAAGTGAAGTTATCAGTAACTTTTAATCTACTTGCTAATTTTCCGTTAAAGGTACTTCCAAAGTCACTGTATTGTTCGAAACGTAAAGCTCCTGCAAGCATAAATGCTTCGGAAACATTAAGTTCTGTATCAAAGTAAATGCCATAATTTGTTCTGCTTCTGTCTACTTCGTTATCTGGACTATAACCAGGGAAACCTTGTGAACTTCCTGATAAAACATCACCGTTAGAGTCTGTTGCAACGGTTTGTACCGCAGGGTTTGTAATTATCACGCCATTTTCATCATAAAGCCCGTAAGAAGCTTCTTCACCTGAAAAAATGCCAAAGTTCTCCGTTCTATATTCAAAACCAAAAGCTAAACTTAATCCAGAAGCGACATCATCTAAATATTTATTAAAATCTAAACCTGTAGTGTTTTGAGATAAGTAATGTCCACCTGCATCAAAATCTGTAGGCGATAAATCTTGCATAGAAGCATTGTTACTGTCCTTTATATAATAGTGAAAAAAGTTTCTTCCAAAGGTATTATTAAAATCTACATTCCATCCATTTTCCATTTCATGTCTCACACCAACCGAAACCGAAACATCGGTAATGTTAGAGGTAATTCTAGGTGTAAATCCGTTAGGGTATAAGCTAGGTACCGATCTGTTATCTCCATTTGCAAAACTATCTCTAGAAAAAGCGTAAGCATCGGTATCTCTGTAATTTCTACCACCAAAAGCATAAATTTCGGTATTATCGTTAATTGGTAAAGCCGAGTTAATCATAAAATTAAAACCATCAACACCTGCGCTACCGTATCCTTGACGCCAAGAAAACCCTGGTCTAAGTGTGTTTTGTCTCGATAAAAACTCTGTTGTGAAATTCATGTAACCACCAGCGTCGTTTAAAGATACACCATAATTAGCATCAATTTTTACAGTTTCTCCGTCCCAGCTTTTACTTTTTCCATCTAAACGATTCTCACCTTCAACATTACTTAAAGTTTCGCCTGTAGCTTCTTCCCAACCGTCACCAATAGCTGTGCTATACGCGCCGTAAGTAATACCACCAGTAAAACCATCGGTATTATCTTTTAAAACAATATTGATTACACCAGCAATGGCATCCGATCCGTATTGTGCCGAAGCACCATCTCTTAAAACCTCAATACGTTTAATAGCATTTGCAGGAATAGCGTTTAAATCTGTTCCAGAATTTCCTCTACCACGAGTTCCAAAAATATTTACTAAACTCGATTGGTGTCTTCGTTTACCGTTAATTAAAACCAAAGTTTGATCTGGACCTAAACCACGTAAAGATGCCGGAACAATATGGTCGGCACCATCAGAGCCTGATTGTTTACTGGCGTTGAAAGAAGGTGCGGCATATTGTAAAATTTCATTAACTTCAACTTTTCCGGTGTTAGAAGCAATATCAGCAACATTAATAACATCAACGGGAACAGCAGTATCTATAGCAGTTCGTTTCGGGCTACGAGAGCCTACAAGCATCACTTCATCTAAGCTAACCCCATCATCTAGGGTTACATTAAATGTTGAACGGTTGTTTACGGCTATTTCTTTAGAATCGTAACCAACATAGCTAAAAACGAGTATTGAGTTACCATTTGCTGAAATACTAAAGTTTCCATCAAAATCTGAAATAGCGCCATTTGTTGTTCCTTTTTCCACAACGTTTACTCCAGCAATTGGCATTCCCGATGCATCGGAAATATTACCTTTGACGACCTGTTGTGCATACGAAAACATAAAGCTCCCTAAGCACAGTATTAACGTGTAAAGTTTTTTCATAATTTAATTAATTTTGTTTTTGAGTTATTTAAAGCTAATATATGTTAAAATTATATTAAAATCATTTGATTCTCGCATAAAAACGTGCTTAATACGCTGTTAAAGTTTGTTTTTGTTGAATTATGTGTAATCTATTCTCTTTAAAAATAAATAATAGAAATACTCTCAATATACCCTATATTTGCACTCGAAAAATATAGGTTCCCACGTTACGGGAATAATAAAATACATATTTCAATGAAAGCAGGCATCGTAGGATTACCAAACGTAGGGAAATCGACTTTATTTAATTGTTTATCTAATGCAAAAGCGCAAAGTGCAAACTTCCCGTTTTGTACAATCGAACCTAATATTGGTGTGGTAAATGTGCCAGATCCACGTTTAGAAAAGTTAGAAGAATTAGTAAATCCAGAGCGTGTACAACCCGCAACTGTAGAAATAGTTGATATTGCAGGTTTAGTAAAAGGAGCTAGTAAGGGTGAAGGTTTAGGAAATCAGTTTTTAGCGAATATTCGTGAAACCGATGCTATTCTTCATGTTTTACGTTGTTTTGATAACGATAATATTGTTCATGTTGATGGTAATGTAAATCCTATTCGTGATAAGGAAACTATCGATATGGAGCTTCAACTTAAAGATTTAGAAACAGTTGATAAAAAACTTGATAAAGTAAAACGTGCTGCTAAAACAGGAAATAAAGACGCTCAAAAAGAAGAAGCTGTTTTATTAAAAATTAAAGCAGGTTTAGAAGCAGGAGTATCTGTTCGTGCTTTAGAATTTTCTGAAGAAGATGATATTGAATTCGTAAAACCATCTCAGTTTATTACAGATAAGCCAGTAATGTACGTTTGTAACGTAGATGAAGGTTCTGCTGTTTCTGGTAATGCTTATGTAGAGTTAGTGCGTGAGACAGTTAAAGATGAAAACGCAGAAGTTTTAGTTTTAGCTGTTGGTACGGAAGCAGATATTAATGAGTTAGATGATTATGAAGAACGCCAAATGTTTTTAGCTGATATTGGCTTAGAAGAAGCAGGAGCGGCTAAATTAATTCGTTCGGCTTATAAGTTATTAAACCAACAAACTTATTTTACCGCAGGTGTGAAAGAAGTTCGTGCTTGGACTATTGATATTGGTGCTACGGCTCCGCAAGCGGCAGGTGTAATTCATACCGATTTTGAAAAAGGATTTATTCGCGCCGAAGTTATCGGTTATGAGGATTTTGCAAGTTACGGTAGTGAAGCTAAAGTAAAAGAAGCAGGTAAAATGCGTGTTGAAGGTAAAAACTACATTGTTAAAGATGGTGATGTTATGCATTTCTTATTCAACGTATAACAATATAATATATTGCATTTTAAAAACTTCATTTCTACATCTTAGGAATGAAGTTTTTTTATGTCTAAACATGAGGTTGTTACTTGAAAAATAAGGTGTTAAATATGTAGGTTTTAATAAGAAAATTAGCTTTAAGCTCTGGTACGAATTTCGAAGTAAAATTGAATAAAATAATGTTTATAGAAATGCTTTCACCTAGATATGTTGCGGAAAATCTAATTTGAACGTTGTAATTATGTCTTTTTCTGAATTATTATCAATATTAGAATTCTAAATTCGCGGTATGCAAGCAACAAAAAAGTTTTGGTCGGGTATCGCTATTGGTGTTTTAGGAATTGTTTTATTTTCCTCTAAAGCCGTCATGGTAAAATTAGCTTATAAGTATCAAGTCGATGCTATAAGTATTTTACTATTGCGTATGCTGTTTTCTTTTCCTTTTTATGTTGTAATTGCTATTGTTTATAGAAATAAGGTGGAAGGTGCAATCCTTAGGCATAAAGATTACGCTTGGGTGGTTTTCTTTGGTTTTGTGGGCTATT
This sequence comes from Algibacter lectus, assembly GCF_004368925.1. Lineage (NCBI taxonomy): Bacteria > Pseudomonadati > Bacteroidota > Flavobacteriia > Flavobacteriales > Flavobacteriaceae > Algibacter > Algibacter lectus. The sequence continues at coordinate 329,780 of NZ_SORL01000007.1, forward strand.
ATTTAGCAAGTTATTTTGATTTTGTTGGTTTAACGTATATAAAGGCGAGCTTAGAGCGTATTATTTTATTTTTATACCCAACCATCGTTATTTTGTTAAATCGCATATTTTTAAAGCAGGCGATCTCAAAAATACAAGCCATTGCTATAGGTTTGACGTACGTTGGGATTATTATTGCTTTTTCCGATGAAGTGAACGTCTCAGGAACCGATGCTTATTTGGGAGGTTTCTTTATTTTGTTAAGCGCCATAACTTATGCTTCATATTTGGTAGGTAGCGGTTGGTTAATACCTAAATTTGGTGTTATAAAATTTACAGCTTATGCTATGCTGGTGTCTTGTTTCTGTGTATTTATCCATTACGGATTTATAGGTAAAATGGACTTATTTGGCTTTGCTTGGGAGGTTTATCTGCTAGGGTTTTTAATTGCCGTTTTTGCAACGGTAATTCCTTCATTTTTAGTGTCATTATCTATAAAGATGATAAGTTCGTCCAACTTTGCCATTGTTGCTGGTATTGGTCCTATTTCAACAATAATATTAGCATCTATCTTTTTAAATGAGTCGCTCACTTTGCTTCAGTTTTTTGGAGCGTTAATAGTAATTGGTGGTATTGTGTTTATGTCGATAAAAAGCAGGAAAAAAGACTGAAAATGGGGTTTAAATAATAAAAACACTCTATTGTTCATTACTTTGTTTGCTTGCTATTTTATTTTTTATTTACTTGTGCTATCTTAGCTTTTTAAATCCCAAAATTACGAAATATTAATGGCAGAAGAATCTAACTATACCGAAGATAATATACGCTCACTCGACTGGAAGGAACATATTAGAATGCGTCCGGGTATGTATATTGGTAAACTCGGTGATGGTAGTTCGCCAGATGATGGTGTTTATATTCTTCTAAAAGAAGTTTTGGATAACTCTATCGATGAGTTTGTGATGGGAGCGGGAAAAACCATTGAAATTTCTATACAAGGTGTAAAAATTACGGTTCGTGATTACGGTCGTGGAATTCCACTAGGAAAAGTAGTCGATGTAGTGTCTAAAATGAACACCGGTGGTAAATACGATTCTAAAGCCTTCAAAAAATCGGTAGGTTTAAATGGAGTAGGTACCAAGGCTGTTAATGCTTTATCGTCTTTCTTTAGAGTAGAATCTACACGTGATAGTAAAAGCGCTTCCGCGGAATTTTCTCAGGGAAACTTAACCAATGAAGAGTTTTTAGAAGAAACATCGCGTCGTAAAGGAACTAAAGTATCTTTCGTTCCAGATGAAATTATCTTTAAAAATTATAAGTATCGTAACGAGTATATCGTTAAAATGCTTAAAAACTATGTATACCTAAATCCAGGTTTAACTATAGTTTTTAACGGCGAAAAATATTTCAGTGAAAACGGATTAAAAGATTTATTAGCCGAAAAAATAAACGAATCAGATTTACTATATCCTATTATTCATCTTCGTGGTGATGATATTGAAGTGGCGCTTACACACAGTAAAACGCAGTATAGTGAAGAGTATAATAGTTTTGTTAACGGACAAAATACCACGCAAGGTGGAACGCACTTAACAGCCTTTCGTGAAGCCTTGGTAAAAACCATTCGTGAGTTTTATGGTAAAAATTACGATGCTTCAGATGTTAGAAAATCTGTAGTTTCTGCCATTGCTATTAAGGTTATGGAGCCGGTATTCGAGAGTCAGACAAAAACTAAATTAGGTTCTACAGATATGGGAGGCGAGTTGCCAACCGTTAGAACTTATATTAACGACTTCCTTAAAAAATATTTAGATAACTATTTACATAAAAACCCAGATACAGCCGATAAAATTCAACGCAAAATTCTGCAAGCAGAGCGTGAACGTAAAGAATTATCGGGTATTCGTAAACTGGCTAAAGATCGTGCTAAAAAAGCCAGTCTTCATAATAAAAAATTACGCGATTGTCGTGTACATTTTGGCGATACTAAAAACGTAAGAAACTTAGAGAGCACGCTGTTTATTACCGAGGGGGATTCTGCATCGGGTAGTATCACCAAATCTCGAGATGTAAATACACAAGCCGTTTTTAGTTTAAAAGGAAAGCCTTTAAATTGCTACGGATTAACAAAAAAAATAGTTTACGAAAACGAAGAGTTTAATTTACTGCAAGCCGCATTAAATATAGAAGAAAGCTTAGAAGATTTACGTTACAACAATGTAGTAATAGCTACAGATGCAGATGTCGATGGTATGCATATTCGATTGTTGTTAATTACATTTTTTCTTCAGTTTTTTCCAGAAGTTATAAAAGAAGGTCACCTTTATATATTACAAACACCATTATTTCGTGTGCGAAATAAAAAAGAAACAATCTATTGTTATTCTGAAGATGAACGCCGTAGTGCTATAGAGAAGTTAAAACCAAAGCCAGAAATCACCCGATTTAAAGGTTTAGGTGAGATTTCTCCAGATGAGTTTAAGCATTTTATAGGTCAAGACATTCGTTTAGATCCTATTATGCTAGATGATAATATGTCTATAGAAGATTTATTATCCTTCTATATGGGCAAAAACACACCAACACGACAAGAATTTATAATAGATAACCTTAAAGTAGAGGTCGATTTAATAGACGAATAACATCTTATCATTATCAAATTGAGAATTTTATATGTTTAAATTTAAATATTTAGTAATTTTGCACTACAAATATTGAAAATAATCATAAACCACTTACAATCAAGCTGTTTTGAATTGAGTTTGAAAGTAAGTATTAAAAATTTTATAAAGATGTTATATATTAAAGAAAAGAGTAAAGAAAAAAGACGTTCCTATGACTATTTACACAATCACGATGTGACAAGTAAAGCAAAGAAACGTAGAAAAACTGGACGTGTTACCCTTAGCGGTAAACCAAAAGAGTAATCATTTTTAATGGCAGAAGACGAAAACGACGATTTAATTAACAACCAAGAAGAAGAACCCCAAGAAACCATCACCCGAGTAACGGGTATGTACAAAGATTGGTTTTTAGATTATGCATCTTATGTAATTCTGGAGCGTGCTGTACCTGCAATCGAAGACGGTTTTAAACCCGTACAGCGCAGGATCATGCATTCCATGAAGGATTTAGATGATGGTCGGTACAATAAAGTAGCAAACATTGTTGGGCATACTATGCAGTATCACCCTCACGGAGATGCTAGTATTGCCGACGCTATGGTTCAAATTGGTCAAAAAGATTTGTTGATTGATACTCAGGGAAACTGGGGGAATATTTTAACAGGCGATCGTGCGGCAGCTTCACGTTATATTGAGGCACGTATATCTAAGTTTGGCTTAGATGTTGTTTTTAATCCTAAAATTACCGAGTGGCAAGCGAGTTACGATGGTCGACGAAAGGAACCGGTTAATTTACCGGTAATGTTCCCGTTATTATTAGCCCAAGGTGGCGAAGGTATTGCGGTAGGTCTGTCTACAAAAATATTACCACACAATTTTATAGAACTTATAGATGCATCTATTAAGCATTTACAAGGCAAGCGTTTTACAATTTTACCCGATTTCCCAACTGCCGGTATAGCCGATTTTTCGAACTATAACGACGGTCTTCGTGGCGGAAAGGTAAGAGTACGCTCAAAAATATCACAGTTAGATAAAAATACTTTAGTAATTACCGAGTTGCCTTTTGGAACGACAACCAGTTCTTTAATAGATTCTATCTTAAAGGCTAACGATAAAGGTAAAATTAAGGTTAAAAAAATTGAAGATAACACGGCTGCCGAAGTTGAAATTTTGGTGCACTTACCGTCTGGATTATCACCAGATAAAACCATTGATGCCCTTTATGCCTTTACAAGCTGTGAGTCGTCAATTTCTCCATTAGGTTGTGTAATTGAAGATAATAAACCTCTATTTGTAGGGGTTACAGAAATGCTTAGAAGAAGTACGGATAACACGGTAGACCTTTTAAAGCAGGAATTAGAAATTCGTTTAGGTGAATTTGAAGAACAATGGCATTTTGCGTCTCTAGAGCGTATTTTTATTGAAAATAGAATTTATCGCGATATTGAGGAAGAGGAAACTTGGCCTGGTGTAATTAATGCCATAGACAAGGGGCTTCAGCCACATATAAAGCATTTAAAACGTGCGGTAACCGAAGAGGATATAACCCGTTTAACAGAAATTCGAATTAAACGTATTTCAAAATTTGATATTGATAAAGCACAACAAAAAATTGATGCTTTAGAAGATCAAATTGCTGAAATTAAACATCATTTAGCTAATTTAATAGATTATGCTGTCGCGTATTTCACTCGTCTTAAAAAAGAATATGGTGAAGGTCGCGAGCGTAAAACAGAAATTAGAGTTTTTGATGATGTTGATGCTACCAAAGTTGTTATTAGAAACACAAAACTCTATGTAAATAGAGAAGAAGGGTTTATAGGAACCTCGCTGCGTCGGGATGAATATGTGGGCGATTGCTCTGATATTGACGATATTATCGTGTTTACCAAAGCTGGTATCATGATGGTAACAAAAGTAGATACCAAAACCTTTATAGGTAAAGGTATTATACACGTTGCTATCTTTAAAAAGAAAGATAAACGTACTATTTACAACATGATTTATCGTGATGGGAAAAGCGGCCCGTCGTATATTAAACGTTTTGCTGTTACAGCGGTAACGCGAGATAGAGAGTATGATTTAACCAACGGGAATAAAGGTTCGGCATCATTATATTTTTCTGCCAATCCTAATGGAGAAGCAGAAGTGATATCTGTTTTGTTACGTCAGGCTGGAAGTATTAAAAAATTAAAATGGGATATCGATTTTAGTGATATCTTAATAAAAGGACGTGCTTCTAAAGGAAATTTAGTAACTAAATACCCTATAAAACGCATAGAATTAAAGGAAAAAGGGGTTTCTACGTTAAAACCTCGTAAAATTTGGTTCGATGATACCGTGCAACGTTTAAATGTTGATGGTCGTGGTGAACTTATTGGTGAATTTAGAGGTGAAGATAAACTTCTAATCATTAATCAATCTGGAGTAATTAAAACAGTAACTCCAGAAGTTACTATGCATTTTGATGATGATATGATTGTCATGGAAAAATGGGTGCCAAATAAACCTATTTCAGCTGTATATTTTAATGGTGAAAAAGAAATGTATTATGTCAAACGTTTTTTAATAGAGCAAGAGGGTAAAGAGGAGCATTTTATTTCCGATCATCCAAATTCTTTATTAGAAATTGTTTCTACAGATTGGAAACCTATGGCAGAGATTGTGTTTGCTAAAGAACGTGGTAAAGACAGAAAAGACAACTTAGAAGTTAATTTAGAAGAATTTATAGCTATAAAAGGTATTAGTGCTCTTGGAAATCAATTAACCAAAGACAAGGTAAATCAAATTAATTTGTTAGATCCAATTCCTGTGGAATCTCCAGAAGAGGTGAATGCAGAGGATATTGAGGTTAATGGTGAGGAAACTGTTGATGGTTCTGAAGAGGCTTCAGATGATGAATCACAAACAACTTTGTTTTAATTTGTAGATGTTTCATTTTATTAATTTACTTAAAACAAAAATGCGTTTTTAACGCCAATTGAATAAAAATAAAAAAACCAATCTAAACTATTGTCGAGATTGGTTTTTTTTTTTTTTTTGCTTTTAAGATTTATTATTTCAAAAACTTTTTAATTGCGCTACCTTTATTAGTTACTATTTGTAAGAGGTAAACGCCATGAGGTAATGTGGTAGTTTCTATAAAAGTTTGCTTACTTGTTGATACATTAACTCCAGAAATATTAAAAACTAATAATTCTTCGACATTAATTCCTTTTGGGCCACTAACACGAATGTCATTTTCCGTATTAATTATTGTAAATTCATTTTTTAAAGATGCGCTATCTGTACTTAAAGTTAGTGCAGGATCTTCGGTAACGGATTTAAATCCTGTCCAACCAGCATCTTCGTATTTTTGTGTCGTTCCTTCAGGAATGAATAAATCTATTGCAGCGTTAACATTAAAGGCATCAGAGGGTAAAATAGGAGGATTAGCACTGTAAGATTCTACATTTGTGATAAGATTATCTGCAAATGCCTCATTACCAATAAATGTAAGGTTGCTCCCTAAAACAACATGTGTTAAATAATTTTCTGAAAAAGAGCTTTCTCCAATACTAGTTACGCTATTCGGAATGGTGATTTCTTTTAATTCGTTACCCATAAATGCGTTATCTCCAATAGAAGTAACGTTAGAAGGAATTGTAATATCTGCTATTTTATTGTTATAAAAAGCATTGTTATCAATAAGTTCTACATTATCACCAATAATTACACTTGTTAAAGCATTAAAACTAAAAGCATTGCTTCCAACAGAAATTATACTATTTGGTATTGTAATAGTTGTTAAATCATTATTAGAAAACACATGATCTTCAAGAGAAGTTATGGTATTAGAGATTGTTGCGGTTTTTAATGAATTATCACTAAAAGCATAAGCGCCAACAGATGTTACGGTGTCAGGGATGTCAATGTTTTCTAATTTACTATTAGTAAAAGCATTGTTGCCAATAGATGTAATGCTATTGGGTATAGTAACACTTGTTAAAGAAGAACCAAAAAAAGCTCCAAAGCCTATGGATGCTACCGTATAGGTTGTTGAATTAGCATCATTGGTTACAGAGCTCGGTAATGCCAATGATGTCGCTGTACCTTTATAAGATTTGATTTCGACTGCAAGAGCAGGTTGTCCTGCGTTTGTATACTCAATATCATCTTTAATAAAAGGAGTTTGAGCAAATAAAACGGAATTAAATAGTAGTAAAATAAATAGATTTAAATTTTTCATTTTTTTTGGGGTTACGTTAAATTATACAAGTAGGTTTCCGTAAGGATTTACGTTAAAAATACGCATTTAGATCATTTTTTTCAATTAAAAAGTAAAATAATCGGTTAAATGACACAAAATGAAAGCGATAAATCTGATGTTTTATTTTTTAAAACTCAAAAAAAAGTGATGGCTAAAGTAAAAATGTTGGTGATGTAATTGCTTTAAAAAAAGAATTCATTATACTTTTTGTAAATACGCATAGCACAGCGTGCTCTAAAAGCTCAAAAGACAATCTAGTTTGGTAAATATTGATTTGCCTAATGATTAAGAAAGTACCAGAGGCATCAGGAAGTAAATATAAGATTACGTTTTTTTTTTTTTTATTAAACCATTTGTGCTTGTACTGAAGTTGCTATTTTTTCTAAATCACTTTCGTAATCAAACCAAAGTGTGCTTTCATTTCTTTTAAACCAGGTAAGCTGACGTTTAGCGAAACGGCGCGTATTTTTTTTAATTTCTAAAATAGCAAACTCTAAAGTCCATTCTCCGCTTAAATATCTAAACAATTCTTTATAGCCTACGGTGTTTAAAGCATTCAAATCTTCGTAGGGAAGTAGTGTTTTAACTTCGTCTAATAAACCATTATTTATCATGATATCGACACGTTGATTTATACGATTGTAAATCAGTTCACGATCGGCTGTTAAGCCGACGGTAATTGTTGTAAACGGACGCTTGTTTTTTTCTTTATTTAAGAATGAAGAATACGGTTTTCCGCTTCCAATACATATTTCTAGCGCACGAATTACACGGTGAGGATTGTCTATAGAAATGGTTTTGTATGCCGTTGGGTCTAATGTTTTTAGTTGTGTTGTTAGATGTTCTAATCCGTTAATTTCTAATTGCTTATTAAGTTCTTCTCGAATAGATGGTTTAACTTCAGGGAAGTAGTCTAAACCTTTGGTTACGGCATCGTTATATAAGCCAGAGCCGCCAACCATAATAGCGACATCATTAGATTTGAAAATTTGCTCTAAACAACTTGTAGCATCTTTTTCGAAGGCGCCAACATTGTAATTATCTTGCACTGATTTATGATGAATAAAGTGGTGTTTTGCGCCAGCAAGTTCTTCTACATTTGGGGCCGCTGTACCTATTTGCATTTCTTTAAAAAACTGACGAGAATCGGCCGAAATAATCTCAGTTTTAAAATACTGCGCTAGTTTTATACTGAGTGCTGTTTTTCCAATGGCTGTTGGGCCAACAATAGAAATGAGATATTTTGGTGTTGTGCTGATGAGATTTCTTTTTTTAGAGTTTTCAAAAATAGAGAAAAGCAAGGAGTTTTTTTAATGAAATAAGAAAGTATTGTGGTGTTAGCTTCTTTAAAATGGTTTTGAAGATACACTTTTAAGAAAAACAGGACTTAATTGAAGAATAAAAGTTGGCGGATAAGTGCGTTAAGGATTGAACGGTTTGTTTAAGCTCCCCGACCTTAGGAGGGAGCGCGCAGTGAAAGCCTGACCCGATAGGGTAACGCCCAAAAATTAATGTAACTTATTGCCACAGTTGTAGCAAAATTCAGCTTCGTCTTTATGGTTACTGGCTAGGCAATTTTGGCACGATTGTGAGTTTAAATTTACTTTAGGTTTTTGTGGTGTTGCATTTTTGTCTTTACTCTGGTTAACGTATTCGGCTGAAACAATACCGGTTGGAACCGCTATAATACCATAACCTAAAATCATGATAATGGCAGCTATTAATTGACCAATTGGTGTTATAGGTGCGATATCGCCAAACCCAACCGTAGTCAGGGTTACAATGCACCAATATACGCTTACGGGTATGCTTGTAAATCCACTAACTTCGCCTTCTATAAGGTACATAAGTGTCCCGAAAATAATAGATAAAATAAGTACAGCAAACAGGAATACCGATATTTTTGCGCGACTGGCTTTTAACGAATTAGTAAGAACTTGTGATGCGCCAAGAAAACGTGCTAGTTTTAAGATCCGGAATACACGCAATAAGCGTAAAGCGCGTAATGCGGCAAGTGCGTGAATACCACCGAATAAAAGCGATATGTATTTTGGAGTTGTGGATAATAAATCTATGATGCCGTAAAAACTCGTAACGTATTTTAAGGGCTTTTTTACCGTAACAATACGGGCGATATATTCTATACTGAATAGAATGGTAATAATCCACTCTGAAATGTTTAGTAAATTGTGGTATTTAGCATCGAAACTCTTAATACTTTCGAGCATAACGAGCACAATACTCGCAATGATAGCAATGAGTAGGATAACATCGAAAAGTTTACCCTTTGGGGTGTCGGCCTCGTAAATGATTTCGTGAAGACGGATTTTCCAATGTTTTTTTGATGTTTGACTCATAGTATTTCAAAAGTAAGAAATGATTTTCTATTTTTTCTTGAATAATATTAATGAATTTGTTTGAATATCGACAACTTTATTCATCATTTCCTTTAAATACGGGTAATATTCCGGCGGATATAGAGCATCGTTAAAGCGTATTTTAAACATAAGTTGCACTTGGTTTTCTTTTACAGCCGATGAATAAGATATACTGCCTTTGCTATTTGGTATGGCAAGATTTACGCCTTTTGGAGCTTCAGAAACTTCGTATACTTCGGGATCAAACTTCAATTTTAAGGTATAGAAATAGGTGTCGGCATACCCAAAGTCTATAGGGTAGGAGCGCTCTTGTAGTTTAAACGGATTGGTTGTAAAAAACTTTGCTATAAACGGATTTAAGTAAAGTAAATTAACGTCAGGATTATCAAACTCTAAATCGACGTTGTAAGATTCGCTAAATCCATTACTGGTTTGGCTTTCACTTAATACCTCGTGGTTTGTAATCTCTAAATTCGGGTGTTTATCTTCTAGTTTATTGATGTAGTTGTCGTTATTCGGGAAATAAGCTTTTTTAGCATTTAAGGCGTGGTAGCCAGTTTTTTTACCCTTTACAGTTCCGCTAACGGTTGCATCATTATTTAGAGTTAACTCTGTGATGTACATGGTTGTGGTTGGGTATTTTGGCGTAATATCAACCCATTCGCTGCCAGCCTTAAAATCTATAACACGTCCTCTTTCATTTAGACATCTAAAAGGAATTTCTCCAAAGGTTAAAAACTTATCTGTAGCGTCTAAAAAATACGTGTCATCACCAATAGTGACTTGTACTATTAAATAATTAAAATCAGATATTACAGGGTAAATAACGGTAGGGAATCCGTTATTTCGAGTAGAAAGTAGTACTGGTTTTACATCGATATCGGCTTCTCTTAATATATTATGAAGTAGGATGTTTATAGATGAAACGTTGCCAGAACGTGTTTCTATTAAATCTTTTATGGATACATCTTTAAAAATTTTATAATCGCCATTCCATGTATATTGCTCTTGCACGTATTGATAAATAGCTTCAGTTTTTTTTAAAGCATCGGTTTCGTTGATAATATCAGCTGTTAAAAGATCTTCTAAATCAACAGACCTTCTAATTTGTTTACCAATTTCTTTTTCCGATTTTAGTTCTTTATCAACGCTTTTCCATGTTTTCGTGTAGTGCTTAATAGAGCCATCCATACCTCTAAAAGTCTCTAATTCGTACTCTATACGTGCTAAATAGTTGCTTTTAGTCGTCATGTAATCTTCTTCAATAAAAGCCGGAATGTCTTTCATGGCAAAGGTACTGTTTCCACAATCTGCGGTTGCGCCATTACGCATCACTAAGCATTCTTTTTTTATTTCAGATTCTGCAACATCTAGTTTTTCTTGACCGACTAATTTTGTGTGATACAACCAGTTTGCTGGAATGCTCGCTTTGTATTCACTATAGAGTTTAGGAATATCACTCTGGAAATCCCAACCGTGATATTTAAACATAAACGGTGAAATAACCTCGTAACTATAAGTAATTACTGAGCCCTCTTTAATATTTGGTAAAGTGAATTTAACCAAAGTTGTGTTCTCGTTATAATCTTCCGTATAAATATCTTTTTCTAAAAGGTGAGATTTAATTAAATTACCACCAACGTTATTATAGGTAATGGCTTTAATATTTTCAATTTTCTCTTTACTGTTCTTGCTTTTGTATAAGTAAATAGCAACATTGGCGTGCTCGAAACCTTCTGTATTAAGTAGTTTTACTTTGTGTTTTATTTTGGTGTGTAAATCGTATTCTTCTTTATCTACATAACTCTCGCCTTGCTCGTAAATCACTAAGGCGTTTGCGGAAGAATCTTTTGCAAAGGTTCTTGTTTGTACGTCTTCGAGACTTACTGTAAAAGTGTCGGAGCTGTAAGGCTCTTCTTGTGCGGAAATAAATAGAGTGCTTAACAGGGAGAGGATTAGCGTAATTTGCTTCATGTGTTAGTTGAAGTTTATAATTTTTAAACGTTTGTTTTTACGAACATAATTCTTGATAATATGCTGTGCATCGCGGTTGTTTTCCATAGGAGTAATAATGGATTCTAATACCTCGATGTTGTTAATTTGATAGTTTAAATTAACAAAACCAAGTCCTTTAAAAACACCGTTTTCAATTAAAATTGCACTGCGCTCATCGACATCGCGACCTCTATCAATAATTACCATGTTTTTTTTAACGTAGCTATGCTTTTCAATTAAAGCATTTACACGTTTGTTGTATGCTTCAGGAGTTTCTTTTTGAATACAAGCACCTGCACATTCTTTAATATCGTAACTAAAGCAACTGGTTTTGGTTTTGTAGAGTCCGGCTAGCTTTTGGCACAGTTTATATTCTTCAACAACGTTTGTTAAAAAACTCTTTGCGCTTTGTCTATTGGTGAACGTGGTTATGTTTTTTTTACGACCATCGGCCACATCAATTTTCAAATTTATATAACCGTTTTCGTCGACAAAACTATATAAAGCATGTGTAAAAATAGAACGACGTAATGCTCTGTTAAATAGCGGTTTGTTTTGTTTTATTTCTTCGTTTTCTTTTAGAAGTGCTACAAGTTCACTTCCGGTAGATTCAAAGGTGACAGTACTTACTAAACGTTGTAGTTTTTTAGACTTCGAGTTGGTACCTGTGAAGTGTTGGTTTAGGCGTTTTTTAATGTTATTGCTTTTACCAATATAGATGATATCGCCTTCGGCATTATGTATGTAATATACGCCAGTAACCGATGGAAGGGTGTCTAAAATGTTTAAAAACTTAGAATCTAGCTTGTTTTTTTTATGAAGCTTTACAGATTGCTGAATAATATTTTTTGAGGTGTCTTTAGCAAGTAGAAGTTTAAATAATTTTACCGTAGCCAGTGCATCGCCGGAAGCACGGTGTCTATCGGTTACCGGAATGCCAAGAGAGCGCACAAGCTTGCCTAAGCTGTAAGAAGCTTGGTCTGGTATTAAATCTTTAGAAAGTTCTACAGTGCAGAGTGTTTTACGTTTATAATCATAACCTAAACGTCTGAATTCCGTGCCTAGAATACGATAATCGAATTGCGCATTATGCGCCACCAAAATACAATCTTCAGTAATTTCGATAATACGTTTAGCGACTTCGTAAAACTTAGGCGCATCTCGTAGCATTTTACTGTTTATACCAGTTAAATTAACAACAAAGGGCTGGATTTCACGTTCCGGATTTACAAGACTTATAAATTGATCGACAACCTCGTGGCCGTCAAACTTGTAAATGGCAATTTCGGTGATGCCTTCTTCGTTAAATTTACCACCTGTGGTTTCAATATCTACTATTGCGTACAAATGCTTTTCTTTTAGTATGTAATAGTCCGTGTGTAATTGGCGGTGCTTAAATTGCCGTCTGTATACTGCGGGCCATCATGTGTATTAGTAATTCCTTAAACCAAATATACTACTTCCAACACGAACCATGGTACTTCCGCATTGAATTGCCAATTTATAATCGCCACTCATTCCCATGGAAATGGTTGTAAAGGCGCTATTATTGGGGTTTATTGTTTTTAAATCATCAAAAGTAGATTTCAGTAATTTGAATTCGCTTTCAATTTGAGTTTCATCATCTGTAAAGGTCGCCATGCCCATAACGCCTGTAATATTCACGTTTTTTAAAGCTAAAAAAGCTTCCGATTGTATAATATCGATAGCATCTTGAGGCGCTAAGCCAAATTTAGAATCTTCCGAAGCTATTTTTATTTGCAACAAGCAATTAATAACTCTATCGTGTTTTAACGCTTGTTTGTTTATTTCTTCAAGTAATTTAAAATTATCAACACCATGAATTAAAGCAACAAAAGGCGCCATGTATTTCACTTTATTACGCTGTACATGCCCAATCATGTGCCATTGGATGTCTTTTGGCATGGCTTCATATTTGTCTGCCATATCCTGAATTTTATTTTCACCAAAAATGCGTTGTCCCGCATTGTAAGCTTCCATAATATCAGACACTGGTTTGGTTTTAGAAACAGCAACAAGCGTTACGTGTTCTGGTAAAGTTGATTTTATATGAAGGAGATTGTCGCTAACACTCATTTTATTGTATATTTTGTTTGTAGTCTATTTTGTAAATAACGCCTACAAAAATTGTTTTGAAACCTTTTCGGCTTTTCTGTTTTCCGAGTAATCGTAAAAACCTTCACCCGATTTCACACCCAGTTTTCCTGCATTAACCATATTGACTAATAGTGGGCAAGGTGCGTATTTTGGGTTTTTAAAACCGTTATACATCACGTTTAAAATAGAAAGACAAACATCTAGGCCAATAAAATCGGCTAATTGTAGCGGTCCCATAGGGTGCGCCATACCAAGTTTCATTACGGTGTCTATTTCATTTACACCAGCAACCCCATTGTATAAGGTTTCTATAGATTCGTTTAGCATAGGCATTAAAATACGGTTTGCTACAAACCCAGGGTAATCGTTAACTTCTACAGGTGTCTTGCCAAGTTTAGCAGAAAGATCCATAATGGTTTTAGTAACCGCATCACTGGTGTTGTAACCACGAATAATTTCAACTAAAGTCATAATAGGCACCGGATTCATAAAATGCATACCAATTACGTTTTCTGGTTTCTGTGTTACGGCGGCAATTTGCGTAATAGAAATAGAGGAGGTGTTGGTTGCTAAAATGCAGTTAGGCTCGCAAACATCACTCAGTTGTTTAAAAATTTTCAGTTTTAAATCGAGGTTTTCGGTTGCTGCTTCTACAATTAAATCGGTGTTTTTTACACCATCAGGTATTGCTGTATGTGTGGTAATATTGGCAAGCGTATTGTTTTTATCGGTTTCGGTAATTTTTTCTTTAGTCACCATGCGATCTAAATTTTTCGCAATAGTATCCATGCCTTTTTTAAGGGCTGCTTCGTTAATGTCGATAAGGTTTACGCTAAAACCACTTTGCGCAAAAGTATGCGCAATGCCATTTCCCATGGTGCCTGCGCCAATAACTGCTATGTTTTTCATTCTGGTAATTTTTTTTATTTCCGCGTAAGCGAAAACTTTAAACTATTTAGAATTTCTATTGCTTAAGCTACAGTTGTATTAAAAGCAATTAATAATTTGTGTTGCAACGCGCAAAGCTTCTGTGCCGTCGTGCAGGGTTACAACTGGTGTGGTGTTGGTGTTTATGGCGTGTGCAAAAGTTTCCAATTCATCTAAAATAGAGTTATTATCGGCTACTTTTGGGTTGTCAAAATAAATTTGTTTTTTAACGCCTTCAGCATTTTGTAACACCATATCGAAATCTCCTGGTACTTCTGGAGCATCTTTCATTTTAACTACTTCACATTTCTTTTCAAGAAAATCTACAGAAATATAAGCGTCCTTTTGGAAAAAACGTGCTTTACGCATTTTTTTAAGTGAAATTCTGCTCGCTGTAAGGTTGGCAACACAGCCGTTTTCGAACTCTAAACGTGCATTGGCAATATCTGGTGTGTCGCTAATAACAGAAACACCACTGGCAGAAATATGTTTTACTTTAGATTTTACAACGCTTAAAATAATATCGATATCGTGTATCATTAAATCTAAAACCACAGGTACATCGGTACCACGCGGATTAAATTCTGCTAAACGATGCGTTTCAATAAACATCGGTGATTTTATATCGTCTTTTATGGCTAAATAAGCTGGGTTAAAACGCTCTACGTGCCCAACTTGGCCACGTAAATTATTTTCGGCTAAAAGTTCTCTAATATGTTCAGCCTCTTCAACGGTATTAGTAATTGGTTTTTCAATAAAAACATGCTTACCCTTTGCTATAGCTCGCTTTGCGCAATCGTAATGCGATAGGGTTGGGGTTACAATATCTACCATGTCTACAGCGTCGATTAAGGCGTCTATAGAGCTAAAAAATTTGTATCCAAACTCGGCTTCTACAAGTTTTCCGTTGGCTTCATCGGCATCATAAAACCCGACAAGATTATATTTTTCTGATTGTTTAAGTAGTCTTAAATGAATTTTTCCAAGATGACCAGCACCAAGTACTCCAGCGTTTAGCATAATAATAGGTTTTCAACAAAAATAACATATTTAAAACGTCCTTTTGCTTAATTGGGCTTAAAATTTTCTTCGGATTCTTGTTAAAAATAAATTCTTATAAAATTGTTTTACCCTTAGAAATCTTTGACTAATTTTAACCCTGTAAAACCTCCCAACCATTGAAAGACACTTTTAGACACCAAGGATTAAGACAACAACTCGTTAATGTATTAAAAAACAAAGGCATAACCAACAATGCGGTTTTGGCTGCTGTAGCTAAAATACCAAGGCATTTGTTTATGGATTCTAGTTTTTTAGATCATGCGTATCAAGATAAAGCCTTCCCGATTGCTGCAGACCAAACCATATCACAACCTTATACGGTAGCATTCCAAAGCGAGTTAATGCAAATAAAGCCTGGGCATAAAGTTTTAGAAATTGGTACAGGTAGCGGATATCAAACCGCAGTTTTGTGCGAACTAGGAGCTAAAGTGTATAGTATAGAGCGCCAAAACGAGCTGTTTAAAAAAACGAGCAAGTTTTTACCTAAATTGGGTTACCGACCTAAAAAACTCATTTTTGGCGATGGTTATATTGGTTTAAAAACCGAAGCGCCTTTCGATAGTATTATTGTAACTGCTGGTGCGCCTTTTGTGCCAAGACCATTGTTGAGTCAGTTAAAAATTGGCGGACGCTTAATTATTCCTGTGGGCGATGATGTTCAAATTATGACACTTTTTATTAGAAAAGGGCCTAAGGAATTTGAGCAAGAAGAGTTTGGTGAGTTTAGATTTGTACCCTTATTAGAAGATAAAAACTAAATCTGTTTTTATTAACTCCAAAATATTGATATACTTTATTTTAATACAAAAGAGTAAACTATTAGTTTAACGCTAAGGTTTACTCTTTTTTATTGAAAATTACTTTAAAATATCTAAGGAAATCATGCAGGATTTCATGGTTTGGAAACTACGTTCAATATCATCATCTAAGCCAATAGAAAAACGGATTAAACCTTCCGATAGGCCCATTTCTTTTTGTTCCTCTTCTGGAATTTCGGACGATGTTGAGCTTCCTGGAGCGCTAAAAAGCGTTTTATAAAACCCAAGACTTACCGCTAAATAACCTAAGTTTTTATTCTGCATAAGTTCCATAAGCGCATTTGCTTTTTCAGCAGAACCAACATCTAGTGTTAGTATACCGCCAAAACCATAAGCCGCGTTCATCATGCTTTTAAATAGCGTGTGCGATGGGTGTGAGGCTAAACCAGGATAAACGGTTTTTAAACCCAATTGCTCAAATCTTTCAGCTAAATACAGCGCGTTTTTACTGTGTTGCTGTATTCTAATATGTAAAGTTCTTAGGTTTTTTAATACCGACGATGCGCGCAAACTATCCATAGTAGCGCCTAAAAGCATAGAAGCTCCGCTGTTTACGTTTCTTAAATCGTTAATAAACTCTTGTGTACCACAAACCACGCCACCAACCGTATCGCTAGATCCGTTAATAAACTTGGTTAAACTGTGTATTACAACATCGGCACCTAAAATGGCAGGTGATATAGATAGTGGTGAAAACGTGTTATCTACCACTAATTTTAAATTATGCTTTTTAGCAAGAGCCGCTAAATCTTTAATATCGGCAACTTCTAGCAGCGGGTTGCTAACAGACTCGCAATACAATACTTTAGTTTTTTCGGTAATAGCAGCTTCTACAGCGTCTAGCTTAGTAATATCTACAAAACTAGTAGCGATGTTAAAACGCGGTGTAAAATTTTTAAGAAACGCATACGTGCCGCCGTAAATGGTTCTGCTCGATACTATATGGTCGCCGCTACCGCATAATTGTAGTAAAACCGGAGTAATAGCGCCCATGCCAGAAGCCGAAACATTTGCGGTTTCTGTGCCTTCCATAGCAGCTAAAGCTTCACCTAAATATAAATTAGAAGGCGAGGAGTGGCGCGAATAGAGGTAGCAACCATCGGCATTACCTTCAAAGGTGTCAAACATGGTTTTTGCTGATAGAAAGGTGTATGTAGACGAGTCGGAAATGGAAGGGTTAACACCTCCAAATTCTCCAAAGTATTGTAAATCTTGTATGTTGTTTGCGGGTTTAAAAGCCATAGGTGGTTGTTTTATGTTTTACACAAAGTAGGTTTATATTAGATTGTAAAACAAGTGTATTCTATTTTATAGGAAAATAAATCTATTTTAATTTAATTATTCGGAATATATTTCAGTACATTGTTGTTTAAACCTTGTTTTTAAGAAATATTTTCGATTATGATTTTTGATGCTACCGATAAAAAACTGCTAGAGTACCTGCAAACAGACAGTAAACAAACCAATAAGGCGCTTGCTAATAAATTAAACCTATCGGTAACAGCGGTTTACGAGCGTATTAAAAAACTAGAAAAAGCGGGTTTTATATCGGGTTATATTGCTTTAGTAAATAAAAGTAAAATTGAACGCGATTTTGTAGTGTTTTGCCACGTAAAACTCGTGCAGCACAGTCAAGATTATGTGGTAAAGTTTGAAAAAGAAGTGGCGAAGCTGCACGAAGTGCTAGAGTGCTACCATTTAAGTGGTGAGTACGACTATTTACTTAAGGTTATCGTTAAAGATATGGTGGCCTTTAGAGGCTTTATGGTAGAGAAGTTAACTTCCATAAATCATATAGGAAGTACACATAGTATGTTTGTTATAAATGAAGTGAAATATACTACAACGATTAATTTTTAGCCGAAAATTTTATTATTTAAGCTAATATTTAAGGTTTTTCATACGGAAAACTACTTTATTTTCTAATTGTGTTCAACTAATTTAAGATGGATAAATCTTTTTACTACATTAGCGAAAACCTAACCATTTTAATCAAATATTTATGAAGAATTTAGTGTACATTATTTTAGGCTTTGTTATAGGAGCTGCATTAACTTATTATTTTTGTCCAAGGCCATTAGAAGGTGCTGTGGTAGAAATTGATAACCCAACCGGAACCATTACAATTCTAGAAGCTACAGAATTAAGTGCGAATTGGGAGAAAAACAACCCAAAAGAAATAGACTCTACAATAGAGTTAGACGATAATTCTAAAAGAAAGCCGATGCGTTCTGTAATGTGGAGCTTAAAAAACATTGAAGATTATATCGCTTTCGCTGAAAAAGAATCGGACAGTGTAGGCTACACCATGACGGGTTTACGCGTATACTTGGGTAATTACGGAAAAAACGGAAAACCTAGTAAGAAAAACAGAAACACCATGTTTATTGTACCAACTGGGCACAAAAAAACAGATAAAGCAAGTAGTTTAAATATTTCGCTTAGAGGTGATAAGGATGAAGATATTCCGGTAGACCCATTAAATGATGGTGGGACAGGAGAAACGGGGTATCCTTGATAAGTACTTTGTATGGAAGAATTTTTATTAACCTATAAATTCCTAATAACAACTGGAGTTGAATCTTTAGCAGCTGTTACAGGTTTGTTTTTATTTAAAAAATATAAATCTACAGCTGCTAAATTTTTTATATATTTTTTAGTGTATTTAACTTTGTGTGATTTTCTTGCGAATTATCCGCGTTATGTAAAAGATGGCGGACTATTTAGTTTTTTGCAAGGTACGGTGTTTGTTAAAAATTATTGGTGGGGTACTTTGTTTTGGAAGATAGGGGCTATTATGTTTTTTGCATTTTATTATAATAGAATTCTAAAAACAACTAGTTTTAAAAAGATACTTAAAGTAAGTGCTTTTAGTTTTTTATTGTTTTCAATTGGGTGTATTCTTTTAAATTGGGACGATTATTTTATAATGTCATTTCCTTCTATTAGTGTTTTTGGGGCTTTTATTATTTTTTTATGTACGGTTTGCTATTTTATCGAAGTATTGAAGAGTGATAAAATACTCACCTTTTATAAATCGCTAAATTTCTATATTAGCTTTGCTATTTTTATTTGGTGGCTCATTATTACACCTATAGTGTTTTACGATGTGTATATGAGTCGTTTAGATTGGAATTTTATATTTTTAAGATGGCAAATTTATTTAATTGCCAATATTACTATGTATTTAACTTTTACCTTTGCTTTAATATGGTGCAAACCGGAGAACGATTAGCAAGTACTGCTTCCGAGAGATATTTATTAATTTATATGGTTGCCGTTTTGGTAATTATCACGGCTTTAGTAGTGGTGTTTTTTGTGGTGTTTTTAAAACGAAAAAACAAATTGCTCGAAGATCGTATAAAGCAGCAACAGGCTTTTGAGTCGGAAATTGCACGTGCGCAAACAGAAACACAAGAGCAAACCTTAAAGAATATAGGTTGGGAGCTGCACGATAATGTTGGGCAGTTGTTATCTTTTGCAAGTATGCAATTAAGTATTTTAAAAATGCAGGTCGATGCCGATGTGCGTGATAAATTTAAAGATACTACTGCTGCAATAAGTGAGAGTTTATCAGAGGTGCGAGCGCTTTCTAAAACTCTAAATAATGAGGTGGTTTTAAATATTGGTTTCGAGAAATCGATTTCTAATGAGTTAAACCGACTTAATAAACTAAAGTTCGCTTCCGCGGAATTAAAAGTTATTGGAGACAAGATTGAGTTTGAAGATAGAAAGCACGAAATTATTATATTTAGAATTCTTCAGGAGTTTTTATCTAATACCGTGAAATATTCTCAAGCCGAGAACTTAAATGTTATTTTAGAATACACCGATAAAAAATTAAAAATCACAGCTAAAGATGATGGTGTAGGCTTTAATATGGATACCGCAGAGAAAGGTTCTGGCTTAATTAATATGCGTAGTCGTGCTAATTTAATTGGCGCCGCTTTTAGTTTAGAATCGCAACCTGAGCATGGTGTAACCTTAATTTTAGATTACCCGTTGCTGTAATATTTCTCGTTTTATTTTCTTTTAATTTTATGTGAAGTATTTAAAAAATAACTTCAGCCATTTAAGTTTGCCTTGGTATGGCGCATAGCGCACCGGCGGATCTATCCAATTTTTACGATTTACAATGGCTTTATGGTGTGAAAATGTATCGAAACCAAACTTACCATGGTAATTTCCCATGCCGCTAAAACCAACGCCTCCAAAGGGGAGTTTATCGTTTCCGAAATGCATAAGCGTATCGTTTATTACGCCGCCACCAAAACTAAATCTTTCAATTAATCCTTTAGAAAAGGCTTTGTTGTTCGAGAATACATAAAAGGCAAGTGGTTTTTCATATTGAGAAATTACAGATTCAATATCTTGTTCGGTTTCAAAAGTAAGTATCGGTAAAATAGGTCCAAAAATTTCTTCTTGCATTACAGGGCTATCCAAATCGGGGTTGTCGAGTAGTGTAGGTGCTATGTAGCACGTGGTTTTATCTATTTCTCCACCAAAACTAATGGTTTCTTGGTTTAGCATATTTGCCAAACGCTGGGTGTTTTTCTCGTTTATAATTCTAGGAAAATCTTCCGAAGCTTTAATATCGTTGCCGTAAGCTTGTTTTATTTCTTCAATTAAAGCCTTTGTAAAATCTGCCTTTATCTGTTTTTTAACTAAAATATAATCTGGTGCAATACAGGTTTGTCCAGCATTTAAAAATTTGCCCCAAACGACGCGTTTGGCGGTAAGTTTCAAATCTACAGTATCATCTATAATACATGGTGATTTTCCGCCTAATTCTAAAGTAACTGGTGTAAGGTGTTTTGCGGCGGCCTGAGCTATAATTTTTCCAACGGAAACACTTCCTGTAAAGAAAATGTAATCCCAACGTTGGTTTAGTAAGGCTGTGGCAACATCTACGCCGCCTACTATGCTAGTTGCTAATCCCTCAGGAAACACATTTTTTACTAGGTTAGAAATAAGTCTCGAAGTATTTTCGGTAAGTTCACTTGGTTTTAAAACTACAGTATTTCCTGCTGCAATGGCTAGTATTAGAGGTTCTAAAGCTAAAATAAACGGGTAATTCCAGGGTGAAATAATTAAAACGCTACCGTAAGGTTCTTTGTAGATAAAGCTATGTGCTGGAAATAGGAGCAAACTGCTAGATACGCGTTGTGGTTTTGCCCATTTTTTTAGATTTTTAATCACCAGATTTAATTGAGACATCACCATGCTGTATTCACTTAGGTAAGTTTCAAATTCCGATTTTTTAAAGTCTAATTTTAGGGCGTTAAAAACCGCTTGCTCGTTAGCTTCTAATTCTTCTTTTAAAGCTTTTAATATTGAAATTCGAAACGCAACAGATTTTGTTTTTCCAGATTTAAAATACTCTTTTTGCTTGACGATAATTTCAGGAATAGCTTTCAAATGGCGAGAGGTTTTTAGTTGAAGTTAAAAGGTGTTTTTAAAAATGGTAACATTTTGATTTTAAGCAGTGCATGCGTCCCAAATTGGATCTTTAGGTAAAGGTGCTGTAACTTGAATAGGTTCTTTTTTTACAGGGTGAATAAAGCTTAAATGTCGCGCATGTAAATGGATGCTTGCGTCTTTATTACTTCTATCAAAACCGTATTTTAAGTCGCCTTTTATTTGGCAACCAATGGTTGATAATTGCGAGCGTATTTGATGATGTCTGCCTGTTTCTAAATTGATTTCTAACAGGATATAACGGTCTAATTTCTTTAGCGTTTTGTAATGAAGAATGGCTTTTTTGCTCTCATTCACTTCTTTATTATGCGCGTAAGATTTGTTATTTTTAGGGTTCTTTTTTAGCCAATGCGTAAGCGTGTCTGCGTTTTTTGGTGGTGCATTTTTCACTACAGCCCAATAGGTTTTTTTAGCTTCCTTGTCGGCAAAAAGCTTGTTTAACCGCGGTAGGGCTTTGCTGGTTTTAGAAAACACAATAATTCCCGTAGTTGGCCTGTCTAACCTATGGACAACGCCTAAATAGACGTTGCCTGGTTTGTTATATTTTTGAGCAATATATTCCTTAACAACTTCGCTTAATGGTTTGTCGCCGGTTTTATCGCCTTGTACAATATCTCCGGCGCGTTTATTGACGATAATAATGTGATTATCTTCAAAAATGACCTGAAGGTTGTCTTTATTTGATAGTATTTTGCTAGACATTTATAAAATGCACGGGTTTATGCTTAATGTTTTAGATGAAATTTAAATGAAACAAACAATTAGTATTGTTCGCTTTCATTTGGGAAATCACTCGATTTTACATCTTCTACGTATTGAGATAGTGCGCCCGTCATGTCTTCATATAAATTTAAATAACGACGTAAAAATCTTGGGTGGAATTCGTGCGTCATACCAATCATATCATGTAAAACTAAAACCTGACCATCAACACCGTTTCCTGCGCCAATACCTATAATAGGAATGTTTACGCTTTCGGCTACTTTTTTAGCTAAAGCTGCAGGTATTTTTTCTAATACAATAGCAAAACAGCCTACTTTTTCTAGCATTTTTGCATCTTCGATTAAATCTTCTGCTTCTTTTTCTTCTTTAGCTCTAACAGTGTAAGTTCCGAATTTATAGATAGATTGCGGTGTTAAACCTAGGTGGCCCATTACTGGGATTCCTGCATTTAAAATGCGCTTAATAGACTCTTTAATTTCACGACCACCTTCTAGTTTTACTGAATGTGCACCACTTTCTTTCATGATTCTAATTGCAGAACGCAACGCCTCTTTTGGGTCACTTTGGTAGCTTCCGAAAGGTAAATCTACTACAACAAGTGCGCGATGTACGGCGCGAATTACAGATGATGCATGGTAAATCATTTGGTCTAAAGTAATTGGTAGCGTGGTTTCGTGACCTGCCATAACATTACTTGCAGAATCACCTACTAAAATTACGTCTACACCAGCGCCATCTACAATTTTGGCCATAGTATAATCGTAAGCGGTTAGCATTGATATTTTTTCGCCATTGGCTTTCATGTCAATCAATGTTTTTACCGTAATTCTTTTGTATTCTTTTTTTGCTGTAGACATTATATTTTATGTTTTATTTTATTAATAGGATGTTTTGCGAAGGCGTATGCTTTTAAATTTTCAACAGAAATAATATATAGGAAACGCTTCGCTTTAGTGAATGCTGTTTAGTTTAGTGTTGGTTTGTAAAAATACTAAATAAGTTTTATCAAACTTAATGTTTACTTAAGTTCTTTGAAGGCGTAGCGCTAGGCTTTCTTTTTACTGTAATATTCGTTAAGAACCGACTGTCGGCCTATGGTTTTGGTGATAATATCTTTTTCTAAATCCCAACCTCGTGCTGGAGAATATTGGCGTCCGTACCAAATAATTTGTAAATGGAGGTCGTTCCAAAGTTCTTCTGGAAATAGACGTTTGGCGTCTTTTTCGGTTTGTACTACGTTTTTTCCGTTGGTTAAACTCCAACGATACATCAATCTATGGATGTGTGTATCTACAGGGAATGCTGGAATTCCAAAGGCTTGAGATAATACTACAGCAGCGGTTTTGTGGCCTACGGCTGGTAGTTCTTCTAAGGCTTCGTACGTTTTTGGGACTTCGCCATTGTATTTATCGATTAATATTTGCGATAAACCGTGAATACCTTTGCTTTTCATAGGTGATAGACCAACGGGTTTTATAATCTCGCGGATATCTTCTACGGTAAGTTTAACCATATCATAAGGGTTGTCGGCTTGCTCAAATAATAGAGGTGTAATTTTATTGACACGCACATCGGTACTTTGTGCAGACATTAACACGGCAATAAGTAGTGTGTAAGGATCTTTATGGTCTAAAGGAATTGGTATTTCTGGGTAAAGTTTATAAAGTGTATTAATAACAAAGTTTACCTTTTCTTGTTTAGTCATAAATTGTACTTTTGTTTTAGAAACCAAAGTTAATACTATGAACACACTAAAACAAGGTGATGCCGTTCCTAATTTTTCGGCATTAGATGAACAAGGAAATACCATTTCGTTAAGCGATTATAAAGGGCAGAAGCTGGTCGTGTTTTTTTACCCAAAGGCAAGCACGCCAGGTTGTACGGTAGAAGCTTGTAATTTGAGAGATAATTATGAGGTTTTAAAAGAAAAAGGTTATGCTTTATTGGGTGTAAGTGCAGATTCTGCTAAACGCCAATCTAATTTTAAAAATAAACACGAATTTCCATTTCCGTTATTAGCTGATGAGGATAAAACGGTAATTAATGCTTTTGGCGTTTGGGGGCCAAAAAAGTTTATGGGTCGCGTTTACGACGGTATCCATAGAATGACTTTTTTAATTGATGAAAATGGTGTTGTAGAGCGCGTAATTGAAAAAGTAAAAACTAAAGATCATGCAGCTCAAATTTTAGAGTAAACGCTAAAATTAGAAATAAAAAAAACGGCTATATTATTGAAATATAGCCGTTTTTGTGTTTTATGTAAAGTGTTACTTTCTTTTTCTGCTTAGCGTTAAAGGGCGTCTGGTGTAACCAAATAAACGGTATTCTTTAATTAAATCTTCGGTGCCTTCTGGAACCATAGATTCCCAGCCTGGCTCTCCGTTTGCTATTTTATTTAAGATTTCTCTCGAGAAAATATTCATGATAGATTCATCGTAATCTTCAATATCAATAACTTTTCCGTTGTATTTAAAGAATTTGTAAAGCTCCTTCATTCGTGGATAAACTTTTAAGTTTTCACTTGTAATAAGTTCTCCCGTTGCAGGATCTTTCATTGGGTATAAGTAAACTTTTAAATCTTTAAAGAATAACTTTCCGAAGGCTTCTAAAATACCACCACTAATATGTCTGTAATATTTCTCGTCGAAAATATCAACCAAATTACTAACACCCATAGCGAGACCCATTCTTGCTTTGGTGTAGTTAGAGAAGTATTCTACAACTTTAAAGTATTCCTGGAAGTTGGATATCATAACTGATTGTCCAAGAGAACATAGTAAATCTGCACGATCTATAAAGTCTTGTTCATCAATTTCACCTTCTGCTCTTAAATTAGATAGAGTAATTTCGAAAACTACAACCGTTTTATCTTCATCTACCTTGTTTTCTTTAATGAACATTTCGTATGATTTCTCATACATGGCCATGTTCACTTTAGTTACCGGTCTAAAGCTTCCGCGTAGCGCTAAAATGTTTTTCTTGTAGAATACACGAGCAGGAAGTACGTTTGTACCATCTGGTCCGAACATTACTGCATCGGTCATGCCGTTCTTTACAAGTTGTAAACTCATTAAACGGTTGTCTATATTTTTAAATACAGGTCCCGAAAAGTTTATGGTGTCTATTTCTATTTGATCTTTATCTAGGTGATCGTATAGATAACGTAGTAATTTTTTAGGTTCGTTGTATTTGTAAAACGCGCCGTAAATTAAGTTGGTTCCTAGAACACCAAGTGTTTCTTGTTGTAAACGTGCATCGGTTTCTTTAAAACGGAGGTGTAAAATAATTTCGTTGTATTCGCCAGTGGCTTCAACTTGGTATTTAATACCTACCCAACCATGACCTTTGAATTGCTTAGCAAAATCAATGGTTGCTACGGTGTTAGCGTATGTAAAAAATATTTTATTCGGATTTTTTTCACGAGTTAAACGATTTTCCATGAGGTCCATTTCATGGGTAAGCATTTTGCGTAAACGTGCTTCTGTTACGTAACGCCCATCGTCTTCAACACCGTAAATGGCATCACTAAAATCCTTATCGTAAGCGGACATTGCTTTAGCTATAGTACCTGAGGCACCACCAGCTCTAAAAAAATGACGACAAGTTTCTTGTCCTGCGCCAATTTCTGCAAATGTTCCGTAAATGTTTTCGTTTAAGTTAATCCGAAGAGCTTTAGATTTTAACGAGGGAATATCATTAAACTCTTTATCGCCTTTAATGGTAATATCCATATATTATATAGGTTAGGTCCGTACTGACAAAGGTATTAAATAAGTATGCTAAACAAAAAAATAAGTTTATTTTTGTTTCAAAATTCACACTTTTGAAAATCACTTTTCTCGGTACAGGCACATCGCAAGGTATTCCAATAATAGGGAGTAAGCACCCGGTTTGTTTAAGTAACAATAAAAAAGACAAGCGTTTACGTGTTTCTGTTTTAGTAGAATGGAATGGGTTTACGTGTGTTGTAGATTGCGGGCCAGATTTTAGATATCAAATGCTGCGGTCGGGTTGTGAAAAAATTGACGCTATTGTGTTTACGCACGAACATTCTGACCATGTGATGGGGTTTGATGATATTCGTCCTTTTTATTTTAGACAAGGCGATATTCCTATTTATGCGCATCAGCGGGTTTTAGATTCTCTAAAGCAACGTTTCGATTATGTGTTTAAAACAGAAAATCGATATCCTGGCGCGGCGGCTGTTACGGTAAACGAAATTAAAAATAAGCCTTTTAGTCTTGGAGGTTTAGAGGTTGTGCCCGTAAATGGAACGCATGGCGGTTTGCAAGTTTTTGGATTTAGGTTTAAAGACTTTGCTTACCTCACCGATATGAAGCGTGTAGAAGCTGTTGAAATTGAAAAAATTAAAAATGTAAAGATTTTAGTGGTGAATACGTTACGTATTGAACCGCATCACTCGCATTTTAACTTAGAGGAAGCTTTAGCTTTTATAGAAAAAGTAAATCCTGAAAAAGCATATTTAACGCATATTAGTCATTTATTAGGTTTTCATGACGAGGTTGAAAAAACGCTTCCCGAAAATGTGTTTTTGGCTTATGATGAATTAGAATTAAATTTATAAAATTACCCCATGACGAAAAAGATTTTCATGTATTTGTTTGTGTTTGCGATGTTACTTGTATTGTTTCAATATGTTAACGCGAAACGTGTTTTTGAGGATATGAATAATAAACTCGGCAAGCAAAAAGCGCAAGTTGAAAAGTATAAAGATTCTGTTTTGGTGTTGAATACTGAAATTTCAAATTTGTCGTATTTCAATTTAGAACGTAATGAAGATGCTTTGAGTTATTTTGAGCGTGATGGATTTAATGTTGAAGAATTAATTCCGTTTATAAAAGATGAACTTTATGCTTTGAATGAAGTGAAGGGTGAGCATCCGTTAATTCCTTATGCATCTAGCGAAGGACGACGTATGTTAATTAATAAAGTGAAAATGCTAAACCATAAGTGGATTATTGCCGATTTCTCGGATGGTGAATTCTGGGGTGAGCTTTTTATAACGTATCGCGTTACTGAAGAAAAAGAACTCAAGTTTAATTTAGTAGAGTCGTTTTTATATCCATTGCCATAGATTATTCTTCTCTATAAGCAATTCCTTTTTGTTTTTTAGTTTCTCCAACGTACGAGTATTCATAAGTGTAAGATGAATCGGTAGTTGTTAGTATCTTTAAGTGAATATCTTTTTGTTCTGCCATATTCTTTGGGTTTATGGTTTTAAAGATCACCTCGCAGTCGTTAATCCATCTTAGTTGCGACGAATCTGTTTTACCGTCATAGACTTCCACTTGTAGTGTTTCACTGCGTTTAAACCTCGATTTGTAGATTACATCATTAATAGTGACTTCACTATAGAATGCGCCTGTTTTAAAATCTTTGCATTCGCGAGCAGACTCGTAACAGTTAAAAAGAAAAAGCACAGGTAAAAGGTATAGAAATCTCATAGGTATATCTTGAAATGCAAAATTACTTTAATTCTGATAGTTTTTAAAACTTCCATCGGAATAAAAAATAACAATACGCTCAATTGCTTTATTGCTATCTACTTGAAGGTTTAAACTATTCTGGATGCTTTCGGTTTTAGGAGGGTTTGGAATGGCGGTATTTTGAGGTGGAGTTGGTGTATTAATTTCTTGAGCTGTTTTTTGTTGAGCAGGAAATTCACCCTTGCCATTCATTAACCAATACAATTCTACTTCCGGAAAAGCGGTAAGGGTTTTTAGAACAAATTCTAAACTCGGCTTATTTCTGCCAGACAATATATGTGAAATGCTAGAGCGTTGCACACTAATTTTTTCAGCGAAAGAAGAGGCAGATTCTCCGTAGTATTCCATCACTTTTTGGAGTCTTTTAATGAAAGCTTCGCTGTTTATCATTGTAAATTCGGGTTTCTAATGTTTGATGTTACAAATGTAATAATTATATGTTAATTGGTAACATTAAATGTGTTAAAACTGCTGATAACGTATAAGTTAAACTTTAAATGCTTAGGTGTATTTACCTGAAAATAAGCCATTTAGTTAGTTTCTTATGAATACGTTGTTTTTTATATGTAATCGCAAACTGGAATTGTATACGAATGTAAACAAATGTATTGATTTTTAGTGTTTACAATTGTAAATTAGTAATTGTTTACATTTGTATCATAAATAAAACACATGAAATTAGAAGTTATAAAATCCTTGTTTTTAAAACACAAAGAATTGCGTTTATCACATCGTTATATCACCAACAATCATATTAAACCACTTTTAGAAAACCTAGAAAAAGAGATCGCTATTGAAGTGATTGGAGCCTCTGTTTTGGATGAATCTATTTATGGACTAAAAATTGGGCAAGGTGAAAAACGCATCTTAATGTGGTCGCAAATGCACGGAAACGAATCGACAACAACCAAAGCTATTTTTGATTTATTAAACAGCTTATTGGATAAGGATTCTAACTTAAACCACATTTTAGAAAACTGTACCTTATATATAATACCTATTTTAAATCCTGATGGCGCTAACGCTTATACTCGTATAAATGCCAATCAGGTCGATTTAAATAGAGATGCACAAAACCTTACGCAACCAGAAAGTAAGGTGTTACGCGACGTATTTACTAAGTTTAAACCACATTTTTGCTATAATTTGCACGGGCAGCGTACTATTTTTAGTGCCGGAAACACAAATAAGTTAGCTAGCGTATCGTTTTTAGCGCCTGCACAAGATCAGGCTTGTACGGTAACACCTAATAGAAAACGCGCTATGGAGGTGATTGCTGTAATGGACAAAGCTTTACAAGCTATAATACCAAATGGAGTAGGTGTTTATGATGATGCTTTTAACTTAAACTGTGTTGGTGATACGTTTCAATGTGAAAATGTGCCAACTATTTTGTTTGAAGCGGGACATTGTAAGGATGATTACGGTCGTGAGGTGACTCGTGAGTTGATTTACGCTTCTTACTTAGCGTCTTTAGATTACATTGCTAAAAACGACGTTACTGGCGATAAGTACGAGGCTTATTTTAATATTCCGGAGAACGGTAAGTGTTTTTATGATATTATTATAAGAAACGTAAAAGCTGAAAATACTTCCGAAGAAAAAAGTATAGATATTGGTATTCTATATCAAGAGAAATTAGTTGATAACCGAATTGAATTTTTACCAAAAGTTGATAAAATTGAAAACTTAAACAACTTTTATGGACATAAAGAATTTGATGCTAAAGGTTTAGCTGTGTTAGATGGGGAAGGAATTGATATACAAGTTGGTTACGAAAACGTTTTCGTAATAATTAATAACCAAAAAATATCATTATTAATGAAATAAAGCGCAGTTAAAGTGTGTAATTATTAACAAAAATGTATTATTTTCGCTTTTTATTTAAGAATAGTTAATTATGGGGAAAATAAAGTTAGACGAAATTGATCACCAAATTCTTGATATGTTAATCGATAACACAAGAATTCCGTTTACAGACATTGCAAAAAAATTATTAATATCTGCAGGTACTGTGCATGTGCGTGTTAAAAAAATGGAGGAAGCAGGAATTATTCGTGGTTCGTCTTTAACATTAGATTATAAAAAACTTGGTTATTCGTTTATTGCTTATGTTGGCGTTTATTTAAACAACACCTCGCAGACTAAATTCGTTTTAGAACGTATAAACGAGATTGCTTATGTTACTGTAGCACACATTACTACAGGAAAATTCAATATTTTCTGTAAAATTAGAGCTAGAAGTACAGAGCATGCGAAAGAAGTTATTTTTATGCTAGATGATATTGAAGGTGTTTATAGAACAGAAACAATGATATCATTAGAAGAAAGTATTAATGATAAAAAACGACTGATGCATTCTATTTTCAGTGATATGTAGGTAACGCATTAAAAAAGATAAATGTTAGCCCTTTCTATTTAAATAGAAAGGGCTTTTTTTATGGAAACGGTTTCTTGTAGCTGATAATAGGTATTTTGTAGAAATATTTTTTGTTTATAATTTTTATGTAGGATATTTACTTTACTACTGGTAATACAGAGTAAGCTAACCAAAACCAACCCATGTTATTTAATTCATTTGAATTTTTTGTATTCCTTATTGTTGTCTATTTTCTATACTGGTTTGTCCTTAAGAAAAGCCTAAAAGGGCAAAATATACTCTTGCTTGTTGCTAGTTATTTTTTCTACGGAATCTGGGATTGGCGTTTTCTCTCATTAATTCTGTTAAGCACTATTGTCGATTATATTATTGGTCATAAAATACATGATACCGATGATGATACGCGCAGAAAACGATGGCTTTGGTGTAGTGTTGTGTTTAATATTGGCTTATTAGGTTTCTTTAAATATTATAACTTTTTTATCGATTCTTGGGTAGATTTAGCTTCTACGCTAGGTTACACCATGAAAAGTACTTGGACGTTAAAAGTGATTCTTCCGGTAGGGATTTCGTTTTATACGTTTCAAACCATGTCGTATTCTTTTGATATTTATTATAGAAAACTTAAGCCAACCAAAAGCTTTCTATCTTTTGCGGCTTTTGTAAGTTTTTTTCCGCAGTTGGTTGCAGGGCCTATAGAGCGTGCTTCAAACTTATTATCTCAAATTTCAAATAAGCGTCATTTTAGTTATGCGCAATCTGTTTCTGGTTTAAAATTAATTCTTTGGGGATTGGTTAAAAAAGTAGTAATAGCAGATGCTCTAGGACCAATTGTCGACGATATTTTCTCTAACTATGGCTCTTACCCAAGTTCAACCTTATTAATAGGTGCGATATTCTTCGGGTTCCAGATTTATGGTGATTTTAGTGGATATTCTGATATTGCTATCGGTACAGCTAAACTGTTTGGTATAGAGCTTATGTCTAACTTTAAATTTCCATATTTCTCAAGAAATATTGCTGAATTTTGGCGTCGTTGGCATATTTCATTATCATCTTGGTTTCAGGCTTATATTTACGTGCCACTTGGAGGGTCTCGAGAAGGGAAATTAAAAACCATTAGAAATGTATTTATTATTTTTCTAGTCAGTGGAATTTGGCATGGTGCGAATTGGACCTTTGTTTTATGGGGATTAGTGCATGCTTTAATATTTATTCCTGTTTTGCTTTTAGGGAATAACACCAAGTATAAAAACACAGTGATAGCGCAAGATAGTATGTTGCCCTCTGCAAAAGAACTCTTGAGTATTTTTGGTGTCTTTTTTATTGTAACCATTGCTTGGATATTTTTTAGGTCGGCATCTATTGGAGATGCTTTTAGTTTTATTAGTGGATTAACAGAGTTTTCTACAGCACCATATTTTCATCCAAATGGTTACAGAATGGCAGATTATTATATTCTGGTTGTACTGTTTTTGTGTTATGAATTTATTATTAGAAGAGATGAGCGCGCACCGTTCAACTTTAAAAACAGGTATGTTCGGTTTTTGGTTTACACCATTATGGTTTTCGCGATGATGTTGTTTTATGATAGTGGTATAGATCGTTCATTTATATATTTCCAATTTTAATCCTTATGAGAAAACTAATATTTAAATCTGGACTCTATTTCGTGCTTATTCTAGTAGCGTTAGAACTTTTTGTTCGTGTGTTGCACTTAGGAAAAGATAGTCCTGCACGTTATATCGATGAGTTTAATGTTGAAAAATGGGTGCCTAATCAAGGTGGTTATTCGGTAACAGGAAATAGAAGGATGAATTTTGCAGAGTACCATATTAATAACTCGGGTTATAATTCGTATCGTGAATTTAATCCCACATTAGATAAAACAGAAATTGCTTTAGTTGGCGATTCTTTCATTCAAGGCTTTCATCAAGATTATTACGATTCTGTTGGTAAGAAAATTGAAAACCAATTGGATGATGTTGAAGTTTACGAGTATGGTTATGCCGGTTACGACTTTGCAGATCAACTTCATTTAATGCATCAATATAAAGATGCCTTTGATAAAATTGATTATGTGGTTTTGGGTATTCGTTTTCGTGACGATTTGTTTCGTGATGAATATAAAGTTATTTACGACCGTATGCGTTTAGAATCTTCTATGTATAAAAATGCTAGAAAAATAAAGCTTTTAGTATATGCACAAGGCATTGGGATTTTAGACCCAGTTAAAAAATTTCCAGGGAAACTTATTTCTTTTTTCAAAAATAGTTCTAAAGTGGTTGTGAAGCCTAAGCAGGAAACAGCTCAAGAGATAGAGGAGAAGCAGGCTAAGTATATTAAGAATTTCGAGTCGTTGGTTGAAAAATATGGTTATGATAAATCTAAATACGTTCTATTGTTGGATAAGAGTGAAACGCCGCAGGTTTTCTTAACTTACTTAAGGAATCATGGTTTTAAATATATTGATTTTGGAGAGGCATTAAATAGCTCAAAAACACCACCAACTTTAGTTTTTGATCAACACTGGAATAATCATGGTCGAAATCTAATTGCTGAGTGTATTGTTAATGCGTTTAAAAGATTTTCTGTTAATTAATTGTAGTAAAAAATTTCATAACAAACAAGTTGACCCTGTTAAAAGTATTTTAAAGAATAATTTTGATTCGTTTTTTATTATTGCCTTATATTTACCACATATTAAAAAAAATAGACGGCGTTTTAAGGTAGATATCTGTACTTAAAACGGTTTTAAATTGGGATTAATAAATTAATAAAAGCGTTAAATTAAAAAGTCTAAACTCTGATTTCTCTCGTATATACTTGAGGTCTTGTGTGGAGGCACGTCGCTTATTTATCTTACCGAGATAAGTAGCAAATTTAATTTATTACAAACAAATCATATACAGGTATATTTTATTATGAATATATTAATTACATCAGCAGGAAGACGCGTTTCATTAGTTGAAGCGTTTCAAAAAGAATTAACCGCTGTATTTCCGCAAGGAAAAGTGATGACAACCGATTTTAACATTAAACTATCTGCGGCATGTCAAGTATCAGATCAATCTTTTCAAATGCCATTAGTCAGTGATGCAGGTTATTTCGATCGCCTACTTAAGGTTTGTTTAGATAACGATATAAAATTAGTCATTCCTACTATAGACACCGAATTACTTTTATTAGCTAAAAAGAAAAAACAATTTTCAGATCACGGAATTAAAGTGATTGTTGCTTCTGAAGAGTTTGTTCAAATGTGTCGAGATAAACGCGAAATTCACGTGTTTTTTGAAAATCACAATGTACAAATAGCGAAAGAGTATTCTAAATACGATTATAAGTTACCTATTTTTATTAAGCCTAAAAATGGAAGTAGGAGTATAGATACATATACGATTACCAAGCATGAACAATTAACAAAGTATCATTTTAAAAATGATGATTTAATGTTTTTAAAATATTTAGATCATAATGAATTTGATGAATATACTTGTGATTTGTACTACGATAAAACACATAACTTAAAATGTATTGTTCCTAGAAAACGTATTGAGGTAAGAGATGGTGAAGTTAATAAATGTGTTGCCGAAAAAGGCGCTCTAGTAGATTATCTAAAAGAAAGATTAAGTTTTATTGATGGCGCTATTGGGTGTTTAACAGCTCAGTTCTTCAAGCATAAAGAAACTAATGAAATCTTTGGTATCGAAATAAACGCACGTTTTGGAGGCGGATATCCTTTATCTTATTTTGTTGGTGCTAACTATCCAAAATGGTTAATACAAGAGTATTTACAAGAGGAAGATATCACTATAGAGTATTTTGCCGATTGGGAAGAAAATTTATTAATGCTACGTTACGATAAAGAAGTTTTGGTGCATGACTACAAAGAATAATATAGTATTTGTATTTGATTTAGATGATACACTGTACAAAGAAATAGATTTTTTAAAATCTGCCTATAGAGAAATATCTCAATATATTTCTGAAAAAAGTGATTTTGGAGCGGAAGCTATTTATGATAAAATGATTACATCTTATTATAATGGTGATAATCCTTTTCAAACGGTTTTAGACTTTGTTCATTCTGAAGAAATTACAATATCTGTATTGCTTGATATTTATAGAAACCACGAACCAAACATCTCTCTAAATGCCTCTCATCAAGAAATTTTAACTTATTTAAAAACGAATGTTTATAAAATAGGTTTAATTACAGACGGCAGAAGTATTCAGCAAAGAAGTAAATTGAAAGCCTTAGGTTTAACTGAGTATTTTGATGATATTATTATTTCTGAAGAGTTTGGATCAGAAAAACCTAATGTTAAAAATTTTAACTTTTATTTAGATAAATACGGCGAAAATTATAAGTACATTTATATTGGTGATAATACTAAAAAAGATTTCATTGCGCCCAACGCTTTAAATTGGATAAGTATCTGTTTAAGAGATAGTGGCGAAAATATACATAAACAAACATTCGATTTAGAAAAAAAATTAAAACCCTTATTTGTTATTAATAGCTTAAAGCAAATTCCAGAAATTTTAAAAAAATTGAATAATTTTAATGAACTTAGTTTATAGGAAAATAAAAAACAAGGAAGATTTAAGCGAATACCTTTCCAAGGTAAATTTATTTAAAGAAATATATCCGTTTTATAAAATTATAGTTGGAAACATAGATGAGTTAAATGACAACCAACTGGGGTATTTTACATTAGAAGAAAATGGTAACATTTTAATTCTAATGCCTTTTAGGTTACGAGAAATAGAGCATAAGGTTGAAGGAGAAACATATTATGATGTGATATCACCTTACGGCTATAGTGGTCCTTTATATAATACAAATACATCGCGAGCTTATTTATTAGATTTTTGGACCCAAGTTGATTTGTGGTACAAGGAACATAATGTGGTTTGTGAATTTATACGCTTTAGTTTAAATAATAATTACCAATTCTATTCTGGTAAATTAGTGCCAACACTATCTAATGTGAAAGGCTATATTATGGCTGATGAAAAAGCACAATGGGATGCGTTTAAACCAAAAGTAAGAAATAATTATAGAAAGGCGGTTTCCAATGGTTTGCGTTTTGAAATTACCCAAGATAGTACGAATTTAGAAGCCGTGGAATGCTTTCATAATGTTTATATTGAAACCATGACGCGTATTGGTGCTGCTTCAGAGTACTTTTATTCTTTAGAATATTTTAAAAATATCGTTCAACGAAATAAAGATAATTTTGCCTTAGCTTTTGTTTATAAAGATGATATTGCTATTTCTGTTGAGCTTATCTTGATTTTAAGAACTACCATGTATTCATATCTCGGAGGTACATTAGCAGACTATTTTAATTTCCGACCAAACGATTTCTTGAAAATAGAAGTGATGAATTGGGCGCGTAAAGTTGGGCATGAGTATTATGTTTTGGGTGGTGGAAGAAAAGATGATGATAACTTGTATCATTATAAAAAGACGTTTTTCCCTAATGATGGTGATGTTTTATTTTATACAGGAAGAAAGGTTGTAAATACTAAAGTTTATAAGGCTTTAGACAAAATGGTAAACGGATCAAAAGAAGCGGGTACACCAAAATCAAAAATTTCAAGTAAAACGTACTTTCCTCTTTATAGACAACCTTAAAAGTTGTGATGAAGAAATCACATTGAAAACAGATAGTGCTCTACGACGAAAGATCTTTCTTTTTGTTAAGATAGCCTTCGTTTTCTTGTCGGTCTCTTATTTCTTGAGCAGGGTTGCCGTAAGCAATTTTAAAGCTGTTAATGTCTTTGATAACAGTAGATCCCGCACCAACATGTGTATGTGCGCCAATACTTACACCTCCAATAACGCAAGAACCAATCCCGATAGAGCTGCAGGTTTGTATGGTTACGTGGCCTGCTACATTAACGCCAGGTGCTAAACTAGAAAAAGGTTTCATAACACAGTCATGGCCTAAAGAAGAGGATGTGTTCA
Source organism: Algibacter lectus (assembly GCF_004368925.1). NCBI lineage: Bacteria > Pseudomonadati > Bacteroidota > Flavobacteriia > Flavobacteriales > Flavobacteriaceae > Algibacter > Algibacter lectus. The sequence goes on from NZ_SORL01000007.1 coordinate 365,998, forward strand.
AAATACAAAATGCACCAATAGAAGCGTTGGCATTGGCTACGGTACCAGGCATTATGGAAACTCCTTCAGCAATAGAAACATTTTTTCCGATAATAGCATTGGGGTGAATAGCCGAAACATATTTGAAACTTAGTTGTAAGGCTTCAATTTTTAAATGCATTTGACGGCGATCAAAATTATCACCAATAGCAATAATGCCTCCAATAATATGGTTTGTCTGTATTAAATCGGGTAAGTTATCTTCAGTTCCTAAAACTTCATAATTAAAAAGTTTGGATCCTATAGGTTTAAAAGAGTCTATTAAACCAAAAATATTATATTCATTTTGCCTTTCGATAATATCGATAATTACGCTGGCATGGCCAGATGCACCTATAACAACGATGTTTGGTTTTTCTGTAGAATGTAATTGCATTTAATTTGAAACTAGCTTTGGGGTTTGTAAAATTTTTACGACTCTAAAATACATGAAATAATATTCTTAAAGCTAGAATAAAGATAAATTTAACGTTCCAATTTAAAAATGAATCAACGTTAGGTTATTCATCTGCACCACCTGTAAATGTGGTCATGTTTAGACCGTCACTACTGTTTATGCCTTGTGGCACAACCAATCGTTTAGCCGTTAAAAGCATGATTTGTAAATCTAGTAAAAATGAAATATTTTCAACATACCAAACATCATAAGTGAATTTTTGATTCCAAGAAATAGAATTACGTCCTTTTACTTGAGCCCAACCTGTAATACCTGGTTTTACATTGTGACGTTTTTTTTGTTCTTCATTGTATAAAGGTAAATAATCGGTTAAAAGTGGACGTGGACCAACTAAACTCATGTCGCCTTTAAGCACATTAATAAGCTGAGGGATTTCATCTAAAGAATATTTTCTTATAAAATTTCCAATTTTGGTGACACGCTGATCGAAAGGTAGAAATTCTCCATTTGCATCCTTTTTATCATTCATGGTTTTAAACTTGATAATTTTGAAAACCTTTTCGTTTTTACCAGGACGCTGCTGGTAGAAAAAAGCTTTCCCTTGGTTAGCGATTAATAAGCATACAAAAACTACGAAAAAAATAGGAGCGAGTAGAAGTAAAGCGGTAAGCGCAATTATAAGGTCTAAAATCCTTTTTATAATAAAGTACATGAAATCAAATTTAAGTTAATGGAGTAAGGAAAACTCTAATCGATTTCAAAAGTATTGTATTTTTTTAGGATTTACATAAATATAAGTTTATGTTTTAATTTTTCTGTCCTTCGTTTATAGTCTTTTCAGAAAATTACTCGTTTTGTGAACGTATTTCATCTAAAGGAGCTTGAACAATCGTTGGGTCTAGAGAAATATCTTTAGAGGCTACTACTTTGTACGCTGTTTTTGCAAGTATTTTTATGTCTAATGATAAAGAAATATTATTTACGTAAAAGACATCATATTTTAATTTAGTGTCCCAATCTAATAAACTTCTACCATTTACTTGTGCATACCCTGTAATACCTGGTTTAACATTATGTCTCATTTTTTCTATCGTTGAATAATAAGGTAGATATCTTGGTAAAAGAGGTCTTGGGCCAACAAAAGACATGTCTCCTTTTAATACATTGAATAACTGAGGGATTTCATCCATTGAGGTTTTTCTGATAAAATTCCCTACCGAAGTTAAGCGCTCGTAATCTGGTAATAGGTTTCCATTAGCATCTTTTTTGTCGTTCATGGTTTTGAATTTTATTATTTTAAACAACGTTTCATTTTTACCGGGTCTTATTTGGGTGAAGAAGGGTTTTCCTTGATTAACAATGAATAAAAATATGGTAACGATTATAATGATTGGAAATAACATTATAATCATTATTAGTGCAATGAGAAAATCAAAAAAAGATTTTAAAATAGAGTATTTTAACATGATTTTATAAATGTTGTTCTTAATAAAAATTAGCTTCAAATATCGTTATTTTCTCTGAGTATTCATCTTGTTCAATGTCATTTTTCGTTTTCCTGAAGATAACAAAGGTATTTCATCAACCGTTATAATATTTATCACAGCATCCTCACCTAGGAAACTTTTAAATTTTCCTATTAGTTGGTTTTTAAACTTAAAATCTCTAGAGCAATTCAATTTAATAGTGTAGTTGGTTTTACTTTCTTGAATAAGTTGAATTTGCTTAATACCATCAAAATGAACACTATTAATCATAATAAACGACGATACTATCACACCTTTGGTATTGTAAATAGTGTCTGTTTTTCGTCCTTCAATTCTTTTTAAAGTTGGCGGACTAACTGTAAAATCCATGGCACCAAGATCTCCAGTATCATAACGGATTAAAGGCATAGCGTAGCTATATAAATCGGTAACCACAATACGCCCTAATTCGCCTTTTGGAGCTTTTTCGTTGTTGTGGAGATTTAATATTTCAATATGGTAAGATGCCCAATTAATTTGGAATGCCTCGCTATTTGGTGTTTGCTGTGCAAGAATACCATTTTCCATATTGGAGTAGCGCGAGAGCATAGGGCAGTTAAAATAATAGGCCATGCGCTGTTTGGTATATGCGCTGATACCTTCTGCCATTCCGATAATAGATTTAAAATTAGCGTCTATTGGTTTTTCATCTTTATCGTCAAGGAATTTGCAAACTTGTTCGAAAGCAGAAGGGAAGCCCAACCAGCCTTTGTGTCCCGATGAATTTTTAATCTGTTTAATCAAGTTTTCAATACGCTCGTTATTTAGGTTAATAACTTCAATCGGTTTTAAGTTTTGCGCCCAGTTTTTAAAGTTTGAATTTTTAAAATTTAATCCCCAGTACCTTAAATACCACAATTGATAGCCAATTTTAAAACCTGCTAATTCAGAGAAATAAATAGTGTCAGCACTATTTCTATAAATTTTATTTGTATTATGAAGCACTTTAAATGGCGTGCCTGTAGAACCACTAGTAGAGCGTGTTATGTTTTTTTTATTCAGAAAAACACTCGATTTAAAAAGCTCTTGATTTTCTGTGATCTCAATTTTATTTATAACCGGAAACTGTTCAAAATCCTTTTCAGAAAGATTAAGGCTTTTGTAAAAAGGCGTGGTTTGTATGCTGTGTTTTAAAAGTTTGGCTAAGTTTTGCTCCCGTTTAATTTTTGTAATTTCAAAATTATTGAGCGTATCACTGATGTCGTTTAAGTGTTTTTTTATCGGACTACCTTTTAAAGTATCTAACCACCAAAATAAAGTGTTGCGGAATCTTTCTAAAACAACGTTACTCATTAATTTTAATTTTTAAGCTCAAAAAGCACGTCTTTAATGTGCTTATTATTGAGGTAGCCACCGCAAGCCACATCGGTAACATGTAAAGATGGCACTTCATTACCTTCAATAAGTAATGGGCCTTGGTTTGTAATGGCAACATCCCAACCTACAATACGGTTTGGCATCGCATTTACGGCTTGTAATGCTAGTTCAAAGGCTTCTTTATGAAATGGAATTTGAAATCCATCTAAAGCCACTTGGCTATCAGGGTGGTGTGTAACTTCTTTTCCTCCTTCCACAACATCTTGTCGGCCCACACCTTGTAGTTTACCTGATTCTAAATTTAGAGATATATAAAAACCTCCAGTATGTGTGTTGTCGGTAAAGGTGTTTCCCATGCCAAAACGCATAAGGGCAGAGAGTACGTGTGCTTCGTTATTAGCATCTATATAGGTATCTATTCTAATTGTATTTACCGAATTTCTGAATATACCGTTAATGCTGTCATGCTGTTCAATATAATCTTGATGTACATAGCTGTTCGCAATTAAAATAGGGTATATGCTTTCAATCTGAGATTCTAATTTTTCTTTTTTAAGTAAAAAACAACCTTGGCCACCTTGCCCAAGTGTGGGTTTTAAAAATATAAAGTGGTTTTGTGAATCTTTAAATACGCGGTCAAAGAATTGTATAACAGATTCTTTATTGTTTAATGTGTAACCAATATTATTGTAAAACCAACGACTATTAAAGTTGTAGCTTAATAGCGTAGGGGTTGGTATGTTTAAATTAACACAATGATTATAAAAACTTAATTTATTTGCTAAAATCGCTGTAATCTCTGGGAATACCATTTTTCGAGATCCAACAATTTGATAAAATTCTTTTAAACTTAAATAGTTCTTATAGTTTACAACATCTTTTCGGTAGAGATATTTTCTAAAATAATCTGTAGGCAGCATTTTTTTATCCATGCCATACAAAACACATTCCTTTAATACTTGGGGTAAAGGTTTTTTGTTCGAATCCTTTAAGTATACATTTAGGTGTTTCAGTCTCGAAAGCATGTGCGGGTTATTTTAAGGTCTGATATTCATGTAATTGAGCTTTCCATAATATACTTTGCTCATATCTATTGACTATTAATGCTCTGCATGTGTTAGAGTCTATAACAATATCTTTGTTATAAAATTTTAACATTGCATCTTTTAATTCATCTTTGTCCATAGAGGGGATTATTATTCCATTTTCGTTAGGTATAATAATCTCGTTAGCTCCATTTATGTCCGTTACAATACTGGGGAGCCCCATAGCTCCAGCTTGTATTACAACATTAGGAAAACCTTCTCTGTAACTAGGGAATACTAAAATGTCAGAAATTGCAAAATAAGGCCTTACGTCATCTACCCATCCCGTAGAAATGATGTTTTTATTTTTGCTAATGATGTCTATAGTTTCTTTTTCTAAGGGATCTAAATGATGTTCATAATCCCCCACTAAAAGAAGTTTAGCCTGCTCTATATTTAGTTCATTAAAAGCAGTTATTAATTCATTTATACCCTTATCTTTTACTAATCTACCTATAAAAACAAAGACATAATCATTTTTAGAAATGTTAAATTCTTTTTTTAGATTAGATATAAAATCTATTTTGAAATTATCAATATTAAAGTGATTAATGTTTATGCCATTAATGTTACCATTTCCAACAACCTTTAAAGGTTTTGAGGTGATTTTATAATTAATTAAATCGTTTTTAACTCCTTGACCCTCGGGATGTATTTGTGTAGCGCAATAACATAAAATTTTGTCAGTACAAATTAAAACTCTTTTTATTAGTCCTTTTTTAGTGGGGAAGATTAAACCTGTAAATGTATGCAACCTATTAGGAACACCTGCTAATTTAGAAGCAATCATGCCTAGTAATCCTGCTTTTGGGGTTAAAGAATGTACGATGTGAGGTTTTTCTTTTTTTAAAACTTTGTATAAATGCCAAACAGTAATTAAATCATGTAAAGGAGATATTTGTCTTCTAATTTCAACAGGAATGGTTCTGATTTTTTCTTGATCAGTGACATTCTGTAGTTTATTTCCATCTTTAGAAGAAATCCCAACGACTTCAAAATAAGTGCTCATGTATTTTAGTTGTCCTGTAAGAAGTCCGCTTAAAGACATTGGAACGGTGGAAATTCTAATTAGTTTTTTTTTCATTAAATTCTTTCTTATTACTGGATTAAAAATGTTATTATTTTTTATTAACAAAGATAATAAACTTGTTTGTTAAAGACTATTTTTGTTTTTTTTAATAATATAGAGTAAAAAAATATGGAAATACATGTTGCATTATCAAGTGATGAAAATTATGTTCCTTTTTTGGCTACAGCAGTTATTTCTGTAATAGAAAATAATTCTGATTTAGTGAATCTTACATTTCATATCATTTCAGTAGGTATTACTCACAGTAGTCAGATTAAAATTCAAGAAATGATAAATTCACATAATGCTAAGTGTGTTATTTATGATTTTAATAAATCAAAGGAATTTGTTGCAGAATTTCTTTTTGAAATACCTGAAATCAACAAATATGCGAGACTTTATCTTTCTAAGTTATTACCTGAAGCTGTAGAGAAAGTTATATATTTAGATTGTGATGCTTTAGTTTTAGGTTCTTTCAAAGAATTATGGGAAGTTAAATTAGATGATTACTTTTTTGCGGGTGTTGTTGATATTATAACTGTTAATCATAAAACCTCAATCGATATTCCTTTGGATTGTCAATATTTTAACTCAGGAATGTTATTAATGAATTTAAGGAAATTCAGAGATGAAAATAGTATTATTAAGGTTGAGAACTTTGTAAAGACTTATATAAAACGAGAGGTTAAATATGGTAATGATCAAGCTGTAATTAATGCATTATTTTACAAGGATTTTTATCCTTTGCATCCTAAATATAATTGTATAACACCTTTTTATTTAATGAAAAGTGAAGAATTAGTTAAATTATATGGGTTAAAGGAATATTATAGCAATGAAGAGTTGCAAGAAGCGATTGAAAATCCAATATTTGTACATTTAACACCTTCCTTTATTACTCGTCCTTGGGTAAAAGGCTCTAAGCATCCATTAACTAATAAATATTTGATGTATTTAGAAAAAACGCCTTGGAAAGACTTTAAATTAATGAAGGATAAGAGAAAAATGAAAATAAAAGTTGTAGCATATTTGTTTAGAGTATTACCTTTTAATATTTTTTATTCAACATTAAAAATTTTAAAATAGATGTCTTTTATTAAAGTGTGTACATGTTCTTAATAGTTAGATAAGTTAGAATAAAATAGCCTATTTTATTCTAAAAACATATCGTGGTGAGATTAAGCAGTGGTTCAATTGGATTTTGGAAAACATTAGATTTTTTTGTTTAAGTTAAAATAATATAATGAAAAGAGTTTTACATATTGTTGGAGGAATGAATAGGGCTGGGGCTGAAACGATGTTGATGAATTTATATAGAAAAATAGACAAGTCTAAATATCAGTTTGATTTTGTGTATTTTAAAGATTCTAAATGTGATTATGATGAGGAAATAATTGAGTTAGGAGGGAGAATCTTTCGAATTAACAGCACGAATGCTATATTGCGTACTTTGAATTTAATAAAATTAATTAAAAAAGAAAAGCCATTTCATGCTGTGCATGCTCACATGTTGTTCAGTAATGGTGTTCATGTTTTAGCTGCATATTTGGCTAAAGTAGATATGCGAATTTCTCACTCTCATAATACTAGTGATTTAAATAGTAAAACAATTTCAGGAAGGTTGTATCAAAATGTTTCAAGACGCTTGATTGTAATGTTTTCGACACATTTTATAGCATGTGGAGAAGCCGCTGGAGAGTTTTTGTTTCCAAATAATGATCAAGTTCAATATTTACTGAATGCAATAGATGTAGAGGAGTTTTGTAATAATCGAGTGGTAAATCGTAACTTTTTAAAAAAAGAATTAAATCTTGACGATAGCACTACAGTAATTACTCAAATTGGTCGAATTGCACCAGTGAAAAATCATGAATTCACAATTAGTTTTGCAGAATATTTGGTGAAAAACGGGCATAAATTTGTTGTTAATATTGTAGGTAGTGGACCGTTAGAGAAGGGGTTGATGAAATTAGTGGAAGAAAAAGAGCTTTGTAATGTTGTTAATTTTTTAGGGATTCGTTCAGATATTCCGAATATTTTGGCAGGTACAGATTTAATGATAATGCCATCATTTCATGAAGGTTTTCCTGTGGTTTTAGTGGAGTCTCAGGCATCAGGTGTACCATCTTTAATTTCAAATAATATTTCATCAGAAGTGGATATGGGGTTGAAATTGGTTGCTTTTTCGGGCTTGAATGATGAATTTTCTACATGGGAAACCAAATTATATGATATTCTACAACGGAAGCATGTAGATGCAGTTAAAAGACTAGAGGTTTTATCGAGTAAAGGATTTAATATAAATAATAGTGTTAAAAAGCTTGAGTGTATATATGGGTAATTTGAATGAACCTTTGGTAACTGTAGGGATTCCGTTCTATAATTCTGAAAAATATTTGTCAGATGCTGTTAAATCAACATTAAACCAAACATATACTAATCTTGAAATTATATTGTTGGATGATGGAAGTACAGATTCATCATTAACAATAGCCTATAAATTTGAAGAAAAGGACAAACGAGTCAAAGTTATTAGCGATGGGAAAAATTTAGGGCTACCTAAACGACTAAATCAACTTTCTAAACTGGCAAGAGGAAAATATTATGCAAGAATGGATGCTGATGATATTATGTTTTCAAATAGACTGTCTGTTCAAATAAAATATTTACAAAATAACCATGAAGTTGATCTGTTAGGTAGTGGATTAATTGCTATTAATAATAATAATGATATATTAGGGATCAGAAAAGGAAAAGCTTCTAAAAATATTACTCTTAAAAGAACCTTGAAGGGGGCTTGGGCAGCACATCCTTCCATTACAGGTAAATCAGAATGGTTTAAAAAGAATCATTATGATGAAACATTGAAGCGTGCTCAGGATTTTGAATTATGGATTCGCGCCGTGGAAACTAGTCGTTTTGATGTTTTAGATGATGTTTTATTGTTTTACAGAGAGGCGAGCACATCTTCAATGGTAAAAAATATTAAAGCTTCCCGATATTCCATAAAAACATATTGGAAAAATTCAGGTAAAACTGGTTTTGTTTTCTCTATATCACGTATTTGTATTAATTTGATTAAATTGTTTATATATTTTAGCTTTTTTATTTTTGGAGCAACAGATGTTTTAATAAAAAGAAGGTCTGTTAAATTATCTGTAAGTCAAATAGATAAATATCAAGAGCTTTTAAAAAAAGGGCTTGATGCCTAGAGTTTTAAATTTTATTTATTTATGCAAGTATTTGGGAGTTATAACTACGAGGATTTTTTATTTGTATTTAGGTGCTTATTAGTTTTTTATATATTATTTGGAACATTTGTTTTAAAATTATTAATGAATAGAAATATTAGTTTTATAAAAAATGATAAAGGTCTATTAATAAGTTTTGTGTTTATTTTAATCTTATTGGTTGGGACGCGTGAGCGTAATATAGGTACAGATACAATTAATTATTTTAATTTTTATTTCATCCCTATAACCACTCAGGTAAGAGGGTATTTTAATGTTTTTACAAGAATAGATTCAGATTTTTTATTTGAAGTGTTAGTGTCATTTTCCTATTGGCATAATAACTTTAAAATATTTTTGCTAATGACAGCTACTTTAATGAATGTTTCTCTGTATATGTTTGTTAGAAAATTTACAGAGTATGGAAAGAAAGGAAGTAGTTTAATACTATTTTTAACTTTAGCAAGTAGTTTTTCTTTTATGTCTATTGAAATTAATATTTTAAGAAATGGACTTTCTATTTGTTTTATTTTATTAAGTCTTTATTCTATTTTAGAAAAAGATATTAAAATGTTTATTATATATTTTATTGTTGCGTATTTGTTTCATAGAACGGCGGTAATACCATTTATACTTATTTTAGTTGTTAACTTATCTGAGAAGGTGGATATAAAATATTTTGTAGCTTTTTACGTCTTAGCAATATTAGGCTCTTTAGTAGGGATTGGTTTTCATTCCATTACATTTTTATCTGGATTAGGGAGTGAGGATTTACAAGGATTAAGTTATGTTGGTGAGACATCATATGGTGTAGGTTTTAGGTATGATTTTGTTGTATATAACACCTTTTTTCTTGCCTTATTTTTAAAATTTACAAACTGGAATATTAGGGATACATTTTTAATTAAATATTATACTTTAGGATCGGTAGTTTTCTTTTTTAATTTTTACATACCATTTTCTGACCGTTTTGGTCTTTATAGCTGGATTATAATACCGTTGTTACTCTTTAATACTATTAATGAAGCTTTTCCTGAGCGGAAAATTTTTATTTCAACGTTTGTTCTAATTGGGTTTTACATTCTTAATAATATTATTCTTTTTCCCTAAAAATGATCACCGCTTAATTCTAATACATTAAACAACTAATGAGTCAAATTAAAACAGCGTCTATTATATCTTATTTAACAATTTTCACAAACATTATTGTTGGCATAGGATTAACTCCATTAATACTTTCAAGTTTAGGTAAATCGGAGTATGGTTTATATATGTTGGTCGGTTCCTTAATAGGGTACTTAGCATTGTTAGATTTTGGTTTAAATACAACAACTGTTAGGTTTGTCTCGAAATACAGACATGAAAATAATAAAGAAAAGGAAGAGTCTTTTATAGCGACAAATATCGGTATTTATGGAGGTATAGCTGTTTTTATTTGTTTCATAGGTCTTGGTTTTTATTTCACAATAGACTATTTTTTTACGAATTTATCTACCGATGAGTTAAATTTATTCAAGGCGATGTATCTATTTATGCTTATCAATTTAATTTGGATAATGATAAGAGGAGCTTTGGTTGGTATTATCATGGCTTATGAGAAGTTTAACTTTCCTAAAATTTTAAATTATTTTAGAATAATACTAAGAGCGATAACGATTATAGTTTTGCTTAAATCGGGAGGAAAAGCTTTAGGTATCGTTTTAATTGATACAATATTTAATTTGTTAATTTTATTGATATATATCGGATTTATTTATTTTAAACTTCCGGTAAAGTTTAAATTTTCAAAATTTAATAAAAAATATATAAATAAAATCTTTTCTTATTCAATATGGATTTTTTTAGGAGTTTTAATGGATCAACTTTATTGGAGATCGGGACAAACCATTTTAGGTATTAAATCCACAACTGAAGAAATAGCAGTTTATGCTATTGGCATGCTTTTTATAAGTTATTATATGACAATGTCTTCAGCAATTTCTGGATTATTTCTTCCGATGGCAACTAAAATGCATATAAATAAAGCTTCTAATTTAGAATTGACTAATTTGATGGTTAAAGTTGGTCGTATTCAATGGTTTGTAATTTCAAATATGTTATTTGGTTTTATTTTTTTCGGGCAAAAATTTATTGAACTCTGGATTGGATCAGGTTATGAAGATTCATGGATTATTGCAATTATTATCATGTTAACGCTTACAATCCCTTCAATACAAAATGTTGGAAATTCAATTCTTGAAGCTTATAATCTTCATGCTCGTAAAATACAAGTAAATACAGGGTTAGCAATTGTAAGTGTTATTGTTGCTGTTTTTTTAGTTGACTACTATCATAGTATTGGGGTTGCTATTGCTTGTGCAGCATCAGTTTTTATAGGACAAGTTATTTACAATAATTATTATTTTAAAAAGCATATTGGTTTAAATTTAAAAACATATACTGTGTCTATGTTCAAAGGAAATATAATTTCTATCCCTTTAATTTTAACCTCTACTTATTTACTGAGTTTTATTTCATTTGGGGCAGAGGGCTGGCTTAATTTAGGGTTAAAAGTACTGCTTTTCCTTATTATTTCATCAGTTTCAATTTATTTCGTAGCCATGAATAGTTATGAAAAAGGGCTAATAATTTCAATGATTTTTAAGGTTTTTAAAAATAAAAAATAAAAAAGTATATGTCTATGAAGAATATAACGTTTTTTATAAACACTCTATCTGCTGCTGGTGGTACTCAAAGGGTATTAACATCATTAGTTAATTTACTTGTTGAAAAATATAATGTTACTATTTTAATACTTGATGATAAACAATCATTTTTTAAAATAAAACCAGAAGTTCAAGTAAAAAAAGTTGTCTCCACAAAATCATCAATTAAGTTATTTTCTTTAATTGATTTTAATAAACAGGTATTTAATGAATTAAAAAACAGTTCGTGTGATTATTACATTAGCTTAGATTCTAATTCGGTGTTGATGCAAAGTCTTTTCATTCCTAGGAAAACTAAATTAATTATATGGGAACATTTTTCACTCTCTAAAAATTTTAATAATATTATATTTAAGATGTCTCGATATTATGCCTCAAAAAGAGCCCATAAATTAGTTTTATTATCTCAGCAGGAAGTTGTAGACTGGTCCAAAATATATAATATCCCAACAAAAAATATAGCTTTAATTTATAATCCGATTACGATAGATGAAAAATTAAATTTTTTAGATATTGACTTTTATGGAAATAAAAAAATTCTAGCTATTGGAAATAATATTCATGTAAAAGGTTTTGATTACTTGGTTCGAGCCTGGGGTTTGTTGGATAGAAATGATTGGAAATTAGAAATTGTGGGTTTATCAGATGTTGAACAAGTAAAACTTAAAGATATTATCAATCAATTAGATATCAAAAATGAGATAATTGTTACAGGGAGAATTAGTGATATTAAAAATAAATATTTAGAGGCCTCTATTTATTGCTTATGCTCAAGAATGGAGGCAACTCCTTTAGTTTTAATCGAAAGTCAGTATATTGGATTGCCTGCTGTAGTTTTTGATAATTGTGAAGGCCCTTTGGAGCTATTAAATAATTCAGGCTTAATTGTTGAGTTCAATAATATAAATAAATACGCAAATTCGTTGAGTAAACTTATAAAATCAAGGGACTTGTATATTGAGCTTTCAAATAATGCAAGAACTAATTCTCAAAGGTTTAATAAGGATACTTTTTTTAATAAATGGTGTGCAGTTTTAAACTGATTTGTAGTTAAATTAATAGAATAGAAATATGACTGCATTGATTTACATTATATTATAGCATTTCAATGTATGCTTTTGTTAGTTGAGAAATCTTATTAGATTCAGGTCTTGTTATTATAGATTTTGTCAAATAGATAAAGTTATTTTTTATATTATTTTCTTCAAATATTTGTTTTTATTCAATATGTATGCCATTATTAATGATAAAAATAATGTAATTGCAAATTTAACAGGAATACCAATAATTGGGTTGTCTAAAAAGTTAATATTAAACTTGATGAAAATTAAACATAAAATATCTAAAACACCGGCATGTACTAAATAGATGCCTAATGTAAGATGTGAGATTTTGGATAAAATGTTTTCCTTTAAATTCACTTGATGAAATAGCGTATAGATACTTAAAGATGCAATAATTACAAATGGCGATAAGTATTCATAAAAATACAGACTTCCAAAATATTTAGCAGTGTAAAAAGAAAGAATTGAAATTAAGATACATGAAGTTATATATAGTATAATTAATTTTGAGGATGATTTTCTTTTCTTAGCCCCCTTAATTAAGTAACCAATAATAAAATACCCTAAGTAATTAAGAAACCACAAAAAAAATATTAGAGCGTTACCTAGAATTAGATTATAACCAGTATTTAACATTCCAAATATTAATAGCAAAAAAGAAAGGCGCCATAAATTTTTTCTAGATATTTTAGAAATATTATTATTTAAAATTGGAACAAATAAATAAAGACCGATAAGCATATAAAGATACCACAAATGGTAAAATGGCATTCCTATTATGATGCTTTTAGCTAAAGTTAGTAAGTCAAATGTATTATTATCAATATAGTTCAAAGTTCCTCTATAAAATAAGTAAATTAAGGACCAAGAAATAAGGGGGATTAATATTCTTGATGCTCTTTTTGTATATGATTGCTTAAAACTTTCATTTCTACCAATTAAAAACATTCCACTAATTAGAACAAAAAGAGGGACACAAATCCGACTAAACGAGTCAACTAAATTACCTATCCAAAATGATAAATCAAAAGTTTTATTATTTAATCCTCTTGTTACGTAATCTGTAGATGCATGCAATAAAATAACTAAAAAAGTAGCGACAGTCCTTAATGTATCTATGGTATAATTTCTTTTCATTTTCTCTACAATTCTTATTTGTTCTGAATATATGAAAGTAATTCATCTTGTATTCTTTGTAATGGTTTTTTAATATACACAGTTACGGTTCATTAGTTCAGGTATACGATGAGTAAAATAAAGCTTTGAGGGGTTAAGTTTATTTGTTTTTTTATGAAAAACAAATAATAAGAATAATATCTTTTTTAGAAACACAATTTTTAAAAGTGATTTTAAATAAAAAAACTCAGAATACATTTTTATTCCGAGTTTTTTTATCTCTAAGAGACTATCACTAAATATTATTATTTATCAATATTGGATCAGAATCGACAAACTTAGTACTACTAAAAATACTGTTCTTAATTGTTATATTTTGCACTGCTTGTAATCTTATTCTGCCTTTAAAATTTACATTATCAATTGTAATGTCTCCGTCTTCATCATTATTTTTGTTAATTAAAAATAAAGGTGTACCAAGAACATTAATTTCTCCATTTTTAATTATACAATTTTTTAAATACGACTCAAATGAAAAAGTATAAAACCCATATGAGTCACTGATGTTACTCGAAATTATATTATTGTCCAATTGAAGATTAGTTGAGGCGCCTAAAGTAATACCTCTTTTGCAGTTAGTGATAATGTTATCTTTAATTGTATGATCTGTACCATTTGCTAAAATACCATATTGATAACCTATAAACGTATTATTAGTTACTTCGTAGTTTTTAACACGATCTTCTCCGTTAGCAAAAGTTCTTGACTCTAAAAGTAATCCATATGAGTTAGATATTGGTCCTTCTTGACTTTCAAATTTATTGTTATAAATTTTGCCATCGACAGCTGCACCTACTGTAACGCCACTTAGGCTTTTAAATGTGTTTTGATAAATATATGCTTTTTCACCAGATAATAATACGATATCGGCGCGATTGTTTTCAAAAACATTATTTTTTATGTGAACATTTTCTGTTATTTCCCATTTATAAACCGAATTACCATCTGGCGCTACTTTTTCACGGGATTCAATCATTACAGCTACACGAGGAGAGACACTTTTTGCATTGGCCGATGGGCTATCGCTATCGTTTCCTGCTTTTCTGAAAGTATTATTTTCAATAAAAATATTTCTTCCGTCTACAACACTTATGTTGTCTCTACGATTGTCATTGATTAAACAATTTTTTATTGTTACATTAATAGATTCTCTTCTATTCGGTTTTAATGATCCGTCAGCGTTTCTATCTGATCCACCTAATATATGGAATCCATCACCCGTTGCTTCATGTAATTCAACATTATCAATTACACTATTATGTACGGCTTTGAAATTAATTAGATACCCGAATTCGTGTGTCCCAGATTCACTTTCATAGTCATGAGTATATCGATCTCCCCATAATTTCCCACCTGAAATTAATATATTATCGGCTTCCCAGCAAAGTATTAAATCGTTCCATGCATAACTATTAGGTTGAACCCTAATGTTGGTATTATCAGACATCATAAGATTAATATTAGACGGTAATCTTAAAGCATAATGAGAGGGGTTATTGCCTACTCCAAAATACGCATCCATTTCATCTATAATAAAGTTAGTAATACCATATTCTTTCGCTAAATTTATCACTTTATTGAAAATGGAACTATTAGAAATAGCGATTTCATTTGAAACTTTGCCCTCAATAATTCCCCAACGTCTTGGATCAAAATAAAAAGACGTGTCTTTTGTTTGTGGATAAGAGCCGCTTATGCTTAGACTTGGATTTAAAAGTTCTCCAGAAATCACAGTATTGTCAGAAATGTTGAGCGTTCCATTTATTATATCACCACCTTCATAAAGAAAAGTTACATTTTCAGGTATATTAACAGTATTTCCATGTAAATCTAAAATACAATTTAAAATTACAGTAGAATTGGGTTGAATATTATCAATATTAAAGTCGCAAAGAGACGTAGGATCACTATTTGAGTTTTCGTCACTATCCTCTAATTGACCTTCGTTAATTATTTTTTCGACCAAAGGTTCTTCGTATAATTCTTCATTGTTACAAGAGCTATATACAAATAGTGAAGCACACAGTAATATCAATGTCTTAATTGTCCTTTTCATAATAATCAGGTTTTATTTACTAAATTTATTTCTTCAAAAATATAATTAAATTCTTACTAATCCGATAAAAAGCATTATTATTCGATGAAACGCAACGTGTTTAGTGTTTTTCTTCGATGAAATACATTATTTGTCGTTAAAATGTTTTTTAAGCACAATACTCTGTATATACGCGGTTTATCTAAATTTGGATTTTTATACGCGAATTTAATTATATTATGTGTAAGATTTTAAGAAGAAATAAATTTAATTGTAAAGTTGTTAACATGTTAATTGTTACCATGTTAATATGGATGAAGTAAATCTTAACTCTTGTAAGAAATGTGTTTTATAAAAAAGTAATAAAAGTATGACGATATTTCTTTAAGTTAAAAGAGAAGCAATATGTTGGGATTTTTGAAAGGAATTTAATCTTGATTTCGAGTTTTACTTATAAAGTTAATAATTCTAATTTTTAGGTGGCGCGATTTGATTTAATTACAAATCGCATCCATTTTTCTTTTTATATTTTAAAAAGATACTAAGTAGTTGTCATGTGGTCAAAAGTAAAGACATATCAAAAAAATAGCCGATATTTCTTTGAGAATTTTATAGTTTATTATAAAAACTTTTATACCAGTCGATAAAAGATTTTACTCCATGCTGAATTGATATATTTGGCTTGTAGTTGTAATCCTTAATTAATTCATCAACATTTGCCCAAGTCCGCTCAACATCGCCAGGTTGCATTGGAAGCATATCTTTTTTAGCTGTTGTTTCTAAGTTAATTTCTATTTCTTTTATAAAATCTAAAAGCTTTACGGAATTGTTGTTTCCTATGTTGTAAATTTTATACAAGCGTTTAGAAACCGGTTTTTCAATAATTTTTATTACACCATTAACTATATCATCGATATAGGTAAAGTCTCTCTCCATGTTTCCATTGTTAAAAACCTTTATAGGTTTATTGTTAACAATAGCATCTGTAAATAAAAACATAGCCATGTCTGGCCTTCCCCATGGTCCATAAACGGTAAAAAATCGCAATCCTGTCGTTGGGAAATTAAACAAATGGCTATAGGTGTGTGCCATAAGTTCGTTAGATTTTTTGGAAGCTGCATAAAGACTAATTGGGAAATCTACATTGTCTGTAGTCTCAAATGGTATTTTTTTGTTTAATCCATAAACACTAGAGCTACTAGCATATACTAGATGTTTTATTTTTGTTTCTCTGCAGCATTCTAAAAGATTAACAAACCCAACAATATTACTGTCTACATATGCCATTGGGTTTTCTATGCTATATCTAACACCTGCTTGAGCAGCCAAATTGCAAACAATGTCGAAATTTTCTGATTTGAAAATTTTTGGAAGTTCTATTTTGTCTTCTAGATTTGTACGGATAAACTTGAAATTGCTATCAGTGCTTTTAACTTCTTGATTAAAAACTTCCGCAAGACCTCTAGTTATGCCTAGTTCTTCTAAGCGTGCATATTTTAAATTAATATCATAATAATCATTAACATTATCTATTCCAACAACTTGATTTCCTGCTTCAATTAATTTCTTAGAGACATGGTATCCAATAAATCCTGCAGCTCCTGTTACTAATATTTTCATAATTTATTATATAATTTATAATCGTCCATTAACTTGTTCTTTTAGGACTCCCTTAACATCGTACAAAATCCCATTCGGTGTTAAGTAGTTATTCCAGTTAATTGCCAAAAATTCTTTATGCGCCACTGTGAGTACAATAAGATCGAATGACCCTTTCGGTAATTGCTTTTCGGTTTGCAGCCCATACTCATGCATTACTTCATTTTGGTCCGCCCAAGGGTCGTAAATGTGCATGTTGGTTTCATAACTCTTTAATTGGTTAATAACATCTACCGCTTTTGTGTTTCTAACATCTGGACAATTTTCTTTAAAAGTAATACCTAAATTTAAAACACGAGCGTTTTTAATGCGGATGTCATTTTTAACCATAAGTTTAATGATTTCAGAGGCTACATATTGGCCCATACTATCATTTACACGACGGCCAGCTAAAATTATTTCTGGATGGTAGCCTACCTCTTGTGCTTTTTGTGCTAAATAATAAGGGTCTACACCGATACAGTGTCCGCCAACCAAACCAGGCTTAAACTGTAAGAAATTCCATTTCGTTCCTGCAGCTTCTAGAACAGCATGGGTATCGATATTCATAAGGTTAAAAATTTTTGCTAATTCATTTACGAAAGCAATATTTATATCACGTTGAGAATTCTCAATAACTTTTGCAGCTTCGGCAACTTTAATAGTAGGAGCGAGGTGGGTGCCTGCTGTAATAACACTGGCGTATAAGCTATTTATCTTTTTACCTATTTCAGGAGTGGAGCCCGCAGTGACTTTTAAGATTTTATCTATGGTGTGTAATTTATCACCTGGGTTAATACGCTCTGGAGAATACCCAGCAAAAAAGTCTTTATTGAATTTTAATCCACTAATTTTTTCTAAAATAGGTACACATTCATCTTCGGTAACCCCAGGGTATACAGTTGATTCGTAGATAACAATATCTCCTTTTTTAAGAACTCTCCCAACGGTTTTACTTGATTTATAAAGAGGAGATAAATCAGGTCTATTATTCTTGTCAATAGGCGTAGGCACTGTTACGATATAATAATTACAGTCTCTTATATCTTCCGAATTAGAAGAGCAGATTAAGCCATTATTTTCGTTTTGTGTCGTTTTTAAAATAGACAGTAATGTTTTAGAATCAACCTCTAAAGTGGAGTCTATCCCTTTTCTTAGCGCTTCGATTCTATTTTTGTTTATATCAAAACCAACCACATTGAATTTTGTAGCAAACAATCGAGCTAATGGCAAACCCACATACCCCAAACCTATAACGGCTATTTTATCTTTGTTCATAAAAAAATTATTGACCTATAGAATAATAGTCAAATCCAATATTTTCCATTTCAGATTTATCTAAAATGTTTCTACCATCAAAAATGAAGGCAGGTTTTTTCATCTTGCTGTAGATTGTTTTCCAATCGTAAGTTTTAAACTCGTCCCATTCTGTCATAATCGCTATGGCATGGGCATCGTTTGCAGCCTCGTAAGCAGAATCTACGCTTATGGCGCCGGATTCATTTTCTGCTTCGCTACGTGTGTTTAAATAATTTAAATCGGTTTGTACTTTAGTATGTGGTACTTTGGGGTCGAAAACCGAAATGTTAGCTTGTTCGTTTAATAAATGATCTGCCACATAAATAGCCGCAGATTCACGTGTATCATTGGTGTCTTTTTTGAAAGCCCAACCTAGAAGTGCAATCTTTTTCCCGGAAACGGTATTGTAAAGTGTTTTTATTAAGCGATCGGAAAAACGTCTTTTTTGGTGATCGTTCATGATAATCACTTGTTCCCAATAATCGGCAACCTCAGTTAAACCATAGCTTCGAGCAATATAAACGAGGTTTAAAATGTCTTTTTGAAAGCATGAACCTCCAAAACCAACAGAAGCTTTAAGGAATTTTGATCCAATTCTAGAATCCATTCCAATAGCTTTGGCCACTTCGTTAACATTAGCACCTGTAAGTTCGCATAATTCTGAAATAGAATTAATAGACGATATACGTTGTGCTAAAAAAGCGTTTGCGGTAAGTTTAGATAACTCCGACGACCATAAATTGGTGCGCAAAATTCTATCGTCTGCCACCCAACTGCTGTAAATATTGGCTAAAGCTTCAATAGCTTCTTCGCATTCTCCTCCAATTAAAACACGGTCTGGATTTAATAAATCTTCAATAGCCGTACCCTCAGCTAAAAACTCAGGGTTAGATAGAATGTGAAAATTGATATTGTTACCTGTGTTGTGTAAAATACTTTTAATAGCCTCGGCTGTTCTCACTGGTAAAGTCGATTTTTCTACAACTATTTTATCAGTTTTAGCAACATTGGCAATATTACGGGCACATAATTCGATGTATTTTAAATCGGCTGCCATACCTTTTCCTTTTCCGTAGGTTTTAGTAGGCGTGTTTACAGATATAAAAATCATTTCAGCTTCATCTATAGCAGCGTCAATATCAGTAGAGAAAAATAAATTTTTCCCACGTGTTTCTTTTACAATATCGGCTAAGCCTGGCTCATAAATTGGAAGCTTAGAGACATCAACATCGTTCCAAGCATCAATACGGGCTTGGTTAATATCTACAATAGTAATTTTTAAATGTGGATTATTTTTTGCGATAACAGCCATAGTAGGGCCACCAACATAACCTGCACCTATGCAGCATATACTTTTTATTTTCATAGTTTTATAAATTTTTCCAATACCAAGATACCGCTTCTTTTAGACCGGTATTAATATCGAATTCTGGCGCGTAGCCTAATAATGTTTTTGCTTTATTGATTGAGGCTAGAGAATGAGGAATATCTCCAGCTCTGTTGTCTCTATGTTTAATCTCTACATTTTTTATATCATCATCAAATTCTGATAAATATGTTTTTAAAAGTGTAGTCAATTCTTTTAATGTTGTACGTTCGCCGTAAGCAACATTATAAACGGTGTTTAAGGCGTCTTTATTTGTTGTGGTAAGCGCACGTAAATTCATTTGAACCACGTTATCGATATATGTGAAATCTCTTGAATAACTTCCGTCTCCATTTATAATAGGTGACTCGTGACTCACGAATTGTTGAACAAATTTCGGGATTACTGCGGCATAAGCACCATTAGGATCTTGTCTTTTTCCAAAAACATTGAAATAACGCAGCCCAACAACATCTAAATTATAAGTAGTATGGAAAATATCGGCATACAACTCGTTAACATATTTTGTGATAGCATAAGGCGATAAAGGTTTACCAATAGTCTCTTCAACTTTAGGTAAAGCTTCATGATCACCATAAGTAGACGAGCTTGCTGCATATACAAAACGAGAAACCCCTGCGTCTCTAGCAGCGACTAACATATTTAAGAACCCAGAAACATTAACGTCGTTTGTAGTGATAGGATCTTTGATAGAGCGTGGTACAGAACCTAATGCAGCTTCGTGTAATACCAAATCGACTGTGTTGCAGGCTTTATGGCAATCGACTAGTTTTCTAATATCACCTTCAATAAGGTTAAAGTTTGTGTTTGATAAAAAAGGCGCTAAGTTTTTTCTTTTTCCGGTAGAAAAATTATCTAAACAGGTAACCTTTATATTATGGTCCAATAAAACTTCAATTAAATTGGAACCAATAAAGCCAGCTCCACCTGTAACTAAAATGTGTTTTCCTTTTAAAGTTTTTATTAAGCCAGCAGTCATAAAATAAATGGGATTTTAATTTATTAATAGGCAAATATGTGAAAAATATATTTAACCCGTTTAGTAAACTATATTAAGGTTGTCTTTTTATCGATGAAAGTCATTATTATGTTAAAATATCCGATGAAGTATCCTCTAAAAAGTGGAATTGAAATAAAAAGAGGCATTTAATTAACTGATTATTCTATATGTGTATTTACACAGTCTTTTGTATATGTATTTAGCTATGTGGCTTTTTCTTAGCTAAAAAAATATTAAAGATTAATAATGAATTAAAGGATTTGTTTATGACGCTTTTTAAGGTTTTTGTTTTGCTTTGATGTTAATGCTATTTTTTTAATTGAATTAATAATGTGGAGAGGGGAAAGAATAGGGGAGAGGTCCTTATTTTTTATTATAAACTTAAGATTTATTGAAATGAATAAAGTTTAAGTATAATTTCTTATTAGTTATTATGTTATAGGAAGCGTTATTTATTCTTGTAGTTTTAATCTAATAAATAGTATAGAAATATGTGAAAAATTAATGAACTGATAATTGAAACAAGCTAAGACGTGTTTTTCTTTAATGAAAAGTGTGGTTTTGTTATAGAGTAAGTAAAATGCTATTTTAAATAGACCTTAATAAAAGTAATCAACTATTTTGTTTTAACTCGCCTTTGCATACGTGTATCTACGTAGGTTTCCGGAAGAGGAATTGGCTTTGTAGCTCTTTTCGACATCGACGAGTTACAAAAGATTCACTATGAACTAAACAGCTAACTGTATTTAACCGATTTTTATAATAGTTTTAGCGAATTAAAACCAAAGTAGCATTTCTACTTAAAAACAATTAGTAAATTTACACCATCAGAGAATGCATAATTTAAATTGATTAATAGCAAATTGATTTATTATTTTTTGTAAAATTGCTTAATACTCTCCAAGGCCGTTCAATTTGAAAGCCTTGATTATTAGACTTTAAAAGTAGATTTTATAGGATGTTTTAGAAAAGAATTAGGCCAATATTTGATTAGACACTTGTTAATATATCTGTAGAGGGAAAATATTATAACAAATGTTTATTTAGAATACTGTTAAAAAATATAACAGCTGGCATAATTAATGTTATTAAATAAAATGTAAATGCTAACAAAAACTAAAATTTATTTGTCTTCACCACACATGGGTGGTAATGAGCAGAAGTTCGTAAACGATGCTTTTGAAACAAATTGGATAGCACCTTTAGGACCAAATGTTAATGGTTTTGAAGATGATATCAAATCATATTTAGGTGCTCAAAATGAGGTTGCGGTTCTAAGTTCTGGAACCGCATCGATTCACTTAGCTTTAGAATTAATAGGCGTATCGAAAGGCGATGAAGTATTATGTCAAAGTTTTACTTTTTCGGCATCTGCAAACCCTATTATGTACTTAGGAGCAACTCCTGTTTTTATTGATAGTGAAAAAGATACATGGAACATGTCTCCGGAATTACTTGAAATAGCTATTAAAGACAGGATAGAAAAAAATAAAAAACCGAAAGCAATTGTAGTAGTTCATTTATATGGTATGCCATATAAAGCGAATGAAATTAATGCGATTGCCGAAAAATATAATATTGCCGTTGTTGAAGATAGTGCAGAGGCCTTAGGAAGTACTTATCATGATAAAGCATGTGGAACGCTTTCTGATTTTGGTATTTTATCTTTTAACGGAAATAAAATTATTACAACTTCTGGTGGTGGTGCTTTAATTACTAAAACGAAAGTATTAAAAGATAAAGCCGTGTTTTTATCGACACAAGCTAGAGATGATGCGCCACACTACCAACACTCTCATGTAGGTTATAATTACAGAATGAGTAATGTTTTAGCTGGAATAGGACGCGGACAAATGGAAGTTTTGAATGATAGAGTTTCTGCCAGACGTGCTAATTATGAATTTTATAAAAAACATTTATCTGGTTTTAATACCATCGAATTGGTAGACGAACCTGCTGGAAGTTATTCTAATAGATGGATAACATGTATAAAAACAGACTCGTTTGAAACTCGCGAAAAAATAAGATTAACGTTGTTAGAAGACGATATTGAATCGAGACCATTATGGAAACCTATGCACACACAACCTATTTTTAAAGATTGTTTGCATTTTTCTGACGGAACTTCAGAGGATCTCTTTGAAAAAGGATTGTGCTTGCCAAGTGGTTCGAATTTAACTAACGACGACTTAAATAGAATTTTAGAAATAATCAATAATACCCCAAACTTATGATTAAAAATTACTTTGCCTTATACTCTCAGAAATACGCCTCAAAATGGCTTGTTTTGGCTATCGATTTAGCGATAGTGATGACAACGTTTTGTATGGCCTATTTTATTCGATTTAATTTTTCATTAGATTTTAATGTAGAGCAATTTACTTTACAGTTACCATTTATTTTTTCAGTAGCATTAATAAGCTTCTTGATAGTAGGCTCTTTTAAAAGTGTGATACGTCATACCGGTTTTACAGATGTAATTAATTTGTTTAAATCCGTAGGACTAATTGCTTTCATAATAGCCGTTTGTGTATTGTTTAATAATAGGTTACAATTGATTTCTAATTTTACTGTACCTAAAACGATTATTGTTTTACACGCCATTATTAGTTTCTTGTTTTTAAGTGCAAGTCGTTTAGTTTTTAAAATGGCTTTTAAGCATTTAAAATGTAAATTATTATCTACGAAACGTATTTTAATTTATGGCGCTGGGGATCAAGGAATTATCACTTATAATGCTTTATTGAATAATACGGCATTTAGCTATATTGTTGTTGGTTTTATTGATGATAATGTAAAGAAAAAAGGAAAAAATATTGACGGTGTGCCTATTATGGCGTTTAATCGTATTACATCTGAGTTTGCCGCGGCAAATAACATCGATGAAATTGTTGTGGCTTCTGTAGGTATAGGACCAGCGAGATTAATTGCTTTAGTAGATAATTTATCTGATGTTGATGTTAAAATAACAAAAGTACCACCTATTGAGAATTGGATTAATGGTGAATTGAGTTCAACTCAAATTAAACAAGTACAAATTGAAGATTTATTGGGGCGTGCACCAATTGAAATAAACAACCCGAATTTAGAGAATGAGTTTACTGGTGAAACTGTTTTAGTTACTGGTGCTGCTGGTTCTATTGGTAGCGAGTTGGTTAGACAGTTAGCTGAGTTTAATGTGAAGCATTTGATTTTAGTTGATCAAGCTGAATCTCCTTTATATGATGTTGAGCAAGATTTAAAACGTGCAGGAAAAAGAAGCTATACAGCTATTGTAGCAGATATTCGTGATGGATTAAGAATTGACAGTATTTTTCAGGAATACAAACCTACTATGGTTTTCCATGCTGCAGCTTATAAACACGTGCCATTGATGGAGAAAACGCCATACGAGGCAATAAAAATTAATGTGAACGGTACAAAATTATTAGCTGACACAGCTTCTAGATATAGCGTTAAGAAATTTGTTTTTGTATCGACTGATAAAGCAGTAAACCCAACAAGTGTAATGGGAGCTACAAAGCGTATGGCAGAAATGTACATCACTTGTCTTCAAAAAGAAAGCAAAACGAAATTTATCACAACACGATTTGGAAATGTATTAGGATCTAACGGTTCTGTTATTCCTTTATTTAAGAAACAAATCGATAAAGGTGGACCATTAACAGTTACTGATAGTGAAATTACAAGATATTTTATGACTATTCCTGAAGCTTCTCAATTGGTTTTAGAAGCTGGAACTATGGGTAAAGGTGGAGAAATCTTCATCTTTGATATGGGAGAATCTGTTAAAATATTTGATTTAGCTAAGAACATGATTAAATTATCTGGTTTAAGATACCCAGAAGATATTGATATCAAAATCACAGGTTTAAGACCAGGTGAGAAGTTATATGAAGAATTATTGGCTAACGGTGAAAATACCTTATCTACGTATCACAAGAAGATTTTAATTAGTAAAACTCGCGAGTTGGACTACGAAAAAATTAAAACTTCTATAGAAGAGTTGTGTATTACAAATCGTTTCCAGAATAACAACATCGTTCTTAAGATGAAACGTTTAATCCCTGAGTATAAATCTAATAATTCAGATTACGAAAGATTTGATAAACGAGTTCAAACATACAAGAAAAACAAAGGTTTAGTAACTTCTACAACCGATAAAAACCTTGCAAATAGTTAGTTAAATTACATTAGTTTCCCCTAAATATTTTATTATACCCATGTCTATATATTTTTTTAAAAATAAGTTCTATTTTGTATTAATTTTATTCGCTCTATTTTGCTTATCCTCATGTCAAACAAAAAAGGATGTTATTTATTTTCAGAATGCTAAGAATTTTGAAACTATTGTCGATACAGATACGTTCAAGGCCAAGCTTAAGTATGGTGATATTTTGAGTATCTATGTATCAACTTTTGATCTTACAGTAACTAAACCTTACAATATTCTAATGGAATCTGGTAGTTCAGGGCAGTTTATAACTTACTTGATAGATACAGAAGGTAATATTGATTATCCAGTACTTGGAAAAGTTAAATTAGTTGGGTTAACTATTGAAGAAGCAAAAGAGTTGTTTAAGAAAAAGTTTGAAGAAGGTCAACTTCTTAAAGATCCAGTAGTTATAATAACTTTTACAAATTTTAGAGTTACTGTTGCGGGAGCTGTTAATAATCCTGGAGTATACCCTGTATCTGGAGAGCGCATATCAATATTGGAGGCGCTTGGATTGGCAGGAGATTTAAGTATAAAAGGTAGACGTGATAATATTTTAGTTATTAGAGATTTTAATGGTTCTAAAACCTATACAAGAGTCGATTTAACGAGTAAAGAAGTGTTTAATTCCCCCGTGTTTTATTTAACACAAAATGATTATATTTATGTTGAACCTAATAATTCTGCTGTTAGTGGTGCGTCTGGTGATAGTAGAATTGGTACTATCATTAGTATCACATCCTTTGTGCTAACAACAGCTCTTATTTTTGTAACTCGAAATTAGCCTTAATTTTATGACTTCAATTGAAAAAAAAAATGATTTGGAAAAAATAAGTTCAGATCGATTTAACTTTAAAAAAACTATAGGTCTATATACTAAAAAATGGATATGGTTTTTATTAAGTATAATATTTTTTTGTGTATTAGCTTATTTTCAAATTAAGATTACCATACCTAAATATGGGGCAACTGCTAAAATTATGCTTTTAAGTGATAATGACGGCACGGGAGGAGCTAATGCCTTAAAAGAGTTATCGCTTTTTTCGGAAAATGAAGAGGCTGCTATTGAAGACGAAATAGAGGTTATGACTTCTAGGACCTTTATGAAGGATAT
The DNA here is from genome assembly GCF_004368925.1 of Algibacter lectus. Taxonomy (NCBI): domain Bacteria; kingdom Pseudomonadati; phylum Bacteroidota; class Flavobacteriia; order Flavobacteriales; family Flavobacteriaceae; genus Algibacter; species Algibacter lectus. Next base: position 392,295 of record NZ_SORL01000007.1, read on the forward strand.
TGTGAAAAAGTTAAAACTTAATACGCAATATTTTGCCTCAGGTAGAGTTAACGAATACGAGCTGTATAAAACAAATCCTTTTAATGTGAATTTTATATTATCAGACTCTATCGCTGATAATATCTCTTATAGTTTTTATATAGATATTATCTCGGATACAGAATTTAACTTCAGGGTGTTAGAGGAGGATATTCCTCAAAAAATGACCTTTGGTAAGAATATATCAACAGAATATGGTAGTATGGTTTTAATACCTAGAGAAGACTATCAAGGAGTATATACTACTACAATTAGAGTTCAGATTAGTCCTGTAATGGAGATCGCTACCTTGTTAAATAGTACTGTTTTTGTATCTCCAATAGCTAAATCCTCTAAGGTTTTATCGATATATTATGAGGATAATGTACTGCAAAAAGCAAAGGATGTTATAAACACAGTAATAGAAACTTATAATGTAATCACACTAGAAAAGAAAAATATTCGCTCAGAAAATACGGTAAAGTTTATCGAAAAAAGGATTGATTCTATAACATATGATTTGGTTAATGTCGATAATAATATTGTAAGATATAAAACTGTTAACAAAATTACTGATGTAGCTTCTGAGGCAGGACAGCTCTTGGCTTCTGGTACTCAGAATGAACAACAAATAGATGGAGCTAAAACAGAACTCCGAAAACTTAATTATATGACAGAGTCTTTAGGTGATAATAGTTCTTTTTCTCCGATTCCGTCTAATTTAGGATTAGGAGACGCTTCTATAAGCACATTGTCGTCTAAGTATAATGAATTATTAAGAGAGCGAGATAATAAATTAAAAAGTGCGGGAGAGCGAAACCCTATTGTTTTAGAGTTAAATGAAACATTAAGAGGTATCAAACAAAATTTAAGTAGTAGTATAAAGAACTCAAAACAGTCTTTAGGTATTCAAATCAATAGTCTTCAAAATCAATCGACACGCTTAAGTTCAAAAATCTATGCAGTTCCTGGGCAAGAAAGCAAATTACGCTCAATCGAAAGAAAGCAAGGGATTAAAGAACAAATTTATTTGTTTTTATTAGAGAAGCGCGAAGAGGCAGCTATTACATTAACAGCAACAACTCCTAATTTAAAGATTATTGATGATGCTTATTCTTTTGGAGATGTAAATATGGATGGAAAAATACTGTATATAGGTGCTTTTTTTCTAGGCTTTTTAATTCCGTTTGGAGTGATTTATACTAAAGATTTATTGGATACAAAAATTCATAACAGAGAAGATCTTCAGAGAGAAATTAAAAACATCTCAATATTAGGTGAAGTTCCAAGATTGTCAAAAAGCGATAAAGACTTAGTAGAACGTAATGATCGTTCTGTATTGTCTGAATCCTTTAGAATTATAAGAACAAATTTCGATTTCATTATTAGAGGTCGAGAAGTAAAAAATTACAAAAATGTAATTTTCGTAACTTCAACTATTAATGGAGAAGGTAAGTCTTTTTTTAGTATGAATATGGCACTAACATTGGCTAATACGAATAAGAAGGTGCTATTGATTGGTGCGGATATTAGGAATCCACAAGTGTTTACCAAAATAAAAAATATTGAAAATAATTCAGAATTAAAAGGGCAAGGTCTTACTGAGTTTATTGTGGATAAATCGATTGAAGTTAAAGATGTAATTAGTAGTCACAGTATAAATAATATTGAAATAGATGTTATGTATTCAGGTGCTATCCCTCCAAATCCTGCAGAATTATTAATGAGCGATCGTCTTGAAGAGTTGTTTGATACTGTTGCTGCCGATTATGATTACGTTATGGTAGATACAGCTCCATCAATGCTTGTAACCGATACGTTGTTAATTAGTAAATATGCTGGACATACATTCTATGTAACTAGAGCAGGCTATACTGAAAAAGAGATCTTAAACTTTACTAAGGAGATTCATGCTGATAACAAATTGAACGGTATGATGCTTGTAGTAAATGATGTAGACCAGTCTAACTTCGGTTACGGAGCAAGATATGGTTACTACGGTGCGCCAGAGAAGAAAGGATGGTTTAGCAGAAAAAAAGCTTAAATATCTAATCAATTAATCCATTGATTTAAATAAAAAACGCGTTAAAGTATTTACTTTAACGCGTTTTTTTATGATATAAGCTTTGGTTATAAATGATTAATTAGCATAAAATTCAAAAGCATCTAGTATTATACTATCATCAACTAAGCAGTCTATTTTAGTAACGCCAACATCTTCTAGTAAAACAAAGTTAATATTACCGTGATGGTTTTTCTTATCGTATTTAAGTAATTCAATTATGGCTGGAAGTTCACTTTTTTCAATAGTGATTTTGCCATAGTAACTTAAGAAGAGTTCTTTAATTTTTAAGGTTTTCTCTTTAGGGAAATTTGTAAGTTCTGTAGAGATATAGCATGCTAATATCATTCCAACAACTACAGCTTCTCCATGAAGCAACGTTGTTTTATTCGGATTACTTAAAAAATAAGATTCTATAGCATGTCCAAGTGTGTGCCCAAAGTTTAGTGTTTTTCTTAAACCGTTTTCAAAAGGATCTTCTTCAACAACATTTTTCTTAATAATTACCGATTCATAAATTAACCCATCTAAATCATCTAAAGATAGTTTAGATAAATCTTCGAACTTACTCCAGTAACTATCTCCAGTAATTAAACCATGTTTTAACATTTCTGCTAATCCGGAACGCATTTGGTTTACTTCCAATGTGTTTAAATAATTAGTATCTATTAAAACCAAATCAGGATTGCTAATAACTCCTACTTGGTTTTTTAAATGTCCTAAATCTACACCGGTTTTACCTCCAACAGAAGCATCTACCATAGAAAGTAATGTTGTTGGCACATTTATGTAAGCGATACCGCGTTTAAAGGTACAAGCCACAAAACCTCCTAAGTCTGTAATAACTCCACCACCTATATTTATAAGTAAACTTTTGCGGTCGGCGTCTAATTCTGATAAGGTATTCCACACACCAACACACGTGTCAATAGTTTTGTTTATCTCGCCAGATTCTATCTCCATAATTTCAATTACAGCAGTTGTTTCCATTTTTTCTAAAAAAAGAGGTAAACAAAATTGATGTGTATTCTCATCAACAAGTATGAAAATTTTAGAAAAATTATTATCTTTAAGATGTTTGTTTAGTGAAGAATAACAAGTGTTATTAAAATGTATTGTACAGTTTTTTGTGCTAATAGAATCCATAAAATATTTAAACTTTTTAAGAATGTGAAATTAAGGAGATTTTATATAAAATGATAACTTAGCAATAATTATATTTGCAAAAAAAACGGCAAATGAATACGAATTTGATATTTAATAACACCGAAATCGCTTTTTCCTTGAAAAGTGACTCCGAATTAGAAAGAGCTTACTTCTTGTTTAAGATGATTTCTATAGAACCTTTGGTTCGTATTGGAACTGTAGCGACCAATTTTGCTTTAAAAGCGCATTTGCCTATTGAAGGATTAATTCGTTCTACGGTTTTCGATCATTTTTGTGGTGGGGTTAGTGAAGATGACTGCCTTGTCTCTATTAATAATATGTATGAAAAAGGAGTGAGCTCTGTTTTAGATTATTCTGTTGAAGGAAAAGAAAGTGAAACGGAATTTGATGGCGCTAAGGATAAGTTATTAAAAATTATAGAATTCGCTAAAAACCTTGATGCTATTCCTATTGCTGTATTTAAACCATCTGCATTTGGACGTTTTTATTTATATGAAAAATTATCAAATGGGGATACTCTAACAGAAAAGGAGCAAGAAGAGTGGGACAGAGTTGTAGCAAGGTTTGATAGTGTTTGTGCCAAGGCCAAAGCTTATGATGTTGCTGTGTTAATTGATGCAGAAGAAAGTTGGATTCAAGATGCCGCCGATGATTTAGTAAGAGCATTAATGGCGAAATACAATACAGAAAAACCTATTGTTTACAATACATTACAAATGTATCGCCATGATCGTATGTTGTTTTTAGAAGCTGAACACGCAAAAGCTAAAGTTGGAAATTATTATTTAGGTTTTAAATTGGTTCGCGGTGCTTACATGGAAAAAGAAAATGATAGAGCAGAAGATAAAGGCTATTTGTCTCCAATATGCGTAAGTAAAGCTGCGACAGATCAAAATTTTAATACAGCACTTAATTATATGTTAGAAAACCTAGACGACATGTCTGTTTTTGCTGGTACACATAATGAAGACAGTTCTTACTTATTAATGGATTTAATGAGGAAGAAAGGCATTGCCAATAATGATGCTCGTGTTTGGTTCGGCCAGTTATATGGTATGAGTGATCATATTAGTTTTAACCTTGCAAATGAAGGTTATAATGTAGCTAAATACATGCCATTTGGTCCTGTGAAAGATGTGATGCCTTATTTAATTCGTCGTGCAGAGGAAAATACTTCTGTCGCTGGACAAACAGGGCGTGAACTAGCGCTATTGTCTAAAGAGAAAAAGCGAAGAAAATCGATTTAATTTTTAAAGTAACTATTTAAAATGGCTTTTACTTCTTTATTAGGGGTAAAGGCTTTAATTTCTGAAATACGCTTTAAGTAGTTAACAGGAAATGTGTTTTGTGTTTTCTTTTGCACTATTAAAATATCTTTATGTTCTGAAGGCATTAGTATTTCATTTTCAGAAACTAAATCTTCATGAAGTTTTTCTCCTGGTCGTAATGTCGTGAATTTTAAGTCTACTTGTTTTTTATTGCAAAATAAAGTAAGACGTTCTACTAAGTCTATAATTTTTATAGAATTACCCATATTAAAAGTTAACAAAGTATTTTCTTGATACTTATTTTGAGATATTTTCAATATGAGTTCACAAGCTTTTTCTTTATTAATAAAATATCTAGAAATAGCCTTATGCGTTATAATAACAGACTCTCCTATTTCAATACGTTTTTTAAATAGCGGTACTACAGATCCGTTTGAACCAAATATATTCCCGAATCGCGTGGTAATAAATATGGTAGATTTAGAAGTTGATAATGAAAGTAGATAATCTTCAGCAATACGCTTAGAAATTCCCATTATACTTACTGGGTTTACAGCTTTATCTGTAGATATGTATATGAATTTTTTAACGCCATTAATAACAGATAAATCGGCAAGTATTTGAGTTGCTAAAATGTTCACCTTTATAGATTCAAAAGGATTCAATTCCATTAACGGTACATGTTTATAAGCTGCCGCATGAAAAATAACAGTAGGCTTAAGAGTTAAAAAAAGATGTTCTAAGCTTTCTTTTTGAGTAATATTTAAAATTAAGAAATTAACGTTTGTTCTGTTTTCAAATTCTGGTTCGTTAATTAAATCGTGTAATGGAGATTCAGCAATATCAATTAAAATAAGTTTTTTAAATTGATATTGGCTTATTTGTCTAGCAAGTTCGCTTCCTATAGAACCAGCAGCACCAGTAATTAGAATAGTTTCATTTTTAAAATCAAACTCTAAAATAGTTCTAGAAGGCTTTTCTATTTCAGGAAATAAACCTGATGTTTTTAGTAAGTGATCAATCTGATTTTGAGTTGCTGTATCCATTAAATTTTATCTGCTGTTATGCAAATTAGTGATAATAATTTCGAAGAACAAAACTTGTTGAAAAAGGAATTACTTCGCTATTACTTTTATAATAGTGAGTCCAATTAATTTTAAATCCAAAAAGAAGTTACGGTTTTTGATATATTCTTTATTGAATTTGAGCTTATCAGGAATTATCGTTTTTATAAATAATTCTTCAGGATTATCGGCTGCCTTTAATAACTCTACTTCATTTCTATATTTTAAAGAGGCTAAACCGGTAATTCCTGGACGTACCTGAAAAATTTTCATATCATCTTCAGAATAAAAATTAACATAATATCTAAGTTCAGGTCTAGGGCCAACAAAACTCATGTCGCCTTTTAGAATATTAATAAGTTGAGGAAATTCGTCTATTTTATAACGCCTTAAAAAATAACCAACTTTAGTAACGCGAGAATCATGGTTACCTAAAGTTAACAAGCCTTTTTGTTGCGATTGTATCTTCATGGTTCTAAACTTGAAAATATTAAAATCACAATCGTTTTTACCAACACGACCTTGAACAAAAAAAACTGGTCCTCTTGAATCTATTTTTATAATAATTGCCAAAAGAAGTAGAAGAGGCAATAGAAATATTAAGCCAAACAAAGAAAAAACAACATCGAAAGTTCGTTTTATCATTAAGGCTGTTCTATTTTTAAATCGGTAATAGTTGCAATACTATCGCAGTTTTCAACGGTTAGAATAACATCTTTTTCGTTGAATTCACCTTCTACCATATAAACACCACAAGGTTTGGTTCTAGGGTCACTATCAGAAAAATTGATGTCTCCTTTCTTTAGAATACGTCTAATTTCGGTAGAATCAATAACATTATCATCAATATAACTAAAAACTAAAGAGTTGAATACAATGGTTTTGGAGTTGATATTCTTTAAAACTCGAGCATCTGGGCCATAGCTACATGATGTTTTTTTTCCGTTTAAAAAGAACGCTAAAATAATTAAGCCAATAGAAAATCCGCCAAGATAATAGCCAATACGCTGAATAAGTTTCATTTAAAATAATTTGATAATAATTTAAGGAAAGTAGGCTAAAATATAAGCAAATTAATATCGCTGTATTCTAATCCAAACCATTCCCCCACAGATTTACTCGTTAAAATCCCGTGGTAAAAATACAACCCATTTTTTAAACCGCGATCAAAACGCAGCGAATTTTCTAAACCACCATCTTCTGCAATTTTTAGTAAATATGGCGTAAAAATGTTACTAATAGAAACCGATGCGGTTCTAGAATATCTTGCAGGAATATTAGGAACGCAATAGTGAACAACGTTATGTTTTACAAAAGTGGGGTGTTTGTGTGATGTAACTTCACTGGTTTCAAAACAACCGCCCATATCAATACTTACATCAATAATAATAGCACCTTTTTTCATGTGCTGGACCATGTTTTCTGTAACAACAATAGGAGCTCTATTAGTGCCACGAACGGCACCAATAACCACATCGCATCTTTTTAAGGCTTTAGTTAAGTTTTTTGGTTGAATAGTTGATGTATACAGCGGACGCCCCAAATGCGTTTGAATACGACGCAATTTTGTTAATGAATTATCAAATACCTTTACGTTAGCTCCTAAACCAATGGCGCTTCTACTTGCAAATTCACCAACAGTTCCAGCTCCTAAAATAACAACTTCTAAGGGTGGTACACCACTAATATTACCAAACATGAGTCCGTTGCCAGTATTGGCGTCAGATAATAGTTCTGCAGCGATAAGTACAGAAGCTGTTCCTGCAATTTCACTTAACGATTTTACCGCAGGATAGGCATTATCAGAATCTCTAATAAACTCAAAAGCCAATGCTGTAATGCGTTTAGCTGCTAAAGTTTCAAAATACTTTTTATGTTGTGTTTTTAACTGTAAGGCAGAAATTATTATGGTTTGCGGATTTATAAGCTTAATTTGTTCTAAACTTGGTGGTTCCACTTTTAAAATCATTGGGCAGGCAAAAACCTTTTCGGTGTCTTTTGTTATTTCAGCCCCAGCTTCACTATAATCTTTATCGCTAAAATTGGCGCCTTCTCCGGCACCAGATTCTAGTAAAACACGATGACCGTTACAAACTAAAGCGTAAACAGCATCTGGTGTTAAACACACGCGTTTTTCTTTGTATGCGGTCTCTTTTGGTATACCTATAAATAAATCTCCTTTTTTCTTGAATATTTCCAGAGTTTCCTCTTGAGGTAGAAGTTGTTGCTTCGTAAAAGGTGAAAGTATTTTATTCATATTTTTATTAAAAAAAAACAAATTACAAATAAAATTTGTAATTCAATTCATCTAAATATAGAATTAAAACGAAGAAATATAAACCTTCGTGGAAATGTAGGAATTTTAATTAATCGAGGTAAGGACATACCGCAAATTATATTCGTTTTTTTATTTTAAGTTTGCATTAAGTTTACATATATGATGCGAAAAATTGTTACTTTATTTATATATTTATTTTCAATCGTAGGCCTGTCTCAAGGCTTGAAAATAAAGGGAAAAGTTGTTGATACAAAAAATAATCCTATTGCTTTTGCTAACATAGTTGTTTCTATCGGAACAAACATTTCAGATTATAAAGGTACTATTTCTAATGAAACTGGAGATTTTGAAATAGATAATTTAGAAAGTAAAAAGTACACCTTGAATATTAGTTTTTTAGGATATAAAACCCAAACTATTGAAGTTCAGGTTGATAAAAATATTTCTCTTAACGATGTTGTTTTACAAGATGAAGAACAAGAACTAGATGGTGTGCTTATTGTTGCCAAAAAGCCAACAGTAAAGCGTTTAGTGGATCGTTTAGTTTTTAATGTTGAAAATTCTACATTATCTAATAATAACATGCTTGATGTTTTGAAGCATACACCTGGAGTTATGGTAAATAATGATGGTATTTCTGTAAAACATGCAAGCCCAACTATTTACATTAACGACCGAAAGGTGCATTTGTCTACCACAGAGGTTATACAGCTTTTGGAGAGTATGCCTGCTAATAATATTAAATCTATTGAAGTAATAAGTTCGCCACCAGCTAAATATGAGGCCGAAGGAGGAGCTGTACTTAATTTTATTACAAGTAAAAATTTGGTTTCAGGATATAACGGAAGTGTTTTTGGTAATTTTAAACAAGGATTTGAATTTCCAAAATATTCGGTTGGAACAAGTCATTTTTTTAAAGGAGAAAAAATAGATGCTTATGTTAATTATAATATTAGTCCGAGAAGAGATTTTAGACATACGGATGAGTTTATAAATTTTATCGATAATGATGCAACTACTTCTAGTTGGGAAACGGATTATAATAGAACTCGAAAATCATCAAACCAAAATATAAACAGTAACATAGATTATACTATTAATGAAAATAACATCTTAAGTTTTTCGGCTAATTTAATGTTTTTGCCTAAATCGGGAACTGAGACTGATATTAATTCTTTAACGGAAGTATATGGTGCAACAGGTGTATTAGATTCTACATTTAATACTATGAATACTGCTGTAGATAAAACGACTAATGCCGCATTTACATTAGATTATGTTCATAAATTAAATCAAGATGGAGAACAATTATCATTTAGCGTACATCACACCAATTTTAATTTCGATAGTGACCAAGTTGTAAATACAGAATATCTATTTCCTGATAAATCTTTAATTAGAAACAATGCGTTTGAATCGCTATCTAGCCAAGATATTAGGCTTTACACTGGGCAGGTAGATTATGAGTTACCTATTGGCGACTCGGCTTTTTTAGAAGCAGGAGGGAAGGCTTCATTTATAAACTCGGAGAGTGTTATAGATCGATTTTTGATTGAAAACGGCACTAGGGAACAAGATTTTACAAATTCTGACACTTTTCTATATGATGAAGCTAATCTAGCTCTTTACGGTAGTTATAGTAAAGATTGGGATAATTGGAGTTTAAAAACAGGATTAAGAACAGAATACACAACTATTGAAGGGAATTCGCTATCTGAAAATCAAACTAATAAATCTGATTATATTAAGTTCTTCCCGACGTTTCATATTATGAATGTTTTAAACGAAAATAATGAAATTTATTTCACTTATAATAAAAGTATATATAGACCAAGATATAGCCAGTTAAACCCTTTTAAATTCTTTTTAAGTGATAACTCATATAATACTGGAGATCCAAATTTAAAACCGCAAATTGACGATAGTTTTACTTTAGGTTATACTTTAAATTCAAAATATACTTTCGAGCTTTATTATAGAAACGAGAATGATCCTTCAATACAAATTACGTTTCAAGATAATGATTCTAAATTGTTAAAAAATATTGATACCAATATAGATAGAAGTATATCTTATGGATTGGATTTCACAACATTTACCCCCGTGATGTCTAACTGGGATGTTTATGCATATTCGTCATTGTTTTATTATGAAAATAGATTTACTGCTTTAGAAAGCAATAGCCAATTATATACTACCGATAAATGGTCTGTGTATTTGCAAATGGTAAATTATTTTTCTTTTTTAAAGGATAAAACATTAACCGCAGATGTAGTGTTAACTTATATTTCGCCATTAGTGAATGGACCTAGTGAAGTTAGTAATAGAACGGGACTAGATATAAGTTTTCGTAAAACGTTTTGGAATAATAGAGCGTCTTTAACTATGGGCGTTACAGATATTTTTAACACTCAAAATTTCACACAAACCACAAAGTATTTAAATCAGGATATATTATTAAATTCTAGAATTGAAAACAGAATGTTTACGCTTGGTTTTAATTATAAGTTTGGTAATTTCAGGTTACAAACAAATAAGAAAGATATAGAGTCTATTGAACGTGATAGACTAAATTAATTAGGCTAAAATTTCATTCGATGATTGCTATTTTGTATTACTTCTTTAAGCTGGCTTAAAACTTATTACTATAAACTCAATTTTAAAGCTCCTCCTAAATATTTAGACAACTTCTTTCACCTATGTTGAGATTTATTTTTGAGCACGTTAAAAGCTTTCATAAAAAAAGAATCCGCAAAACCAATTTGGCTTTGCGGATTCTTTTTTATATGATCTTCATGTATTTTTAAATACTATTTCCTGATAACACTAGGAAATCTTTCATAAAGCTTCAATAAAAGAAATACTGTTTACAGAGTAGTTAGTTCTTATTAGAAATATTCTTTTACTTTATGCCAAAAACTTGTTGGCGACACTTTAAATTCGTCCTCTAAATCTTGTAGGGACTTGTTTGCGTTATTTACCTTATTAAATATTTGTGCTCTTATTAGGTAAATGGAGGGAATGATTATAACCATAATCGGAATCAAATACACGAGTTGGTTTGAATCCACATAATTTAAATCATCATTTATTGTTGTGAATATTTGATAAATATACATCGAAATTGGCACTAACAATGTGTGGTACCACCAATGGCGACAAGTAAAAAACCAAATAAACAGTAAAAATAGGGGCATTGCTTTTCCCATTATGGTCCAAGCGACAGTAAGCATACTTCCGTAATATCTACTATCATATCTGAACAAAAAAGTATCCCAAGTTGGTGTATTTGGGACACTTTCGTATAGGTAAAATAAATAGGGGCTAGCTGCAATTAACGTTGCGACTATACTTCCTATTATCAAACTTTGTTTATCCGTGCGTTGGAACTCTGATTGCACTTCTTTGAATTTTTGCAGTTTGTTGTTCATCTTGATTAATTGTGTTAGCTGCATAAGCTGTCAACAACATTCCTCCGAAAATCGCAACTGCGATTAAGTAATTTTTTGCTTTCATTCTGTAGGGGTTTTAAAATTTATAATTCAAATCTAAATAAAGACCGAGTTGTAAATCCTACTGAAATGTTAAAATTATGTTAAAAACATTGTTTTTAAAAATTCCCGCTGTGGGTTTCCCGTAAAACATTATTTTTTAGGAACTTTTTTGGTTGTTATAGCGTATTACTAGCTATAGTTGTTAGGGTTGATACTGTTTATTCTGCTATTAATTGACGTTTATTTTCCGATTGAATTGATAACTTTATAACGCATTCATCACCCGATAAAATTGGTTCTATAATATCAGGCCATTCAATAATTATCCAATTATCAGAATCCAAATAATCTTCTATACCAAAATTATAGGCTTCTTCTAAATCATTAATTCTATACAAATCAAAATGAAAAATTTTTTCTTCATTCAATTTATATTCATTTACAATAGAAAAGGTAGGACTGCTAACATCGTCGTTACTACCTAAAGTTTTTACAATGGCCTTGATTAATGTTGTTTTACCAACACCCATATCGCCGTAAAATAATAGGGTTCTACCAGATGCATAACTAATAAGTTGTTTTGCAACTTGTTCAACCTCGTCTATTGTATAAATTATATTCAATTCGAAAATTTTAACTTAACAATATTAAGGAATATAATTTAAAAACACCAAAAAATATGTTAAACTTATTAGTGTTTATCGCTGCTCGCACATATTTTTTTGTAAAACGTAGTATGATTCTTTCTAATCCGAATCAGTCTAGTCTTGGTTTTGATATAGGTATTTATGAAATGCCTTACATAATTATTCAAGCTTTATTATAATAGTTAACTTAGTGTTTTTATATTTTAATTTATGAACATAAAAAAAGTGCTCAAGATGTTTTACCATCTAGAGCACTTTTGAAGAATATTAATTGTAAAATTATAGTAAAACTATAATTAAAAATTTTTATCCGTGCGTCGGTACGCGAATCGCACTTCTTTGAATTTTAGCGGTTTGCTGCTCATCTTGTTCAATTGAATTCGCTGCATAAGCTGTAAATAACATTCCTCCGAAAATCGCCGCTGCGATTAAATAATTCTTTGTTTTCATTCTATAGGGATTTAAATAATTATATTCCAAATCTAAAGAAAGAGAGAGATGTAAATGATACTAAAATGTTAAAATTATGTTAAAAACGTGTTTTTTTTAAAAAATTGATACGGTTTTCCCGTAAAAAAATAGTTGTTAGGTGATTTTTCTTATAAAAAAATCAACTGCTAGCTATTCTCATTGAGTTTATAGTAGTTTGGAGAATTAGCTTCTTACACTTTTTTCACTCTGCATGGTGCTTCTAAATTTATATAAAGCCTTGACAAAATGGACTCTAAGTAGGCAAACGTATGTTTTTTATACTAAAAATAGCCATTTCAGTTTTATAATTTAAAAACTAAAATGGCTATGTATTTATGACATTCTTCTCGTTAAGGGGATGTAGGGTTTATTTTTTTGGATTAAATACCACAAATGGAATAATCATCTCCTCTAACGATACGCCACCATGTTGATATGTATTTCTAAAATAGCTTACATAATGGTTGTAGTTGTTTGGGTAAGCAAAAAACATATCAGTTTTCGCGAAAATAAACGAGCTACTCATGTTAATAGATGGTAAATGGATTTCTTTAGGATCTTTTGCCTCAAAAACATCTTTGTTTTCGTAAGTTAAACTTCGTCCTGTTTTATAACGCAGGTTTAAACTAGTATCGCGATCGCCAATAACCTTAGATGGGTTTTTTACATTTATAGTGCCATGATCGGTGGTTAAAATAAGCTTAAAGCCCATTTGTTGCGCTTGCTGAATCATTTCGAGTAAAGGTGAGTTTTTAAACCAACTATGCGTTAAGGAGCGATAAGCTTTATCATTAGAGGCTAGTTCTTTTACAACTTCCATTTCCGTTTTAGAGTGTGAAAGCATATCTACGAAATTGTAAACCACTACCGTTAAATCGTTCTTTTTTAAACTTTTAAAATTATCAACTAATTTTTTTCCCGATTTTAAGTTGGTTATTTTGTAATACTCATGCTCTAAATTACTAAGGCCTAAGCGTTTTAATTGAGTTTCTAAAAATTCCGCTTCAAATAAATTTTTACCACCTTCATCTGTATCGTTTTTCCAATATTCAGGAAAAAGCTTTTCCATATCGCTTGGCATTAAGCCAGAAAAAATAGCATTTCGCGCATATTGTGTAGCAGTAGGTAATATGCTGAAAAAGGCATCTTCCTTTTCTTTTTTATAATAGTTGTTAATTATTGGTTCGAAAACTTTCCATTGATCGTAGCGTAAATTATCAATTACAACCAATAAAGTTGGTTGCTCTTTACTAATTTCAGGAGCAATTTTTTCTTTAAATAGCGTATGCGACATAATGGGCGCATCAGTATTCGGTTCAAACCAATCCGCATAATTCTTATCTATAAATTTTCCAAAGTGAGCATTGGCTTCGTTTTTTTGAGATTCCAAAATTTCGAACATGCCAACATCTTCAATGTCTTCTAACTGAATTTCCCAATACACTAGTTTTTGATAAAGTGCAACCCATTCTTCGTAACTATTTACCATGGATAAATCCATAGCAATTTTTCTAAATTCTTGCTGATAATTAGATGTTGTTTTTTCTGAAACTAACCTAGAGTGATCTAAATTCTTTTTTAAACTCAGTAGAATTTGATTGGGGTTCACAGGTTTTATTAGGTAATCTGCTATTTTGTTACCAATAGCTTCTTCCATAATGTATTCCTCCTCACTTTTAGTAATCATTACTACCGGAAGGCTATCGCGTTTCTCTTTAATTTCGTGTAACGTTTCTAAGCCGCTTAAACCTGGCATGTTTTCATCTAAAAATACAATATCAAAATTTTCATCATCTAAAATATCAATAGCTTCCGATCCACTATTACATTTAGTAACCTGGTAGTTTTTCTTTTCTAAAAATAAAATATGTGGTTTTAGTAAATCAATTTCATCATCTACCCAAAGTATTTTTATTGTATTCATTTGTATGTTTTTGTAACGGTTTGTAAAGTTTAAAATATTAAGATATCATTGATATTCACGAGCGCTAAAATTTTAGTGTGGCTCATATCATATACCTATATTTGTAAATAATAATTGTAAAAACTTAAAGTTTGAACAAACTAAAGATATTAAACGACCCAATTTACGGATTTATTACTATTCCAAATTCGCTAATATTCGATTTAATTCAACATAAATACTTTCAGCGCTTGCGTAGAATTACGCAAATGGGTTTGTCATATATGGTATATCCGGGCGCACACCATACCAGATTTCATCATGCTATTGGTTGCGTGCATTTAATGCAACAAGCGGTTAATGTACTTCGTTTTAAAGGGGTTAGCATTTCAGAAGATGAAGAAAACGCGCTTTATATAGCTATTTTATTGCACGATATTGGGCATGGTCCGTTCTCACATGCCATGGAGCATAGTATTGTAAATAACGTGTCTCACGAGGAAATTTCAATGCTTTTTATGGAGCGTTTAAATGAAGAATTTAACGGAAGTTTAACGCTGGCCATTGAAATATTCAAGGGAAATTATCATCGTGAGTTCATGTATCAGCTAATTTCTGGTCAGTTTGATATGGATCGTGCCGATTATTTAAAACGGGATAGTTTTTATACCGGTGTAGCCGAAGGAAACATTAATAGCGAACGTTTAATAACCATGTTAAACGCGGTTGATGATAAACTTGTTGTTGAAGAAAAAGGGATTTACAGCGTAGAAAAGTTTATAATTGCACGCCGTTTAATGTATTGGCAAGTGTATTTGCATAAAACAGGTATTGTGGCCGAGCAACTTTTAATACGTGTTTTAAAACGCGCCAAAGAGTTAACATTAAAAGGAGTAGAGCTAGAAGCGAGCAAACCATTGCAGTATTTTCTGAAAAATGAAATTTCTATTGATGATTTTAATGATGAAGTGTTAAACGTGTTTTCTCAATTGGATGATTACGATATTATTTCAGCAATGAAGGCTTGGCAATTTAATGACGATTTTGTTTTACGAAATATATGCGAAATGATTATTAATAGGAATCTTTTAAAAATTAAGTTAAAGAATAAACCTGTTAAGAAAACAACGTTAGAAAAACAGATTAAACTCTTTGTAAATAAGCATAATATAACTAGAGAAGAGGCTGACTACTTTGTGTTTACAGGAAGTATTTCTAACCAAGCATATCAGTTAGAAACGCAAGGAATTAACATCTTGCATAAGTCAGGGAAAATAGAAGATATTGTAAAAGCATCCGACCAGCTTAATTTAAAAGCACTATCAAAACGGGTTACCAAATATTATATATGTTACCCTAAGGTTAAAGTTTAACACATTTTTCCTATTTTTGCCAAAAATTAAACAAAACAATAAATCTTTAGTGTGAAGTTTACTGCACAACAAATAGCGGGTATTTTAGAGGGAGAAGTTGTCGGGAACCCGGAAGCTGAAGTCTCTAAACTATCAAAAATAGAAGAAGGGTTTGAAGGTTCTTTAACCTTTTTAGCCAATCCTAAATACACCGCACATATATATAAAACACAAGCGTCTATTACTATTGTAAATAAAACGTTTGAACCAGATAACGATCTCAAAACCACACTTATTAAAGTAGACGATGCTTATATGGCATTTTCTAAAATACTAGAATATTACAATTCGGTAAAACTTAATAAAATAGGTGTAGAGCAGCCTTCTTTTATCTCGGAATCTGCTAAGTACGGTGAAAACTTATACATAGGAGCTTTTAGTTATATTGCCGATAATGTGGTAATTGGAAATAATGTAAAAATTTTCCCTAATAGTTATATAGGTGATAATGTAACGTTAGGTGACAATACTATTATATTCTCAGGAGCCAAAATATATTCAGAAACTATTATAGGTAAAAACTGTGTTATTAATTCTGGAGCTATTATTGGTGCCGACGGATTTGGATTTGCTCCAAATGAGAATGGCGGATACAATAAGGTTCCACAAATAGGGAATGTAATTCTAGAAGATTTTGTTGATGTTGGCGCAGGTACAACTATTGATAGAGCAACATTAGGCTCAACCATAGTAAGAGAAGGTGTTAAATTGGATAATCAAATTCAAATTGCACATAATGTAGAAATTGGTAAAAACACTGTAATTGCCGCACAAACCGGTATTGCTGGCTCAACACATATTGGCGAACATTGCCAAATTGGTGGGCAAGTTGGTATTGCAGGCCATATTACTATTGGTAACAATGTAAAAATACAAGCACAGTCTGGTATTGCTAGACATGTAAAAGATAATGAAATTCTCCAAGGCTCACCAGCTTTGGCTATTAGCGATTATAATAAGTCGTATGTTCACTTTAAAAATCTTCCTAAGATTGTTAAAAATATAAATGATTTAGAAAAAATAAATGGGAATAGTTAACACTGAGATCAAACAAAAAACCATTCTAAAAGACGTTACTTTAACAGGAGTTGGTTTACACACAGGTAAAAATGTAACCTTAACTTTTAAACCAGCTGCAGCTAATACTGGGTTGTGTTTTAAACGTGTAGATTTAGAAGGCGCACCTGTAATAGAGGCCGATGCCAACTATGTAACCAGTACACAACGTGGTACATGTTTAGAGAAAAACGGAGTATCAATTCAAACATCAGAGCATGTTTTAGCTGCTTTTGTTGGGTTAGATGTCGATAATGCTTTAATTGAATTAAATGCAGCCGAGCCTCCAATTATGGATGGATCGTCTAAGTTTTTTGTGGAAGCTATTGAAAAAGCCGAAATTGTAGAGTTAGATGCTTTTAGAGAAGAGTATGAGGTAACAGATATTATTTCATATACAGATGAAGAATCTGGTAGCGAGATTTTAGTTATGCCTGCAAAGCATTATCAAATTACGACTATGGTCGATTTTGGAACTAAAATTTTAGGGACTCAAAATGCAACTTTAAATCAAATTTCAGATTTTAAAGAAGATATTTCTAACTCAAGAACATTTAGTTTTCTTCATGAAATAGAAATGCTTTTAGAGCATGGCTTAATTAAAGGTGGCGATTTAAACAATGCTATTGTTTATGTTGATAAAGCCTTATCTCCAGAAACTATGGAGAAGTTAAGAATAGCTTTTAAGAAAGATAATATTGCCGTTAAGCCAAACGGTATTTTAGATAATTTAACATTACATCACCCAAATGAGGCGGCTCGCCATAAACTATTAGATGTTTTAGGAGATTTAGCTTTAGTTGGTACACGCATTCGCGGAAAAGTGATTGCTAACAAACCTGGGCATTATATTAATACGCAGTTTGCTAAAAAATTGTCTAAGCTTATTAAAATTGAACGTAGAAACAATGTTCCTAAAATAGATTTGAATCAAACACCTTTAATGGATGTGAATCAAATTATGGATATGTTGCCTCACCGTCAGCCATTTTTATTAATCGATAAGGTTTTTGAATTGTCTGATAGTCATGTAATCGCTCAGAAAAATGTAACCATGAACGAAGAGTTCTTTAAAGGTCATTTTCCAGGCGCTCCAGTTATGCCAGGTGTTTTAATAGTAGAAGCTATGGCGCAAACGGGCGGTATTTTAGTATTAAATACGGTTCCAGATCCAGAAAATTATTTAACATTTTTCATGAAAATGGATAAAGTTAAGTTTAAACAAAAAGTTGTTCCTGGCGATACATTAATTTTTAAATGTTCGTTAATTACACCAATACGTCGTGGTATTTGTCATATGCAAGGTTATGCTTATTCTAACGGTAAGCTTTGTGCAGAAGCAGAATTAATGGCTCAAATATCAAAAGTAAAATAAGTAGGTCTAAGTGGGGAATTCCTGCTTTAACTTATTAAGACTAAACTAAAAACTTACAAATGAATCAACCATTGGCATATGTGCATCCAGGTGCAAAAATTGCAAAAAACGTGGTCATAGAGCCTTTTACTACCATACATAACAATGTTATTATTGGTGAAGGCACATGGATAGGTAGTAACGTAACCATTATGGAAGGTGCACGTATTGGAAAGAATTGTAATATTTTTCCAGGATCTGTAATTTCTGCAGTTCCTCAAGATTTAAAATATAACGACGAAGATACCACTGTTGAAATTGGCGACAATGTCACTATTCGTGAGTGTGTAACCATAAATAGAGGTACTACCGATAGAATGAAAACAGTTATTGGTAATAATTGTTTAATTATGGCATATTGCCACGTTGCCCACGATTGTATTGTTGGAAATAATTGTATTTTTTCTAATAATAGTACGCTTGCTGGCCATATCACTATTGGTGATTATGTGGTTTTAGCAGGTATGACGGCTGTACACCAATTTGTATCTATTGGTAATCATGCCTTTGTAACTGGCGGATCTTTAGTTAGAAAAGATGTACCTCCTTTTGTAAAAGCAGCAAGAGAGCCACTTTCTTATGTGGGTATTAATTCTGTTGGATTAAGACGAAGAGGTTATATCACCGAAAAAATTAGAGAAATTCAAGATATCTATAGAATTTTATATCAGAAGAATTATAACAATACGCAAGCTGCTGAAATTATTGAGGCAGAAATGGAAGCAACTCCAGAACGTGATGAAATTCTTCAGTTTATCAAAAATTCTCATAGAGGTATCATGAAGGGATACTTCAAAGCAAATTAAAACGATTACTTAATCTTTCAAAAAAGAGATTAAAACAAATATTAAATTTCAAAATTAAATTATGGTAACTACAAGTGATATTAGAAACGGTTTATGTCTTAGATACAATAATGATATATATAAAATTGTAGAATTTTTACATGTAAAACCAGGAAAAGGTCCAGCATTTGTAAGAACTAAAATGAAAAGTGTAACAAGCGGAAAGGTTATAGATAACACATTTTCTGCAGGTCATAAATTAGAAGATGTTCGTGTTGAAACTCATAAATTTCAATATTTATATAATGATGGTGAGTTTTACCATTTCATGAATGAAGCAGATTATACTCAAATTCGTTTATTAGAAGCAGCTTTAGATAACCCTGGTTTAATGAAAGAAGGTGAAGTTGTAACCGTATTAATTAACACTGAAGATAACTCACCACTTTCTGTAGATTTACCAGCAAGTGTTGTTTTAGAAATTACAGCAACGGAACCTGGTGTTAAAGGTAATACAGCAACTAATGCTACAAAACCTGCAACCGTAGAAACTGGAGCAACTGTAAATGTACCTTTATTTATTAATGAAGGTGATAAAATTAAAGTTGAAACAGCAAAAGGAACTTACAAAGAACGTGTAAAAGAGTAAAACAATTCTTTGTAATAGCTGTCTAAACCTATGAAATTTCCAAAACAACATACTTTAAAACAAATTGCAGATCTTATTGGTTGTGACTTTGTTGGGGATTTAAATTTTCCTGTTCTAGGCATGAATGAAATTCATGTTGTAGAAGCAGGTGATATTGTTTTTGTAGATCATCCAAAATATTACGATAAAGCTTTAAACTCAGCAGCAACTATTATTTTAATTAATAAGAAGGTAGATTGTCCAGAAGGGAAAGCGTTATTAGTAAGTGACGATCCGTTTAGAGATTTCAATACTTTAACCAATCACTTTAAGCCTTTTCAGTCGGCTAACAGTGCTATTTCAGGGTCCGCTAAAATTGGAGAAAACACAGTAATTCAACCAAATTGTTTTATTGGGCATAATGTTGAAATAGGCGAAAATTGCGTAATTCATGCCAATGTTAGTATATATGATGATACCGTAATTGGGGATCATGTTACCATTCATTCAGGAACTGTTTTAGGTGCAAATGCATTCTATTATAAAAAACGTCCTGATGGTTATGATAGATTAAAATCGGGCGGACGTGTGGTTATTGAAGACCATGTTGATATCGGAGCTGCATGTACTATAGATAGAGGTGTAACAGCTGATACACGTATTGGTTACGGATCTAAATTAGATAATCAAATTCAAATTGGGCATGATACCGTTTTAGGGAAAAAATGCCTTATTGCATCACAAGCAGGTATTGCGGGTTGTGTGGTTGTTGAAGATGAAGTTGTAATTTGGGGACAAGCAGGTGTAAAAAGCGGAATTACTATTGCAAAAGGTACTGAGCTTTTTGCGCAATCTGGCTTAGGACATTCAACCGATGCGAACAAAGCATATTTTGGTTCACCTGCGGGTGAAGCTAGAGAAAAATTTAAGGAATTAGCCTATATTAGAAAGATTCCAGAAATATTAAAATCAATAAAAAAATAACAAAAAGTAATTCGGTTTTTACTTTAAAAATAGAATTCAAAAAATTACTTTTGTTAAGTAAATAAAATAACGATAAAAAATCTTCTATGAGCGTTTTAGTAAACAAAGATTCAAAAATAATAGTTCAAGGTTTTACAGGTAGTGAAGGTACTTTTCACGCCAGCCAAATGATTGAATACGGAACCAACGTTGTTGGTGGTGTTACACCAGGAAAAGGTGGTCAAACACATTTAGACAGACCTGTTTTCAATACTGTATTAGAGGCAGTAGAGCAAGTAGGAGCAGATACTACCATTATTTTCGTACCGCCAGCTTTTGCTGCCGATGCCATTATGGAAGCTGCCGATGCTGGAATAAAAGTTATTATTACAATCACTGAAGGTATTCCTGTTGCTGATATGATTACAGCATCTACTTATATAAAAGGTAAAGATTGCCGTTTAATCGGCCCTAACTGTCCAGGTGTTATTACGCCAGGTGAAGCTAAAGTTGGTATTATGCCAGGTTTCGTTTTCAAAAAAGGTACAGTAGGTATTGTTTCTAAATCAGGAACTTTAACGTATGAGGCTGCTGACCAAGTTGTAAAACAAGGTTTAGGTATAACTACAGCTATTGGTATTGGTGGAGATCCGATTATTGGAACATCTACTAAAGAAGCTGTTGAATTATTAATTAACGATCCAGAAACTGAAGCTGTTGTGATGATAGGTGAAATTGGAGGTCAATTAGAAGCTGATGCTGCTAATTGGTATAAAGCTAGTGGAAGTAAAAAACCAGTTGTTGGTTTTATCGCTGGTGAAACTGCACCTGCAGGTCGTACAATGGGACACGCTGGAGCTATTGTTGGTGGTAGTGATGATACTGCACAAGCTAAAAAGAAAATTATGAAAGCATGTGGAATTCACGTTGTTGATTCTCCTGCTGAAATTGGAAAGAAAATTGCAGAAGTTTTAGGTAAATAATTACTGAAACTCAAATATAATTCATTTGAAAAAACGTTAACTTATTTAAGTTAACGTTTTTTTTATGCTTAATTTTAAGCACACAATCTAAAAACTTCAATCTATGACTCAAATTAAAACACTTTTTGTGTTAGCAATTTTAGCTATTTGCTTTAGTTGTAAAACAGATCAAAACTCAGAAGTTGCTGCTGCTACAACAGCGCATACAGATGCTAATGGGTTTTCTTATGAAATTACCGAAAATGACCCAACCGGTTTAAGACTTTACACCTTAGAAAACGGATTAAAAGTTTATCTAAGTAAAAATACCGATGAACCTAAAATCCAGACTTATATTGCTGTTCGTGCTGGTTCTAATTACGATCCTAAGCAATCTACCGGTTTAGCTCATTACCTTGAACACATGGTGTTTAAGGGTACGGACAAAATAGGTACGCTAGATTGGGAGAAGGAAAAAGTATATTTAGATTCTATTTCTAATTTATATGAAGCGCATCGCGCAGAAACGAATCTTGATAAGAAAGAAGAACTATACAGAAAGATAGATGAAGTTTCTCTAGAAGCATCTAACTATAGTGTTGCAAATGAGTATGATAAAATGATTAGTTCTTTAGGAGCGACAGGAACTAATGCACATACTTGGTTTGAAGAAACGGTTTATAAAAATAAAATTCCTGCTAATGAATTGGATAAATGGTTAACTGTAGAAAGTGAGCGTTTTAGTATGCTGGTTTTACGTTTGTTTCATACAGAATTAGAAGCTGTTTTTGAAGAATTCAATAGAACTCAAGATAGTGATTTCAGAAAAGGATATTATGCTATGTTGAAAGGCTTATTTCCTAATCATCCTTATGGTCAACAAACCACAATCGGTAATGCCGAGCATTTAAAAAACCCATCTTTAGTAGATATTCATAATTACTTCAACACGTATTATGTGCCTAATAATATGGCTATGGTTTTAGTTGGCGATTTAGATTTTGATGCTACCATAGCAAAAGTTAATAAAGCTTTTGGTGCATTTGAAAATAAAGAAGTTACTCACCCAGTTTTACCAAAAGAAGACGCACTTACATCTCCGGTAACCAAAGAAGTTTTTGGCCCAACAGCTGAAAATGTATCTATAGCGTTTAGAGCTAATGGCATTGGGAGTGAAGATCAAAAATTTGTAACCTTAGCAGATATGATTTTGGCTAATGGAAACGCAGGTTTAATAGATTTAAATTTAAACCAGAAGCAGGTTGTACAAAATGCTAGTTGTTCTCCAACATTTTTAAATGATTATGGTTACCACCAATTTACAGGGACGCCAAAAGAAGGACAGTCTTTGAATGATGTTAAAGCTCTTTTATTAGAACAAATTGAAAAATTAAAGAAAGGCGAGTTTGATGATTGGATGATTGATGCTGTGGTAAACGACTTAAAACTGAGTCAAACCAAACAATACGAAAACAGTACAGCTTTGGCTTCTGCATATTATAACGCCTTTATTCATCATGAAGATTGGGCTAGTAAAGTGAAGTTTTTAAACGATTTAAAAAAGGTAACGAAACAAGAATTGGTAGATTTTGCCAACAAATTTTACCAAAACAATTATGTGGTTACCTACAAACGTCAAGGTGAAGATTCTAATATTGTTAAGGTTCAAAACCCAGGTATTACCCCGGTTCATTTAAATAGAGATAAAAGTTCTAAGTTTTTAACCGCTTTCAATAGTATGGAGTCTGAGGATTTAAAACCCAAATTTATAGATTACAAAACGGCTATTAAAACTACAGAAACCACTAACGGGATTGGGGTATCTTACATTGAAAATGAATTGAATGATTTATTCGATTTAAATATCATTTTCGATATGGGTGGCGATAACGATAAAAAACTAAAGCTAGCGGCTAATTACATGGATTACTTGGGAACGGCTAAGTATAGCAACGAGGAGCTAAAAAAGGAGTTTTACAAGCTTGGAGTAAGTTATTATGTTTTTGCTGGAGATGATAAAACTTATGTAGGTCTCAACGGTTTAAAAGAAAATTTACCAAAAGGGTTAGAACTTTTAGAACACTTATGGAATAACGCGGTTCCAGATCAGGATGCATATAAAAAATACGTAGAATCTATTATAAAAGAACGTCAAGATAGTAAAGGACAAAAAGGAAGTATTCTTTGGAACGGCTTAATGAGTTATGGTAAATATGGCGAAAAATCTCGTTTAAGAAATATTTATAAAACTGATGAGTTAAACGCTATTGACCCTAAAGAATTGGTTGATATTGTTAAGGATATGAAGAACTACAATCAACGTGTTTTTTATTATGGAAAAGATGTTGATGCAGCTGTAGCGGCTCTTAATTCAAGTCATACCATTCCTGAAGATTTAAAAGAGTATCCAGAAGCTTTAGTTTATGAAGAACAAGAAACAGGTGGAAATGTTTACTTTGTAGATTTCGACATGGTACAGTCGGAAATGTTATTTTTAGCAAAAGGAGAACCTTTTAAAGCAGAAAATATTGCAGCTTCAACGTTATTCAATACTTATTTTGGTAGCGGATTATCGTCCATAGTATTTCAAGAAATACGCGAATCTAAATCTTTAGCATACTCTGCTTTTTCTAGTTACCAAATGGCTGATGAAAAAGAAAATGCGAATTACGTTATGGCATATATGGGTACGCAGGCTAACAAAATGCCACAGGCTGTAAGTGCCATGATGGATTTAATGACTAATATGCCTGAAGCTGAGAAACAGTTTAATGCAGCTAAAGAGGCAACTCTAAAGAAAATAGCAGCACAGCGTATTACTAAATCTAATATTTTCTGGAATTATGAAAGTTTGAAAAAACGTGGTATTGAGAATGATAACCGAGAGGAAATGTATAATACCATAAAAGATATGACTATTGAAGATTTACGCAACTTTTTTAATAGTAATATAAAAGGTGAAAACTATAATGTAATGGTTATAGGAAATAAAAAAGACATCGATTTTAAAGCTTTAAAAGAGCTTGGTAAAGTCCAAGAAATGGATGTAGATTATCTGTTTAATTATGAAAAGACAGAAAAATTAAAAATGTAAACAAATAGCCGATAAGTTTTTTAACCTATCGGCTTTTTTTATGTGCAGTTATAATAGGAATTCTTATATTTGATTTTGGTTAAAGGTTAACAATAATCATTGACAGAGTTAGAAATCAACTAAAAATTTATAATCCATTTTAGAAGCAAATAAGCGGTTAAAACCTGTTTATTTAGAGTCTTAAAAAAATGGCAAGTAAAAATAATAAGTAAATACATGAAATTATTAGAAGGAAAAACGGCCATAATTACTGGTGCAAGTAGAGGTATTGGGAAAGGTATAGCCGAAGTTTTTGCACAACAAGGTGCAAATGTAGCGTTTACATACAGTTCGTCTGTAGAAGCAGCTAATGCATTAGAAAAAGATTTAATTGCACTTGGTGTAAAAGCTAAAGGTTACCAAAGTAATGCTGCAAATTTTGACGATGCTCAAAAATTAGCGGCAGATGTAGTTGCTGAGTTTGGAAGTATTGATATTCTTGTAAACAATGCAGGTATCACTAAAGATAATTTATTAATGCGTATTAGTGAAGATGATTTTGACACTGTAATTGAGGTGAACTTAAAATCGGTTTTCAACATGACGAAAGCGGTACAACGTACAATGTTAAAACAACGTAAAGGCTCTATCATTAACATGAGTTCTGTTGTTGGAGTTAAAGGTAACGCTGGGCAGACCAATTATGCGGCATCAAAAGCTGGTATTATTGGTTTTTCTAAATCTGTAGCTTTAGAGTTAGGTTCAAGAAACATTAGAAGTAACGTCGTTGCTCCAGGTTTTATTGAAACTGAAATGACAGCTAAATTAGATGAAGAAGTCGTGAAAGGATGGAGAGCAGGTATTCCATTAAAACGTGGAGGAACTCCAGAAGATATCGCAAATGTTTGTGTGTTTTTAGCGAGTGATATGTCTGCCTATATTACAGGGCAAACATTAAATGTTGATGGCGGAATGCTAACTTAAAATTATTTTCCATTTCCTCGCAAGAGGGAATTTCATCAAAACACATCAAAAATTTTAATGAGTTCAGAAACTCTATTATACATTATACTCGCTGGAATAGTAGCGCTTTCATTAGCTCTGTTTCAGTATATCAATAAAAGGAAAAGCATGTCTAAATTGAACATGCTTTTCGCTTTTTTGCGATTTATTAGTATATTTTCAATTCTTATTTTATTAATAAATCCAAAATTCAACCAAACTACGTTTACTACAGAAAAGCCAAACTTGGTTATCGCTGTAGATAATTCGAATTCTATAAAACATCTTAATCAAAGTGAAAAGGTTAAAACTTTAGTTGAAACAATTTCTGAAAATTCAGAATTAAAAAACAAATTTAATCTTTCCTTTTACACTTTTGGAGAAACCTTTAAAGCTTCCGATTCTCTTACTTTTACAGAAAAGCAATCGAACATCAATGAAGCCTTTACTCAGTTGTCGCAAATTTATAAAACAAGTAATGCACCAACAGTTTTAATTTCCGATGGAAATCAAACATTAGGGAACGATTATGAGTTCGCGAGCAATACTTATAAGCAGCCTGTTTACTCAATAATACTAGGTGATACTATTACGTATGTCGATTTAAAAATCCAGCAGTTAAACGTTAATAAGTATGCTTATTTAAAAAATAAATTTCCGGTAGAAGCCATTGTGGTTTACAGCGGAAACTCTAATGTAACTTCTAAGTTTGTTGTAAAGCAAGGTAATATTACCGTGTTTTCTCAAAATGTATCTTTTTCAAAAAACAACAATTCAGCACTTCTTAATTTTAATTTACCAGCTTCTCTAGTAGGGGTTAGTGCTTATAAAGCATATTTAGTTCCAATAGAAAACGAAAAAAATAAGGTTAATAATTACAAGAATTTCGCTGTAGAAGTTATCGATCAAAAAACCAATATTGCTGTAGTTTCTACGTTTTCGCATCCAGATTTGGGGAGTCTTAAAAAAAGTATAGAAAGTAATGAGCGTAGTACAGTTTCGTTTTTTGAGCCAAATGAATTTATTTCAAAAATAAATGATTTTCAATTAGTTATATTGTATCAGCCGAATAATAAGTTTAAAGAGGTGATTACTAAGTTGAATGCTGAAAACAAGAATAAATTTATAATAGAAGGAAGTAATACTGATTTAGATTTTCTGAATAAAAACAATACAACTTACGATCATGAAATAACAGATCAAACAGAAAATTATCAGGCTCAATTAAATTTAAATTACACGCTTTTTTTATTAGATGATATTAATTTTGAATCGTTTCCGCCATTAAAATCAAATTATGGATCGGTTGTTTTTTCGGTGCCGTTTGAAACTATTTTATATAAAAATGTTAATGGTATTTCAACTCAAGAACCGTTATTTGTAACGTTGGAAACAGGAGGAAGGCGAGAAGCTATTCTCTTTGGTGAGAATATCTGGAAATGGCGTTCGCAGAGTTTTTTAAATTCAAAATCGTTTAATGAATTTGATGATTTCCTTGGGAAGATTATTCAATATTTAGCTTCAAATAAAAAGAGAAATCGTTTAAATGTTGATTATGAATCTTTTTATAATGGAAGTGGAAATATTGTTATTAAAGCTGAGTTTTTTGACAAGAATTTTATTTTCGATACGCGCGAAAGTCTTCAGATAAAGCTAATTGATAAGCTTTCAAAAGAAGAAAAAACGTTTCCTTTTATTCTTAAAAATAATAACTATCAAGTAGATTTAAGTAGTTTACCGCCTACAGAATATAGTTTTACTGTTCGTACGTCAAAAGAAAACCTATCGAAATCTGGTAGTTTTCAAATTCTAGAATACAATGTGGAGCAGCAATTTTTAAATGCAAATTCTAAAAAATTAAAACAATTGGCTGTAAATAGTAATGGTGAGAGTTATTTCATTGATAACCATGAAGGTTTAATTACAGATTTATTAAGTGATGATCGCTATCAGCCTATTCAAAAAAGCCATAACACGAGTCGTCCGTTAATAGATTGGAAGTACTTATTGGCTATTATTGCATTGGCGCTTTCTGCAGAGTGGTTTTTACGTAAATATAAAGGTCTCATTTAATTGAAAAAAAAGGAGTAAACCTTCATTTTAATTGAAGTTTCACTCCTTTTTTTATATTAAAACTTTGAGATGTATTATCCTCGTATTGATAATAATGGAATATCTAATCCAGAAGACATAATACGTGTTTTACTTTTATGAATTAACGAAGACCAGAAGCCGTACTCGTAAGGCACCATAATTAGGACATCGGGTTTGTATTCTAGCATTTCGTTTCTTATTTCGTCTATAACAGCTTCAGATTGCACGTTTTTGTAATAATATGAGACTTCCTCTAATGGTTTTAAAATTTCAACGTTGCTTTCTAATTCTGATATTTTATTATTTACATGAAACACTCTCAGTTCGGCATCAAACTTTTTAGTAGTCTTCTTAATTTCTTTTAAGATATTAGATGTTAATCCTTTATCCAAATCACAAGCGAATAATATTTTATCGATACTTGTAAATTTCGCTTTTATTGGCACAGCCAAAATAGGAATTTGAATTTTATTAATTGCTTCAGAGGTTGTACTGCCTAATAAATCGCCTTCTATGGTTTTTGTATGCATACCCATAATAATCATATCGGCATGATGTTCTTCAATAGAGCGCTGCAGTTGTTTAAAGTATTCTCCCATGGCGAAATCCACCTTAATTTCAATACCGTAAGTTTCAGAAAGTTTTTTAGCACGGTTTTCTATTTTGGTTTTTGCGTAATCTATAGATTGTAATATGTTTTTGTAAGGCAATCTAGATTGCACAACATGTATAGATAAAATATGTAAATGAAAAAGCACCAGTTTAGCTTTAACTTTTTTAGCGGTTTGTATGGCGTATAAGGTTGCATTTTGTGCTTCTTCCGAGAAATCGGATGATATGATAATTGTTTTCATAATATTATAGTTTTAGGGTGTAAAATCTAGATTAAAATTAAGAATTTTAGAAGGAATTAGCTATAGTTTTAACACTTGATTTGTGGTGTCTATAATTGGTTTTTAATTCGTTAAACCTGTTTAAATACCTTATCTTTGAGAACTAAATAAAAAATTAAATATGGAAAAATTACCAAAAATTGCATTTCCCTTTATTATTGGAATAATTGTACTAATTATAGTTGTATCAAAATCTTTAGTAACCATTGGTCCTGGTGAAGGTGGTGTTTTATTTGAGCCTTTAGGAGGTGGTGTTAATACGGAACATACTTATGGTGAAGGTTTCCATATTGTAGCACCATGGAACGATATGATTGTTCAAAAGGTACGCCAGCAATCTATTTCAGAAAACATGAATGTACTTTCTGTAAATGGTTTAGATATTACTGTAAGCGGAACAATTTGGTTTCAGCCAGAGTTTAAAAACTTAGGTAATTTAATACAAACAAAAGGTGAAGATTATATCCGTGAGCTTTTAAACCCAGCGATTAATGCGGCAGCAAAAAGTGTTGTAGGGCGTTATACGCCAGAGCAATTATATTCTAGTAAAAGGGATATTATTGAATTAGAGATTTTGGAAGAAGTAAGAAACGAGTTAGATGGTCAGTTTGTAAATGTAAAACGTGTGCTTGTAGAAAACGTAAAACTACCAACTACTATTAAAGATGCTATTGAGCGCAAGCTTAAACAAGAGCAAGAATCTTTAGAATACGAGTTTAGATTAGTTACCGCGAAAAAAGAAGCAGAAAAAGTAATTATTGAAGCGCAAGGTAAGGCTGATGCAAATAGAATTTTAAGTGCATCGCTTACAGATAAAATACTTCAGGATAAAGGTATTGAAGCTACAGTAAAATTATCTGAATCTCCAAACAGTAAAACTATTATTATTGGTTCTGGTGATAGTGGATTACCTATTATTTTAGGAAATCAATAATTAAAATGAGCAGTATGGATTAAACAACTCAGTATATTAAACCTTATTTTGAAGATTAATTAATCTTTTTTAAATAAAACTAAGGAAAGTATAAATATTGAAAATTTAATTCTGAATAATTTGGCGTTTTAAACATATATTTTGCATATTTGTAACGTTGTAAAAACAAAAGACATGACTTTTATTCAAATCCATCATCATTTTCAAATTTGCTCTCAGGCGAAGTGAAAATGTATTGAATAAAATCAACATATATTTAAACCCGTTTGAGCCAATCAAGCGGGTTTATTTTTTTAAAACCAACGAGATTGTTTCAAACTCATAAACCAAATAAAATGAGTAACTTAAGAATTGCAGTACAAAAATCAGGACGTTTAAATGAAGACTCAATGGCGCTTCTAAAAGATATCGGTATTTCTATCGATAACGGTAAAGACCAATTGAAAGCTTCGGCTAAAGGTTTTCCTGTAGAAGTGTTTTATTTAAGAAATGGAGACATTCCTCAATATTTAAAAGATGGTGTTGTAGATGCCGCTATTATCGGAGAGAATGTTTTAATTGAAAAAGGAGAAGGCATTAATGTGGTTGAAAAATTAGGTTTTTCTTCATGCCGCGTTTGTATTGCTGTGCCAAAAGACGCCGATTACAATGGTGTTAAAGACTTAGATGGTACGCGTATTGCAACATCTTACCCAAATACAGTACAACAGTATTTAAAGAAAAATGGTATTACAGCAAACCTTCATATTATTAATGGTTCTGTAGAAATTGCACCAAATATTGGTTTAGCCGATGCTATTTGCGATATTGTTTCTAGTGGAAGTACACTGTTTAAAAACAATTTAAAAGAAGTTGAAACGATTTTAACTTCGGAAGCAGTACTTGCGGTTTCGCCAGTTTTAAGTGAAGAAAAGCAAGCTATTTTAGATACCATTCAATTTAGAATTCAATCGGTTTTAAAAGGAAGAAACTCTAAGTATGTGCTTTTAAATGCACCAAACGATAAATTAGACGCTATTATTTCATTACTACCAGGAATGAAAAGTCCAACGGTATTGCCATTAGCGCAAGAAGGATGGAGTTCTGTACACTCGGTAATCCCGAAAAACGATTTTTGGAATATTATTGAAGGCCTAAAAGCAAATGGCGCACAAGGTATTTTAGTTTGTCCAATTGAAAAAATGGTGCTTTAATTAATTTGTTTTTCTATTTCTGTTAAAACGGAAATCTCAAAATGTAAGAGTATGCAAATAATAAACAATCCAAATAAAATCGATTGGTTGGAAATTTTAAAACGTCCAACCCAAACGGTTAATGATATTGAAGGCACTGTAACACGTGTTTTTCAAGATGTCGTTGCTAGAGGTGATGCGGCTATAAAAGAATATACTGTTCGTTTTGATGGTGTAGATTTAGAGTCGAATATTGTATCTCCCGAAGAGATTGAAGCGGCTGTAAAAACAGTTGCAGAACCACTTAAAAATGCTATTAAAAAAGCAAAACAAAATATTGAAGTTTTTCATAGGGCACAGCAAACATCGAAAGTTGAAGTAGAAACAACAAACGGTGTATCGTGCTGGCAAGAAAAAAGACCTATTGAAAAAGTAGGTTTGTATATTCCAGGAGGAACGGCGCCTTTGTTTTCAACCGTTTTAATGTTGGCAGTTCCAGCACAAATTGCGGGCTGTAAAGAGATTGTTTTATGCTCTCCTCCAAATAAAAAAGGGGAGTTGGCGCCAGAAATTTTGTTTGCGGCAAATCTATGTGGTGTTACTAAAATTATAAAAGTTGGTGGCATTCAGGCTGTTGCTGGCTTAACATTTGGAACAGAAAGTATACCTCAGGTTTATAAAATCTTCGGACCCGGTAATCAATTTGTAACCGTAGCTAAGCAATTAGCTACCAAACACGGTGTGGCTATAGATATGCCTGCGGGACCAAGTGAGTTATTGGTTGTTGCCGACAAGAGTGCAAATGCAGCTTATATTGCTTCAGATTTGCTAAGTCAAGCTGAGCATGGTACGGACAGTCAAGTTATTTTGGTTTCAACATCAAATGATATTATTGAAAAGGTTTCTGTTGAAATTGAGAAGCAATTAGAAGTACTTCCGCGTAAAGCGATTGCAGAAAAAGCGATTGCTAATTCTAAGCTGATTTATGTTGAAAATCATGAGGTTGCTTTAGAAATGATAAATGAGTACGGCCCAGAACATTTTATTATTTGTACTGAAGCTAACGACTTTTATGTGGATGGTATTCGTAATGCTGGTTCTGTTTTTATTGGCGATTATACACCGGAAAGTGCAGGAGATTATGCGTCAGGAACCAACCATACCTTACCAACTAACGGATTTAGTAAAGCCTATTCGGGTGTGAATTTAGATAGTTTTTTAAAGCAAATGACGTTTCAAAAAATATCTAAAGAAGGACTTTTAAATATCGGTGAAACTATTGAGTTAATGGCAGAAGCAGAAGGTTTACAAGCTCATAAGAACGCTGTTTCTATTCGATTAAAAGATTTAAAATAAATAAGTTGTTGAACTTGTTTCAGCAAAACACAAATAATTAGACGCTGTGATAAATGCAGTGTAGCACAATAATGAACATTCAAAATTTAATAAGGCCAACTATAAAAGCATTAAAGCCGTACTCGTCTGCAAGAGATGAGTTTCAAGGGAACAGTGATGCTATGGTGTTTTTAGATGCTAACGAAAACCCGTATAATAACGGTGTAAATCGTTATCCTGATCCGCAACAAAAAGGGGTGAAAGCCATTTTATCAGAAATTAAAGGGGTTTCAGCAAAACATATTCTTTTAGGGAATGGAAGTGATGAAGTACTCGATTTAATTTTTAGAGCCTTTTGTGAGCCGCATCAAGATAACGTGATTTCTTTACCGCCAACTTATGGTATGTATGAGGTTTTAGCGAATTTGAATGCTGTTGAAATTCGTAAAGTTAATTTATCGGAAACCTTTCAACCTAAAGTTGATGCCATTTTGGAAGCTGCAGATGCACATAGTAAAGTCCTGTTTTTATGCTCTCCAAACAATCCAACAGGGAATAGCTTTTCAACGGAGTCTGTTGAAAAATTACTGAAAACATTTAAAGGTTTAGTGGTTATTGATGAAGCATATATTGATTTTTCAACTGAAAAAAGTTGGTTAACTCGTTTAGAAGAGTTTCCTAATTTAGTCATTACTCAAACGCTTTCTAAAGCTTATGGTATGGCTGGAATTAGATTGGGAATTTGTTATGCTTCCGAAGAAATTCTTAAAGTTTTAAACACCATTAAGCCACCGTATAATGTTAATGAATTAAGTCAGAAAAAAGCCATTGAGCTTTTGAATAATAAGGATTTAGCTAAAAAACAAATACAAGATATTCTTGAAGAACGCGCTGTATTAATTTCAGATTTAGCAACTATTTCTTTTGTGTCAAAAATATATCCATCGGATGCTAATTTTATATTAGCCAAAGTGGATGATGCAACAAAACGTTACAATCAATTGGTAGAAAAAGGGGTTGTTGTTAGAAATAGGACCACGCAGTTTGGCTGTGAAAATTGTTTGAGATTTACCGTTGGAACTAAAGAGGAGAATGAGGAATTAATAAAAAATCTTTTATTAATTTCGAAATCCTGAACTCGTTTCAGGAACTTATAAAAGTATCATGATTAATTAAAAGACCCTGAAATAAATTCAGGGTTATAACAAGTTATATGAAAAAAGTATTATTTATAGATCGTGATGGCACCTTAATTAAGGAGCCGGCAGACGAACAAGTAGATTCATTTGAAAAACTGGTTTTTTATCCGAAAGTATTTCAATTTTTAGGTAAAATTTGTAAAGAATTAGATTTCGAAATTATCATGGTAACCAACCAAGATGGTTTGGGAACACCCGATAATCCTTCTGAAAAATTCTGGCCAATTCACAATTTTGTATTAAGTACATTCAAAAATGAAGGCATCGATTTTAAAGAAGTTTATATCGATGAAACTTACGCTAAAGATAATGCACCAACAAGAAAGCCAAACACCGGATTATTAACCAAATTCTTTTCCGATGATTACGATTTAGAAAATTCATTTGTAATTGGGGATCGCTTAACGGATATAGAGTTGGCTAAAAACCTTGGCTCTAAAGGCATTTTTATTAATGATGAAACGCATTTAGGAACCGATGAAATTACGGTGAAGCGTGACGCGCTAGATCCTTATATAGCTTTGGAAAGTAACGATTGGGAAGCTATTTATAATTTTTTAAAATTAGAAGATCGCGTTCAAGAAATTACAAGAAACACGAATGAAACTAAAATTTATATTAAGTTGAATTTAGATGGGTCTGGTAAAAATGATATTGATACAGGTTTATCGTTTTTCGATCATATGTTGGATCAAATTGGACGTCATGGTGCCATGGATTTAACAGTGAAAGTAGATGGTGATTTAAATGTAGACGAACACCATACTATTGAAGATACCATGATTGCTTTAGGTGAATTATTCAATAAAGCTCTAGGTAATAAATTAGGTATTGAGCGTTACGGATTCTGTTTACCAATGGATGATTGTTTAGCGCAAGTTGCGGTGGATTTTGGTGGTAGAAACTGGTTAGAATGGGATGCGGAATTTAAACGTGAAAAAATTGGTGATATGCCAACTGAAATGTTTTTCCACTTGTTTAAATCGTTTACCGATGGTGCTAAATGTAATTTAAATGTAAAAGCGGAAGGATTAAACGAACATCATAAAATTGAAGGTATTTTTAAAGCCTTCGCAAAAGCAATGAAAATGGCGGTTAAACGCGATTCCAACAAAATGTTTTTGCCGAGTACAAAAGGGATGTTATAAAATGGTTTTGGTTTTTAGTGGATGGTTATTAGTATAATCATGCGATAAACAATCAAAAACGAACAACAAAAAAATGAAATTAGTTATAATAAATTACGGAGCCGGAAATATAAAAAGCATACAGTTTGCTTTTAAACGCTTAGGTGTCGATGCTATTTTATCGAACAATCCCGAAGAAATTTTGGCAGCCGATAAAATTATTTTCCCAGGTGTTGGAGAAGCAAGTTCTGCCATGAAAATGTTAGAAGAAAGTGGTTTAGCCGATTTAATTCCGACTTTAAAACAACCTGTTTTAGGCATTTGTTTAGGTATGCAACTCATGTGTAAAACCACAGAAGAAGGTAATACCAAAGGACTAGGCATTTTTCAAACAGATGTAAAACGTTTTGATCATTCTGTAAAAGTACCGCACATGGGTTGGAATGTGATTAAAGATTTAAAATCCGATTTATTCAAAGGTTTAAAAGAAAACGAGTACATGTATTTGGTGCACAGTTATTATGCTGAGCATTGTAATGAAACTATTGCAAAAACCGATTATGGCTTAAATTATGCATCGGCTTTACAACACAATAATTTCTATGGTGTACAATTTCACCCAGAAAAAAGTGGAACCGAAGGCGCTAAAATTTTACAAAACTTTTTGGATCTTTAGTTTACATCCTAGGTAATTACAACGGAGTAAAACAAATAACCAACAACAAGTAACCAAAAAAAATGAGAATAATACCAGCAATAGACATTATAGACGGCAAATGTGTACGACTTTCAAAAGGTGATTATAACACTAAAAAAATATATAATGAGCATCCTTTAGAAATCGCTAAACAGTTTGAAGCTCATGGTATTGAGTTTTTACATTTAGTAGATTTAGATGGTGCTAAGGCTAGCCATATTGTAAATCATAAAGTTTTAGAAGAAATAGCTTCTAAAACGAGTTTAAAAATTGATTTTGGTGGTGGTTTAAAAACGGATGACGATTTACGAATTGCATTCGAATCTGGTGCTGGACAAATTACTGGTGGTAGTATTGCGGTAAAACAACCTGATATTTTTAAAAATTGGTTATCCAAATTTGGTTCAGATAAAATCATTTTAGGAGCAGATGCCAATAACGAAAAGATTGCTATTAGTGGTTGGTTGGAAGAATCTGATGAAGATTTAATTCCCTTTGTTCAAAATTATCAAAAAGATGGTGTGCAGTATGTTATTTGTACCGATATCGCTAAAGATGGGATGTTAGAAGGTCCATCTTTTGATTTGTATGAAAAAATGTTATCACAGCTTCCAAATATAAAATTAATTGCAAGTGGAGGTATTTCAACCTTTGATGAATTACCAAAATTAGCCGAATTAGGCTGCGAAGGCACAATTATCGGTAAAGCAATTTACGAGAATAAAATAAGCTTAAAACAATTAGAGGATTTCATTTTAAATAAATCCTAATCCGTTTTTAAAAGGTTAGTTACTTATTAACAGCAATCAACTAAAAACCAACAACATTAAAAATAATGCTTACAAAAAGAATAATTCCTTGCTTAGATATTAAAAACGGTCGTACTGTAAAAGGTGTCAACTTTGTCGATTTACGTGACGCTGGAGATCCGGTAGAATTGGCAAAACAATATGCCGATGTTGGTGCAGACGAACTTGTTTTTCTCGATATTTCGGCGACTTTAGAAGGTCGTGGCACCACGTTAGATATGGTTTTACGTGTTGCAGAACAAGTGAATATTCCGTTTACAGTAGGTGGTGGGATTTCTTCTGTAGAGCATGTAGACGAGCTTTTACACTGTGGTGCAGATAAGGTATCTATAAATTCATCGGCAGTAAAACGTCCTGAATTAGTAAACGAGTTATCAAATAAATTTGGAAGTCAGTGTGTGGTTGTCGCTATCGATGCTAAACAAGTTGACGGACAATGGAAAGTGCATTTAGCTGGCGGAAGTATTCCAACGGATATTGATTTATTCGAGTGGGCAAAAGAGGTTGAAACACGTGGTGCAGGTGAAATTTTATTTACATCAATGAATCACGATGGTACAAAAAACGGTTTTGCTAATGAAGCTTTAGCTAAATTATCAGAAAGCTTGAATATTCCAATAATAGCATCGGGAGGTGCGGGTAATGTTCAACATTTTATTGATACCTTTGAAATCGGAAAATCGGATGCAGCTTTGGCTGCTAGTGTTTTTCACTTTGGTGAAATTCCAATTCCTGAATTAAAAAAAGAATTAAAAGCAAATAATATCGAAGTACGACTTTAGTCGTCATACTGAATCTAATTCAGTAACCTATAAAAATTTATTATGACTATTAAATACGACAGTAACGGACTAGTGCCTGCAATTATTCAAGATGCAACAACAAAAAATGTTTTGATGTTGGGGTATATGAATGCTGAATCTTACGAGAAAACTTTAGAAACTAAGACAGTTACTTTTTTTAGCAGAAGCAAACAACGTCTTTGGACTAAAGGTGAAGAAAGTGGTAATTTTTTAAATGTAGTCGATATTAAAAACGATTGTGATAACGATTCTCTTTTAATACAAGTAAATCCTGTTGGACCAACTTGCCACACCGGAACTGATACGTGTTGGAAAGAAGAAAACAAATCTAATTACGGGTTCTTTTCAACTTTAGAAGATGTTATAACCGAACGTGTTGCTAATAAGGATACTCAAAAATCTTATGTAGCGAGTTTGTTTGCAAAAGGCATTAATAAAGTGGCACAAAAAGTAGGCGAGGAGGCTGTAGAAACGGTTATTGAGGCTATGGATAATAACGATGAGTTGTTTTTATACGAATCTGCTGATTTAATGTTTCATTACCTTATGTTGCTTCAAGCTAAAGGCTTCACGTTAAAAGATATTGAAAAGGAATTAGTAGGCAGACACAAGTAAACCGTTCCTTTTGAAAAAATATTTTTATTTAATTACCATTCAATATTTGGGCTATCGTTTTCATGGTTGGCAAAAACAGCCAGACGTGAAAACGTTACATTTAATGGTAGATAGAACGTTTAATTTTATTTTAGAAGGTAAACGTTTTAAAAGTTTAAGTTCTGGTAGAACAGATGCTATGGTGTCTGCAGAATGTGCAGCAATAGAGTTGTTTTTATTTGAACCTATTGAAGATCTATCTGCTTTTTTAGAGCTCTTTAATCGTAATTTGCCTCAAGATATTCGCGCCTTAGATATTAAGGAAGTTGATGCGAAGTTCAATATTATTCAGAATTCTAAAATTAAAGAATATTTATATTTATTTGCTCATGGCGAAAAATGTCATCCGTTCTGTGCGCCTATAATGACCACTATTCTTGATAAGTTGGATATTGAGCTAATGAAAGAAGGTGCGAAATTATTCGAAGGTGAGAATTATTTAAAAACGTACTGCTACAAACCTACCGATAATGGTATCTACACACGTGAAATTATGCTGTGTGAATTGGTAGAAAACACACTATATACTGCTAATTATTTTCCTGAAAAAACCTATATTCTACGCGTACAAGGCAAAGGTTTTATGCGAAACCAAATTCGTTTAATGATGGGAACGCTTATAGATTTAGGTAAAGGTAAATTAACACTTCAAGACATAAAGGATAGTTTAAAACCTGATAATGATATTAAAATGAATTATATCGCTCCGGCATCTGGTTTAATTCTAAAAAACATCGATTTTATAGATTAATTTATAATCTTTTCTTCTTAATTAATTTAACTTTTTGGGTTTTATTTAACATAATTTAAGTTAAATAAATCTTAATACCGTTAAAGCCTGTTAAAGCACTTGACAATTTTTATATAGCCCTTATATTGAGTGGGAACACAAACAATAAATTATGAGCTATTTAAAAATGAACGATGAAGAAGTATTACCCGTGGTGGTAGAAATGAATATTTTATTAGCTGACTACCACGTTTATTATCAAAAATTACGAAGCAACCATTGGAATATTGTTGGAAGAAATTTTTTCGATTTACATGAAAAATTTGAAGATATGTACAATGATGCTCGTATTAAAATTGATGAAATCGCAGAGCGTATCTTAACGCTGCGTTATCACCCAATGAGCCAAATGGAAGATTATCTTAAATCTTCAACTATAAAGGAAAAGGCCGTACTAAAATCCGATCGTGCTATGGTTTTAGAAACCTTAAATGATCACAAATTACTTTTAGAACAAATGGGGAAAGTAATGGAAAAAGCAGAAACAGCTTCCGATGAAGGAACTGCAGATTTAATTGGTGCTTACATTCGTGAACTTGAAAAAACAAGTTGGATGTTAGAGGCGTGGACAAAAAAGCCATCTGAAATTGCACATCCTGAATCTGCGGAGGCTATTTAAGTTTTGTTAATTTTTCTTAAAAATTAATTAATAAATCATAAAAAAAAATATTTACAAAAATGGATACAGCATTTAGTGAGGCTTTTGATGGCCTTGTAACAAAATTAGAGGGTTGGTTTGCAACCATAATACATTATTTACCAAATATAGCACTAGCAATTTTAGTATCAGTAGCTGCATATTTTGTAGCGAAATATGTTAATAATTTTACGTATAAAATTATTTCAAAAAGAGTAAAACAAGACTCTGTTTCTAAAATGATGTCTCGGATTGCTGCGGTAGTTGTAGTGCTAATAGGTTTATATATCTCTTTAGGGATACTTAATTTAAGTAAAACGTTAACCTCGTTATTAGCTACAGCAGGTGTTGCTGGTTTGGCTATTGGTTTAGCATTACAAAATACGCTAAGTAATACGGTTGCTGGTATATCTCTTTCGTTTAGAGAGAAAATTCAAATTGGAAATTGGGTAGAAACCAATGGCCATTCTGGAGAGGTAATGGATATAAATTTAAAAGAGTTTGTTATAAAGGAAGCCGATAATAATATTGTGATTCTTCCTAATAAAATGATTTTAGAAAATCCTTTAAAAAATTATTCTTTAACAACCAGAATGCGTGTCGCATTAAATTGTGGTGTTGGGTATGAATCTGATTTGGAAGAAGTAAAAAGATTAACAAAACAAACTATAGCAGAAACTTTTGACCAAGTAGAAAGCGCAGATGATGTTGAGTTTTATTATGAAGAATTTGGAGGAAGTTCTATTAATTATTTATGTAGATTTTGGATTGATTCTGAAAGTTTACTTGAAAAATATAGAGCAAAAACATCGGCTATTATAGCAATTAAGAAAGCTTACGATAAGGCTGGAATTAACATCCCGTTCCCTATTAGAACGTTACAATTTGATAACAAATTATCTGTAGAAGGAGAGCAAGTAGCTAAGCAGAATGAATTCTCTAACAACTAGAGTGGATTTATCATCCGTGATAAATTATTAATTCAAATTATTAAAAATAAAAACAATGAAAAATTATATATACATGTTTGTACTGCTGGTTTGTGGTACATCCATGGCACAAGAAAAACCCAAAGAAGTAAAACAAGAAACTATTGAAAAAACGGTTAAATACAATAATGGCGAAGAAGTTACGGAAAGTAAACTTAAAGTTATTTCTCGAGAAACATCTAACGTGGAATTGGCTTTGGATGATAAAGAAAAGGTAGATCAACAACGTGTTGCAACAACTAAAAAGATTGAGACCATGGTGATGGTAGATGATGATTTAGATCCCGATTACGATTTATTATCTAAAGAGATACACTATATAAGCAATGATAAAAGCTTTAAATTTTCGCCTAGTTACGGCGGATTCAATATTATTTTTGATAATAATGATAATGAATTTGTGGTTGTTGGTAAAGCGTGGAGCACAAAAAATCCTGGGAGTTATATTGTAAAAAGAGAAACATATAACGGTATTGGTTACTTAACCGAGAAAGGTGAGTTTGTTGTAGAATATTACAATGCCAATTCTGAACGTATAGAAATGGTTTCATACAAACCAGTAAAACTATAATGAATAACCATGTAAGTTATTAATAAAAGTCCCGATTCATTCGGGACTTTTTGTATTTTAGATGTTCAATAAAAGGAAAGTAATATATATGAGTGTTTCTGTGCCGAAAGCGGCTTTTACATATTTAAAAAAATTAGAAAAAAATAATAATCGCGAATGGTTTGGAGAGCATAAACTAGAGTTTCAATCCGTTCAAAAAGATATAAAAGTATTTTATAATGCGCTTTTAGAAGCTTTAAATGCACATGATGAAATCGATAAACTGAAAATTTTTAGAATTTACAGAGATGTTAGGTTTTCTAAAAATAAACTTCCATATAAAACGCATTTTAGCGGTTCTTACCATAGAGTAAAACCTAGATTGCGTGGTGGTTATCATGTACAGATTAAACCAAATAACGAGAGTTTTATAGCGACCGGATTTTGGGATCCAGCTCCGGCCGATTTAATGCGAATTAGAAAAGAATTCGAAATGGACGATTCTGAGATTCGTGATATTATTAATGATAAAACGTTTAAAACAACTTGGGGAGGCTTTGTTGGTGACGAAGTGAAAACGGCACCACGCGGGTTTAATAAAGAAGATAAGGCGATCGATTTAATAAAGAAGAAACAATATATTTTTATTAAAAAATATACCGATGCCGAAGTTTTAGATTCTAATTTTATAAACGAAGTAAGTTCTGCTTTTAAAATAATTCGTCCGTATTTTGATTATATGAGCGATGTATTAACTACTGATTTAAATGGAGTTATATTAATAGAAGATTGATTAATTAGGTGAGATAAGGAGAGTATTCATTTTTTTGATTCAATTCGAAAAACATAATCTTTTTTATTAGTTTAGGCGTATATGTTTATTTAAAAGCCCTAAACATATGAAAAACCAAAACTTACTATCAATTTGCTTTATTTTAATAACATCACTTAGCTCTTTTTCACAAATAAATCAGGTTAGCTTTGTTAATTCTGATTATAGTTATGGAGTTCAACCTACAAACATAGGGTCTAGTGATATTTATGATGCCTACCTTGCCTGGAGAAATACTTTTGCAGAAACTTGCGTGAATGGACGCTACCGTATAAAATTTGATACGCCATCAGAAACTGTATCTGAAGGAATTGGATACGGTATGTTGCTTTCTGTTTATGCCAATGACAAGGAATTATTCGATGGTTTATGGCTTTATTATAAAGATTTCTCTAATAATAATGGTGTGATGAACTGGAAAATTAGTGAATGTTCAACCGTTATTGGTTTTAACGGAGCATCTGATGCAGAATTAGATGTCGCTTACGCTTTAATTGTTGCAGACAAAAAATGGGGCAGTTTAGGTGATTTAGATTATAAAGAAAATGCTTTAACTTTAATAAATACCATTAAAAATCACGAAATAGAAAATGGTACTTACGTTCTAAAACCTGGAGATGTTTGGGGCGGGTCGAGTAATACCAATCCCTCTTATTTATCACCTGGATATTTTAAGGTTTTTGGAACTTATTCTAATGATGTTGCTTTTTGGGAGGCTGTAAGCGATAAAAGTTATGATATTTTAAATGCCAACTTATCTAACAACAATGCATTTTATAATTTAGTTTCAGATTGGTGTAAGGCTGATGGAACATATTCAAATGAAGTGTCCTGGGCTTACGATGAAGGGAAATCTTATTATTATGATGCGGCTAGAACACCTTGGCGAATAGCTTTAGACTATATATGGTATGGAGGTTCGAAAGCTCTTAATTACGCTTCTTTATGTAATGATTTTGTAAATGCTCAAGGTGGTTTTAATCAAATTTACCCAGGCTATTCTCAACAAGGCGTTGCTATAGATATATCTTATAAAGACCCCACTTTTACAGGAGCGTACGCCGCAGCAGCGATGTCTGCATCTAATCAAAATTTTGTAAATAATGGTTATTCCGAATTAAAAAACCAACCTACAAATGCCTATTTTGGAGCTACTTTAAGAGTTATTTATATGTTTGCATTATCAGGAAACATGTATAATGCAATTTCAAACAATACTTTGGGTACTGAAGCTGATACTCAAAACTCTTTTAGTTTCTATCCAAATCCCGTTTTAAATGATCTAAACATTTCATTTACAACATCAAGATACAGAAATATAAATGTGTATTCTATTAACGGTCAACTTTTACTATCTAAAAACGAAAATGCTTTAAGCGTAAAAATAGATTTAAGTAATTTTAAAGCCGGAATTTATTTTCTAAATATCGATAACAAAGAAAACTTAAAAATAATTAAAACCTAATTTACGTTTCCAAAACAAAAGGCATTACATTTTATCTATTTCATTTTAAAATAAATAAAAAGATAACGCTTAAAATTTAGTTAAACAGCAGTTAGTAATTCCGGTTTATCAAAAAGTTGAATATTGCTTAAAAGTCTATCTTTTACAATATTCATCATGCGTTTGTTTAGCGCCGATGAATTTTCGGTATAAATTAAATATTCTTCCACAGTAAAAACACCGATAATCATGCCTTTTAGAGAGTTTCTGAATTTCATGTTTTTCTGAATGGCATTTTCAATATATTCCATACGTTTATCGAGTGTTAAACCATAAAAAACCGATTTATGCTTTATAATGTAATTTCTAAAAGCAGCAACAAGTAAATCGTTTTGCATCTTAATGCATGGCCGAAGTACTAGGTTTTGGAAACGCTCCTCGCTGCTCATAGCATCATTAATGGTTGCTGTTAAAATCTCTGGACGAATACTCTTCAAATTAAAGTCTCTTGAATTCATAGTTTTGATTTTTACTCAAGGTAGAAATTATTAGGGCTGTAATAGTATTTGTGTATTTTAATTATTCACGAGGTTATTAACATTTAATATTTTTATCTTTATAATCTCATTATTTTACATCTTTTTAAACCGCATTAATACAACGTTTTACATGAAATTTGGCAGTGTTACAAATCCTGATACTATTGATTTTACCTTACCCCAAGATCATATAGATACTAAGCGCATTTTAAATACGGTAAAGGATGATAATATGCCAGATATTTATGTAGGTTGTGCAAAATGGAATAGGGGAGATCTTAAGGGGTTTTATCCTCGTGGTACAAAAGATGAACTTAAATATTATGCTTCGCAATTTAATTCTATAGAACTAAACGCTACATTTTATCGCATTTTTCCTGCGGAACAATTTGAAACCTGGTATAATAAAACACCAGAAGGGTTTAAGTTTTTTCCGAAGTTGAATCAAGAAATTAGTCATTACAAACGCCTACAAAATGTTGAAGGCGTCGTTGATCAATATCTATACAATGCATCGCATTTAAAAGAAAAACTAGGCACTGTTTTTTTACAAATGCATAGTAATTTCACTCCTAAAGATTTTGATAAAGTGGTTGCTTTTGCTAAAAACTGGCCTAAAAACATTCCTTTAGCGATTGAATTTAGGCATAGCGATTGGTATAACGACAAAGTGATTGCGGATGCCTTGTATCAACTTTTAGAAGACTTTAATATTTCTAATGTTATTGTAGATACCGCTGGGCGTCGCGATTTAATGCACATGCGATTAACTAATTCTACAGCTTTTGTGCGCTATGTTGGAGCTAATCATCCTTCGGATTATGAACGATTAGACGATTGGATTGAGCGTTTAAAACTTTGGAAAGAACAAGGTGTTAAAGAAGTCGATTTTTTCATTCATCAAAACATTGAAGAAGAATCGCCTTTGCTTTCAGCATATTTTATAAAACAGGTTAACGAAAAGTTAGGATATGCTTTAAATATTCCGAATGAAGAAAAACAGCAATCCTTATTTTAAGTTAATAATAAAAACACATACTAGAATAAGTAAGAGTAATTAAAATGGTTGTTTTAATGCTGATTTTTAGAGTACCTTTATTTTATAAAAAGAACTAAAAATTAAAGATATAAAATATGAGATTTCATACTAGAAAATGGGTTAAACCCGAAGATTTAAATGCCAACGGTACATTGTTTGGCGGTCGTTTATTAGAGTGGATCGACGAGGAAGCTGCTATTTATTCTATTATTCAATTAGAGAACCAAAAAGTGGTAACAAAATTTATGAGTGAAATTGATTTTAAATCGTCGGCAAAGCAAGGTGATATTGTAGAAATTGGTATCGACGTTGTAAAATTTGGAAGGGCTTCATTGGTGTTAGGAGCAGAGGTTAGAAATAAAATGACGCGAGAAACTATTATAACAATTTCAAACATTGTAATGGTTAATATTGGGCCTGATGGTAAAGCATTACCACATGGTAAAACAGAAATTGAATATGTAGCCGATAGGTTATAAAATCTAGCCTTAATATTCTTTTAAAAATTATAATCATTTTTAAGATTTCATTGCATTAAATTCAAATTATATCGGTTCCGTTGGTGATTTTATAAAAATAAAGTAACTAAGGACTATAAAGTTTTGAAATACTGTAATAAACTCTAAATTTGTTACTCTTATAGCTTTAAAGCTATTTTAATACAAAAATTTAAATTTTTTATGAGTAGTACATTATTTGACAAAGTGTGGGATTCGCAT
Organism: Algibacter lectus; assembly: GCF_004368925.1. Taxonomy (NCBI): domain Bacteria; kingdom Pseudomonadati; phylum Bacteroidota; class Flavobacteriia; order Flavobacteriales; family Flavobacteriaceae; genus Algibacter; species Algibacter lectus. Next base: position 437,218 of record NZ_SORL01000007.1, read on the forward strand.
GTTGTGCGAAACATTGCAGATGGACCAGATGTGTTTTATATAGACCGTCACTTAATTCACGAAGTTACAAGTCCTGTAGCTTTTGTAGGTTTAAAAAGTAGAGGCTTAAGTGTATTGTACCCAGACCGTACATTTGCTGTTGCCGATCACAATACACCAACAATTAATCAGCATTTACCTGTTGAAGATCCGTTATCTGCTAATCAGTTAAAAACTTTAGAAGATAATGCTAATCAATACGGTATTAGTCACTGGGGATTAGGTCACCAAAATAATGGTATTGTTCACGTTGTAGGACCAGAAAACGGTATTACACTTCCAGGAGCAACTATTGTTTGTGGAGATTCTCATACATCTACTCACGGTGCTTTTGGAGCTATTGCCTTTGGTATTGGTACTTCAGAAGTAGAAATGGTGCTTACTACACAATGTATAATGCAACCAAAACCTAAAAAAATGCGTATTAGCATTAATGGGCCACTAAGTAAAGGTGTTACGCCTAAAGATGTTGGTTTATACATTATTTCTCAATTAACAACTTCTGGTGCTACTGGATATTTTGTTGAGTATGCTGGGGATGTTTTTGAAAACATGACTATGGAAGGTCGTATGACGGTTTGTAACTTATCTATCGAGATGGGTGCACGTGGTGGTATGATTGCTCCAGATGAAAAAACATTTGAATATATTAAAGGTCGTGCCATGACTCCAAAAGGAGCCGATTGGGATAAAGCAATGACCTATTGGAAAACTTTAAAAACTGATGAAGATGCTACTTTCGATAAAGAATTAGTATTTAATGCAGCAGATATTGAGCCAATGATTACCTACGGAACAAATCCGGGAATGGGTATGGGAATTTCTAAAAATATACCATCTGCAGAATCTGTAGAAGGAGGAAAGTCTACTTATGATAAGTCTTTAGCTTATATGGGTTATGCAGAAAATGAATCTATGATCGGTAAGAAAATCGATTACGTATTTATTGGAAGTTGTACTAACGGACGTATTGAAGATTTCCGTGCATTTGCTTCTATTGTAAAAGGACGCAAAAAAGCAGATAATGTTACGGCATGGTTAGTACCAGGTTCTCACATTGTTGAAGCTAAAATTAAAGAAGAAGGTTTACTAGATATTTTTGAAACAGCTGGTTTTGTATTAAGAGAGCCAGGATGTTCTGCTTGTTTAGCAATGAATGATGATAAAGTTCCTGCTGGGAAATATGCGGTAAGTACATCAAACAGAAACTTTGAAGGTCGTCAAGGACCAGGATCTAGAACATTGTTAGCGAGCCCGTTAGTTGCAGCAGCTGCAGCAGTTACAGGCGTAGTTACAGACCCTAGAGATTTACTATAAGTTGGCAGTGTATAGTCAACAGTTGTTAAGTTAATAAACTGAACAATATGTTGATTTTATAAAAGAATAAAAAAATAATCGTCAGTTTATGGCAGCTTGCTGTCCACTGAATACTGGCAAACTGAATATTAAAAAAATGGCATACGATAAATTTACAACATTAACGAGTAGCGTAGTACCGTTACCAATAGAGAATGTAGATACTGATCAAATTATACCAGCTCGTTTTTTAAAAGCGACCACTCGTGACGGTTTTGGAGATAATTTATTCCGTGACTGGAGATATAATGGTGATAATACACCAAAAGAAGATTTTATATTAAATAACCCAATTTACACAGGAAAAATTTTATTAGGAGGAAAGAACTTTGGTTCTGGTTCTTCTCGTGAGCACGCTGCTTGGGCGGTTTACGATTATGGTTTTCGTTGTGTAGTATCTAGTTTCTTTGCAGATATCTTTAAAAATAACTGTTTAAATATTGGAGTATTACCTGTGCAAATTAGCCCAGAATTTTCTAATGAAATTTTTGAAGCTGTTTATGCAGATCCAAAAACGGAAGTTGAAATTGATTTAAAAGCACAAACTATTACATTACTTTCTTCTGGAACGAAAGAAAGTTTTGATATTAATGGTTATAAGAAAGACAATATGTTAAATGGTTTTGATGATATCGACTATTTACAAAACATGAAAAGCGAGATAGAGGCATTTACTGAATCGCGTCCTTTCTAGAAAATGGAAGTAAAAAGAATTGAAATAATGGATACGACATTGCGCGATGGTGAACAAACCTCGAGCGTGTCGTTTTCTGCTTCTGAAAAGCTCACTATAGCTAAACTTTTATTAGAAGAACTAAAAGTAGACCGTATTGAAATTGCCTCGGCACGTGTGTCGCAAGGTGAACTTCAGGCGGTTAAGGATGTTACAGCTTGGGCTAAGGAAAGCAACTATTTAAATGCTGTTGAAGTTTTAACTTTTGTTGATAAAGGGATCTCTATTAATTGGATGCTAGAAGCAGGAGCAAAGGTTCAAAACTTATTAACTAAAGGTTCGTTAAACCATTTAACACATCAGCTTAAAAAAACTCCAAATCAGCACTTTACAGAAATTAAAGAAAATATTATTCAAGCCACAGAACACGGTATTGAAACTAATATTTATTTAGAAGATTGGAGTAATGGTATGCGAAACTCTAAAGCTTATGTTTTTGAATTTTTAGAGTTTTTATCAACACAACCTGTAAAGCGCGTTATGCTTCCTGATACTTTAGGCGTATTAACACCAGAGGAATCTTTTAATTTTGTAAAAGAAATTAAAGATAAATACCCGAGTTTACATTTTGATTTTCACGCACATAACGATTACGATTTAGGTGTTGCCAATGTTATGGCTGGTTTAAAAGCCGGAGCAGATGGTTTGCATTTAACAATTAATGGTATGGGCGAACGAGCAGGAAATGCACCAATGGCTAGTACTATTGCTGTTATAAACGATTTTATGCCCGAGGTTAAAATTGGTGTAAACGAAACCTTTTTGTACACTATTAGCAAGCTTATAGAAACATTTTCTGGTTTTATGATCCCTGCTAATAAGCCTGTTGTTGGCGCCAATGTATTTACGCAAACGGCTGGAATACATGCAGATGGTGACAATAAAAACAATTTATATTTCAGTGATTTAATGCCTGAACGTTTTGGGAGAACCCGAAAATATGCCTTAGGGAAATCGTCTGGAAAGGCCAACATACAGAAGAATTTACAAGAATTAGGACTTCAGCTTGATGGTGAAGATCTTAAAAAAGTAACCCAACGTATTATTGAGTTGGGCGATAAAAAACAAGTCGTTACTAAGGAGGATTTACCTTATATTATTTCGGATGTTTTAGACAGAAGTTATGAGGAAAAAGTGAAAGTGAACGCATATGTGCTAACGCATGCTATGGGCTTAAAACCTACAACTACGGTTTCACTTACTATAAACGACGAAGTTTTTGAAGAAAGTGCTCATGGCGATGGCCAATTTGATGCGTTTATGAATGCCATTAAAAGTGTTTTTAAACAGAAACAATTAAAGTTACCTAAATTAGTGGATTATGCAGTACGTATACCACCTGGAAGTAACTCGGATGCACTTTGTGAAACCATTATTACATGGAAAAGTGCTGAAAAAGAATTTAAAACACGTGGTTTAGATTCCGATCAAACAGTTTCGGCAATTAAGGCTACTGAAAAGATGATGAATATAGTGGTGAGCTAAATGAGTTTATTGTAAACTGAAACTGCTAACGCTATACAGAAACATTGTAGACAGACCCGCGTTAGGGATTAAACGGTTTGTTTGAGCTCGACGACGCTAGGAGGAAGCGAGTAGTGAAAGCCCGACGTTTTTCGATGCTGACAAGTGTACTTCAAAACTTATTTTGGTACTACACTTCGGAGGCATGAGCAAAAAGAAACGCCAAAAAAAATAAATAGAATTTAAAGTTTAAAATTAATAAAGATGAAATTTAATATTGCAGTTTTAGCAGGTGACGGTATTGGACCTGAAGTAATGGAGCAAGCACAAAAAGTTAGTGAAGCGGTTGCGGAAAAATTTGGACATGAAATAACTTGGAAGCCAGCATTAACAGGTGCTGCTGCTATTGATGCGGTTGGAGAACCTTACCCAGACAGTACACACCAAGTTTGTTTGGCTTCGGATGCTGTTTTATTTGGAGCTATTGGTTTGCCTCGTTTTGATAATGATCCTTCGGCAAAAGTACGTCCAGAAAATGGTTTACTTCAAATGCGTAAGCAATTGGGCTTATTTGCTAATTTAAGACCAACGTTTACGTTTCCGTCTTTATTAGATAAATCACCTTTAAAACAAGAGCGTATTGAAGGAACAGATTTAGTGTTTTTACGTGAGTTAACTGGTGGAATCTATTTTGGAGAAAAAGGTAGAAGAGATGGTGGTGAAACGGCTTTTGATAACTGTGTTTATACACGTGTTGAAGTACAACGTTTGGCTAAAAAAGGTTTTGAATTAGCAATGACACGTTCTAAAAGATTATGTTGTGTTGATAAAGCTAACGTTATGGAGACATCTCGTTTGTGGAGAGAAACTGTTCAGGCTATGGAAAAAGATTATCCTGAAGTTGAAGTAAGTTACGAGTTGGTTGATGCAGTGGCTATGCGTTTGGTACAATGGCCAAATAGCTACGATGTATTAATTACTGAAAACTTGTTTGGTGATATTTTAACAGATGAAGCTTCTGTAATTTCTGGATCTATGGGATTAATGCCATCGGCATCTATGGGATCTGATATTGCTTTATTCGAACCTATTCACGGATCTTACCCACAAGCAACTGGATTAAATATTGCGAACCCAATGGCCATGGTTTTATCTGCTGCCATGATGTTTGAAATTGCTTTTAACTTACCAGAAGAAGGAAAAGTAATTAGAGATGCTGTAAACAAAGCGTTAGCTGAAGGTATTGTTACTGAAGATTTAGCCGATGGCGGAAAAGCTTACGGTACTAAAGAAGTTGGTGACTTTTTAGCTGCAAATATCTAGAGAGTTAATACCTCAATTATATAAAAAAAACCTGTTAAGAAATTTCTTAACAGGTTTTTTTTATATAATTATTTTAGGTTTTAAATATGTATCGCATATTTATTTTGGAACATCCAATCTTTATAATTTATTTTTAATATTTATAGATCGACTATATTCCTTGTAATTATAATCTATAATTATAGAGTCTATCTTTTTATCGTAATCATGGATGTATTCCTTTTTAGGTAAACTAATTTTACCCTTATACTTTTCTTGAGCTGCTATTTTATTAATGGCATATTTCTCTAAAAAATCTGGGTAAACCATATAGACAACCTTGGTTTGAATATTTTCAATTAGAACAAATTGATTTTCGAAAAGAAAGTATTCACTTGTTAAATTATTGCTTTCCGCGTTAGCAACAGAAATTAAGTCTCTCTCATTATAGCCATCTATACTTTTAGTAACATAAAATGAACCTAAATTTTTAAATGCACCTACAAAGATGTTTTCTGGTTTAAAAACACTTCTTCTTATTTTATATTTATTATACTTTCCAACAGAAACTTGGCTTGGTACAATTTCATATTTTTTTACTGACTTTAAGGTTCTTCGCGCTATTCTTAATCGATTGTTAACATCTGCGATTTCTTTTTTAACGGCAGGTGTAAGTTTTGATTCTTTATTTAGGTTAGCTATTCGTGTGCTATCAGCTTTGGCTTTGTTAGTAAATGCTAAAGCTTTTTTATAGAAAGTTGTTAAACGTTTAGTTGTTGGTTTTTCACCTACAGTTGTATAAACAACACTAATTATTTCAAAAGTATAAGGAGAACCGCCTTCTTTTTGAGTCATTAAAGTGTTTAACTCTTCGTTAAATAAAAAATCTACACCTTGTGCTTTTACCTGAAAACACAATATATAGGCTAAACCTACAAAGCAAATTGTTTTTATATTTAAATGTTTATTCATTCATCTTTAAATTTATAAAGTGTCTATAGTGTTGACTATAGCGTAAAATGCAAAGATATAAAATTGGGGGTGATAGAGAAGTAATCCTTATATAAAGTATTATAGAAATGAGAATTAGTAAGAAATTTATATTGTTTCTAACTTAATTTAATAACTTATTGGTTTTTAAAGTGATGACAGGTTATTTACTTGAATGATGTAATATGGAAATATGGAGGAGTTGCTGTGAGAAACTCGAAAATATTAGTCATGATAAACTAGTAAATGTTTTGCTTTTTAATATTAAATTCTAACTAAAAGCTTTTCAAAATAATAAATCCGTAATTGTAATATTAATTTGCCTTAAAATTTTGTGAAAAAAAAGTGCTAATGGTATTAATTTTTTATTTTTAAAGATTATGTATCTAACTCTTTCCTTATGAAAAAAATAATACTTGTAACTTTATCATTAATAATGTGCTTGGCTTCTACAAGCAACTACGCTCAATCTAAACGGAAAAAGAATAAAAAAGATAAAAGTGAAATATCTAAACCTCCTGAAAAGAAAAAAGAGGGAAAAATAAAACCCTACAACGAGGTAATTACTAAAAGTGCCATTTCAGATGATGGTTTATTTAAAACACACCAAGTTGGAGAATCGTATTTTTTTGAAATTCCTATGGAACACTTAGGGAAAGATATGCTTCTAGTAAGTAGAATTTCGAAATTGCCAACCAATATGGGCGATGGCTATGTTAATGCGGGAACTAAAACCAATTCGCGTTTAGTAACATGGGAGCGCTTTCAAAATAAAATACTGATTAAAGAGAAATCTTATAGTTCGGTAGCTAATGAAGAGTTACCAATTAGCATTTCGGTTAAATCTAATAATTACGAACCTACATTATTTGCTTTTGACATTAGTGCGTTTAGCAAAGATTCTACAGCAATAGTTGTAGATGTTACTAAGTTTTATACTAGTGATGTTAAAGCCATAAGTGGTTTACCGTCCTATATGCGTAGTGAATATAAGGTAAAAAATTTAGACGCTTCTAGAAGTTTTATAAACAGTGTTAAGAGTTTTCCTGAGAATATTGAAGTGGTACAAGATATGACTTACAATGCATCTGCACCACCATCTTTTAGAAGTGGTGAGTCTATAAGCTTACAAATGAATCAATCTATGATTTTGTTACCAGAAAAACCTATGCAATCTCGTTTTTCAGATGACCGCGTGGGTTGGTTTACTCTAGATCACGTAGACTATGGCAGTGAAGCATTAAAGTCTGATACTAAAACTTTTATTCGTAAATGGCGTATGGAACCTAAAGATCCAGAAGCTTATGCTCGTGGTGAATTAGTAGAACCTATTAAACCTATTGTGTATTATTTAGATCCGGCTACACCAGAAAACTTGCGTAAATATATTAAAGAAGGCGTAGAGCTGTGGCAAGGTCCTTTTGAGAAAGCTGGTTTTAAAAATGCCATCATAGCTAAAGATCCGCCAAGTAAAGAAGAAGATCCAGATTTTAGTCCAGAAGATATTCGTTATTCTGTAATACGTTATGTAGCGAGCACAACTAGAAACGCTATGGGACCAAGCGTATCGGACCCGAGGACAGGAGAAATTATTGAAAGTGACATTATTTGGTATCATAACCATTTACGATCGTATAGAAATCGATATTTAATTGAAACGGGCGCGGCTAATCCTGCGGCTAGAACTTTAAATACACCGAAAGAAGATATTGGTGAAATGATGAAAATGGTAATAGCTCACGAAGTAGGGCATACTTTAGGTTTACCGCATAATATGAGTGCAAGTAAAGCTTATGATGTTGAAAGCTATAGAAATGGAGATTTTACACAAAAGAACGGCATTGCTTCTACTATTATGGACTATGCGCGTTATAATTATATTGCCCAACCTGGTGATGAAAATATTAGATTTATTAGAAAATTAGGAGCTTATGATGATTATGCTATTAACTGGGGATACCGTGTTATTCCAGAGGCCAATACTCCAGAGGCAGAACTAATAACTCTAGATGGTTGGATTCTTGAAAAAGCTGGTGATCCAAAATATATCTTCGGAAAACAAAGAAGCCGTTTTGACCCTACATCACAAACAGAAGATATAGGAAACGATGCTATAAAAGCGAGTACTTATGCGCTTAAAAACTTAAAATATGTTTCTATTCATTTACCAGAATGGACTAGTGATGTTACTAATGATTACGATGATTTAGAGGAGTTATATGATGAGTTATTTGGAGCGTGGCGTCGTTATATCAGTCATGTATTAACCAATGTTGGAGGTGTACATGAGAATTTAATTAACCCGAACCAGTCTGGTATTCCGTTTGAAGCTGTACCTAAAGAAACTCAAAAAGCATCCGTACAATGGTTACATGAAAATGCATTTACAACACCGAGTTGGTTAGTTCAAAAAGAACTTTTAAGCCGAACAGATTATGAAGGTTACACAGCGCGTTTAGGTAAATACCAAAGTAGTTTTTTAAATAAATTATTGAGTCACGAGATTTTAGAACGTTTAATTGATCATGAAACTATAGACGCAAACAATTATTCTGCTTTAGAGTTACTACAAGATGTTCGTAAAGGACTTTGGATAGAAGCTAACGCGACAAAAAATGTAGATATCTATCGTCGTAATTTACAACGTGCATATATTGAGCGTATGGCTTTTTTAATGACAGAACCGTCAGATGTTAGAGCTTTGGCAAGAGGAGAATTATCTGTGTTAAAAAAGATTGTTATTAACGCATCTTATCGTTCTACTGACACTACAACAAAATACCACTATAAAGATTGTTTAGAGCGTATTAATACTATTTTAGATCCTAAGTAGGAGCGATGCTTTAATAAACTTAACATTATTAAAAGAAAAAAGCGTGAATTCTAAACTAGAATTCACGCTTTTTTTATGCTTGTTTAAAATGTATACTAACTATTTTTTAATCATTAGCTTTTCAGAAGCGCCATCGGTGCCTTGCACAAAGTATATACCTTCGCTTAAGTCCCCAACAAACACTGTAGTTTCAATGGTTGCTGTTGCATTGAATGATTTTACAGTTTGTCCTAATTGATTAATAATTTTAAATTGACCTCCTAAACTAGATTTAATTTTCACTTGGCTAGAACTAGGGTTTGGATACATTGAAAAATTAGATTTATTATCAGTAATTTCCGTTGTTCCTAGAGTAGATACGGTAATACATATAGATTCTACTGAACAGCCTAAAACAGAAACCCATACTTTGTAATCTCCAGGTTCCGTAGCTGTAAAACTTTGACCTGTTTCACCATCTAAATATTCATCGCCTTCACCAGTACAAGCAAACCATTGGTATGATGCATTAGATTGTGTTGCTGTTATTACTCCCGCATTTAATGTTGCCTCATTATTAATTTCAGAGCCTACGGTTACTTCAATCACAGATCTATCACTTTCACAACCATTAATTGTTTTTGATATATAGTATTGATTTCCATTTATGACTAAGTCTGTTTCTGCTAGAGGAGTTTCTGTAGTAGCATCAACATAAATTTTTATATTATCTTCAGAGAAAAGCAATGATAAGTCTGCAATAGTACCTCCGTGGCAAACATATGCTCCTAGGTAGATATCCATCGTGCCGTCAAAACATTGAGTTGGAACCCATCCTGTTAGTGGAGGAGTTAACCCCGCAGGAACACTCGTGTTTTCAAATCCTGTATTTTCAATGTCCATAGCGAATAAAACCCATTTTGTGCCGTCAAAACCAACTGCAAGAGGAAAATTGTCTAAATTAGATATATAAACGTTTTTACCATTTAGAATATCTGTTTTAGTGAAACCAGTACTCAATTCAGCACAATCTCCTGTTAAACCAACAGTAATAATATCAACACTAGGGGCATCGGTATTAGTAACTTCAATATCGTCGCTAACAGCATTTGTACATCCATTAGCATTGGTTAACGTATATGTTATAGTATGAATTCCAACACCAGCGGCAGCTGGGTCAAAAGAATAAGTCATTCCATTACCATCGTCAGTAATACCAGTACCAGAATACACACCTCCAGTAGCTGTTCCACCACCTAAATCAGCTTGAATGCCAGCATCCAAACATAGATCTTCAGGAGCTGTAAAGGTTACTGTTGGTAAAGGGGTAACTAATAATTCTATCATTTCACAAGATGTTCCACTAATACAACCACCTTCACCTCGAACGTAGTATGTAGTTGTGGTAGACAATTCTCCAAGTAAATACGAAGATGTTGCTGTTGATCCTACTAAAGTTTCTCCACAAGAATCAGTGTAAATTTTCCATTCTGTTGCATCATTTAAATCTCCAATTATATTTAATGTAACAGAAGTTCCGTTACAAATGGTTCCAGGGGAATACGTTAAAGAAGAAATATTTGGCTCTGAACAGGCAGCAGGGAGTTCAATATTATCAATAGCAAAAGGGTGTCCACCGCCTGAACCAGTAATTGTAAAAGAAGTAATTCCAGTCCAATTGACTAGTACAGTTGACCCTGAAAATTGACCAATATAAGCGTCTACAGCTGAATTGGTTCCACCGGAAGGTGTAAATGTCCATGTTCCACCTAGATATGAATCATCACCGGTAAAAGCAAAAACACTTGTCATATCAACAGCAGTATTAAAATTGACCGTAAAACTAGTTGCTAATCCCGTTACTGAGTATGCAACATTATCTGTAGTACCATCAAATCCATTACCATTAATTATGTCAACATCATTGCTAGAGTTGGTAACCGTAGCTGTAATACCATTAACGGATTGACTAGCAGAGACTCCATTAGTGATCGCCGTTTCCCAATCGAAAGTTGTTTGAGAAAATAGATTTATATTAAAAAACAGCATACATATTATGCTAAAAACGAGAGTATTTTTTTTCATGTGTTTAAATTAAAATGTTTATATCTATTCTTTGTTTTATGATCTTATAGGAAATGTTCCAATTGTACAAATAATATAATTAATCACTTGTGTTGGTTGTACAATAGAAAAACCTTGACCGCTACCTGCCATTCCTGTGGTAACCGTAGGAAGTGTATTTGGTATGATTTGACCGTTAATTATATTACTAGCTGGTCCAAATGATTTTACAGATTTAGCAGTTAATCCATCAGGATAATTAGCTGCCGCCGGTACATCTCCTTCTTGAGGTGTGAAGCGAACCGCTCTATTGGCGCTAAAAGCAACATTAGCAGCAACATTTCCTCCTGTAACAACAGCTACGTGATTGTGGGCCGGCATGTTTAGTATTGATAAGTATTGATTTTCTGTACCAAATTCTTGTCCAATTTTACGAGACGTTAGGCCAGGTCCATTACCAGGTCCCATAGCAACTCTACCACGCAAATCTGGTAAGCCAAAAGTAGTTCTGCCATCTCCGCCGTACGTAGTTCCTAAAATTGAGAATAATGCATCGTTTTGTGATATTGGTAATAACTGTCCTTGACAAAGTGCCCAACCTCGGGGAGCAAAATTACCTGCAAACATTTTTACTTCCCCAAGAAAAGTTTCCTGTTGGGCTAAACTGTTAAATGTAGATAGTAAGCAGATTAGGAATAATCCGGTAATTTTAATTTTTAATTTCATCATTTAAATTTGGTTATGGTTAATAAGCGACAAACATAGCGAAACAGATTGCGTTAAATCGTTTAAATTCGTACTTAATCGTGTTTATACGTAGATACACCTATTTAAAAGTGTATTTCGTCGATGAAAATATGTTTGTGTCGATTTTTGATAAAAAGATTATTTATATTGGCAGGGAAAGGTTTTAACTAATAATAAAGGAAGCATTTATAGACTACTTATTAAAAACAATAAACTCTGCGAAAACAGAAATGAAGTTCAATTAAATTTAAAGCAGTAAATTTGTTTTCTACCGAAAAATAACTAACCCCCAAAACTTAAAAATGAGTGAACATATTGACGACTTATTACGAGAAAATCAACGCCTAAAGGCACGTCTCGAAAAACTAGATTCTAAAAAAAAACGATCTAATAAGCGCGGTATTTTTAAGTTTGTTGGTACTCTAATTGCTGGTAAAAATCTTAAAAAGAGTATTTATAATTCTATTAACGAATTTAATCAGCAACATAAAATATCAATAGAAACCACATCTAACCTTGTAGCGAGTTTAATTAGGCGTATTACCCGAATTGGCGTTATTGGTTTATTGTTGGCTATTTTGCCAACAACTTTAATGTTTTACCAAAACAATTTATTAAAAATTCAGAATAGTAAAATAGAAACTCAAACACATTTAGCTGAGGCGTCTCGTCGTTCTACTCAAATGTTTATTATGGGCGAGGTTCTAAGTGATGTAAATAGCGAATTAAAAAATAGCAGTTCTTCTAGGCTTTCTAATACTTTGGCAGGACGAATTATTGGCTTAAGCCGCGCCATGAAACCGTATAGATACATGGTAGGCGATAAGCTTATTGATGAGCCTATTAGTCCAGAGCGTGGACAGTTACTTATTTCGTTGTGTAAAAGTAAAATTTCGTCATCGTTTTTTGTAGATGAAATTTTACAGGAAAGTGATTTTACTAAATCGGAATTAATGAATGCTAAGTTAAGAGGCGCTACTTTAAGGGATATTAATTTGAATGAAGCCAACTTATCTGGATCTGATTTAATGAATGTTGATTTACAAAATGCCAGCTTAAAAAACACCAATTTATCGCACGTAGATATGGACGATGTAAATTTAATTAATGCCAATTTAGAAGGTGCTAACTTAACAGGAGCCTTTTTAATTAGAGCAAATTTAAAAGGAGCAAACCTAACCAATGTGGTTTTAGATAGCGTAAAAGTAGATCGCGCCGATTGGTTATTACATATAAGAGATAAGCTTAAAATTAGAGGTGCAGCAGAACTGTTTGAAACCTATAAAATTGATAGCGTTTTTTATTATCAAGCTTCTAAGCTTAAAAAACCAATGATTTTAAGACGATAAAAAAGGTGTGTCTCTATTAAAAAACAAGTTGTTTTTTAAGTAATTATAGACTAACAACTAGTTTTTGTCCTATTTTTAAGAGGCTCGTTTTTCTTATGGAATTCGTTTTACAAAGTCTAGATACAGAAATTCTATATTTATCAGAAATACCAGATAGTGTTTCACCACTCCTAACCACGTGTATTTTTTTTCTGTTATCTTCTTTATGGCTAGCCTCTGCTAAAGATTTAGTGGTTAGAAGTTCTAATTCAGTTTGTCGTTTAGAACCATGATATTGAGCCGTTACCCATTTTTTAGTCACCCATAAATTTTCGTTTCTAACGGCGTTACTTTCCGAGAAATCGAATAAATATTCTGGGTTTATGTAATTGCCTTTATAACTTGTAATTAAATGTAAATGGCTCCCTCTTGCATTTCCTGATTTACCACCAATACCTATAATATCTCCGGCAGAAACGGTATCATTGGCTTTTACTTGATATTCCGATAAATGGGCATAACCTGTTTCTAAGCCATTATAATGACGTACAATTACAATACGTCCATGTCCAGAGCTATATCTTGCAAACCTTACAATACCATCAAACATAGTGCGAACAGAATCTCCGGTAACTAAATCAATATCTATACCTTGGTGGGCACGACCTCTTCGCCAACCATAACGCGATGTAATGACTTTTTTACCATCGATAGGTGAGGTGTAGGTACTATCTGAAAATGTAATTTCGAAAGGTTGTATTTTAATGTTATTTCTATAAGGATCGAAATTGATACTATCCCATTTTTCTGAAGTAATTGTGGCTTCAAATCGTTTTTTTTGTAACTGATTATTTAGTCTGTATTCCGTGTAAACGTTGGCTAAAGAGTCTAGTTTTTGTTTTATTTCGGTTTTATTTTGAGCGGTTAAAGATTGAAAAACACCAAGTAAATATATGAGAGAAATAACTTTTTTCATGAAATAATAATAACTTTTAAAACGCTATTAAATTTTTTAAAATCTAATAGCGTTTTTTTACTTTTTTTAAGTGAAATTACTGGTTACGCAGCAATATATAGTTTATAAAATATTGTCTTTGTTAGTCTAAGCTTTAAAACTGCCATGACTTGGCAACTCAAAAATTTCTAAATCGAAATAGGGTAGAGCTGCTATAAGATGATCGAAAATATCCGACATAATATACTCGTAGTTTTCCCAACGTTTATCGCTACTAAAAGCGTAAATTTCTAATGGAATACCTTGGGTAGTTGGTGCCAATTGGCGAGCCATAATCATCATATCTTTATTTACCGCAGAGTGCTGCTTTAAATAAGTGTCTATATATTTTCTAAAAACACCTAAATTACTAAGGTTACGTCCGTTTAATAGTAGGTTTTTATCAACGTTATTCGCGTTGTTGTAAGTTTTGATATCTGCTTGTCTGCCTTCTAAATAAGACGTTATTAAATGGATACCTTTTAGTTTTTCAACATCAGCATCGCTTAAATATTTAACACCAGTTTGCTTAATATAAAGCGCTCGTTTAATACGTCTCCCTTCAGAATTCGTCATCCCACGCCAGTTTTTAAACGAATCGGAAATTAAAGCATAAGTTGGTATCGTAGTTATCGTTTTATCAAAGTTTTGCACTTTTACAGTGGCTAAATTAATTTCGATAACATCACCATCGGCTCCGTATTTTTCAAAAGTAATCCAATCGCCAATGCGCACCATATCGTTAATAGATACCTGAATACTAGCAACAAAGCCCATAATAGTATCTTTAAAAACAAGTATAATTACTGCAGAAATAGCGCCTAAACCGGTAACAAATTTTATAAATTCAATACCTGTTAAAATGGCAATGGCCGACATTATACCTCCTAGCCAAGAGAAAATCATGAAAACCTGTATGTAACTATCAATAGGTTTGTCTTTAAAACGCGGTAAGGTTTTTAGGTAGTCTTTTAAAGCATTAAGTGAGCTTCTAACAATCCAAAGGATTAAAATAATGGCAAAAACTTCTAAGCCACGCTCAAAAACATCTTCAAAAGTTGGAAAATCCCCAAATACTTCAGGCACAAATCTAATAGCCACAAGTAGCGGAATGATGTGCGCTATGTTGCGAGGCACCTTATTGGCAACCAATAAATCGTCAAAATTAGATTTAGATACCGAAGCAAACTGAGCAAAGGTTTTTACTAGTATTTTTCGTGTTACATAATCTATAATAAACACGGCTATTAATAGCGCAATTAATAGCGCAAGCATATTTAGATACTTGGCAGAGTTTTCGGTAAAACCACTTAAAATTAAATAGTCATAAAGTTTATGTTTTAAACCACTCATTAAACCGTTGGTTTTAAAAGTTTACTTTCAACATAAAAAGTTCCAAAAGGAATAACAGAAGCTACAAGCACAATTAAAAATGTTTTGCTAGTCCATTTCATGTCACTTTTAATTAAAAAAGCTAAAATAATGTAGACAATAAAAAGCATTCCGTGAGGCATTCCTAAAAGTTTTACGTATTCAGGATTACCGGAGATGTATTTAATTGGAGTAGCAATAAATAATAAAAGAAGATAAGATACACCTTCTAAAAAGGCTACAATTCTGAAAATATTTAATAATGAAAACATACTGTAAATTTTCAGCAAAAATAAGGTTCTAAAGTTGTAATCCCTTCATAATAATCGTTAAAAATAAGATAAATAGAAGGTGAAATTCGTTAAAGCAAAACCCTATTAAAGCGCACTAAAAATAAGAATGCCATAAAGCGCAAAACGGATAAATCTAAGCGAACCAAAAAGCATGACATTTTTAAACGGAAATTCGATAATTCCGGCTGCCAAACAAGCAATAGAAAAGGGTAGAGGCAATACAGCTCCAACCATAATTAAAAAGCCACCCCATTTTTTTGAGTTTTTAAGTTGCTTTTCCATTTTTACTTCAATGTAATTATGTACCGATGGAATTTTAGTAATAGTACGTCCCATCCAATAAGATACTAAACCGCCACCGTAAGATAAAACAGCTAAAACACCTAAATAAAACCACGGACTATACATTTTACCTGCCCAGGCAATAAAAATTTCTGGTGGTACCAAGCCTAAAAGTGTTTCTGAAACAAAAAAGAAACTTAAAACACCGTAAGCCGGAAGTATTTCTGTTAAATGCGTTAGTGTTTTGTTGATATCAAAAAAATGATTCACCACATATACCAAAATAACAATACCAATAATATACGGTAAAGCCTTCTTTACTGCTTGCCAAACAAAGCTGTAAAACCCTGTGTAAGAGTAGTATTGATGTAAAAGCTTGAATTTAGATTTCTTCGCTTTTGATTTTGGATCCGGTTTCATTTTTGATAAAATTTTGGGCTAGCAAATATAAGATTATTTTTTTAGTCGTAGACTAAAGCTAAACGTTACATAACAGTACTTTAACATTTATAATTTCAACAATTATGCCAATAATGATGAGAAAAACGGATGAAATGTGTTAAATAATTAATAAGCGTACAAAAACCGATAATTAATTGGTTCGTAAGATAATATGTCGGTATTTTGCATTTCATAAATTATATCGATACCTTAACCAAGGAAATTAAATAAATTTAGCTTGAATAGAACTTTATTTGTCATCTTATTAATGCTTAGCTTTATATTTAGCTATGGTCAACCTCAAAATGAAACAAAAAAGGTGGGCGATAGCATAAGTGTATTGATAGATTTGGCTCGTAAAGAAAATTTTGGATCTAACTTCGAAAAAGCCTTAGAGTACTCTATTATTGCTGTAAAATTAGCAAACATTTCTAATACAATAGAAAAGCAAGCTCGGGCTTATAATAGTTTGGCAACTACATATCAAATGCTAAATGATGATGAAAGTGCTGAAAAATACTTTTTACTAACGCTTAAATTTGGTCGAGAATTAGAAAGCGATTACATTATTGCTTCGGCCTTAAACGGTTTAGGAAGCGTTTATTCTAAAGATGAAAGCACCTTAGATAAATCTATTAAACATTATAACGAGGCCTTTGTTTATGCTGAAAAACATGGTAACCCTGATAATATTGCTGCTTGGCATTTAAACATGGCGGGTTTGTTTTTAGATTTTAACAAAACTGACGACGCCTTACCTTATTTAGAGTCTGCTACTAAAACCTTAACTGATAATGATATTGACGATCCTGTTTATATAGCAACATTATATTACTTAGAAGGACTTTATAATAAACAGAAACTGGAATTTGATACCGCTAACACGTACTTAGAAAAAGTTATTCAAATTGCTAAAAAAGAAGATTTATATCCTGAATTGATAGATAGCTACAATTTACAATATGAAATATTTGAAGCCCAAAACAATTATACGGCGGCAATAGAGGCGTTAAAAAATAAGCAGTTTTATAAGGATTTAAGTTTTAACACCGAAAAACGATTAAAATTAGAAGATCTAAATGCGCAGTTTAAATTTAGTGAATATCAAAAAGAAATTACACAGGCGCAATTAGAAACCGAAACTTCTAATTCTAGAAATAATATTATTACGGCTATTGTAGTTTCATTTGTTTTATTTTTTCTGTTAATGCTTTTTCTTGTGCATTCTTTTAAAGATAAACAAAGACGAAAAGATCTTGAAGCTGTACGATCTAAAACCGAACATTTAACGAATTTAAAATCGGAATTACTGAGTAATATAAGTCATGAGTTACGTACACCTTTATACGGTGTTATGGGGATAACTTCAATGTTAGCCGATGATAAAACTTTAGGTGTAGAACACAAGAACTTAATTAATTCCTTACAGTTTTCTGGGAATAGATTACACGAATTGGTTAATAAAATATTACGAATTACCGAAATTGAATCGGATAGGGTAGCGGAGAAAAAAACAATTATTAATCTACAAGTTTTAATAAGCGACCTTATCAATTCACTTAATTATTCTGCTAAAGAAAAAGATAATGAATTGGTTTTAAATATGCCGGCTGCTATAGATAATTTGTATTATTTAGACAGCTTAAAACTTACCGAAATTTTAGATAACTTAATTTCTAATGCTATAAAATTCACAAATCAAGGAAGAATAGATGTTAGCGTAGCCCTTGTAAATACAGATAGTGATATCGACTATTTAGAATTTAAAGTTGAAGATACTGGTATTGGTATTGCTAATGAAAACCATACGTTAATATTCGAAAATTTTAAACAAGCCATAGAAGAAAATACATCGTTTGGTTCTGGTCTTGGTTTATCTATTGTGAAAAGCCATGTAGAAACCTTAGGCGGCAAAATCAAATTAGATAGCGCACTTGGTTTGGGTAGTGTATTTTCGTTTGTAATTCCTTGTGAAATTGCTACGCCGGATGTTATTGCTAAAAGTACTTTACATAATAGAAAGAAGCCATTAAAGGTTTTAGTTGTAGAAGACAATAAAATAAACCAAATGATTACCAATAAACTTATTGTTTCTATTGGGCACATTTGCACTATATCACATAATGGATTAGAAGCTGTAGAACGCTGTAAAACGGACGATTTCGATTTAATACTTATGGATATCAATATGCCTTTAATGAATGGTTTTGAAGCCTCTAAAACTATAAAATCTTTTAAACCAGATTGTAATATTGTTGCGTTAACGGCTTTAGAAATTAGTGAAGTTAAGGAACAATGCATGGCCGTTGGCATGAATGGTATTGTTAATAAACCTATTGGTAAAGCTCAACTTAAAGATATTATACAAATGAATGTGGCTTAACAGGATTTCGTTATTCGTGTTTTCTATATTTTATGTGTAGTTTGAAAGATACTAGAGTATGGTTCAAAATATTCTATTTTACATAATATTAATTATAGTACAAATGTATTATATGCTTAAAACGGCGAATAGAACTGTTTCTGTTCTATTTTACATAAATGCAGATATAGTGCCTTTAGGTCTATATCTGCATTTATGTAACAGCTGTTTTACGTGATGATCTTTGTTAAAATTCGTAAGCTATAATTTTATACTATTGTATCTATAATTAGCCGTTATGTAAAATAGCCGCTACCAAGAGCTCGATTTATTAAAATAATAAATATCAGCGAATAGTTATCCAAAGCTCGCCAAATCTAAAATTTCAGAAAATGCGCTTCCTTTCTAAAATTACATAGATTAATCCACCAAGAACAAATGAATCTATAAAATATGCATGTGTTAATTGAAAAACCTCTAAATACGTAAAAACAGTAATAATAGAGCTTAGTATCCAACTTATTAATGCTGGAAATTCCCATTTATTTATATCTTCTAGATTATACTTCTGCTTTTTAATCCAAAAGAAATGAATAAAATATATTGAAGATATTGATGGTGCTAGAATTCCTAAGAATTCAAGAAAATCAAAAAGATAGGTAGCAAAACCTAGCAATGCCAATATAGTTCCGAATAAACTAGATGCAATAGCTACCTTTTTGAACGTCCAATTTTTGTTGATTGTAGAAAACGTTAGGCTTGCGGAATATAAATTAGTAGCATTGGTGCTCCAAGTCGCTATAAACAATAATAAAAACGCAGGAATTACCAAGTTGTATTGTTCCATTATTTTAATAATATCGACTTCACCTGTTTGAATAGATGGTACAGCACTAAGCATATAGGCCAAAGGTGTACCAATGGTTAAACCCAATACTGAAAATAAACTTTGTTTATCTGTTTTTATAAATCTAGAAAAATCTGCCATTAATACAGGAAATAAAACCGCAGCACCTATTAAAATAGATATTGCTTCAAAAAGAGTCATTGAATTTTCTTTTGGAACATAGTCGAAAAGTTGCGATAGACTTTCTAAATCTGCAACAGAGCGGTAAAAAACATACCCTAAAAACGCTGTTAAAATTGGAATAGAAAAATTGGCAAGCTTTTCAATACTACGTAAGCCATAAACTGTTGTAATGGTTATAAATAGACTAGTTACGATAATGATAAGCGCCTTTGATACAACAAAGTTAAAAGTACTAATTGAAGTATCATAAATGGTAATTGCCAATAACTCTATGGCTACTGCAAACCAACCAATTAATGTAACACCGAAAATAAAATTGACAATTTTAGCTCCATATTCTCCAAAACTAAAATGTAGTATCATGTACGTTGATAACCTAGATCGATTACCAATTAATGTGGTTGCCATACACATTATAGTTAACACAAATGTAGAAACACCAAATGCTATAAGCGCTTGCTTAAGGCCTAGATTGAGTGCAATTTCTGAACCTAAAAATAGTGTAGAAACTGATAATCCTGTGCTCGCAATAATGAAACCAACAACCCAACCTGATACAAAGTCTTTTGGTTGAACTTTTGTGGTTGCGTATTGATTATTATTATCTTCCATTTAATTTTTTAAAAGATTAAGAGTGTATGGTTTTAAATCTGGATGACAAACTACGCCATTATCAAATATTTGAATATCATCTAAAAAAACACTCACATTTGTTACTACACCATCAAAATGAGATTTTGCAACTTGCCCTAATGGCGGCATATCCATTGGACTTGTATGTCCAAAACCAAAATCAGCGCCTCCCCAAATACGTTCATCTTCCGCTACATCTCCACTTAATGTAGTTACTTTAGGATTCAAACCTAGCATATTATGAGATATTTTATACATATTTGAATCATTAAAAGAGCCTAAGTATGTTTTAAATTTTTCTGCTGCTTCCTTCTCCCCTTTTACATCAACAATCTCACTATGCTTCATAACAAATTCTAAGGGACTTCCTTGTTCTCCGTTCTGTAAAAAGTCAAAAACAATGTTTCCGTTCATACTTCCTATTTTAGGAACAATGTTTACAAAACCTGGAGCTGTTCCAAATTTTGGTTTAGAATAATCGCCATCATCAATATCAAAAGCATAATTTAAATCAATGTCATAAGACACATTAGTCCCATTTTTACTTGTAATCTTAACAGTGTTACAAGCTAATACTTTTTCTCGTGTTTTAGTAAGTAATTGTTTTAATGATTGAATATCAAAACCTGTAAATATGCGATCCAATGATTCTATAGAGCTATTTCCAATAATTAAATAGCGTAGTTTTTTGTTATCTCGCATTGCAGTTTCCCAAATGTCGGAATACAATAGCACCATAGAATTTGCTTCAATCCAAACATCGGCTTTACATAAAGCAGCTGTTAAAGCTTCTGAAGGCCAATAAGGCATTCCTGCCTGACTTTCTTGTTCTGCTCTTGGTACCAATATAATCATTGGTATTCCTCCGGCTACAGAAGTAGCTGCCGCAAAGGCATCTACAATAGCTCTATCAGACGGTAAATCTGCTGTAATAGCGACTGTTTCTCCGGGTTTTACTTGAAACATATCTTCTATTAATATTTTGGATACTCTTGCTATTTTTGATTGTAATTTTTCTATCATGATTTTTGTAAAAACAGAGGGAATAATGCATTCCCCCTTACTAATTCAACATAATTAATATTGTATAAAATAATATACTTAGCGGTTTTATTTCTTAGTTTAAAACCTCAAAGAAATTGCTGTTCCAATAGATAATGGTCTTCCTCTCCACGCCACATCATCCGGACTACCAACAAATTCTCCTGGTGAAAATTCTTGGTAATACTGCTTATCTGTTAAGTTTTTGCCCCAAAAATCAAGCTTCCAGTTTTTATAAGAAAACCCTATTCTGGCATCTAATAAAGAATAAGCATCTGTTGTGTGCTTTGCTAAATTACTTTCATGATAGTATGTTTTTCCTGTTGTATCAAGGTTTATAAATCCATTAAACTTGACGCTATCGGTAATGTTAAATGAAGATTCTAAACCTATCCCAAAGGTACTTACAGGGACAAACGGTGTTTTGTTGCCATTATAATTTGAGTTGTCTGTTGTAGTTCCATCTGTTCCTCCAGTAGTTCCACCTTCCACAATTTCGGCATCAGAAGATCCAAAACTTGCAAAAACATCTAAGTAGTTTGTTAAGCGCGCACGCGTTTCGAACTCGAACCCAAAAACTTTGGTTTCATCATAATTATAGACTCCAGCAATAAAAGTATTTAGGTCTAAAATATATTGTTGCTGATTGGTTAATTTGGAAGAAAATACAGAGCCATTAAAGATTAAACGATCATTCCATGTGGTTGTTTTGAAACCAAATTCGTAGTTGTCTGATGTTTCATCGTCAAATTCTCTATTAAATAAATCGGTAAGGTCTGCATTGTAACCGCCATTTCTATAACCTCTACCATAATTGGCATATAACAATACCTTTTTTGAAGCTTGATAAGACAATGATACTTTAGGTTGAAATTCATTATTGTCTCTTTCAGAACTGGTAACAAATAAATCGTCTACTTGACTAAATTTATCTATATCGTATCTAAAACCGGCAGAAAAAGTTAGCTTATCTGTGATTTTATAATCGCCAAATCCAAATAAAGCTATGGTATTCGTTTCATTCACATAATCTGCAGTATCGTATGCATCAGGACCACCAAAATCAACTCCTGTGGTTCCGTTTTGATATACATTTTTTTTAATATTCTGATAAAAACCACCTAAACTCCAATCGAATTTGGTGTCGGTATTTGTATTGCTTAACCTTAATTCCTGATTAAATGTTTTCGTAGTAATTTCTTCACCTTGTGTTAATCCATCAAGTTCTAAAAAATCTAAATCACCAATTGTAGAGCGGTCTACTTTATTAAAAGAGGTAATACTTTGCAGGTTTGCTCCTTTTAGATTGTAATCCATCTTAATATTTCCATAATTATTTTTCATATCAGAACGTCCTAAAACATCTGATACAATAACATTATCTCCTTCCGAAGGATTTGGATTAAGAACACCTCCTGTAAATTCTCCATCTGTACCAATTGGATTTACCGAATAATAAGTGGCACCGCCATCTATATTAAAATGTTGAAAGGTTGCTCCTATTGTAAAATTATTTGTAACCCTTGCTTTTATTTGACCTCTGATATTAAAATCTTCAGAGAAATCTACTTTTTTATCTAGGAATTCATTGGTTAATAGGCCATCAAAATTTTTGTATTGTGTAGAAAAACGATAGAAGACTTTATCTTCTTTAATAGCTCCCGAAGACACAAATTGTGCTTGGAGATTCCCACCATTACCAACGCCAAATTTAACGCGATTAGACATTTTATTTGTTGGCTCTTTTGTATAAATATTTATGGCGCCACCAATAGCGTTTTTTCCATATAATGCTCCTTGAGGTCCTTTAACGACTTCTACTAAAGCTAAATCGTACAACTCCTGACTTAACAAACTTGGATCTGGAATAGTTACACCATCTATAACAAAAGCTAAAGGTGCATCGCCTCCCCTAACCTGAGGAATTCCTCTCACTGTTATAAAGTTTAAACCTACCGCTTGTGCCGAATTAAATTTTAAATTGGGTACCAAAGCCGAAAATGAACTCACATCTGTAATACCTGCACTCTCAATACCTTCACTATTTAAAGCTGTTACAGATTCCGCTGTAGTTTGAATGTTTTCTGTACGTTTTCTAGATTTACCAATAACGCCAGAGAACCCTTGAATTGTCACTTCATTTAAAGATTCTAAAGATTCAATTAAGATAATATCTATTCTACTTTTTCCATCCACTTTAACCTCTTGATTTTCAAATCCAAGAAATGAGAACTCCAAAATAGTATTGTTTGATGTTGTGCTAATTTGGAAGTTTCCATTGAAGTCTGAAATAACCCCTTTAGAAGTCCCTTTTACAATCACATTGGCTCCTGCTATCGGCTCTCCATTATTATCTATTACATTACCTGATACGGTAATTTGCGAAAAGGATAACGTTGTTATCAAAAGAAATAACAATAATATAGTCTGTTTCATTTTATAAATTATTAGTTAAAAGCATTGTTTCGTTTCCATAAAAGTAATTTTCAAATATTAATTATTATTAATTTTAATTATTAAAAATATTTTTAATAATTTCAAAGAATAAATAGGAATTTATGAAAACGAGCCAATCATCACTAGTTTTAACCTCAGAATACTTCAAAATAATGCTTGATAAGGTTCATGAAACCTTTATGAATAAGCATCAACTGGTTAAACTTCCTAAAGCATTACAATTATACGGTTATGGTGCTTATAATGATACAAAACCGAACCTGAAGCAAGATTTTGAAGATATTGGATCGGAGTTTATTAACGGAAAATACCTCTATGATAAATCAAGGCAGTTTGAAAAAGGTAAGCTCTTAATTAAGCTTAACCAATATTACAAAGACATTATTTTACTTTATTTAGGTTATGAAGATTTTAAACTTTTTTTGGATGCGCATAAAACATCTGATATTGAATATGAAAAGCAATATGATTTAGTTTATAAGGATACCGAGGATATCACCTATTACTACGTTAACTACTATTTTGGTGAAGACGACACTATATTAAAAGGCCAAACCATCATATCTAATAACTGGAAAACCATTCAACATATTTTTATATATCCTTTAGATGATGGTACTTTTAGAGAACATTATAGTAATGGAAGTATAAAACGTCAGGGAGATACCATTACCAAAAAAACCAATACACTTTCTGGAGAAAGGTATATTGATGGTGCCAGCGAGATTTATTATATAGGTCATAAATCACCTTCACACCTAAATTATCTTATAGGTACGTATTGTACTTTCGATATTTTCACTAATTCTGTTGCAGGACGTTCCATTCTTGAAAAATGTGAAAGCAAACAGATTATGGAAGAAGAATCTAAATCGGCGTTTATTCCGCCATATATTGCTTTAGAAATTAGAAACAAGCGCATTGTTAATAATAGTATTGTTGCCAGAAACGCCTTAGAATTATCAAATAAAAGCCCATACGCCTCTTTGTATGGCAAATTGGCAGGAACTTATGACTTAACTTTTAATTTTGACACTGGTTTTAAAGAGACTTTAAAGTTTAAAATTTTACCAACAAATTATCAGATTATTACTTTAACCGAAAATGTATACATTGAAAAAGACCGTTTTGAATTAATTAATAAAGGCTCTGTGATAAATTTCCGGTTTGGTTTTTCGGGTATTATAGCACTGGAGCGTGTAAATATCTATATTAAAACCTATTTTTTGAAAGATGCAAGTGGTGCACAAGAAGGTGTTTTTAGTGGTATTGATAATGAAAACAGACTAATAAATGGAACTTTGGTTGTAAACTATACACAGAATTAAGTTATTCCATACAAGTTTCATTAACATCGTCGAGAAACATTTGTCAAGAAAAAATAAAGAAAATGATATAATGTTAAAAACCCCTCACCTTAATAATACAATCTAAAATCAAGTAGTTTACAAAGTTTGTAATGTCTTTGATGTAATTCTTCCACAACATCTAGCATGTTATCATCTTCGTTAAATAGGTTAAAGAATGCAATATCCAGACTTGAGCTAGTAATTCCATTAGAGGCATTACCGTACCCTGAAATACCTCTTGCTCCAGTGATATCTATAAAGTATTGAGCTTCTTCTTCGTCTAAATCTAAAACTTTTGCGTTGGAAAAATGTAAAATCTTTCCATCTAATCGTCCTTCAAAAATTTCTGCAATTTCTTGTAAACTATAGTAATAGTCGTTTAAACAAATACTATTTGCTTCACCTGTAATAACCAAGTAAATTATTTCGTAGTCTTTAAAATTATGATCACCTAAAACCAAGGCGTTTAAGTTGTCTTCTAATCCTTCAATGGTGTCGCAAGTATTATAAATACTAGCTACACCATATTGCGTGGTTAATTGATCTAATTTTTTTTGAGCTTCAGTAACGGTATCGATTTCTACATCTTCAACCGCTTCTAAACAGTAAATGAAATAATCGGTATCTATTAATTGTTCTTGGGGTAATTGTTGTCTTTTTTCTAACAAATCTCAGAATTTATGAAGGTATTTAAAACACAAAATTAATATAAATCTTTTACTCTTATTATTATTATTATAAAATTAAAATACCCTATTGTAGAATTTCTACAATAGGGTATCAATTTTGTAACGATTACTTTAAATTTAATAATTTAAAAAGCAGGTTCAGGTCTACCTTTCAAACGTTTTTCAATTTTTTTCTTCTTTTCAGTTAAGCGCTTCATGATATCCATTACGCTAGTATCTTTAGACTTCTTGTAAATTTCGTTTAAGGCGAGTATTAAACGCTTTGCTTCTCGCGATGCAACTACTCTGTCACTTGTAGACATGTTACTCATTTTCGCGTTTTCAAACTCAATTGCTTCGTTAATCAATTCCATAGTTTTGCATTTTGTTTATTTCTATATAAATATAATTAAACAAAAGATACATTAAGGATATATACAATTGATTATAATTATTTTAATATTGATTTAAGTTATAATAGAAATAAAATTTCATATTAAATGAGCGTTTTCAATGCTCAAAAATGTTTTTTTTACTAATTAATAGCGCAGGCTTTTCTTTTATAAGCCTCTTCCCTATTATAATTTTATTACTTTTTCAACAATACCTTGTATTCTAAAATCCGTAGTTAGAATTATAGGTTGATGTTTCGAATTTGTAGAATGTGGTTTTAATACAATAGTATCTCCATTATCTATAAACTCCTTTACGGTAGCATCATCATCAATTAAAGCAACCACCAGATCGCCATGGTTAGCAACTTGCTGTTGTTTTATTAACAGTAAATCTCCGCTAGTAATACCTTTTTTATTCATAGAATCACCAGAAGCTCTTAAAAGAAAATAATCACTTACATTTTTAACCAATGTCTTAGAGATGGAAATTTTTGCTTCAATATTTTCTTCAGCATAAATAGGTAAGCCACAAGCTACGGAACCAATCAACGGGATTTCCACAGTATCACTACTGCTCGATTCTTTTGATACCAATGGGTTAGCGTCCAGTAATTCTCTGGCTTCAACTTGCAATAGATTTGCTATTTCAAAAAGCATTTCTAGACTAGGCTGCCTTCTGTTCTGCACATAAGAATTCACCATATTGTAACTCTTATTGAGCTTTGTAGCGAGCCAAGTTTGCTTTATGCCTTTTATTTCTAATACTTCTTTAATACGATTCATAATTAAACCATTGGTTTCAGAGTACGAATTTAAACAATAAATATTTATATATCATATAATGAGATATTGATTATAACTAATATGAGGTTTTTTATCAAAATTATTCATTTTATATTTGATTAGATTGTATCTTTGGGCTTCAAATTAAACACCTACTAATGTCTTTTCAACGTGTACAAGAAAAACTAAATATCCTTGCAGATGCTGCAAAGTATGATGTTTCTTGCTCCTCTAGCGGGAGTAACAGAACTAATAAAAACAAAGGATTAGGGGATGCCTCGGCTTCCGGAATTTGTCATACGTATACAGAAGATGGTCGCTGTGTTTCCTTATTAAAAATTTTACTAACCAACCATTGTATTTTTGACTGTGCCTATTGCGTTACTCGTAAAAGTAACGACATTAAACGTGCTGCTTTTAAGGTTCAGGAAGTGGTGGATTTAACCATGAATTTTTACCGACGTAATTATATTGAAGGCTTGTTTCTAAGTTCGGGTATCTTTAAAAGTGCCGATTACACTATGGAACGCTTAGTGGCTGTGGCTAAAAAATTAAGATTAGAAGAGAATTTTAATGGCTACATTCATTTGAAATCCATTCCCGGAGCGAGCGATGAGTTAATGCGTGAAGCTGGTTTGTACGCCGATCGGTTAAGCGTTAATATTGAAATTCCAACCGAAAAAGGCCTTAAACTTTTAGCACCTGATAAAAATAGAGCCGATTTTATAAAACCCATGGAAAAGGTTAAAAATGAAATCATTCAATATAAAAGTGAAAAGAAAATAATAAGAAGCACACCCAAATATGCTCCTGCCGGACAAAGCACGCAAATGATTGTTGGAGCAAGTGGCGAGAATGATATGCAAATCATGTACACATCCAATTATTTTTATAAAAACTTTAATTTAAAACGGGTTTATTATTCGGGTTATGTCCCCATTAGTTACGATACGCGATTACCGCAAATTGGCACACCTGTCCCGATGTTGCGAGAAAATAGATTGTATCAAACCGATTGGCTTCTGCGTTTTTACGGCTTTAATATTGAAGAAATTTTAAACGAACAAAACCAAAGTCTAGATCTAGATATCGACCCTAAATTGGGTTGGGCACTGCGTAATATGCATGAATTTCCCGTAGATATCAATAAAGCCGATAAACGCATGCTTGCTAGAATTCCTGGTTTAGGCATGAAATCGGTTTTTAAAATTTTAAATGCAAGGCGCTACAGGCAACTTAACTGGGATCATTTAAAAGCTATTGGCGTTGCTTTCAATCGGGCGCAATATTTTATGGTCTGTGCTTCAAATCAATTTGAAAAGCGTGATCTCACTCCAGAAAAAATTAAAGGTTTAATACTGCAAAACTCTAAAAGCAAGTACACATCAATGCTTAGCAACCAATTAAACCTCTTTGGATAGCATTACTATGGAAACGACTTTAGTTTACGATGGCACATTCGATGGGTTTTTAACTTGCGTTTTTATGGCGTATGAGATGAAATTAAAAGCAGTATCTATCGTTAAAGAAAAGCATTTCCAGGAGCCTATGTTCGGGAATTGGGATTTGGTTAATACTGAACCAGATAAAGCAAACCGGGTTTGGGCGGGTTTAAAAAAGAAAATGTCTGCCAATGAGTTGCAACGCTTTTACTATGCCTTTTTAAGCGAAAAACCAACCGTAGAAAACACTATATACCAAGCTATTTTATATGTATTTCAATCTAAAAACAACGTTGCCTCAGATTTTGGAAACGTTCATATTTTACAACTTTCAAAACTCACTAAAAATGTAAGTCGAGAAAAACATAGAATGGAAGCTTTTGTAAGGTTTAAACTCACCAAAGACGGTATTTATTTTGCAAATATAGAACCCGATTTCAATGTTTTACCTTTAATAAAAAGACATTTTGAAAAACGCTATGCAGATCAAAAATGGCTTATTTACGACTTAAGCCGAAAATATGGCATTTATTACAATTTAGAGTCCGTAGAACTTATTAGCCTCGAACTCGATCGTAATTTTGATCCTTCTAAAACATCAACAGAATTTTTCGCACCTATTGAATTAGAGTTTCAACAACTGTGGCAAGACTATTTTAAAAGCACAAACATCAAGTCGCGAAAAAACATGAAACTCCACATTCAACATGTACCCAAACGCTACTGGAAATATTTAAGCGAAAAGCAATAAAAACAATAGTTATTAGAAGCTATTTCCTGCTATTCGCTATATCTTTTTTGTAGATAACCTCAAGGTTGCTCTTAACCTTAAACCGTTTTCTTCAACCTCACTTTAACACTATTAAATAACACAAAAAAGGATGCCGCTGCTATCAGGGCTAAACTATCTGTTAGAGTTGTTTCTAGTCCAATAATCACTGATTACTTTTATAATTGAGTAAAGAAGTAAAATAACTGAACCCTCTCACCTACTTTAAACTATTCAATAATATTATTCGTTAAAACTAATAACGCATTTATTTTAGCTTCATCATAAGCACCTGGATGCGCTGGAGAAAAGTATCCTTTTGGATCCCCTTTATCATTGTCAAAATACTTACCCGAATCATTTTTATATTCATCAGACAATGCCAAATCTAATAAAATATCCATTCCTTTTTCTGCTGGAGACCAATGTTGACCATAGGCTTCATTTGCCATTTTAGTATTTAATAACGACCCTGGATTAACTGCTATAACCGTAATTTTAGGCTCTTGTTTTGCTAAATTAAAACTCCACATCGTCAATGCTAATTTACTTTGCGCATAGGTGCTATTTGCAGAGTCATGCTCCTTCCCTATTAAAACAGCTTCAGAAACTGGTGCTTGTGCCGCAGAACTTAAATTGATAATTCGTGGTGCTTCAGATTGCTTTATGTTTTCTAATATGGCATTTGTCATAACATAAGGTGCTAAGTAATTCACCACCATACGAATGTCTAATCCATTTTTATTCTGAACTTCTTTCGTTTTAAAAATCCCTGCATTATTTATAAGTATATCTATCTTAGGAATATTCTTTTTTATTTGTTCTGCTAATTCGGAAACAGCTTCTAAATCGGAAAAATCTGCAACCAAACCATGTATGTTCTGATTGTTTGTTTTTGTTTTTATTTCTGAAACAACCGCGTCTACTTTTACTGCATTTCTTCCATGTACATAAACCGTATGTCCTTTTTCGGCTAAACTAAAAGCAGTTAACTTTCCAATGCCGTCTGTACTTCCTGTTACTATTATTGTTTTACTCATCATTTTTTTTATTAAAATATCACCTTGAGTTCAGATGCTAACTATAAAACCTTTCGGCTTTGCTCACGGTGACATTTTCTAGTTTTTTTTATCTTATTATAAAATTCTAATAAATAGCCCAGTAGCTATTTTTGCATATAATCATTGCCTAAAGAAAGATAAATGATTTTTAGTCTTTTTAAAAAGGTGCAAAGGTGTCTTTGGGACTCTTTGGCACAGTCCAACGCTCACGAGCATTAACACTTTCAGATGTAACAACTTTAGACTCTGAGTTATCGACACTACCGTAGCTACTAGCTCCACCTCTTGGAATTTGCATACGGTCTCCGTATAACCACACTACCAAGTTACTGCGTTGTCCACTGATAATTGGGTGCGTAGCGTGCGCTACATCGCCTCTGTGAATTATTGCTTTCCCTGATTCAAACGTAGTTTGTACTGTTTTTCCTGTGGTTTTATCGTAAAAATCAACTTGCGAACCTGTAAATGCTTCATCGGGTAAGTTAATGTTGATATTCAAAGTAGCAGCAGAAGCATCCGTGTGACCATTTAAATCCTTGTCTTTCTCTGGATTGTACTGAATTGAAAAACCAAATGTTTGATTATCATAGCCATAAGTACCTAGTAACAAACGCGCAATCGGACGCATATAACGGTCCATAATATCGTTATAAAATGCCTGAAAATTCGGTGCTGCAAGATAGCCTTCTGAGCGTGGATCAAGCATAATTCCATAACGATTTAATTGTATTCCGTATGGTGCTCGTTTAGGAATTTGTGAATTTACTACAGCTTCTAAATATTTACGAAATTCAGCTAAGCGTTCTGGGTTAAAAAACTGAGCAACATAAATACCTGGACTAATTTCTTCCCATAAATCGGCAACAGCATTTTCTTTTTCTGGATTTTCCCAAGCATCTTTAATTGCCTTTTGTAATCGTGGATCTAGCAACGTCTCATCAGGAACTAGTAAATCGTCCTTGTTTTCAATTTCCCATTCTGTCCATGCCTCTTCAAGTAGATTTCGGTTACTATTCCAAAAATGTGAGACGGAAGCTTCACGATTTAACGAGGCTTCACGAGAAGGTAACGTAAGCGCACGAGCTTGTGCTAATATATTTTTATTTGTCATTGTTTTTATATTTTTTACCAAAAACTGTCGCAATAGGATATTTTGGTTTTTATTTATTTCTGTTTATCTATTAATCAATCTGACTACAAAGGTAGTCTTAGATAGTACTATTTTTTTGGTAGTAAACACGGTTGTTTAGGTATATTTCAAGGTTTTATTTTATTGAAATTATTTTACAAATCCGCCGTAACGACTCATAATACTAGTTGCGCCAGATACTGCGCTTTTTAATTCTGGAGTTACATTCCCATAAACTTTAAAGCTATCCATTGTTGCGCTTTCTAAAAACAGAGTTGCAAATTGAGACCATACTTTTAGATGTGCCAAAGCGGCATCTGCATCTTGGTAACGTTCATAAATATGAATGCTTTCCTGATCTTCTGCTACATACCACTCGTGATTAAGCGAACCTTCTTCTTTAAATGTAGCTGCTGTTATTTTTTCCATGGCTTCCTTGTATTTGGTTTTGTTTATTATTTTGCCATCTACCGTCCAAGCTATGTTATTATTAAGTTTCATAATGTGATATTAAATTGAAAACAATGCCTCCTACACAAGAGGCATTCATACTAAATTTTATTAGTCTACAAATATTGATTTTACGTGTAATGTGTCCATGTATTCTTTTATTCTAAGGATCTTACCATCAGAAAATTGAAATAAAAAATGATACGGATTATTATATTCTCTTCCGTTGGTTAATTTTCCATTGGACTATAGTTCACCATTTTTCCATTAATCTTTATAGTTCCTGTACCTTCTTCAAAATACACTATTTCAAAAAAACGAATGGTTGTATAATTACAAAAGTCAAAAAAGGTTTGCTTTATATATTCTGCGATAACAATATTCTCGATGATAGTTCTTGGCATAACAACTTTTGATATTCGTTTTTAAAAAGTAAAAATATTTACTAGACAGACTTAATACATCGTATTCTTATTAGCAGATGTTTTAGGGATTTGCTGAATAGAATCCCAATGCTCACAAATTTTTCCATTTTCATCAAACCTAAAAAAATCCATGGTAATATATTGGTCATCATCAGGCCAAATTTGATGCGTGTGTAGGGAGACTAAATCGCCTTCAGCAATGCTGCGAACAAAGTTTATGGACTTATTAGGGAATTCTGATTGCATACGTTCAAAATAATCAATGAATCCTTGTGTCCCATTAGCAACTGCTGGGTTATGCTGAATATAGGTGTCACCAACATAAAGTGCTATAGCTTTTTTAGGATTCCCTTCGTAAGCCATTTTATAAAAGGCAATGGCATTTTGCTTGTTTTGTTCTAAATTCATAAGGTTTGATTTTTCATTATTGAAGACCTCAGTTCCCTAAAGGTCATCGTTTATTTATCTAAAAGATACACCTTTTACTATTGGTTTAAATCTGAAAATGTAAAATGGTTTAGTAGAGACATCTTTGCCATCATTAAAGACAGCACCTCTGTTGACTTGCGCTGCAGATACATACATATACCCATCTACATGATTGTAGCTTACACCATCTGGCCAAACCATATTAGAGTCTTTTACCATGGTTTTTGCGCTTTTATCTTTAGCTAAGACCACTGCGACGCTGTTGGTTTCTAAAGCGGTTAAATAAATATTGCCTGCTGTATCAATACTCATTCCGCCATTGTTTGGTTTTTCAGAATAAGTTTCAATTTTGCCATCTAATTCTGTTTCCGTTAAATCTTCATTTACTAAATCTAACGTTTTAATTCTGTAAATTTTAGTTCCGTTTAACGGACCATAATAAATGTAATCAAAATTAGCATCGGCAGTAATACCATCATTTCCTACCAACAAATCTTTACCGTTAACCGCTAAATGTTTACCGTTAATTACTGTTGGTGTGTTTTCTGGTAATGTTGTGCGTGTACCTTCTAATAAACGACGTGTTTTACCCGTTTTCATGTCTACAATAATAAATGCAGCATTTGTACCATCTCCTCCATTTCCAATACCTTCATCTGCAATTATAAAATAACCGTTTTTAGTATCAACAACCATATCATTTGGCTGCGAGTGCTTTGGTACGCTAGATTTAGGTAAATAATAAATACGTTCTAACTGATTGGTTTTTGTGTTCCAACCCACTATTTTAGGTGTTACATTATCACGTTGCGCCATATCTAGCATCCAAACAATTCCGTTTTCATCGTTTCTAATACCTAGTACATTACTTAAATAATTATCGTCTGTAGTTCGTGGTGTATTCCACGCTTTATTAGGAAAAGGTTTGCTTTCTTTTGTTTTGGCATCCATGATCATCACTCTATTTTCTGGTGAGAAAAAAGGATGATGACTATAAACTAAATTACCAGTATCAGTAAACGTAATATTACCAACTGCTTGCGCTGTAGTTGCAAAAACTTCGGTTTCACCTGCTGTGTTTTGTGCTTTTATGGACATAACTGACGTGATTAAAATTAATAAGAAACTAATATTTTTCATATGGAATATAATTATGACGTCAGTTCAAGTGAATTTCTTTTTCAGAATTTTGTATCGAAAACCATTAAAGTTAATAAATTTCTCGATACTAATTTCTCGTGCCTCAAAATTCACTCGAAGTGACGTTATTTTAAAGTTTTACTTGCTCTTTTTTAAATACTCTGGTAATTCTTTGGATAACCAATCTTCACGCACAGGAACATGTATATCTAAATCTACGGTTTCTTCTAAAGCCCAAAACTCATGCGGTACATTTTCTGGAAACACAATCACTTCTCCTGCTCCAACTTCTACAAACGTTTCTTTACCATCAATAATGGTTTTGATTTTTACTTTTCCAGACATAATGTATGTAATCTGTTCGTTTGGATGTTGGTGCCAAGGAATATGAGCGTCTTTTTCTAAATTAAAAATGGTCATCTGTCCTTTTTCACCATGAAACCATTTACGTTTGATTCCTTCTCCAATAGTTTCTGATTCCATGTCGTCAAAATTGAAATGTTGCACTTTTGAAGTGGCTATAGAATCTTTAGTGGTTACTTGTGCATTTACTGTATTACCTACAAGTATTGTTGTTACTGCTAATGCAGCTATAATGGATTTGAAATTCATTTTTATATTTTTTTTTGTCCGTTCGAGTGAAATTCTCTTCTAGAATTTTGTATCGAGAACCATTACAGTTAATAAACTTCTCGACACTAATGTCTCGTGACTCAAAATTCACTCGAAGTGACGATGTAATTAAAATTTTAGTTCGCTATTAAACTAAAATCCTTCTAATACTATTTTTCCTTTTGCTTTTCCTGTTTCTAAGAATGCATGTGCTTTACGAAGGTTTTCTGCATTGATAATTCCGAAATTTTCACCCAAAGTAGTTTTGATTGTTCCGTTGTCAATTAAACTAGAAACTTCGTTTAAAATATGGTGCTGTTCTATCATATCTTCGGTTTGAAACATAGATCGTGTGAACATAAATTCCCAATGTGTTGAAACCGATTTTAATTTAAACGGCATAATATTAAACGTTTTTGGATCGTCAATAAAACCAAATCTTCCTTGTGGTTTTATTACCTTAACAATCTCATCAGCATGCTGTTCAGTTGCATTTAAACTCACAATATAATCTGGTGCAGGAAGGTTGTATTTCTCAAACTCTTCACTTAATTTATTTCTGTGATTTATTACAGCATCTGCTCCCAATTCTTTTAACCAATCTGTAGTTTCTTCACGAGAAGCCGTACCAATAATATTCAGTTTTGTTAGCTTTTTAGCCAATTGCACTAATATAGAGCCAACACCTCCAGCAGCACCAATAACTAAAATGGATTTGCTAGCATCGTCTTTTGAAACCTGTAATCTATCAAACAACATTTCATAAGCTGTAAGTGTTGTTAATGGTAAAGCAGCAGCTTCAGGAAAAGATAAACTAGAAGGTTTTTTACCAACAATACGTTCGTCTACAACTTGGTATTGCGCATAACTCCCCTGACGTGTAAAATCTCCTGCATACCAAACTTCGTCACCAACTTTAAATAAAGAAACATCCTCACCAACTTCCTTTACAATTCCGGTAGCATCCCATCCAATAACTTTCCAATCGTCACCTTCTACTGGCATTCCTGCACGTACTTTATAATCTGCTGGGTTTACAGAAATGGCTTTTATTTCTACTAAAACATCTCTTCCCGTAGCTTTTGGCGTATTTAATTCTATGTCTTGTAATGAGTTAACATCTTCTATTGGAAGATTCTCTTTATATCCTATTGCTTTCATAATTTTATATTTTTTTAAATTGAAATATATTATACTATAATTTTTATAGTGACAAAAGTAAATATAGTTATTCAAACTCGCAATAACGGTCGAAAAGTATAGTATAAAATATAATTTATAATCAATTGACTTATAATGTTTTAGATATTAAATATTTTACTATAAAAAGTATAGTTGTTTAATTAAGTATAGTATTATATCTTTGTACCCAGTAAACAAGAATAACATCATTTATTATGTATCAATTTAAAGGAAAAGAATACCCATGTTGTGCAAGTTTAACCATGGGCATCATTGGAGGCAAATGGAAAACCGTTATTTTATTTCATTTAATAGATGGAACACTTCGATACAATGAATTAAGAAAAGAAATGCCAACAGTTACAGAGCGCACGCTGAGCTTGCAATTAAAGAATTTGGAAGAAGATGGCATTGTAAAGCGAAAAGTATACACCTCTAAACCGCCTTTAAAAGTGGAGTATTCCTTAACCGATTTCGGAAAAACTTTAATTCCGTTAATTAAATCTATTGCAGAATGGGGCGTTTCGGTTGTTGAGCAAAATGGTGCAACTGTACTTAAAGTTTAGTTTTTAAAACTAACGTTTCGTAAATATTACACTTTCCTCCTACATTTATATGCTTTTTTTATAAGCTATTTCCTGCTATCCGCTATATCTTTTTTGTAGGTAGCCTTAAAGTTTCTCTTCATCTTAAACCTTTTTCTTCAACCTACGTTTAGTCCTATTAAATAACACAAAAAAGGATGCCGCTGCTATCAGGGCTAAAACTATCTATTAAGTTTATTTTTAATAGAAAATCAGAGTGCACTTCATGATCTGCGTTAAGAAATAACCTTCAAAACATCAATTTGCTGTCAGTAACCGTCGACACTTTTCCGCCACTCACCACAATTAAAACTCAACTTAGCGAAACACAAGTTTTAAGCTAGAATTAAATATTACTTTTATTTCAGATAAGAAATCCCTGTCACTTTTAATGTACAGTACATTAGAATGAAATAAACCAAATTAAAAGTGATTCTTAGCAAAATGGGATACTAAATATATATTTTGTATTCTACCGCTTCTCTCATATTGTTGCTTTGTAAAATGAGCACAATAATACGGCGGTAGTTTACTTTTATTAAAATTATACTTCCTTCCTCAACACCTCTAAAGGTGGACTTTTTAATACAGATTTTAAGTTACTTAATCCAACCAAAACAACTAAAAACGTAATACTTGGCAGAAAAACCAAAAACGGAATTACCGATGGTACAAACGGTTCTTTAAATAAAAACGTGGCTAATAATTGGCTACCAATAAAAGCCAATAAAATTCCTGTTAAGCTTCCTAAAACACCTAAATAAACGTATTCTAGAGCCGTAATTTGTAAAATTTGCTTACTTTTTGCTCCTAAAGTTCTCAGTAACACACTTTCTTTTATGCGTTGGTATTTGCTATTTCTAACAGAACCAATAAGTACAATAAAACCAGTAAGAATACTAAAAAAGGCCATAAAATTAATAATCCATGATATTTTATCTAGAATATCTTCAACAATGGTAAACACTTGTCGTAAATCTAAAATAGTAACATTCGGGAATTTCTGAACCAAATCGCTTTGCAAGGCAGCCGAACTTTCTTCATCTGGTACATGCGTCGTCATGACATTAAAAGTTGGTGCATTTTCTAAAACACCCACCGGAAATAAAATATTGAAATTTATTTTCATACTGCTCCAATCCACTTTACGAATACTACCAACAACGGTTTCCTTAAGCACACCCTGAATATTAAAAACAACGGCATCCCCTATTTTCAAATTAGCATCTTTAGCAATATTGTCTGTTATTGAGATATAGATGGGGTTTCCATGTTCCTTTTTACCTGTCCATTCACCTTCCAAAATTTCTTCGGTATCTACCAAAGCATTTCTATAAGTTACTCTAAGCTCTCGGTTTAAAATCCATTTACGCATTTTAATGGTGGTGTCTTGGCGAATTTCATTTACCGATTTACCACGAATACTATGCATGCGCATTGTAATAATTGGTATGTTATTAATCACCTCTAAGCCTTTACTTTTAAAAGTCTCTAAAAGCGCCGTTTCCTGTTCTTTTTGAACATCCATTAAAATGATATTGGCATCATTTTGCTTGTTTTCTATAGTGGTTTTAGCCAATAAAATATCTTTGGTAAAATACAACGTGCTTATTAAAAATGTCCCTAGTCCAATCGCTAATACCAGTACCATGGTTTGGTTGTTTGGTCGGAATAAATTCAATAAACTTTGACGTTTAGTATAACCCCAAGAACTCGGGAAATATTTTTTAATTAATTTAATAAATATCTGCGCTATCCCAGCCATAATAGCAACTGTGATAAAAATTCCGACGGTAAAAAATAATCCATTTAAGGCATCTTTTAGCATCCAAAACGCAAACAAAAAGATAAAAAGAGCAATGGCGAACATAACGGCAATTCTCGCTTTTTTAGGTTTTTGAAGATTATCTTCCGAGCCTCTTAAAACCTCTAAAGGCGATACATACCAAGTCCCTAATAAAGGTAATAAAGCAAATAAAACCGACATTAAAATCCCTAAAGTAACCCCCATAATTATAGGCTGCGCCGAAATAGAAATTTCAACACTGAAAGGTAAAAAGTCTTGTAAAATATAAGGAAATGCATATTGCAATGCCGTTCCTATTCCTGAGCCTATTAAACCTCCAATAAGTCCAATGCTAATAATTTGCAACAAATAAATTAAAAAGGTTTGTTTTCTAGAAGCGCCTAAACACTTTAAAACAGCAACACTTTTTAGCTTTTCTTTAATATAGATATGCAC
This sequence comes from Algibacter lectus, assembly GCF_004368925.1. Classification (NCBI taxonomy): domain Bacteria; kingdom Pseudomonadati; phylum Bacteroidota; class Flavobacteriia; order Flavobacteriales; family Flavobacteriaceae; genus Algibacter; species Algibacter lectus. The sequence goes on from NZ_SORL01000007.1 coordinate 475,617, forward strand.
AGAACTTGCAATACCAATACAACCCAATAAAAGCGCTATAAAAGCGACTAAATTTAAAAATCGACTCACATTATCATAGCGTCTGCCTAAACGTTTGCTCGTGCTAATATGTGTGTCAATATCTGCGTTTTCCGCTTCAAGAACGGGTTCTAATGTTTTCTTTAAATCGTCTAAATTAGCTTTCGGATCTTTAAAAAAGTATTGATATTCTTTTCTACTTCCTAATTGCAATAATTCGGTTTCATCTAAAAAACGAAACGGAATTAAAACGGTTGGCGCCACAGAAGATGAAATAGCTGTACTACCCGGAATGGCTTTTAATTCACCAATAATAGGTAGGGTTAACTCTCCTATTTTAATAGAATCTCCAGGTATTATTTTATATTGTAAAAGTAATGTGGCATCAACTAATGCGCCACCTAAGTTCTGGTAAGTAGCACCTGCATCTTTTGGTGTGGTTGTGATATTTCCGTAAAAAGGAAATGCGCCTTCAATCGCTCTCACTTTTACTAATTTTGTGCCGTTATTTTTAGGGAAAGCGGCCATAGACACAAAGTTAACTTCAGATGCATCTGCACCTAAAGAATCTATAATGGCTTGTGTTTTTTCGGTAGGTTTTTGTTTGCTATCAATTACAAAATCGGCACCCATTAAGGCTTTCGATTGTAGCTTTATATTTTGCTTTAAATTATCGCTAAATAATTGGATGGAAACCACTGCAGCAATCCCCAATATTATGGAAGCCATAAAAAGCAATAACCTAGAAAGACTGGCTTTTCCATCTCTCCAAGCCATTTTTAAAAGCCATTGAAAATTCGGTTTTGAATAGATCTTGCTCATTAAATCGCGCTTGTTTTTTCGTTTGAAATAATCTTACCGCCTTTCAATCTTAAAATTTGTTGCGTACGGTTTGCCAAATCTAAATCGTGGGTAATAATCACCAAAGTGGTTCCGGCTTCTTTATTAAGTTCAAAGAGTAACTGAATCACCTTTTCACCAGTTTCTTCATCTAAATTCCCTGTAGGTTCATCGGCAAATAAAATAGACGGTTTGTTAGAGAAAGCACGCGCCAGAGCAACACGCTGTTGTTCTCCACCTGATAATTGCGATGGATAATGATGTAAACGATCTCCCAAACCTACTTTTTCTAATAAAGCAATACCAAATTTAGAAGCGTTTTTTTCGCCTTGCAATTCCAAAGGAACAATCACATTTTCTAATGCCGTTAAAGTGGGTAGTAATTGAAAATTCTGAAAAATAAAACCAACTTCTTTATTTCGTAAAGCGGCGCGTTCATCTTCATTTAAATCATGCAAAGCCGTACCGCATAATTCTATGCTTCCTGAGGTTGGATAATCTAAACCTGCACACAAACCTAAAAGCGTGGTTTTTCCACTTCCTGAAGGTCCTACAATAGAGAAAACACTCCCCTGTTCTACTTCAAAAGAGATATTGCTAATTACTGTTAATTTTTTAGAACCACTGGTATAAGTTTTCTCTAAATCATTAATCTTTAATATATTTGACATGACGCTTATTTAATGTTTTTACTAAAAAATCCCGATGTTGAAAAATAGACAATTGATAATAAATATCAACAATAGAACTCAAAAGGTTTTCTTAAAATTTTGTTGTTTTTACGTACTACTATTCTTATTGTCTTGTAAACAAGATGCTTCTAAAAATACTATGGATTCAGCTGAAACTGCGACAGAAACTGAAGTTGAAACCACCAAAAGCACAAGCTCTAAAAAAATAGTATTTTTCGGAGATAGCTTAACAGCTGGTTATGGTTTGGAAGATGTTGATGATGCATTCCCAGGTATTATTCAAAATAAAATAGATGCTTTGGGTTTGGATTACAACATTGTAAACTCGGGTGTTAGCGGTGAAACCACTTCTGGCGGAAAAAATAGAATTGACTGGGTTTTAAACGAAGAACCTAGTGTTTTTATTCTAGAATTGGGTGCTAATGATGGTTTACGTGGTGTGCCTTTAGACCAATCTAAAGCCAACTTACAAACTATTATAGATGCAGTAAAGACCAAGTATCCAGAGACTATTATTGTTTTAGCTGGTATGCAAATTCCGCCTAATATGGGACAAGATTACACTACAGCGTTTAAAAACATGTTTCCCGATTTAGCTAAAGAAAACAACTTACATTTAGTGCCTTTTCTATTAGAAGATGTTGGCGGTATTCCAGATTTAAATCAATCGGACGGCATTCATCCTACAAAAGCAGGTCATAAAATATTGGCTAAGAATGTGTGGGAGGTTTTACAACCTATCCTTAAATAATAAACCGCTATTTTATTTATTAAACTAGTTTTTATCCTTTCGTTTCTTTCTCCAAAGTATATAAAAGAAAACCGCTAAAACGGGTAAAACAATAAACACAATCAACTCAAACGGATCAGATAAATCTAATGGTTGGTTGTCGTCGGGGTTTGGTGTTCCCATGGGCAATTGTAAAATCAATGTGTTAAATAGTGTTAGCATGTTTTTAAGGGTTTTACCCAAATTTAAGAATTTAAAAACGGCTAACCAATCTAAAAGCCAACTACCTTTATTTATCTGAAACGTTATAAAGTTCAGAAAACTTACATCTTACTCTATTTTGTAAGCTTCTTATTTTTGACTGTTCTTTAAAGTTTCTAGTTCTTTTTCAAGTTTTTCTGCTTTAGCTTTAAATGTTTCCATAGCTTTTTTTAATTGTCCTACTTTTTTCAAAACTTCTTCATCTTGAAGTGCTTGATAAGTGGTAACACCATTTGTTTCTTTTATTTTTGATTTACCTCCACATGTTGGGCAATTTGATACTTGACTCATAATATATTTATTTTTTAACTGTTATTAATACTACTTTTTCTCCAAATAGAGACTGCAATTTATATGCTTTATTTTGACTAATCACTTCTAAAAAGGCTTTAGACTCGGCCATTTCTGCATTATCGACATAGATAAATGTACCGTTATGGAAATTAGGTTCCAGCATCTGGAAAAGTGGTAAGTACAAGTCTTTCCAACCATCTAGCAATAATAGATCAATAGGTTCGTCATGATTTTTTAAGGTTTCCATGGCGTCTCCAATTCTAACATCAATAAGGTTGTGTACACTTGCGCTTTTAAAATTACTAATGGCTTTTTTAGCTTTCGATTCGAGTAACTCTGTAGTGATAACGCGTCCACCTGTTTCAAGTACACCTTGCGCTAAATACAGAGTAGAAATCCCGAAGGATGTTCCAAACTCAACAATGTTTTTAAGGTTATTATCTTCAATTAAGTTTATCAAGCCTTCACCTTGTGTTTTTGTAATAGACAAATAGGCATCTTTAAAATCCAAAGGTTGCATGGGTCTAAAAACGCTTTTTGCCACACCTTTCATAATGTTTACCACATCGAATTTAGAATCTTCAAAGAGCCCGTTTATGGTGGTGTTTATTTGATTTTGTTGTGAACTTATCATAATTTTTCTTTTAAAAAGAAGGAATACCAAAGCCAAGTTGATATCCCTTCATGCTACTAATCAATATGTGTTTACAATTTTCAGATGCTCTTTAATATTCAAGCTCTGGTTTAATTTTTTGATAGCGCCCCATCCATATTGAAGATTGATCCATCATGCCCATAAATTCCTTAGAAATTTTGTTGTTCATAAAAGGTTGTAAAGCGGCATCAGAATGGCTTTTATTATCCCAATACACTACAACAATTTGTTCGCCATTTTCATTTACACCAGTAACACGTTGTAAAAATCCATCTTGTTTAGATGTGAATCCGTTTTCTACGTTTTTATTGGTTTTATCGAAGGCCTTCATGTCGATATCTGCTTTAGTTTTAAAAGACATTACTTCAACAAAATTACTGTGAGCCGCATTAAAACCATCTTCAATATGATAGCGTGACATTTTCATGGAAACTCCATCAATCATAGAAGCATATTTGGCTACAGAGGGATCAGCCATAAATTTTTCCATAGACGCTTTAGCGTTTTCAAGAGATTCCCAATATACCAAAACAACATATTCTCCATTTTCATTTATTCCGCTTTGGCGCTTAATAAAACCTGGTTGTTTTGCTGTAAAATTAGTCTCAACTTCAGCATCAAGCTTATTAAAAACAGATATGTTGTTTAGTGATTTTGTTTTAAAGGTTGTTACTTCTAAAACAGATTTTGTATTACTACAACTACTAACTAGTAAACCTATTATTGCAAATGCTATTAATTTAATATTCATAATTAATGTGTTTTAAATTTAATGTAGGGGTAATAAATTTGGTGTTTGGTATTAAAACCAATCTGCTCCTGTATCTCCAGGGAAGAACGCATCAGGTAACGATAAATAAAGACCACCATCTAAATAGTTAGGGTACAATACTTCTAGCTCGTCAATTATCTCTTGGTTTGTTGTCGCTGTGCCACCCCCAGTAGTAGTTTGTGTACCTTTTATAAGGCCTTGTGCATTTTGTAAATAGTCGATGTTTTCGTCGATAGACGTTTCAACATCAGCACGAGAACCATTATGACCAACAAAAATATGGTTGTAATCTGCAAAGTTGGCTTTCAATACATTTAAACCAGCAATCCAGTTATCAATTTCATCAGCACCACTATTTGGCGTGTATTCTCTTAAATATGGATGCGATAGATTGTAAATAAGGTCTCCAGCAAAAAGAACTTTATGCGCAGCATTATAAACATAACCGTTTTCTCCAGTTTCTGCGTTAGATACTTTATCAAAAACATAAGTTAAATCGCCTATTTCTTGAAAATCGCTCACCCCAATAACCGCATTAGGATGCAAGCTTGTAAAGTCTGCTGTACTGTTTAATTGTGCAGCCACAGTGCTTTCAGCATAAAAATCTAAATCTGCAAAATTTCCAGCACCACCATAATGATCGCCATGGTTGTGAGTAATTATTACAGCGCCAGGTTTATTAATAGCATCTACATAAGCTTTTAGTTCGTCTGCAAAAACTGGTGCAGGTCCTAAATCTACTAAAACAACAGTATTTTCTGTTTCTACAATAGTTACTGTGTATGGAGCGGTATCAAAATTAAGCGTGTGGTATCTTACTGTGTTTTCTGTAATAACATCTACAGTGCCCAAAGTTATCATGGAGCTTGACGGTGCAGTTCCAAAATCAACTGTTTTTTGAGCATTAGAATCGTCATCATTATTACAAGAGACAATAGTGATAGCCAAAACAATAATGGCCATAAATTTTAATTTGAAAGATTTCATCATTTTATTTTTAGATTAATAATTATACTGCAAAGATGCATTAGCGCCGCAGTATTAAGCCAATCAAAATGATGATAAAAAAGGTAAAAGTGTAACCTTGTATTTATGTTTTATTTCGAAATTTAAGTGGTGTAAAGCCCGTATTTTTTCTAAAAAACTTACCCATATTTGCAGGTTCTTCAAAGCCGGTTTTATAGCTTATTTCTTTAATAGAAAGTGAGGTTGTAACTAGGTAGCGCTTAATTTCAATAATTACAAAATCGTCTATAAACGCTTTTACAGTCTTGCCAGTAAGCGTCTTAACAATATCGTTTAGAAACTTATAAGAAATAAATAATTTTGAAGCATAATATCTTGAACTTCTAGTATTTGCAAATTCATCTTCAAGTATATCTTTAAATGCGGTAAATTTCTCTAACCAATGCATATTAATGTCTTTAACAGATTGGTTTTCTTTGGTCCGTTCTGCCTTAAGTAGTAAAACATTAAGCAGGTTACTTAATATTTGCGACTTGCCAAAACCATTAGAGAACATATACTCATTACGCAAATTATGTGCTGTACTAATCAGGTTATCATGATCGGTTTTACTTTGGTGAATTACGGGTGTTTCAATATGGTAATTAAATAACCGATTTAAATTTAAAGTGCTTAATAAATAATGTGATTTATCTACAAACGAACTATTAAAAATAATACAATAGCCTTCCGCGTTTATCAGTTCTTTATTAAAATGATGGATTTGATTTTTAGAAATAAAGATAGAACTTCCCTCAACTAAGGTGTAAGATTTAAAATCGACAACATGCTCATAAGTGTTTTTGGTAACAATGATGATAAGATGAAATAAAATTCTATGTGATGAAAACGGATCATGACTTGTAGATAAACCTAACTTTTCAAAAGTTTCGGCAAAGGTCATGACTTCAATATCTAATTCAAAAGCTGATTTAAATTCTATTTTAGGTAAATCATGTGTCATATTACAAATGTATGAAAATAGTAAGTTTATTTCCGCGAGATACCAAATTCGAATATTTTTCTCTTTTAGGAACTAAAAACGGCTATTTTTCATGTTTCGCATAAATTGAATATTCTGTACAAGGACTAAAGTTTTTTCAAATACGCGATTCTCAGCGAACGACGAAATTCGATGTTTTTACTGAAAATATTAAATCTAGATATCTCTAATTCAAAATAAGCGTTCGTGCCATTTCTAAAAGTGACTTTTTTTCTTCAATCGATCTTTTTAAAGGCAATTGTGCCAAACCAATTAATCTACGCATAATTTCTATTCCGGCAACTTTGGCAAGCAATCCTGCATTCAACTTTTCGAGATATCTATTTTTTATGCTTTCTAAGCAATCGATGTTCATGGTGATCATAATAGTATGTGCTGCCATAACGCCAATATCAAATTCGGCAAAACCCATAAAACTAAATTCCGGATCAATCACATAGGTATGGTTTGCTTTCGTCATCCAACTTCCCGGATAATAATCGCCGTGCAAAAGCGTATCGCCTTTAGATAAGTATTGTTCGCCAACCTTTGCAATCTCTGTTTTTAAAGTGGCATCATGTCTGTAAATTAAAGCCAGTTCCTGAAGCCCGTTTTGAATGGTATCTAAATGAAAATCGCTATCCTTTAAAAAAGGCAAAACAAAAATATGTTGATGGTTAAGCAAACGCAAGGCCATATTTTCAGGATATGCCGTAGGTTTCGATTTATGAATTTGCGCAGCAATATCTATAAGTTCATGCAGTTGCAAGCTCTGCATTGTTCTATCTTCATAGAGATACGACATATCTTTACAATCACCTAAATCTTCTAGAATAAGCAAGCAAATAATTTTCTGCATTATAAGCCAGTATTTTAGGAATATGGGGTGCTATAACCTTATTGGTAACCGCTTTGTAAAACTGAAACTCCACATCGATACGCTCAATAGGTGCCGTAATATCTTGATATTTCTGAACAAACGGACGCGATTGTTTTACAATAAAAGACCGCGTATTGGTACGGATTCTAAGCACCACATTCATGTTGCCCTCACCAGGTTTTTCTATAGAAAGAATACGTTCTTGTTTTAGGTCTAAAAACCCCATGGTATTTAAAGACGTCTCAAAATCTAAAATGGAACTATTAATATCTAAATACATAGGTTATTTTTTATTTAGGCTTTGCCAGAAATCCGCTTTCATAAGGTCTACATCTATTTTTGTATGGATGTTTATTAAACGAGCTGTGTTTTCTGGAGGTGTTAAAAAGGTCTCAATTTTCGATAATTCCGGATGTGCTAGCGCTTCAATAATAGCAACATCCCACATAATCCAGCTTTTCTTTTCCGGATCGTCTTTGGTCCACCAACGCTCGAACGTGTCCCAACGGTTTATTAAATAATCACCAATACCACCTTTATTTTTTAATTGCGCATCGACTTCTGCTTTAGTAAACACAAGGTGCTGACTGGTTGTGGCCGTCATGATACTTAAATCTAGACCTTCAGTATTTAGAAGAATATCCACCGCTTTGGGGTCGTTGCCTGTATTGAATTCCTTTTTGTTATACGCGTTGGTTTCCACGGTATGCCAAAAACCAAGATAATGCACTTTTAGTTTTTCTATAATCGATGGATCTTCCAAAATAGCACTCGCCACATTGGTGCTCGATCCTAAAATAACCACATTCAGTTTTTCGCCCACAGGTAATGTATGCGCCATTTTAACAATGAAGTTTGATGCCGGAGAACTCGCAGGTTCTTTACTATTCATTATCGGCACATTGCTTCCTAAGGGTAATGGAATTTTATAGTTCCCCATTAAACTCAGTATCTTTTCGTTAATATCTTGGCTTTCTTGCACCGTATTTTCGGTTGCTAATGGCGATGTATGAAACTGTGCCGAAGTAATACCCAAAACATTAAAACTCGGTTCTTTAATGGCTCTAACTATAGCATAAAGATCGTCTACTTCATTAGCGGTATCGGCATCAATAATGATGGGTAAACGGCTGTCTTTTACCTGTGCGCCTGCTGTAACCTGAGTAAAAACGGAAACTAGAAGTATTAATTGAAACAAAGAAACGTAAATCCCTTTATTGAAATTTACGCTCTTAAATATATTGAGTTTATTATGTTGTTGTTGCATGAAGGCTTTCTATAATTGCTGAAATAATTTGTATTTACAAAAGTACAAACTATACGATTGATGCAGCCTTTGGTCGTAGAAAGTGATGGAACATTACTTGGTTGGGGATTGGGTTCGTTTGTATGTAACAGCTGGAAAATTCAATAATATTTTTCGTCTAAATTAATTATTCATTTTGTTAGTCCAAACTTCTACATCTGAGTCAGGAACAGCCATATTTAATATTTTTCGTGGTCTAGTTATTCCAACATAAACTATCCTCAACTCCTCTTTACAATTGTCTGGTAAAGCATTAAAATCAGGTGCATTTATAATATTTACATAGTTTCTAATTGCCCTTTTACCAAGAAGTAATAATACAGCTTCGAAAGTTTTTCCTTTAACGGAGTGAACTGTACCATAATAAAATGGATGTATACTATCTGAATTTAAATTACTTGCATAATAATCGTCTATTAAAACATCTCCATTTTCTACATTAATATTCATAACTATTCCAATATCTTCTATTTTTTTGTTGGATTCAACAATCCATTGATTAAACGTTTTATCATTAGTTTCCGAAAGCTTATTAATAAAATTGAAGATAGTATCTCTATGCTTCATAAATCCATTAAGCTCAATTTGAGTCTTTATAAAATCATCCGTACAATAAAAATTACGGTTTGTTTTTCTATATAATGCTTCAAAATACCCTTTTTCTAAAAGTCTATAACCTTTGAAAAAATCTTGAGTATCTATTAAATGCTTTCCTAAAATGATATTTCTAACGTGATATTGTTTGTCTATCCACGGAATATTTTCATAAGTTGAAATATCAAGATTTAAACCTAAATATTTGGAGCTGCTTTTACCTCTATATAATACGGCCACGTTTTTCTTATTAATTTCGATATCATTTTCTCTACATAATTTTAAAAAACCTGATAAAATATTTTCAAAACTTGATTTGCTTTCTTCTTGACTTATTATTGTTGGGTCTTTTTTATTTTTTTTCTTAGGCAGCTTATAGCCTATTATCTGAGGTGCCAAATCATAATCAGCTACTTCTTCATTTACAGCTTCAGATTTGTCAAATGATGATAGATTCTTTGTAAAATCGCAAATAGCTTGTGAACTTCTTCGGTTTTCATCAAGTAGAATACTTTCCCATTCGTCAAATTTTTCATCAAAAAGCTCTGGTTTTGCATCGTTCCATTCAAAAATAGATTGGTCTCTATCTCCAATCAACATTATATTATTTGTCCCTGATTTTTTTAATATATCAAGAATTCTCATCTGTATTTCATTAGTGTCTTGTGCTTCATCAATAATAAAATATTCAAACAGATTAGCAACATTAGTTGCAATAAGCGGATATTTCTCTAATATTTTTAAAGCGATATAATTAGCATCTGATTGATTCGCATAACCTTGAGCGAAATATTTCCTTTTAGAATCAATTATATTCTGAATATTTCCATTCACGTTACCTTGTTTGTTATAATAATTCCATGGGAAAAAAAATGCCTGTGGTGGTGCAAGCCTAATTAGCTTATTATCTAAACCAAAACTTGTTTTATCAAAGAATTGACTGTAATCTCTTTCGTATGATTTATGCGACCAATTTGAATGCGGTTCACCTACAAGTATAGGACGAATTGAGCATTTCATAATTAAATGACCAAATGGAAGAAATATATATGAATTTATAAAACTATCAATAGTTCCTATAAAATGAGGATGCTTTAAAGGAACATATATACCAAAATCGTCTTTAAGCTTTTCTTCGATTTCGGAACAAGCTATGTTTGTAAATGATATTGCGGCAATTCCTTTTCTTTTAAATTCGTTTTCATTTAATAGCTTAGAAATTCGAGCAGAAACAGAATAAGTCTTACCACTTCCTGGGCACGCTTTTACTACAACTGTACCTTGCTTATAATCTAGTATTTTTTTTTGCTTCTCAGATAAATGCTTGTACATTATTCTCTATTTATTACCCAATTAATAGCGTTTTGAATATAATCAGGCACCACAAAAGAATTTCGTAATGAATCTATTGTTTCTAATTTAAATGATAATTGTTGAGCAAACTCAGATTTATCTTTGTTAGATTTCAATTTTTCCAATAAATCTAATGCTTTATTATGTAAAGATTCTTCCTCAGCAATAAATGTTGTTTTTGGATGCATCTCTTTATAAATTGATAACATTGTAATTGCATTATTGCGGTTTGTAACCATTAACTCATACTCAAAAGTATTTTCAGCTAAAACAACTTTTAAATTACCACCTTCTAAATCATTAGCCTTTGAGGCTCTATCCGATATTTTATCATTCAAATGATTTAAAATTTCTTTAACATGAATTGACTCTGTTTTATAACCTTCAATTTCAAAGTCTACATCATTATTGAAGTTTATTATTCGGTTATTGGTATCAACAATTTCTAACTCTTTTAGCTTATTAAAAATTAGTTTAGCTTTAGTAGTATCTATATCATGTTTATCATTTTTCAAATCTTTTGCAGCTATTAAACCTTTATCATTGTCTGTTATAATTGAACTATAAGCTGACAAACGCTTATTTGAAATATCAGAGTTATAAAGTTTTGCAAAAGGTTCAAATGCAACCCCATTTATATTAACTAATTCAATTCCGTTTTTATCTAAATTTAATTCTTCTCCCATTATTTCTGCAAATACAGGAAGTAGTAAAGCTTCTGATATTCCTTCAACCATAATTGTTCCATTAGAGAAAAAGATTTGAGATTTAGTAACATCTAAAAATTTACTGAGATAGCTTTTATTCTTAAGACTTAAATCAGAATTTTTAAGTGAAAAACTACTAACTACATTATCTTGTTTTTGTAGAACTAACAAATTATCTAAATCAGATTTTGCTGTAATAGTTGGAGAATGTGAGGTAATAAAAATTTGTACTCCTAAGTCTTTTAAACTATTCAAATAATTAAAAAATGAATTCTGTTTTTGCGGATGTAAATGAGCCTCTGGCTCTTCTATTAAAAGTGCATAATAATGTTCTATTTCTTCAGATCTTCTGTTTTTTAAATCTCCAAGCACAGATGATGCTAAAATTAAATTATTTTCACCTAAACCGTTTTGACTAATATCAAAATATTTTTGTTGGTTGTAATCTCCATCTAATATCTCTTCTTGATAAACTGGTTTTCTAGTTAATACACCTTTAACTATATTATCATATTTATATTCCAATAATTTTAAATGTATTCTAGATTCCTTTTTTCTAATATCGGCTTTTTCTAAATGCTCATTTACAAAACTTTCTCCAGTTTTCACAACTCCAGTCCAATCTTCGTCTTGAATTACATCCTGAAGAGTGGTTGCTAATTGATTTTTTTTATCAATATTTAACTCAACCTCTTCATCCTCTCCATCTTCGTTAATTTTTGTGTATTTAGTCATTTCTTTAAATAAAGAAGTAACTTTATTACCTGTAGCATAAGGTCTTAATTCTAGTTCTGCATTTCTTAACGGCTCTAGATAGGAATAAAATAGAAGTTGTGCCTCTTCAGGTTTTATTCTTTGCCCAGGATTTTGTCCTCCCCAAACATCCCATCTTAATACTTGATTACCTTTAGGATTAGTTTCTAATGAATACCTGGCTTGTATTTGCAAATTAAGGTCGTCCGGATTATCTGGGTTTTGCCAAAGTAAACTTTGAAAATATTCTCTGTCTCGCGGTGTCTCTATTTTAAATATTAAACCAAATTCTATGGGTTCTAAGGCGGCATTTAATTCATTAACATTAATGTGAAAGTCTTCATCATTTTTAACACCAATATCTTTCCATTGTTTACCTATACTCAAACAAATACGAAGAGCATCTATAATTGCTGATTTTCCAGCATTGTTTTCTCCTATTATTATATTTACACTACTATTGAAATTAAGATTTAATTCTTTAATTCCTCTAAAATTTTTAATATTGAGTTTTTCTAAAAACATAAATTTGATAAATAGGTGATTTAATATACCATCTTAATATCATTGATAGCATCATTAATTTCACGACAATATAAAGAATTTTAGTAATTAACTAATAAGTAAATTCCGAATCTATTCGAATTACCTTTTTAAAAACAGACTGTATTTCTTCTAAAGATTATGAAAAATTATTTAATTTATGCTTCTGAAGGAATTTTTTATTTTCTTGTAAATAAAGGAATGATCAAAGTTTCTTTAACGCCAAATTCAGAACACAACATTTTGGCTAAAGTTCCAAAACAAACGCCACCACTCCTCACCTATTTTCAAGCAAAAAAAGTATGTGTGCCCGCGATTGAAATTAAAGGCAAAAGTGTCATAAAAAAAATTAACTATTCACCTATGCATCGTATCTAAAATCTCAATAATCTCGGTTTTCTTCCGAACAGAAACTGGCACATTTTCGCCGTTTTTCAGCATTAAATAACCACCATCAGATTTTATGTATTCACTAACATAATCTAAATTAACCAAGTGACTTTGGTGAATTCTGATAAAACTGTAGCTTTTAAGCATATCTGCAAAATACTTCAACGTTTTAGTTACAAACACCTTACGTTTGTCTTGAAGATGAAAAATGGTATTGTTACTATCAGATTCACAACGGATAATATCATCTAAACTCACAATAATAATTTTATCTAGTGTGTGTAACGATATTTTATCGGGCTTTTGTTCTGGAGCAGAAAGTGTTTCTTTTAAAATGGTTAATCGTTCTTTATTAGGTTGTATTTGCTCTTTAGCACGATCTACAGCCAAATCCAATTCCTCGTAAGCGTACGGCTTTAAAACATAATCTATAGCAGCAAATTTAAAGGCTCTAATAGCAAACTCATCACTGGCGGTTACAAAGATAATTTTCGATTTTAAATCGGGGAAAATCTCTAAGATATCAAAACCAGTTCCATCGCCTAACATAATATCTAAAAATAGAATATCGGGTTGTTTTTTACGTAAAACCTTTGCTGCTTCTACAACACTTTGTGCGGTGGCTATAATTTCAACTTCGGGATGCCTGGTTTCTAAATCGCTTTTTAAAAGCTGTAAAGCATCAATCATGTCTTCTACAATAATGGCTGTAAGCATAGGTTCTCTAATAATCTGTTAATAAAGGAATTTTAAAGGTAATATTTGTTCCGCCGATAGTACCGTCATCATTTTTTATTTCGGTAATCTGCAGTGCATTTTCGCCAGAAATGGATGTTAAACGCTCTTTTGTAACGGTAAGCGCCATAGATTGATGGTCTGTTTTTATTTTTGTTTCCTGAGATTTAAAAATACCAATACCATTATCGATCACTGTACAATGCAAATAATGTTCGGTAGTATTAAATTCAATTTGAAGCACTCCTGCTTTGTTACCTTTTAAAATACCATGGCGAATAGCATTTTCTACAAAAGGCTGAATTAACATGGGTGGCACAAGAATTTCTTCTGGATCGAGTTCGCAGTTACTAGTAATTGTAAACGTAAACGGTTTTGCTGCCATTAACTGCTCTACAGTAATATAATGGCGTATGGTTTTAATTTCTTGCCCTAAAGTAATCTGGTCTTTTCTAGAGTTATTTAGCGTTTCTCTAAGTAAGGTTGCAAAACTATTTATTGTGGCATTCATTTTATCTGGTTTGTTAATGGCCATGGCTTTTATACCATTTAACACGTTGAAGATAAAATGCGGATTCATTTGTAATTGCAACGCCTTATGCTCTAGAGTAAGCAGATCGTTTTTTATTTGTAATTGTGCTTTATCCGCTTTGTTTTTTAATCTTATTCTTCTAATGTATAGCCAACCTAGAATTAATAAAAGTAAGATTGCGAAGCCTATTACAGCCCATTGGAACTCCGCTTTTTTGTATAACGGACTATCGATAAAAAAGTTGAATTTTATTGGTGTACTTTCCTCCCATCTGTAATTTCTAGATTGTACAGAAAATTGATGCGCGCCATAAGCTAAACCTGCAAAGTTTTGTTTGTTCTCTTTAGACCACGGACTCCACTCGTTTTGGTTTAATTTAGACCGATATTCTATTTGATTTGGATGATCGATATCCACACTTCTATAGGTAAAACTTAATTGGGTTTGGTTGGGGTTTAACTTTAGGACTTTGTTTGTATTGGTCCAAGCTTTTAGGTTGATAGAATCGACACTTTTATAAGCAACTTGCACATCTTTAAAATAGATTTCGGGTTTTAAAGTACTTTTGCTGGCAGCACTTGGTATGTATTCGGTTAAGCCATAAAGCGCACCAAACCAAAGGTGGCCTTTTTCATCTTTATCTACGGCATTTAAACAAGTTTCTATACCTAGAAAACCATCGTTTCTTCCAAAATGATAGATGTCTTCAATATCGTTATCTTGGTTTAATTGAATTTTATCTACACCGCGCTCTGTGCCTGCCCATAAATAGCCTTGATTATCAAATATTAATTGATATATATTTTCTGAAGACATTTTTTTAGCTCCTTTTAAAGGCTTAAAAATTGGAGTGTTATCGCTAATTTCTGAAACCCAAATGCCTTTTCCGGCAGTTCCTAGAAACAGTTTATCTTGATGAAATAATAAGGTTCTTATTGTGGTTTGCTGATTTAAAGCGGCTCCTAAAGCCGTGTGTTTGTCGTTTTGAATATAACCTAAAAGACCTGTTTGTGTGGCGTACCATAATCTGTTTTGGTTATCTAATGCGATGTCTTTTATGTATAAATCGGTGATGCCAGATTTTTTACCATATCTATTTTTGATAACTAAACTATCCTTTTCATTATCGTAATTAAACTGTATAATACCACTAGAATAAGTTGCTGCCCACATGGTGCTTTGTCCGTTAACAAGCTTACGAATCCAATCGAAAGGAAAACCGTTTTCTGAATTTAGAACCTTGTTTTTAATTACTGTTTTGGTGAATACTTTTGTAACAACATTTAAAGAATCGCTATAATCGGGAACCAAACTATCTACTGTTTTCGTGGTTCTTAAAAGTACGCCATTACCATCGGATCCGGCCCAAATATTACCATGATCGTCACTAGTTATGGTTTTAATTTTTATATTCGAAAACCCTTTAATTTTAGGTATATGATGAATGCCTAAAGTATCTATTTGTGTTAAACCAGCTTCGGAACTCGATATCCAAAGGCTATTTTTTGCATGATGTACAGCATAAATACGATTGCCTTTTAAGCCCGATGATGCATCGAAATGTTGAAAATTATTTTGGAAATATTTATAGAAACCACCACCAGATGTGGCTATCCATATATTAGATTGTCTATCGGTAAACGTTTTTCTAATATGAGAAACCGAAAGCCCTTTGGATTTGTTTATGTTTCTTTTTTCAGAATAATTTTGGGTATCTATAATGCTTATGCCATCATTATCTGTTGCTACCCATAATTCATTTTTATTATGAATTTCCATGGAATTAATACCGAGTGGTTCTCGTAATAAAATAGGCGATTCATTATTTTTTTGATCTAGTATTAAAATACCATCTCTATAAGTTGCTGCAAATATTTTATGGTTGTTATAAACTACAGATTTGAAATTGTTTTCTTCTATTTTTTCTATTTGAAGTGTTGCGCCCTCTAGCTTATTTGTTTTCCAAAGTCCCGTGTTCGTTGCTATCCAATAAAAAGCACCGTCGAAAACAATAGCGTTTACGATACTAGAATCGATGTCTGTGTGTATGCTTAGTTTTTTAAGTTTTTCAGTATTAGAATAACTGTAAATCCCTTGTTTTGTTCCTAGATAAAGTCCTTTTTCTGATTTATAAAAATGATTGACTTGCGGACATTTAAAGTTTGAAAAGTTGTTTTTTATTTTAATAGATAACCCGAGATTTGTTCCAATATATAGGCTATCATTACTTGTGTATAAGGCATGGATATAATTGGAAAGCAGTCCATCATTCTCATTCCAAATAGAAAAATTGGTGCCATCAAAATTACAAAGTCCGCCTCCTTGTGTGCCTAACCATAAGTAACCTATTTCATCTTGAACAATATCGTATACTTGAGATTGTGGTAAACCATCTTCTATAGAATACGATCTTAATTGACTGTTTTGAGCACCAATAAAAGGGCTTATAAAAAGCAGAAATAATAGGACGTATGTTGTGTGTTTATTCAAATGGGGATATTGTTATAAAGGATATTTTACTTGCTATAAGCGCTTAAAATTTAAATTTGTCGATGACTAAATTTTCGGTTAAATATAAACTTTTTTTATGTTTACTTCCTTCCATTTAGATATTAAACCCTTATTCATTTTTAATTGAATTGGTTAAATTTTTCTAGTATCTCGTTTTATTCAATTTAATAATTTCGTTTTTGTTGAAAAGTAAACGGACTTCTAATATATGCTGCAAATATGGTAGCCATAACAATTAGAATTGCAACTTCATAGGGTTTTCCTTTGTACATATGGATACAGACAATAAGCGTCATGTAAAACGCTAAAAGTATGGTTCCGATTACAATCGTTCTGTTATACAAAAATAAAGCTGTCGCTATTAATAGAAAAATGCCCGCTATGACAAGTATAGTGCTGTTTGTGATAATTTTATTCATTTCACTAGGATGCAATATTTTATCTAAAGCATTCGGTATAAAGAATAATGTTATTATTGCTGACGGTAACCATACTAATATGGTTTTAAATATTTTTTTTGGATCCATTTTTATCTAATTTTTAAGAGTGAATTCGGTTGTGTTTTCATAGCATTTGGTATAAACTAGTATCGTTTATTGCTGTGTTTCTATATTCTGTTGCATCATCTTTCTGTAAAATGGGCTGTAACACACAAAGGACTGTTGTTTTTCCTTTAATAAGAAGTTTATTGCCACGGATTTCACTTTTCCAACGGTATTTTTCTATAGGAATATTTAGGTTGAATAAAATAGTTGCCATTTCTGAAGACTCGGAAACCCAATCCATAATAGCATCTCTATCACTAAATCTTGGTATTTCTGATTTATCATTAAAAGTAAACTCCCATTCTACTGGAATATTAAACTTGTAACTATAAATGCCACCTAAACCTGTTTCTTTTCTTGTTTTTAATGCTGTAAACCAATCTATTTTAGTTTCTGGATAACTCGCTTTAAAATCTTTTGATAGTGCTGCTGGACCTGGAGATTCGGCTGTTGGGTAATATCCGTAATAAGGTTTCGCTAAATAGTGTCCTGCATATTTACCTCCAAATACATTAAAATATGAAGACGCAATTATTTTTGGTGATTCTCCTGTTGTAAAAACTTGTTTTAACGCCTGCAAAAGTGCTTTATTCTCTCCTAAACCACAGGAATGAAAAACAATTTCGGTAGAATTATTAATACCGTATTTTAAAACGGGCATATTATTTTTGGATTGAGATAAGGTTTCTACTGTAATACGTTCACCTTTTCTTGTTGTTTTTAAAGACATGCCTAACCAAGGATTACTATGGCTTACAATGTGAATTTTATCGTATGTTTTACCAGCAGTTTTATTAAGAAAGCTGATGATTTCTTCTATTGAAAACAAATGATCTACAACCTGTATATCTTGTGCTTCAAAATAGTTTTTTGCATTGGTGTAATAGGTATTATCACCTTCATCAAAGCCAGCAATAAAAACAATAGATTCTGTCTGTTCTGTAAATTCTATTGGCAAAGCAAGTGCCGTTTCCGGTGTTTGCGAAAACGGCTTCTTGCAGCCTAATATTAGAATTAAAAAGATTAATATTGGATATAGTTTCATTAATACTTTTTTAGAAATTAATAGGGTTTAAATGCTCACTAGCTACTAAATCTTCCGTGCTTTCTGGCGTATCCTCAACTTTAACTAATTTGTATCCATTCCATTTATACTCACTAATAATTAGTTTTTTATCTTCCTTAGCGGTTTCATTTTTAGCTATTGTTTTAAAATCTGTAATAAAAGTTTCTAAAACCAATCTGCTTTTTACACCTTCCATATCCGATGGGAAAACAAAAGATTCGGTTTTACTATAAGATGTATCGCAGTGATCAATTAAACTGGCTACGTTTGTAAATTTTCCGTTATTCCAAAAAATGTACATTTTGCCTTTATTTTCATTTCCTTCAGTAGCAGGAATATCAAGAGCGATAATATCTTCAACATTAAACAACCCTTTGTTTCCAATATTTTTTATTTCTAAAGCCTTAGATTGATGTCCGTTGAAAACAATTTTATCTATTTGAACACCGTTTTTAAAAGCTCGTAATTGATGTTTTTGTTCAATTTCACCTGCTTCATTTACGGTAGCACTTTCAAAGCCATAAGCAAATTTAACGTTGTGGCTTGCTTCACTACCAAAGGTTTTTTGAGCTATTAAACCGCCCCAAACCCAGCCAGAGTCGTTACCAATACTTACGCGATACCAGTTGCTTTTAATACCATCTAAGGTATCTTCACGTTCACTTTTTTCTTCTATAATCATTTTGGTTCCAATAGGTAATAATGCTACTGCCTTTCCCTTTATAGATGGATTTTCACGTAAGTAAACGTGGTCTGCAAGTAAGTATTCGTAAGCGACTTTACTTACTGTAGCACTTGGTGTTGCTGTTGCGAAATTTACTTGTGGTTCTGTTTGGCCAAACATGGTTGACATTGCTGCTAGGCATAATCCTAGGATACTGTTTTTTACATTTTTCATTTTGAATAAATTTAAAGATTAATATTAATTATTGTCAATGCCTGAATAGGCTACTGATTCGTTGTCATTAAAGTCATCATCATTCCACGCAAAACTTTGTAGAATTTTAAGATCTTTAATAGTGTGTTTTTCTGTAAAGTTGACCTCTGTTTTAAGTATTATAGCTTCTTTACCAAGTTTTTGTACTGGGAATATATATTGAACTTCTGTTGTTGTGTTCTCGCAAAATTCGTTTTCTATATATGGTAATGAAATAGACTCGTTAGTATCCGTTATCATGTAATAATGAGTTTCGGCATGGTAGCAACATGTGCTATAATTGATGTCTACTTTTATAATTTCATTAATGCTATCCAGGTTAGGATCTGTTAATAATGTAATAGTAACATCTTCAAAAAGATCAAGATCTAGAATGCTTAAAGTTGCTATTTTCATAGAAGCATCATCTGTTGCTACAATATCGAACAGTGCTGTAGCATATTCTTGCTGCTTGGTGTCCATTCTATTTGCAACAGTATACTTGTTTGTTTTATTAAACTCTTGCGCGTTTGTAAACTGAAAACTGATTACTGTGATTAAAAGAATAATTAGATTTTTCATGGTATATATATTAGGTTGTTATATTTCTATACCTCAAAATTAAGGGAGAACTAAGGGTTTATTTGGTCGCTTCTAGTATCCGTTAGCTATAAACTAGAATTCGTTGTTATTTGATGGTTTATACTTATTTGGATTACCATTTCCCTCAAGTTTATCTATGCCAACAAAAAGAAAACCTGCAAAGTTTTTAAGCCTTACAGGTTGTTCTATTTTTTGAAATTATAGGGTGATAATTGTTTTATTTTCTATTCAGAATAACAACTTCAATTAAAAAAGATCAATCGTTAAACTATCATTCTACAAATTCCTCATATTGATATTCTAAATCAAGTTTACCATCCGCTTTTGTGTTTTGTTGTTTAAAATTATACACACTATCTCGGGTTTGTACTGATTCAGTATTTAAATAAAAATCAATGTAGTGACATCTCACTAAAATCATATAAATATTTAACGCGATACATGATACAACTGCTATTTTTAAAACGGTTTTTATCATCTTTTTAAGGTTAAAGTTATACTTCTATTCACATTTAATGTTTTTACAGATAAACCCGTAAATTCTTTAAAAATAGATGACGCATAAACCCAGCTACCATGTTCTAGAACTTCAATTTCTACAATTTCACCTTCAGCATTAAACTTAATACGTAGGCTTTCATATTGTTTTAAATATTTACTTACTAAAGCGCTGTATAATGCTTTAAATTCCATCTTAATTTTTCTTTTATCAGTTTTCAATAGGTTTTCATTCATTGTAATAGAAAAAGACTTCTTAAACATGGTTTTTTTAGAGACTTCTGCTTCTGCTCCAACGGCTGAATTACTTACGTTTTTAGGCATAGGAAGTGGTTGCTTTATCGTTTTTAATGTACCGTCTTCATTAACAATGGTTTCATCGACAGCTACAAAAGAAGTGTAATTGGTTACCAGGTTGTATTTTATTCCTAAGTCTATAACATCTTGCTTTACATCATCAGAAAATAATTTATTGTAATCGTCTAGTTCCTCTATTCGTTTTCTTGCCCATAAATAACGTAAGGCTTTGTTTTTAGAGCTTAAATTACTTCGAGACACCTGGAATTCTTGTTTAAATTTTTTCTTGCCCTGGTAACCGGTAATTATAATACTCCCTTCTGCTTTACCATGGTATTTTCCATAAACAAGAACTGGCCTAGCTGCAAAAACATCTGGAATGCTACTTGGAGCCATATCATAGATTTCAAAACCTTTTGCTTTAAGCTTTACTTGTGTTAATAAAGGCGTTTCTATATAATTTTTAAAAGCTTTTGCTGTTTCTAAAGCTTCTGTTTTTGAGGTTGCTATAAAAGATTCGCTATTCGATACTTTTGCCATACCTTCTATTAAATATCGATTTACACTAGAGCCTATACCAAAAGTGAACACATTGGCTTGGTCTAAATTGTTTTTAATAAGCTCGAAAGCTTCTTTTTCTACACTTACATAGCCATCTGTTATTACAACCATAGAACGCGCACTACTTGAGTCTTTTCTCGGTAATTTGTATGCTAATTTTAAAGCGTTGAGTAATTCTGTACCGCCTCCGCCTTGTCCTTCAGAAAGAAAAAGAATAGCAGCTTCTATATTTTTTTCATTGACTTCAACTGAATTTGTACTGAAAACAGTAGAGCTAGAAGCAAACAGCTGAACGTTAAACGTATCTGTAGCTCTAAGATCGCAAAGTAAATTACGCATGAGTTCTTTTGAAACTTCTAAAGGATAACCATTCATTGACCCCGAAACATCAACAATAAAGAGGTATTCTCTAGATGGAATATCTTTAAAATTAATTTTGTTTGTTGGTTCCATTTGTAAGGCGAAGAAATTCTCATCGCCATGTTCATATAACAATAAACCAGATTGTATACTGTTGCCACGAAGATTATAGTTTAATATAAAATCTCTATTTCCTGGGTTTTTATTACTTTTTGATAAAAATACTTCTGCTACTTTTGGATCTGGATAATTAATATTTACTTGGTGGCTGCTGCTATTTATATTTTGAATAATCATGCCAGCATTTAGTGATACTTTAATATCATAATCAAAAGTACTTGCCAATCCTTTTGATGTATATGGTGTGTTAAAGGTATCTTCTGATTGTTTATTTTCTCCTGTAAACCTTGGACCAACTACTGCTGGAGCTACAAATTGATAGGTGCCATTAATAGGAACTAATAATTCGGTGTAATAGATAGCAATAGTAATTTCATCACTGGGCATTATATTCCCCACATTCATTTGAAAAACATTAGGTCTGTGTTGGTCTAGTTTAGCTGCTCGCTTCCCTTGTTTTACAGCCGTTTCATATACTTTTTGAGCTTCTTGCTTTTCGAATATTTTGGCATTTATAGTACGATTACCAATCGTCATCTGCATTTTATGAACTGCGGCTTGAGTAGACAACGGAAAAACATATTTAGCCTCTATGGGCGATTCCCCTTTGTTTTGATACACTTGTATAAGCTTAACGTGCGCAATAGTTCCCGAAATTTCGACTTCTGTTTTAGATGATTTTAAAGGAATTACAGCATTTTTAGTTGAAACTGATAAATATGGACTATCGTTATTTTGTGCGAAACCTAAAGAGATGGAACAAAAAAGTAAGAGTGTAACTAAGTATTTCATGGTTTTATTTTTTAGATTGTTGTTATTTATACATCAAATCTAAAAGAGAAGCCATGCTAATCTAAGTGGGTTTTAGAATTCGTTGGGGTTAATCTAGAATTCGTAACATCGCTATATTGAAAAAATGATTTATCAAAGTTTTGATATTATACCCATAATAGAAGGTGAGTAAAATGTAAATATTAAATAATTAAGAAAGTAATTTGATTGCTATCTAACAGAGCATAATTGTTCTAATATTATTATCTGCTTATTAAAGTAATCCTTCACTTATTAACTTATTAGATAGCTATTAACAAATAGGTTAGTGTTATTTTATTTCAAGAAAAAAACACTATAACCCCCTTTTTTTTTAAAATTTATTAAAGTATAACTTTTAATAAAACACATTTATTATGCTTTTTTTAATGACCGTTTATCTATTAAACTTTTTTTTACAACCGTTCAACTAATTTTAAAAGCACTTCTCAATAATTTAAAATATTTTTGTGCCAGTTAATAATAAATATAAAATAAAAATTGTGACTTATTAAATTTAAAGGTGTCTTATAAATAGAACAACTTTAAATATCTCTCTAATTATTACGCTTAAAAATTTTATCATTAGGCCCTCAAATCATGATAAAGTTGTTTTCTAGATTAATTCTGAATTTGGTATTAATCTTGATTATGTTGTAATGAATAAATAAAAACTATGAAAAACTTAACCCAAAAAACATTAATACTTATAACTATGTTATTCGTAGGCTGTATCTATGCGCAGCAAGAAAAAGGAATAATCGGTAATGATAACTGGCTTAGTTATTGGACAGATTTCAAACCTAAAACAAATGATTATGGTCAACCTAGTCAAATTTTAACTGGTAACATTACTGAAGATACTAAGTTAACTAAAAGAGAAATCTATTTATTAGTAGGAAATGTTTTTGTAACAGGAAACGCAACACTTACTATAGAACCAGGTACTATTATAATGGGAGATTCTAAATCTAATGGTTCTCTAATTATTAGTAAAGGATCAACTTTAATTGCTGAAGGTCTAGAAACAGATCCTATTGTTTTTACGTCAAGTAAAGATATTAAGAAAAGTGGTGATTGGGGTGGATTATTTATTCTTGGTGATGCTCCTATTAATCAAGTGGGTGGTGTATCTAATGTAAAATATGGTTTTCAACAAGTATCCAATCAAAATGCTCTTTATGGAGGAGAAAATGCTAGAAGTAATTCAGGTGTTTTGAAATATGTAAGAATAGAGTACGCAGGAAAAAGAACTAAAGATAATGGTTATTTTAGCGGTATTACTTTGGCTGGTGTAGGAAGCGAAACTGTCTTGGAAAACGTTATGGTGACTTACTGTAAAGGAAATTCTTTTAATGTTATTGGAGGAGTCGTTAATTTAGATAAAATGGTTTCTTATAGAAGTAATGGTAATGATTTTGATTTTAATTATGGTACTCAATGTAACATAACAAACTCATTAGCTATACGCTCTCCTTATGTTTCAGGTTCAGAAGAATCTAGATCTATGTCTATTTCATCTTATAACAGAAAAGAAGAAGTAGATTATTCAAAAAAATCCACATTGGTTACTGCTAAGAACATATCGATAATTAATTTAAGTAACGATTTAGCTTCAGCTATTGAAATAGGCTTAGTAAAAGAAGGTATCTATGTATCTAAAGATGCATCTTTAAATATGAGTAAAAGTGTTATTTCTGGATTTAATCCAGCTGTAATATTAGATAATGAAATTGAGTTATCTACTGAAAACTTGAATAAGCTAAAGTTTAGTGAAATGTATTTCAATAACAGTAACGGAAATATTTTTATAAAAAACAAACCTAACAATGAAGATTTAGAGAATTGGTACGGTAACAGCTTATTCTTTAATGTATATTCTAAAGGTTCAGATTCTGAAACATTTATTAATTCTCAAGACGCAAAAAATCTTGATTTTAGATTGAAAATTGATGAAATTATAGCTTCAAATTAATATTGGGTTTATAGTTTGAAGATTGGTTCTCTTCTTAAATAAAAAAAGTGATATTTCTATTAATGGAAGTATCACTTTTTTTATACGCCAAAATTAGTAATATTCTATTTAAGCCTTCCCTCCTACTCAACCACATAAAAAACACGCCATTATTTATGTAGAATAAACTTTAATTCCCTAACTAAAGTATACTCCAGAATACTTTGTTAATCGGTTATCTTAGTTTTAAAGTTATATATCGGTATAATAGTATAAAGATATTCTAAATTACTCATTACTAAGCTATACTAATTCAGAGAAGAATAGTTAATAAAATTAACAGAATGAATTATCTATTTGGCTCAATAATCTTTATATTTAATACACCTAACTAATCTTATAAAAAAAGTATATTTGTCAGCGATTGTAAATTATGACATCATTTTATAACTTCTAAGTATTTATATAAATAAGTGCTTTTTAGATTAATGTTTAAGTCATAATCTTCAATCATTTTTTTGTGAATTTTTAATCTAAATTATACATTATGAAACATTCAATCATAGCACTTACAGCTATTGTAATGAGCGGTTTGGCTTATGCCCAAGTTCAGGTTTCGGTGAGTACAGGTTACGCCTTTGCGAGTGCAGGGATGAAATTAGGAGAAACGGTAAACGTTTCGGAAACAGGAAACTCTTACGGGAGTTATGGCGAGGGAGCCAATGTTCAGATAAGAGGAACTTACTTTTTTAATGAGTCTTTTGGTGCCGATTTAAGTTTTGGGTATTTACAAGGTACAGACCAAACGGTATCGGAGGTTAATACGCCAAATACAGATGTAAATGCGGTGGCTAGAGCGCGTGCTTTTGGAGCATCAACGTCTGTGGTGTATAAATTCACCAATAACATTTACGGTCGTTTTGGAGCCTTATTAAAATTAGGCGGAAAAACGGAAGCTGTGGTGTATAGAAAAGCGGTGTTTTCGGAAGCTGAAGCAGATGCATTTGGTGTGCCAGAGGGATCGTATTCTGAAACGAATTACACTGAGGATTTCCACGGGCATTTTCCGTTAGGTTTTGTTGGTGCTTTGGGATATAAATTCGATTTAGATTCTAATTTCAGTTTGTTTGTAGAGGCCGAATATTACGGTATTAGTTTAAAGCGTAAAGACTCAGAACTTGCTGAGTTTAATACCAATATTGTACTGCCTGATGGAACGGTTGCTGTAGAGAGTTTTTACTCGCTAGATAACTTGCCAGATGGCACGGTAAGAAAAACAACCTATGTCGATAATTTATCGAATACCAATACCGATGATTCTAAAAAACTATCACAAAAGGTGCCATATTCTTCTTTCGGAATTAACTTTGGTATTACTTATAAGTTTAAAAAACGTGCAGATAAATAGTAGTCTGCTCTTTTAAAACATTATAAAAAAAAACCTTGTTCTTTAATTAGAGCAAGGTTTTTTTTATGGCCAGATTTCGGTCAGGGTTTTGCTGATTTTCGTCCTCTTGTTTAAGATAGTGATTTTTTAATACTTAAAACATTTTAAAAAATTGATTTTAAGCTACTTGACTCAATATATATAAACTATTAATTTATATAGATCTATCATGGTTTTCTACCATGTTTTTCCGTTAGAACTATAGCTTTAATGCTGTTATTTTACTTTATATACATACATCTTATAAAAAAACGAACATGGATTATCCTTTTTAAATGAGGTAATAATGAAATTGTACGAGGCAATCTGTATCTCGAACTTCGGTTACTTTGCACCTTATAATCAATGCTTTAATAAAAGAGCCTGTTTGGTTTCGTCTTTAGCTTCACTCAAAACGCAGCATTCATTATTAAAATCACATTGAAGAAAGAATCATAAATTTTTAAAATTAGAATTACAATGAATAAAACTATTTCAAAATCAGTATTCGCAGGTATTATAGCAACGGCAGCCATGACTATTATTATGCTTATGGCACCAAATATAGGAATGCCCGAAATGGCACCTTGGAAAATACTATCGAGCGCATTAATTGTTTCTGTGGTAGAAGGCTGGATTTTACACTTTGCAATGGGTATACTCTTAGCTTTTGGTTATAGCTATGTTTTTGCACCGAGTGTTAATATACAAAACACTTGGATAAAAGGTGTTGTATTTGGTATTGCTGCTGTGGTGGTTGCCCAAATTGGTATGAAATTAATGGGGATGGTTTTCGAAATGCCACCTATGGATGGCAGCATACCTATGCGATTAATTGCTATGCTTATTGGCCATATTGTGTTTGGTATTGTAACCGTAAAAATAATAGGGAAATAATCCCAATTTGGAATTGTATAACAATCTGGTTTACGAATGCCAAAGTGGTATTGGTAAATAAAATATAAACTTAAAAATATTAAATTATGTCTAAAAATGTATCAGAACAATTACTTGATATTTTATTGAGTGTTGGCGTAAAGAAAGTATACGGAGTTACTGGCGATGCCCTTAACTTTTTTGTAAAAGCAATAGAGCAGCGCGATGGCGTAGATTGGATAGGAATGAAACATGAAGGTAATGCATCTTTCGCTGCCTTTGGTCATAGCCAAACCTCAAATAATTTAGCGGTTTGTGCAGGAACTGTTGGTCCTGGTGCGTTGCACTTAATTAACGGACTTTATAATGCTAAAAAAGAACGCACACCCGTTATTGCTATTACCGGACAAATAAACCAAAAACAACAAGGAACGAGCTTTTTTCAAGAGGTAGATTTAAAAAAGGTTTTTGATGATGTTTGCGATTATCAGGCTATTATTGAAACGCCCGAGCAAGCGCCTATGGTAATACAACGTGCTATTAAAATTGCTATGGCTAACAATTCGGTTTGTAGAATTGAATTGGCGGCTAACGTTGCTGAAATGAAAGCTGAAAACGATCAATTTATACACCCAATACTAAAATATAAATCGAATTTAGTTCCCGATGAAGCTGTCATTTTAGAAGCGGCACATTTAATAAATAATGCCAAAACAGTTGGTATATTGGCTGGTGATGGTTGCCGTGAAAGTCGAGAGGCAGTAATTGCTTTATCTAAGCGGCTAAACGCTCCCATTACCCACAGTTTGCGTGCTAGTGATGTATTTGATTATGATACTGAAAATGTGGTGGGACTTACAGGTTTAATTGGAAATCCATCGGGTTATAATGCCGTGATGAAGTGTGATTTACTATTGATGTTGGGAACGGATTTTCCGTATATCGATTTTCTTCCGCATGATACGAAAACCATTCAGGTTGATATTAGACAAGAAAATATAGGAAATAGAACAGCCGTTACTTTGGGTGTTTGGAGTGATATTTCATCATTTTTAGAGCTGCTTAATCCGAAGATAAATCAAAAGGAAGATTCTCAATTTATGGATAAACTAAAAGAGAGTTTTAATAATTGGAGACATAATATGAAGGAACAGGCCTCGCCTACTCGTGAAAATGAACCTTTGCACCCACAAATATTTGCCGATTTAGTAAATGAACATGCTTCTAGCGATGCTATTTTTACCGTAGAAACTGGAACTTCGGCTATTTGGGCAGCGCATCATATTTCGTTTAATAAACAGAGACGTTTAATTGGTTCTTTTAATCATGGTTCTATGGCAGTTGGTTTGCCTTCGGCTATTGGAGCACAAATGGCAAATCCGGATAAAGAGATTTGGTGTTTAAGTGGTGATGGCGCTTTTAATATGGCGATGCAAGATTTTATTACGGCTGTTCGATATGAACTCCCTATAAAAGTATTGATTTTTAATAACTCCGAACTTAGTTTTGTAAAGCTAGAAATGGAACAAGTTGGTCTTGCTGCCAGTTTAGATGCTTTGCATGAAACGAATATGAATTTTGCTGAATATGCCAAACTTTGTGGTGGTGATGGTGTGCGCGTAGAACATGCCAAAGATATTGATGCGGCTATAATACAAGCAAAACATAGTAAAAAACCATTTATTATTGATGCTGTAGTTAGTAGTGGTGCGCTGTCTTTACCACCACATATAGGTGTTAAAGAAGCTATTGGTTTTGGAACATCTAAGTTAAAAGAAGTCGGACAAGTAATTACTGGAGATAAAGACCAGTGGCAAAACTTGAAAAAGGAATTGCAGTCTTATTTCGATTAAACTTTAAATAGAATAGATTTAACTGCTAAAAAGTGGTTGTTTGGCACAAGATATATTAAAAAGAAAAAACCTATTAAAACATGAGCTTTAATAGGTTTTTTAATATGAAATAAATTAAGGTTCTGTATTATTTTAGAACTCTAATTCTGTGATTATCATAATCTGCAATATAAATAGTACCATCTGCGGTTACTAACATACCTGCAGGATTGTAAAATGTTGCTTGAGAAGCAACACCATCATTACTACCTGATGAACGTGTACCCGCAATAGTTGTTACTTCTGCATTTGGAGTTATTTTTCTAATGTTATGTTCCGATCTATCCGAAACTAATAAATTACCATCATTATCGATAGTAATTCCGTTTGGCACACCAAAACTGCTACTTGTTCCAACACCATCGCTAGAACCAGAAACACCATTACCAGCAAAAACAGTTACAACACCAGCTAAAGTTACTTTTCTAACAGTACGACCAAATTGATCGGTAACCATTAATTCGTTATTATTACTTAATACAATGGCTCTTGGATCTTTAAATTGAGCGCTGCTACCTGTACCATTGTTATAACCTTCGGTTCCTCCTGCTAGCGTACTCACTACACCTGCTGTTGTAATTTTTCTGATACTTTGGTTTTCTAGATCGGCTACATAAATGTTACCGTCAGCATCTGTAGTTAAACCAGATGGCTTGTTGAATTTAGCAGCGTTACCCATACCATCTACAAAGCCAGAAGAGCCACCAGCAAAAGTAGTAACTACTCCGGCTAAACTTACTTTACGTATTCTATTATTCCAGCTATCTGCAACGTATAGAAAACCATCTACACCCATAATAATATCTGTTGGACGGAATAATTTAGCATCGGTTCCTGTGCCATCTGCAAAACCATTAAAACCACCTACTAAAGTTGAAACTTGACCAGCTGGTGTAATTTTTCTAACGGTGTGGTTTCCATATTCGGTAACATAAATATTTCCAGCAGCATCGGTAGCCATTCCTGTTGGTCTGTTAAAAGTTGCTATAGAGATATCTCCATCTACGTACCCTTCAGTAGAACCTGCAAACGTACTCGCTGTTAAAGCTTCTATAACATCGATTAAACCAATTGTTATTTCTTGAGCAAAGATAATATCTGTATTTTCTAAGGTTACTACAATAGTGGTTATTATTTCCGGTAAGGTTTCAAAATCTAACAAACTACTATCAACAACTCTCATTTCTCCTGTAGAAGAATCGATTTCGATAGCACCATCTACGGTTACACTTTCCATACTAAAGACTAATGCCTCATTACTATCTGTTGTTGCAGTTACTACTGCGATAACTGTACCAGAAGCAGCGTTTTCTTCAATAGTAAAAGCTGAATCGGAAGTAATGACTAAGCTAGAATCTAAAACATCATTTATCGTGATAGTGAAGTTAATATCTTCGGTTTCTGTATTTACTTTAGCTTCTATAACTCCAGTAATTTCAGTATTTGCTTCATAATCGAATGCCGTGTTATCTGCAATTAAAAGTTCGCCAGTAGTAGGGTTAATACTTACTGCGCCATCTGGTGTTTGAGATTTAATACTGAAAGTTATATCACCTTCGTTTGCACTTGCTGTTATGGTACCTAAACTGGTTTCGTTTTCTTCGTTTTCGTCTATGGCAGTTGCAAAATCTTCAACAATAATAACAATTTCAGTGTCTGGAGCTTCTTCTTCTTTTTCTGTTTCATCTTTAGTACATCCAAAAAGGACGAATACTACAGAGACTAATAGTAGGTTTGAAATTAAGTGTTTCTTCATGTCTTGGGGTTTCATAATTTAGTTAAAATTAATATTCATTTTTATTATTTTAATCGATTAAATACGAATATTAACGATTAAAAGTGGTGAATATAAGACTATTTATAAGAAACTAGTTAAATTACTAGAAGATTTTTGAAATTGGGGCAAGTAATTAATGCCATGAATTTGAAACAAATTGGCATCGTGTTATTGATTTATCTTAATTATTGAAAAAGATAAATTTAAGGTATATGATTATTGATAACCTTGAAGGAACTATTTAAAACACTGATAATAAACTAATACGATTAACTTTTAGGCAGAGTAAAGAAAAACGTAGAACCAATTCCCTCTTCACTTTCTAGCCAAATAGAACCATTGTAATATGTGATAATCTTTTTAACAATAGAAAGGCCAATACCAGATGATGCACCTGTACTTTCTAGTTTGGTAAAGACTTTGAAAATTTTATCGAAATAATCTGCTTTAATTCCCATACCATTATCTTTTACATAAAACTCGTAATGCTCTAGTTTTTCCGAGAATCCAACATCAATAATGCCGTGGTCTTTATCGCTATATTTAATAGCATTTTGAATTAAGTTTTGGAAAACTTGCTTATATCTCCATGTGTTTCCAAACAAAGTTGGTAGATTTTCTTGAACCGTAATGGTAGTATCACTTGGTGTTAAAACGGTTTGAAGTACCTCGTCGATCATTTCATTGAAATCAACATGTTTATCTTCAGAGCCTAAACGTTCTACTGTAGAATAATCTAAAATTCCTTTAATTAAAAAGTCCATTTTTTCCACATTAAACAGGGCTTGCTCTAGTGGTTTCATGTCTTCTTTGGATACTTTATCTTTATGGTCGTACATAAACCACCCCACCAAGGTGTGTATGTTTATTAATGGCGCCTTTAAATCGTGAGATACCACGTGAGCATACTCATTTAACTCCACATTTTGTTGCGATAAACTTTTAAGTAACTCTTCTTTTTTTCTTTCTTGCTCTTTTATTTGGTCTTCATACTCTTTTCGCTGCTTAACATTTACCAACATGTTTGCAAAAACAAATAGAATTTCCTTTTCCTTATCGTTGTATTTATTAATCTTTTTAACCGAATCGAAACCAATAAAGCCAATAAGTTCGTTGTTTTTTATTTTCGGAATAGTAATTAAACTTTTGATCCCCTGTGGTTCTAAAATGGCTCTTAAACCATACTCGCCATCATCGGGCAATAAACTTACATCTTCAACAAAGAAAGCTTCCCCTTTTTTATGAGCCTCTAGCCATTGTGTAATATGATCTAAAGGTATATTTTGTAAGTGCTCTATTTCCGGCTCTATGCCTTCTGCGCACCATTCATAGGTGTTGGAGGTGGTATTGTTTACAAAATCGTAAGAGAATATGTAACTTCTATCCGATTCTACAAACTCGCAAATTTGCTTGAGTGATTTTCTTAAAAGCTGATCAATATCCGATAAATCTGAATTGATATATGTAGTAGAAATATTAATTAATAAGTCTTGAAAACGCAGTTGACGTTCTATAATTTTATCTTTTTCTTCTTGATTAAAACCTGTTTCTGAAATTGATTTTGCGTGATCCTGGTGTTCTGCTTTCATTCGACTTATTAAGATTTAAAATAAAACGTAGTCTATATTACTTGACTAAGATAATATTTAGAATCTTCTTATTAAAATATAAGTTCAGGAAGCTTATGTTTATTTCTATAAAAGATAAGATGCTATTTTACACTGAATAGCTTATTGTGATAAATTAAGAAAGCCTCGTATTTATTACATAAGGCTTATAATGATTACGATATTAGATAATTAAGTTAGCTTTTTCATTTGCAATACTAATTTCTACACTACTTCCGGAATTGAAGTTTAAAAAATCGGACTCCACACCATCACTAAAAATAATACCTTTTGAAGGCATATGTGATTCAATTTTTAAAGTCTTATTTTTTGTTATAATTCCATAGCCAATGTTAGTTTGAGACATTTTACTTAAAAAAGGTTCTCTTACAGCAAAAATAAGTTTGTTCTCATTCCAATCTAGTGTTGTTCCACAGTCTGCTAAATCACGACTGTAATATTCGCTTATAATATTCGTCATGTTAAAAATAGAACTTAACCAACCTGTAGAACCAGCTCCTGTTGAAACTATAATACCACTTGAGGATTGTTGTTCCTTATCACCGTTAAATTCTATACTATATTTAGAAGAAACATGAGAATCCGCTCCAATATAAAAATCATTAAAAGCTAAAAGTTCCTGCCCATCATTCAAAACAGCTTTAGCCATTGTAACTTGTTTTGTGTTATAATTCCCTTTTATAACATCTTTTAATATACTCTTTAAATGGTCTGGTGAATGTTTTAATAAAATTCCATCATAGCGTTTAATATCAGGATTAATACCGATAATTGGTAGACTACTAACGTATTTAGCGGTATTTGCAACCAAACCATCTTGCCCGATAACTAAAACTAAATCCTGCTCGGTAAAAATATAAGTTGGTAAAAACGAACGATGAATAATTTTGTACTTAAGTATTTCGGAAATTGAGTGTTTAACTTTTTTTAGTGATTCATAAAAAATATTATGTTCTAACTCGAAAAAATTAAAATCTCCACCAGAACTTTCAATATAAAACTTAGCTTGTGCTTTAGAGTTAAACCTTTCGATTAACTGCTCAAGCCTAGTTTTATCTGTAATGATTATTACTCTTTCAAATTTCATTGTGTTATTTTTTACTTCTTACAATTGAATCTAACAACTCAGGAGAAATATTTAAGTTTCCTATTTTATCTGCATTTTCAGCTAGTTCTCTAAATGCTAAAGCAATATTATTTCCAGCATCATTACCATTGTTTCCTATAGCCATAAGGGTTTTCCAGTCTAACTCTTTATAAGGTTTCAAATTGGCATTTAATACGTATTCTTTAACGTCTGCCTCTTTCTTTTCGTTAGTTACTTGTATATCAATAAGGCTTTTCTTTTGTTCTTCTAAAGCAATATTTGACCTCATTTCCATTTCTTTTAGCTTTTGCCCATTTTCTTGCTTTACAACATCTGTTTCCATTTTCTTTTCTACAATTTGCTTTTGTTTTTCTTCAATAGCAATTTCTGTATTTAACTCTGTTTCTTTAATTATTCTTTCCTGTTCTACAGCAAAATTTCTTCGCTCATAAACGGCTTGATCAGCTTCAATTTGAAGAGATTCTCTAGTTTGTGCTTCTAAGGCTCTTGCCATTTCTGGGTTTGGAGTTACACCGAGTATATTAACACTTAGGACTTCTAAACCTAACATTTGTACTGTCTTAGATTTTTGAATATTAGAAAATATTTCCTTTTCAATATCTTCTAATTGTCTTAATGCTTCCTTTAAGTTTAATCTTTGGATAATTGAAGCACTTGCTGTCTGTGCTTCATTTATTATTCTTTGTTGAATCTTCTCGTAATCATTTTTTAAATACTGTTTTTTATTATTAACAGTAAAATCTAATGTTTCTGCTATTTGTTTTGGGCTTTGTATTTTATATGTTATTTGTCCTTGTAAAGTAACTTCTTGATAATCTTTTGTGGTTTCTTTAAAAACAAACTGAAAATCATTACTCTGCACAGGTATAGATACAATTGAAGAATTTGGAGAGAAATAAAAGAATGATAAGCCTCGGCCCTCTTGTTTTACTTTTCCGTTTTGATAATGAATTACATAATTCATTGAGTCGAACTTGATATAATTAATTCCTAGCATAATAATGAGTTTAAATTAGTATTTGCGTAATTATAACACAAATGTAAAACGAAACAGATTCTAAACCTAATAAACTTTGTGTTATTTTTACACAAATAAACTAAAGTTCTTTTTTTTAATTATTTATATCTCGAATATTATTCCTTCTTTTTTAAGCTGAAAGTATCGTTTTTGATTAAATTGAAATAAATTGGCTGGTCGCCCAGAGCCTTTAGATGATTTTTCATCTAGTTCATCAAGTACATTTAAACCAATAATTTTTTTTCGAAAATTACGTCTGTCTACCGCTCTACCTAATAATGTGGAATATAATTTCTCTAAATCTGAAAAAGGAAATTTAGTATCTAATAACTCAAAACCCAAAGGTTCATAAGTTATTTTACCTTGCAACCGTTCTATAGCAGCTTTTAGAATTTCATTATGATCAAAAGATAATTCGGGAAGTTCATTGATATTAAACCATTGTGCTTGTTCCGCATCTGTAGATGCGGCAATTTTAAAAGCATCAGGTCTGACTAACGCAAAATAAGCTATGGAAACAACCCTACCTCTTGGGTCTCTATCCGGCATTCCAAACGTGTATAACTGCTCAAGATAGTTAATTTTAATTCCTGTTTCTTCAAATAACTCCCTTTCAACAGCGTCTTCTAGTGATTCATTGTTTAAAACAAAACCACCGGGAATTGCCCAATTACCTTTAAAAGGAGCATATTTTCTTTTTATTAATAATACGGAAATGTTGCCCTCTTCATATCCAAAAACAACGGCATCAACAGAGAGTTTAATAGATTGCTTACTCATTATGTGTATTTTGTACACAAATATATGAAATTAAAGGTATTTAGAATAACCTCTTTGAGACTAGAATTTAGAGCAAAAAAAAAGTAAACCCATAGAATTTTCATTCCACAAATTTACTTTCTTAAAAGAAACGGGTTCTAATTATACTTGTTTCTTATTTAAATCTTTTATTAAGTTAGAAGCATAGATGCCAATAAATAATCCTGCTACACCAATACAGCACCACATGAACCAAGGTTGTTGCCAAAAAGACGTTTGTGTTACAGCTTCTTTAGCAGGCTCTATAGTCTTTAATGACGTTATAGTTGCTAAAGGTAAAGTCTTTTTTAAGGTATTCGCAACTTCCGAAATATCATAATCTGGAAAATTAAGTACTTTGTTTCCGGCTGTAACTTTATATGTGGTTTGAGGCTTTAAATCAGCAACCATATACACAGGTTTTTGCATAAACTCAATGCTACTAATTTGAAGTTTAGGATTGTCTTTATTTTCAATTTCTAAATATAATTCACCTTCAACCATTGGCGGAATATCGAAAACAAGATCTTTATCTGAACGTAATGAAAACGAGCTAATAACTTTTCTATATGTTTCGATGTTGCGTTTTTCTTCACGAGACCTTAAAGCATACAACGTGGCATTACGACTATAAAGTGCTGGCCCTGTAATATTCAGTTTCATTTGGTGGATTACTTCTGGTCTTTCAAAAGTAATATGCACTTGTGTTTTTTTGTTTTCCTCTGAAAAAGAAATTGTTTTTACAGGAATATCATCCATTTTTATTGGCGATATAGTTTCTTTCTCTGCACTCACCTTCCCTATTTTTAAAAGGTTTATTGGTAACGAATGTTTATCATTAAAAACCACTTTTAAATAACGATAAGCCCCTAAAGGAAAATTAATAACCTTATAAACTTGGGTATCTTCTGGATGACTTAAATTATCCAATTGACCGTTGTTTACAATACCAAACCATTTTGTTTTATTGTTACTTCCTTCTAGTTTGTAATTTTTAGAACCTTGATAATTTGCAATTAAAAACACGGCTTGTTTAATAGATTTATCTGGATTTTCAAATATATAAGTAGAGCTGCTATCGGTTTCTTGCGATGTTGAAGCAATAACAAATTCTGTAAAATCTGAAACCTGAGTTGTTTTAAAAGCCGTTACCGATTTTAAAAAATAAGGTACTTGATTCCCTTTAGGATCTAAAATTCTTAGATCGCGTAAATTGGCTGTAGCATGCGTGCGAAAATTATAAGGCACAGGGATGTAATGTAATCCAGCTTCTGTTACAGGTTTTATTTCTCCTTCTACGGCGTGTTTTTGACCAAAAGCCAAAGTAACACAAAACATTAAAAGTAGTTTAATCGATGTCTTCATTTTCTGTTGTTTTCTCATCATCAATAACCAAAACTTTTATTTTTTGATATATGAATGAAATAATTAAAATAAGAATTCCTAATAGTATAAAAGCGATAATTTTTCCTGTTTCAGATACGTTACTAATGTCATAAGCAAAAAGCTTAACAATGGTGAGTCCTAAAAGGGTTAGCGCAATAATTCGTAAAAGTTTTAATTGTTTTTTAATACCCCAAAGTAATAATACAAAGGCTAAAACACCCCATAATACGGGAAGTCCTGTTTTTATTATTTTATTTTGGCCAGTTGAAAATATAGTATACTTATTAACTTGTGGGTCTTGCATTGCAGAGAAATCCATAAGGTGAAGTCCTTGTAAAATTACTTCATTACTCGCTAAAAGTACTAAAGCAAATACGGCAATCCAAACGGTGAATTTTCCATTGAAAATAGTAAACACTTTTTGTGTTTTATTACTGTTGTAAACCAAATACCAGAAATACATAATAAAAGCTAAACCAACAAAATGCATGTAATAAGATATCCTGTAAGTATCGCCATAAAGTATATATTCTTCAATTTCTTGCATTGGTAATGTTGCCATACCAAAAGTAAATATGACTATATTAAAAATAGCTAAAACATTAATTATTTTATCATTAACGGTTGTTCTGTTTCGGTATAAAACAAAGCATAACACAGCAGTAAATAGAAAGTGATACTGTAAACAAATTGATAATAAGCCATTAAACATATAGTGTTGATCTGCTTGATAGACCACTTCCGTCAATCCAACAAAGTAAGCCATAACTACGGCAACAATTCGGATTAGTTTTTTATAAATAACCGGATTGAAAACTAAACCAAATTTTTCTAGTTTCTCTGTCTCTTTGCGTAATAATAAGTGCACCGCAACAAGAGATAATACCACTAATAGCCCTGCAATAAATACAGGATTAAGAACAATATTGAAATCTTCTGCATTAGTGTAAACTTCCCAGTCCATAGCCAAACTACCTATCATTAAAGCTTGTACAATAACAGATGCAAAACGGTAACTTTTAATTTGAGATTTTTGAGCCAACCACATTAGCATAACCGCTTCAATTGCCCAGAACATGGTAATGTTGTTTCCTGAAAATTGAATAGGAATTGCTAAAGTTATAAAGGTTAAACTTAAACCTATTAATAGATAAATGCCTTTTTTGTCTAAACCGAATTTTTTGAATAATAATAGCGAATAGCCCATGTTCATTATAGCTAAAAAGGCTGTAAATAAACCTCTTAACTCTGGTTTATATTGAGATAAAATAAACATACCAATACCGTAAAACACAAAGTTGTTAC
Organism: Algibacter lectus; assembly: GCF_004368925.1. Taxonomy (NCBI): domain Bacteria; kingdom Pseudomonadati; phylum Bacteroidota; class Flavobacteriia; order Flavobacteriales; family Flavobacteriaceae; genus Algibacter; species Algibacter lectus. The sequence continues at coordinate 513,114 of NZ_SORL01000007.1, forward strand.
TTGCTAACATCCCCAATTGAATACCACTAAAACTACCCTTATTGCGTAGGTTATTTATAGTAGTCATTATTAAGAATATTAAGTAGAAAATGAAACCAAAAACTAAATCACCAAAATAATGTGGCTCTAAGCTCAGTGAATCTTTAGTGACCCAACCAACAAATAATAATATGGTGAATATAAACGCCAGAATGTGTAATAGATTCCATTTTTTAAAATAGGCCAATGTTAATATACCAATATCTAAAATGGCGATATAAGTAAACAATACAACATAATTTCCGCTACCTGTACTAATCATGAACGGGACGGCAAAACCGCCAATAAGTGATAATACAGCCAATTCCATTCTATTGTATGATAATGAAATGAGACAACTAAAAGCAGTTATCACTACCATGATAGCAAACGCAACTTCTTGTCCAAACAATTTATATTCATGGAACGCAATGGCAATAGTAAAGTAGAAAATAGCAATGGCACCTGCAACGAGCACAGAACTAAATGGTGCATATTTTTTGCGTAATTTATGTGCAATAAACAGCACTAAACTACCAGCAAGAATACCAATACCAACACGAGCAGGTTCGTTAATCCAATCTTTATCTATGGCGTATTTTACAAAATAGCTAATACCTAAAACTAGAATTAAAATACCAATTTTGTTGATTAGGTTTTCGCCAATAAACTTTTCTAAATCTGGATTTTTCTGTTTAAAACGATCCCAAAGTGGCAGAGCAGGCTCGCTTTCTTCCTTTTGTAAAGGAGCGGCAGATGCCACATAAGTAGTATCTTGATTTTCGAAAGTGGTTTCAGTGTCGGCGTTTTCTAAAGTTTCAACGGCTTCATGATCTATAATTTCGTTGTTGTAAAACTTGTAATCATTTAACAACGTATTAATAAACTCCAAATCACTAGCTTCCTTAACCTCATTAATGCCAAGAACATCAACCATTTTATTTCTTAATCTATGTAAAGTTTCAGAGTCTTGAGACACTTTTGCAGTAGCTAAAATATTCTTAATAATATCAACATCTTTAGTGTTCAATTTAGTAACACTAACATAAGTTGGCAAGTATTCTTCTTCCGTTGCATTTTCAACAACTTCAGGGAATTCTACAGGTGTTTTAATTGGTGGTATAACGGTTTCAGGAACATCCTCCTCAACATATTCTTCTTTAGCATATTGCTCAAAAGCATTATCATGAATAGGTTCTTCTTGAGTGGAATGCTCAAAACGTTCTCTTGATAATAGTTTTTGAATTCCGCTTAATTTATCCCTTAAATCATTTATATCTCCCTTTAATCGTTCTCTTTCTCTACTATATTTAGTATTCTGAAAGATTAATAAAAGTATAATTATAACTGAAAGAGTATATTCCATAGGGGTTGGATGTATTAAGTGCTACAAATAATAGTACGCAATGTAATACTTATCTTTAAGATTATATATTTTAGATAAAAAGAAGAATAAAATATATAGATTTAATAAGCAAAAAGCGTCTTTTAACGAAAATGTGATCTAAAACATAGATTCATAATTCAATTAAAAGACGCTTCGCTCCTATTTTGCTTTATAACCTGCTTATTCCAAAAGTTGAAAACACATTAATTTTCAGTTTTAATTCAATTCCTTCATAATTTCAGAAAACAACTCATAAGATCGTATTCTATCTTTCACATCATGAATATTAGTAACAGCAATAATTTCGTCTGCTTGAGTTTGCTCCATAAAGGTTTTAACTTGAGCTTTTACAGTAGATTTACTTCCTACAAAAGAATACTTCAACATTTGATGAACCTGCGGATTTTTAATAATCTCCTCTAAATCTGGCGTCATTTCTGTTGGTGGTTGTACAAAGTCTCGTTTTCCGGTAAAGATCCCGACAATCATACGAATTAATGATGTAAATAAGCGCTGTGCTTCTTCATCAGTATCTGCAATTATAATATTGACACCCGCCATAACGTAAGGTTTTTCTAAATCTTTAGAAGGTTTAAACTCCTTACGGTAAATGTCTATGGCATTCCATAAATGTGTCGTTGCAAAATGACTCGCAAAAGCATAAGGCAATCCGTTTTTAGCAGCCAGATGTGCGCTATCTGTGCTAGAACCCAAAATATAAATAGGTACTTCTACGCCTTCGGCAACTGTAGCTCGCACTTTAGACGTCGCATTTTCTTTAGAGAAATAAGTCTGTATTTTGTCTAATTCGTTAGGAAAGGCATGTGCAGCATCCATAAAATCCGAACGAATGGCTTGTGCGGTTTCTCTATCGGTTCCAGGTGCTCTACCTAAACCTAAGTCAATACGGTTTGGGTATAAAGACCCCAAGGTTCCAAATTGTTCAGCTATAATTAAAGGTGAATGGTTTGGTAACATTACACCTCCAGAACCCACTTTAATCGTGTTGGTACCTTGAGCGACATAGCCTATTAAAACCGATGTGGCACTACTACCAATATTGTGTGCGTTATGGTGTTCTGCTAACCAATAGCGAGTATATCCAAAGGTTTCGGCATGTTGCGCTAAACTTAAAGCGTCGTTGTATGTTTGTTTAAGTGTATGCCCTTGAGAAACTAATGCAAGATCTAAAATGGAATACTTTGTATGTTGTGTTTTCATGTGCTAATAATCTATTGAAATAAGTGTTCTTTGAGGAAAATTCAATAGCACAAAAGTACTTCTTTAAATAAAAAACTTATCCTAAGAAATTCCTAAATTTGTGAAACCTTAATCTGGAATTTAAAGATGAATACAGAAATAGAAAGCATACATGTTTTAGACCTAGATGGTGTGGCCACAGACCTAATGGAGCTGTATAAAAACAAGGTTTTACTAATCATTATTTATAACAATGATTGTTTGGGTTGCACGGGCCGTGCTATACCTTTGGCTTATGAGTTTCAACAGAAATACCCATCGATTCAGGTTGCTGGTATACATGCCGATTTTGTAAATAGAGAAGGCACAAAAGCGTCTATTAAAAGTATATTTACAAGTGGTGAAAATCCATTTCCTATTTATATAGATAAGCATCATCAGGTTTACGATCAATTCAAATCTGAAGGCACACCACAATGGTTGCTTATTTCGGAAAAAGGCGAACTGTTTCGTTCTATTTTTGGATCGCAAGATAATGCCAAGAATCGCTTATTCTATGCTTTAGAAAGTCTTTCTTTGTGAAGATTGAAATTATTGAGGCATTTGTTATTATTCGATGCTTCTAATTAAACCAATATTATAACGTTCTAAATCGCTTAAAAAATTATTTACATTTTTGTGTTCTGGTTTGTACCAATCTTGATTTCTAAAGTAAAGATCCATTTTCCCGTTCTTAATAAAAATATAGCCATAGCGTGCATATATTTCATTTCTCATAATCTGCAAGTCGTCAGGATGCATAGCATGTAATTCAGCAGGTTGTAATTTTTTATACGAAGCTTCTATGTATTTTCCAGAATAAGACTCTTTTAAAATTAATTCAGATTTTGTTCCTATTTCAAACTTGCTGTCTTCAATCCAACTAGACCAAGGATTATCAATTTTTAAACTTTTATAAAGCGCTCCGTTTTCAGTTTTATAATGAACAAATTGCCCAGTATGCTGATCGCTAGAAAACTTGCCTGTTTTATCAATTTTGATATTTGTGAGATTGATGTAGTTACTTTTCCATTGGTTTGTATCATCTACCCAAGAGCCATTTTCTACTTGGCCAATTATGAAGCCTCCAGAAAAAAATAAATTTAAATTCGTTTCCATTTCGCTTTCACCAAAATGATATGAGCCTTGATACTCCATTTCAAATTTAGGAACCCAAGGCACTAAATCAGATTCAGAAATCTCTTGTCCTCCCCAATATTGGGCAAAAGTAGAATTAGAAATCAGCAGTACAATTATTAAGAATCTCATATTATTTGTTCATAAACGCAGCTAACCTTTTGTTAGTGGTTTGTTGAATTTTACTTTTCATATAAGATGTCCAACCTAATAAATATCCCGGAGTTCCCATGGCTTGTTTGGTCCACTTCCATAAATCAAAAGTATCAAAATGTTCTATAATTTTACCATCTTTAAATTTAAAGGCAGCACTAACTTCATTTATAACTTTTCTTTTTTTCTCTCCATAAAAATATTCTGCAACCCAATTTGCTTTTCCGGTTTCAGCATTAGCTTCTATATTGTTAAAGCTAATTTTAGTATCTCCTTTTTTTTGTGAAAGCAACATTTCCCACATTTTAAAAGCGCTTTCTCCTTCTAGCCTTCCAAATACAGCATCTTCGAATACAACATCTTTATGATAACATTCTAGCATGCCTTCAAAATTCCCATTAGAAAATGATGTGTAAAACTTCTCTATTATTTCCTTATTATCCATTTTAATATCCGTTTTTTAAATTGTAGTGAAGTTCCTGTTTTTTAAAATTATATCTTATGAAACAACCACCAGTTCATATCGCGAGTTAATTCATATCCTAATTTTTGATAAAGCGGAATCGCTAAGTTACCTTTATTTGTGTGTAAAATAGGTTGTTTATTTACTTTCAGAATTTCTTTTGTATTGTGCGCTATAAGTTGTTTAGCAAATCCTTTTCTTGTGTAGTTAGGGTGTGTTACTACAGCACTAACTTCTATAAAAAGATCGGTTTGCATACGTTGGCCAGCTATTGCTACTAATTTATCATCCTTGATTATGCCATAATAATTCCCCATTTCAAAGGTTCGCTTTTTATAATAACCAGGCATAACTAACCAAACTAAATTGTAAATTTCTTCGATATAACTTTCATCTAGCAATACAATATCTTCTGTTATTTCAACATCTGATAGTTGATTTAATACCATTTGACAGCCGTCGATTTTTCTATCTAAGACCACGTTGTTTTTGTCTATTATTGGGGTCTGATTTTCTGAAACAAAGAAAAATGAATCTGATTTTTTTACATACTCACTTGAAACTTCGGCCGTTTTTGTTTCATCGAAAAAAGCCCCAAACGGGCAAACCTCGTGGTGATAAAATTGTACCCCATCAGAAACCACAGCAAGTTTCTTATGTGTTTCTTTTAATGAATACCAAACTGGATTTTTTAATTGATCTTCTAAATTTACCATTAGAAATACTTAAATTAATTTTTCAACGGAATTGTAATTCCCTCAAACTTATCTAATACTCCGTTTTATCCATTTTTTTAGTCCACTCATTAAATGGCTCTAAAGCGATTTCACGAGCTAATTGCTCAAAAGGAATACTTCTTTTTTCGTATGGTAACGGAATTTCCTTGTAGATAAACTCATCGTCAAAACCAATATTAGCCGCGTCTACTTGATTACTTCCGTAGTAAACCTTATCTGGTCTCGCCCAATAAATAGCGCCTAAGCACATAGGGCAAGGCTCGCAAGAGGTATATATTTCGCAACCATCTAGTTGAAAAGAGTCTAAGTTTTTACATGCATCTCTAATGGCCGTAACTTCGGCATGTGCTGTAGGGTCGTTGGTAGAGGTTACTTTATTATTGCCACGACCAACTATTTTTCCGTCTTTAACAACTACACAGCCAAATGGGCCACCTTCATTGTTGTTCATTCCTTTTAAAGCTGCATTTACAGCTTCCTGCATAAATTTTTCTTTGCACATCGTTCTTCTAATTTTTCCGAAAAGTACAGATTATTTGCTGTTTTATTGATGGAGATTTAAGATTATTTTAATGGATTAAAGAATTTAATGTTCTTAATGAGTTTTCAAAATTTTAAACAAAAAAAGCCCATCAAAATAAATTGATGGGCCTTTTTAAAAACTTTAAGTATATATTTAGATAACTTTTACGTTAACTGCATTTAGTCCTTTGTTTCCTTCTTGTAAATCAAATTCAACAACATCGCCTTCACGAATCTCGTCTACTAAACCTGAAATGTGTACAAAATGATCTTTGTCTACACCTTCTTCTGTAATAAATCCGAATCCTTTAGCGTCGTTGAAAAACTTTACTGTTCCTTTACTCATAATAATATAGTATTGTATTTATAATTACTTGTGTAAAGGTAGTGCCAATTTATAGATAAGGACTACCAATCTATAGGAAAATAATCTTTTAAAAATTTACCCGACCAATGTTTTCCGGTATTAATGCCGTCAATAAGCGGATCCATTACCCTCGCGGCTCCATCAACAATATCTAGCGGAGGCTGAAAATCGTGAACTTCTACCTTTTTCTTCGATAATTCGGCCGGATCTTCATCGGTTACCCACCCAGTATCGACTGCATTCATGTAAATTCCCGACTTTGCAAAGGTAGCTGCCGAGGTATGTGTTAGCATATTTAAGGCTGCTTTTGCCATGTTTGTATGCGGATGTCTGTCTTGTTTTTTAAACCTATGGAACTTCCCTTCCATGGCCGAAACATTTATAATGTGTTTTTTTCCTGTGTTTTCCTTCATCATTAAATTTGATAAACGGTTACACAACACAAAAGGTGCTACGGCATTTACAAGTTGTACTTCTACCATTTCGGTAGTTTCTATTTCACCTAATTTTAAACGCCAACTGTTGGTTTTACGTAAATCTACTTGCTGCAAATCGACATCTAATTTTCCTTCTGGAAATACCTCTGAGGTTTGTAACGAGTTATCAAAACTGTAAGGTATTTGAGAAAGTTCGGCCGAATTACGCAAACCAATACCTGGTTCCGGACCGTGCCATGTTACTGGCAATACATTATTTTTACTCGTTTTAGCTGTGTTTACACTTAAATCTGTAAGTTCTTGCAAACAGCTTACGTGATCGTTTAATAAGGTTTGTGCTAATTTTGGTAATTGGTCTACGGGTAGTTTTTCGTTTTCCATTAAATGGAAATAAAACCCAGACGGACGACGCACTGTTTGTGCGGCGTTGTTTATTAAAATATCTAAGCGATCGTATTTCTGCTCTATATAGTTACAGAAAATTTCAACACTTGGTATGTGGCGTAAATCTAAGCCATGTATATGTAAACGGTCGCTCCATTGTTTATAGTCGTCTTCTTTAGAAAAACGAATAGCAGAATCTGCCGGAAAACGTGTAGTAGCTACAACCGTTGCACCAGAGCGCAATAACATTAATGTAATATGATAACCAATTTTTAAACGCGAACCTGTAATTACAGCTACTTGACCTTTTAAGTCGGTAGTTTGAAAACGTTTGGCATAGTTTAAATCACCACATTCCGTACACATGGTATCGTAAAAGTGATGCAATTTGGTAAATACCGTTTTACAAACGTAACAGTTTCTAGGCGATTCTAATTCTGGAGTATCTTCAGAAATGGCTGCTGCAGCTAATAACTTAGGCGCTACAAATAAAGCTGATTCTCTTGCCGAACGAATACCTGTAGATTTTCGCGCATGCTTATCTTTAGCAATCATTTTACGCTTTGCCGCTTTTTTAGCATCTTTTCTACGACGCTGGAACTCATCGCGATTTGGACGAGATAACAAGCCGGAAGCTTTAAACAGCGAGTTACGTTGCGCTTCTGGAAGCTCAAACATTTGGTTAGTATCTGCATTTAGTTGCTCTAAAATGGCAATGCATTGATCTATTTCTTCTGGAGAAACAATCTTGTGGTTAGCCGTCTGGCCTTGTTTATCTTCTTCTGGCATATATAAAAGTGATATATCGCAATAGGGTTGATATAAAAAATAATTCGTGCAAAGATAACGATACCTAAGTCTAGATTTACTGAAATGATTTGTTAATATTTTAAGTGATTTATTGGAGATTTTCAGAACTTATTTGCACCCAAAAAAGCCTGTTTCTTGACATATTATTTATAGTTTTGAAAAAAAATCATACAAATGAGTTTGTTTTCTGCATCAAATTTAAACCTAAAATGTATTAAAACTACATTACTGTTTTGTTTTCTATATAGTTACGTATCATGGAGCCAATCAGAAGAACCTAGTATGTATCATAATCATGCCATAGATATGATGCGAGAAAACATTAAATTTTTAGCAACTACCGAAGAATATGCCAATAATACCACTTTTTTAGAAATAGCAGAAAAGTTACCTAAAACATTTGATCGCTATAACATTAAAAACTACGAAACCACTTTAAAATATATAGCCGATGAGCTCGAATTAAGCGAAGCAACCATCAAGAAATATTATTCACCATTTCACTTCACAAAAGAGATGGCCAATATGCATCACGTAGCTACACATGCTTTGGCAGATATTTATTTTACAGCAGAAAACTACAAACAGGCTATTGCTTTTTACAATAAAGCTATGTTTACACATGCACCTACAGGAACCAGCGTAACGACTATAAATAAAGACTTTTTAAGAATAGAGTTCGATGTATCGGAAGCTCATTTTAAGCTCAAAAATTACGATATGGCTGTGCTTCACCTTTTACATAACCTGATGAACCAGCAAAGTTTTGGCGACCACGTAACCAAAACTTTAAAAGAATACGAACCCTATATTGATGCTATCGTGTTTTTACCAAAATTAGAAGCTATGCTTAAAACCATACAGAAAGGTGAAGGATATAATTTGAAGTATAATTTTAATGGAAAAACGATCCAGTTTTCGCCCTTTGTAGAATCTCCTAGTTCTTGCCGAGCTACTATTTTAAGTTCTGATTTTTACAAAAGTTTAAAGAAAAATGCCGTTTCTAAAAAAACAGCCTCTGGCCTATCTTCTAAAACAATTAAGCCCATTAAGAAATTAGCTAGTTTTAAAATTGATGATAATATATTTCATCATGCCAATGCTATAAATGATTTTATAAAAGCAGTATTAATTATTGGTAATACCGAGGCTTTTTCTAAAGATGACACTTACCAAACTACAGCAATCAGCCTTATTTCGCATCTTGAAAATGATACGTTTAATGAGGCTCTTAAAGAGTTAGAGTACATTGTAAACGAAGCTTTTTCTATTAAAGCGAGCATTAAAACTTTAGATGAAAAACAAAAGAAAGCTGTAGAAAATATTCGCCATTTTGCTTTGCATTACAAGCTGGATATTATTATGGCCAATAAGGAATATCCTATGGCCCTTGGAGCCATACAATATGTGAAATCTGTGGAAGGTTTTGCTTTTGTATCTGATAACAAAAAAGATATAGAAACCGATAAAGAAGATTTATTATTTACTGAAGCTTATGCTTATAATGGTTTTGCAACTAGCGAGTTTGGTTTAATTAATATGCTTGGTGCTTTAATTAATTGTGATAATTATGAAACTGAAATAAACACCATGATGATGGATGTTGCTACTGCATTAGGGAAAGAACGTGTTGTGAAGTTTTTAACGCAACTTGAAACTAATGTTGCAGATAATCAGGCTGATGAAATTACTTTAACTTCTGCGCCTTTTAATGTTAAGGTGCCAAATATAAAAGAGCTTAGTAAAGACCAAATCAAAAGCAAAATACAGACTAGTACTATTTGGAAGGGGTTTATGGAGTAGTACAAATAATGAATAAACGTATTTTAAAACTCAGCTTATAGCCTTTAAAATACTATCCATTTTGTCAATAGTTTGTTTGTAGCCAATATCGAACAATTCCTGCGATTTACTAATAGAAAACATGTTATAATTTAAATGTTTATCAATACGTATTGAAACATCGCATTTGTCTATGCGCTCTTGCATATTACTCCAAATGGCCAACTGCAAACAGCGCTGGGTAATTTGTAAGGTACCTTTAACATGATCTTTATGTTCGTGTTCATTAACGCTTACACCTATTATTTTTTCTGAGGTTTGTAACAAGGGCTCTACAGGTAAATTATTTAGTAATCCGCCATCTACATACAACTGATTATTAATTTTGATAGGTTTAAATAATAACGGAATGGCACAAGATGCAGCAATAAACTCTATTAACTTTCCAGACGAGCGAATTTCGTAAGCTCCTACATTTATATTAGACGCACAAATGGATAAAGGTGTTTTTAAGCTATTAAAATCATCGGTTAAATATTGATTTAGAAAAGATTTTAAACGTGTCATTTCCGTTAACTCCTTATTGACCAATCCTATTTTGAAAATTTGTAAAAACTCGTGGCTTTTAGCTAATTCTAATATTTTTAAAGGCGTGTAGCCATTACAATACAAAGCACCAACCATAGCTCCGGCACTAGAACCAGATACATGTGTTGGGTAAATTCCTTGTTCATTTAAGGCGTGTAGTGCACCAATGTGTGCGTAAGCTCTTGCTCCTCCACCAGAAAGTACAAGTCCTATTTTTTTATTAGTTGAAGTTACTTTTTGCGTCATTAATGATTTCTTTTTTATCGTCTACCTTTTAACCATTTGTCTAGTGGTTCTATGGTTAAATTAATAAGAAGAATGAGTGTTGTGCAAATCGCGGTTTCTTTATACAAACCTGTGGCGGAAATACAGCCAATAGCAGCACTACACCAAATAGTTGCGGCAGAACCTAAACCATGTACATTGGCGCCTTCTCTAAATATTACTCCTGCACCTAAAAATCCAACACCTGTAATAACCTGAGCAATTATTCGAGTAACATCTACGGTAGCATCTTCATTTTTAATCATGTATGATAGTAAAACAAATATAGCTGCTCCAGAAGCGACTAACATATTGGTTTTTAATCCAGCTGTTTTTTGACGTAATTGTCTTTCGAAACCAATCGCTAAACCTGCTAAAGCAGCCACGGCAAGGCGTAATGTAAAATCTGTAACTGTCATGTTGTGTTTGTATATGAAAGGTTGCGGTTTTATTAGAATCTAAAATAGGAATTATTTTTAGATTCTAATAAATACGTTTTTAATTTATAGACAACTACTAGGTAGTCCAAAGCATTGGTGCTTAATTATAAAAATAGTTAGGTATTTACGTCCATTCTTCTTTCAAAATGCTGTAAACATAAGTTCCTTCACTCTCCCCGTAAGATTTAATATTATAATTTCTAAGCAGGCCTTCCTTTATTGCTCCAAGTTTTTCTACTGCCTTTTGCGATTTAATGTTTTTTACATCAATTCTAAATTCAATTCTTCTAAACAATAATTTGTTAAAACAATAATCTAAAAGGAGTTTTTTACAAATCTTATTTATTCTAGTTCCTTGAAATTTCTCAGCAATCCAGGTCCATCCAATTTCTAATCTTCTATTATGAAAATCAATATTACCAAACATTGTTATACCAACTGGTTTTTCGTCATCTTTTTTTAATATAATAAAAGGGTATAACTCTCTGTTTAATTTTGCAGATAAGCAATAGTTGAAATATTCTAATAAATCATTGTCATTTTTAACTCTGGCACCAAACTCTCCCAATTCTTGAGTAAAACTAATTGTTCTAATTTTACTTATATCTGATTTATTTAGTGGTCGTAAAACAAGAAAATCATTTTCGATTATTAGCTCATTAGAAAAAAAATCTTTGTTATTCATTTAATAATTTAGTTTCGTATAAAATTAATGATTGTTCAATTCCATCATCAACTATTTTACATTTATTTGTTTTTTTACTTAATTATACAATTTTCTGTTCGTTAGATTTGTCCGTAAAATAGATTACATTTTCTCGATTTGGACCACTATAATCAACTTTGTTCTTTTAAATATTTAATTCTATCATCTTATCCAAGCTATTAAGTTTTGAATTCAATCAATTTGGTTTCAAAATCTAGATTTCCTTTAGGAATAATTGAACTTAAAACACTGATAATCATTTTTTTATATTTCGTTTAAAAACTCCATCTAGTTCAGAATTATGTTCGTTTTTCGGAATTGTAAATTTTATATAAACTTTTTTTCAAATGTTGCTAACTATATCATAACTGCAGTTAAATATAATAATAATAATAATAATAAATTTCATCCTAAACCTTCATGCAAAGAACTTAATCTCTTACAATGCTGAGCACTGCATCTTGCACAGGCACAGGAATATGTTTTTTGCTTTTTATTTTCTGAATAAGAAACACAATCAAGGCAGTCAAAAATAGGCCTAGTAATATTTTAGTTGATAAAAAAGAAGCTTGATTATCGATTTGTTTTACAAAGGTGTTTCCTTCTGTTTTCAACTTTATTGAAAAATTATTCGATTTATTTAAAACAAAATGCTCTTTATTAAACCCAGATTTTAATAATACTAAAGCGCTTTGGCTTCGGTTAATATCGCTAAAAGCAGTATTGCTTACTTCTATTTGTTTTATATCATCTGGAACGCCCATTACTTGGAAAACGACTTTAGTTTCGTGACCTAGTTTTACAACACCATGTGTTAATTTTACTGCAGCATTCTGGTTATTAATAGTAATATTTATGTTGTTTTTCATGTGTTCCAAAACCATCTCCTGAAACTCTTCGGGTGTTTTATAAGGCGTATTGGCAAATTGTTTACGGACTTCCGTTTGGAATGCTGTTAACGATGCGCTAATTTGTAATACCCAAGTTTGATTATCTTGTTCTACCAACATAGTGGTCGATATATCGGGCTGATGGGCTTGCATTAAATTAGATGAGCTCAAGAAAAGTATAATTAAGGCTAATTTTTTCATAATAAGTAAGTGTTGCAATATTAATTTCCGCGAAAGCGATTTAAATACGTGCCATTTACAAAACAGCACGTATTAATTAATGGGTTTAAATGGCGTAAGCACCGTATAAACAATCTATAAAATTGTTGTTTCCAGCTGCATCTACGTGGTAATGGTAACCTCTTGTTTCATCACTATGGCCTCTACAAGCATCTAAATCTGTAGGTTCGTTTCCGTCGGTATCTAGTTGTGCATATATACCATGACCATCTAAGGCATAACCAATCATGGCGGCGTGCGCATCCTCTTGTGCTATTTGAGTACTAACACCAGTTGCCGCGTGATAATGATATCCTGCAGCCAGGTTAATGTGTCCGCCAGCATCATCAAAAGGCGCTAAAGTGTAAGCACCTAAAATAGCATCGGTTGGTGCTGGAGCATCGAAAACAACGCCATTAAAAGCAACACCTCGTTGTGATGGACCTGATGCACCAGGACCAAAACCACCGCTAAAATTAACCGGTGCGGTTTGTTTTATAGGTGTAATTGGTATTAAGTACGTTTGCGTAATATCGGTAACGTAAGAAGGTAAACACTCCACACAAAAATTCTCATATGCTTCACCTACATTAGGGTTTGCGGCATTTGCGCAATCATCCTCGGTTTCGGTTGTGTAAATATCACCGTTTTCGTCGTACATATGCCATGTGGTATCGTTATAGAAATCGGCCATATTTTTTATAAAATCGCCATCAACATCATACACTTCACCACTTTCTAACCAAATTCCGCCTGCAGAAGCATCATCGGAAATATTACCTGGACACCACGGCCCCATTTCGTGATCAGATGGTGCACTGGTTGCAACTATTTCGTAACAATTGGTACTCGTACCATCTGATAAAGTACAAGGTACAGTAGTGATTGTTACTGCCGATGTGTTTGTTAAAAATAGTGATGCATCAACGTCTAAAACTAAATCATCACTTTCTTCTGTTGTTTCGGAATCTGTCGTGCTACTGTCATCGGAATTGCACGCTGTAAATGATAAAATAATCATGCAAAAAAGGATAAAACTTTTTAATACTATTTTGTTTGTTTTCATGAGCGTAAGATTTTTATTATTGATTGTTATATGTTATTTTAGATTGTGTTTTCTGTTTTAACTTGTGCTTAAATACTCGTTTTATGAAAACTTTGTGAAACTTAACATTAACTTAATATTAGATGTGTTTTAGTTAAAAAAGCTATTAAGTATTGATTTTGCTCATTTAACACGGCTTTATTTATGCTTAAATAGTAAATCTCTATGGTGTCATTAGTAATTAGAATTTGCAAAAATGATAGTATTACTATTATATTTGCGTAAATAAGTTTTAATTATGAAAGATTTACTGTTGAAATTTAAAATTGAACTGCCAGAAGGTATTTATTTAAAAGACCCAGAATCTTCTACTTTAGGAAAAAAAATTATTGAACATAGCATTATTCTTATTGAAGATATTGGCTTTGAACATTTTAATTTTAAAAAATTAGGAAAAGAAATAGGTTCTAACGAAAGTTCTATATATCGCTATTTTGAAAGTAAACACAAAGTCTTACTTTATTTAACGTCGTGGTATTGGAGTTGGTTGGAATATCAATTAGTTTTGGAAACCTACAGCATGACTAATATTGAAGAGAAATTAAAAAAGGCCATTGAGATTGTTACCAAAACCACTGAGCAGGATGATAAATACACGCATATTAACGAAGTATTACTTAATCAAATTGTGATAGAAGAAAATTCAAAATCGTATCTTACTAAAGATGTAGATACAGAAAATGAAGAAGGTCTTTTTCTTCCTTTTAAACGTGTGGTGCATCGCTTATCAGATATTATAATAACTTACAACTCTGCGTATGATTATCCATTAAGTCTTTCCTCTACTATCATAGTTGGCTCGTTAAAACAACATTTTATAAAAAAACATTTTAAATCCATTTCTAATTATGATGGAGATAAAAACCAAACTGATTTTTTCACAGATTTAGCCCTAAAAACATTAATAAAAAATGGATAATACTACTTTATCACCTTGGAAACGCTTTATAGGTTTACTACGTTTAGAGCGTAAAGATATTTACCAAATTGCATATTATGCTGTATTCGATGGTTTGGTAGCTTTATCGCTTCCGTTAGGAATTCAAGCTATTATTAACTTACTACAAGGTGCCCAAATCTCAACATCTTGGGTGGTTTTAGTCATGTTGGTAACCTCTGGTGTAGCCTTTTCTGGTGTGCTTAAACTCATGCAAATGCGTATTATCGAAACAATACAGCAACGTATTTTTACACGTGCATCCATAGAATTAAGTTATCGTTTTCCGAAGATTAAAATGAGGGAATTACGCCAATATTATCTTCCGGAATTGGCTAATCGATTTTTTGATACGTTAACGATTCAAAAAGGATTATCAAAAATTTTAGTAGATATTCCTTCGGCGTTATTACAAATTATATTCGCCTTGCTTCTACTTTCATTTTACCATCCGTTTTTTATAATTTTTGGTTTACTATTATTAGTTCTTATCTATGTTGTTTTTAAATATACGGCTAGACGCGGTTTAGAAACGAGTTTAAAAGAATCTAAAGCCAAATACAAAGTAGCGCATTGGTTGCAAGAAATTTCTAGAACGGTTATAAGTTTTAAACTTTCAGGAAAAACAAGTTTAGCTATAGATAAAAGTGACGACTTAGTAGCTGGTTACTTAGACTCTAGAGAGAAACACTTTAAGGTTTTGGTCCTCCAGTTTATACAATTAATAGGCTTTAAAGTATTAGTAACACTAGGTTTATTATTAATTGGTGGTTTCTTAGTTTTAGACCAACGTATGAACATCGGGCAATTTGTAGCCGCAGAAATTATTATCATCTTAATTATAAATTCGGTTGAAAAACTAATTAGAGGTTTAGAATCTTTTTACGATGTTTTAACGTCTATTGAGAAACTAGGCCAAGTGGTTGATATGTCTTTAGAGGCTCAAAAAGGTGAAGCTGTTAAAAAAGATGCCGATTTAACCATTGAGTTTCAAAATGTATCTTATCAAGTTGAAGACCGCTACAAACCTATTTTAAGCGATGTATCTTTCACCATTGCACCTAAAGATAAAATTTTAATTAAAGGTGAAAGTGGTTCTGGAAAATCTAGTTTATTACAGCTTATTGCGGGACTAATTTCTCCATCTTCCGGGTATGTTTATGTAAACAACCTATCTCTACAGAGTTTGGTTAAAAATGAATATCGTTCTAATTTAGGGTTATCATTATCTGAAGAATCTCCCTTTGAAGGCACTTTAAGAGAAAATATCACTTTTGGAAATAAAGATATTAGTGATGATACTATTTACCAGGTTTTAGAGCGTTTAAATTTAACATCTTTTTTACAACAGCAAACTAAAGGATTAAACACTATTTTAAAACCAGAAGGTAAGCAAATGGCTTACACAATTTCTAAAAAAATAATACTTGCTAGAGCATTAGTTAAACAGCCAAAGTTATTAATTCTAGAAAATCCGCTAGATCATTTCGATCAAGATGAAGCTAAAATACTTATCGATTTATTAGCGAGTCCTAAGTGTCCTTGGAGTTTGGTTGTAGTAAGTAACAACGGCTTTTGGGAAGAAAAATGTAATAAGCAAATTGTGCTTAAAAATGGAGTTATCATCAATAAACAGTAAGCTATGTTAAATATAACAAACAATAAAGTTTCAGAATATATAGACATAAAAAGCTTTAAATCTGGAAAAGAAATTTTTACCGTACAATACCATAAACGATTTAAAAAGTTTCTAAAGGTATTTTCAATACTAATTGTAGTGATTGTCTTTTTACCATGGACTCAAAATATATCGAGTACCGGTTTAGTAACCACTTTAAAACCTAATCAACGTCCTCAATCTATACAGTCTCAAATACCAGGACGTGTTGAAGAATGGTTTGTACAAGAAGGGGATTTTGTAAAAAAAGGAGATACTATTATTCGTATTTCCGAAGTAAAAAGTGATTATTTCGATTCTCGTTTAGCAGAACGAACTGGTGATCAACTTAGTGTAAAATCATCTTCTGTTGAAGCCTATAAAAACAAGGTAGTTGCTTTAGGTAATCAAATTTCTGCTTTACAGCAAGAACGTCGATTAAAGCTAGAATCTGCCAAAAACAAATTGTTGCAATCTCGTTTAAAAGTCACCACAGATAGTATGGATTTCGAGGCGACAAAAATTAAAGCCGATATTGCAAAAATTCAATACGAGCGTACTATATCCTTACAAGAAGAAGGCTTGAAAGCGGTTAAAGATGTCGAAGAAAAACGAGCAAAACTGCAAGAAGCAGATGCTAAACTTATCTCACAACAAAACAAGTATTTAAGCACTAAAAATGAATTGATTAATGCGCAAATTGCAATCTCGACTATTAGCGCAACTTATGGCGATAAGTTGGCCAAAGCTCAAAGTGGTTTGTATACTGCGCAATCTAGCGGATATGACACAGAAGCCGAAGTTTCTAAATTAGAAACAAGTTTAGCAAATTATACCAAACGTACTAGTTTATTATTTGTTACGGCTCCACAAGATGGTTACATTAACAAGGCCATTAAAGCTGGTATTGGTGAAACCTTTAAAGAAGGAGAGCAATTGGTGAGTATTATGCCGGCAGATTACGATTTAGCTGTTGAAATGTATGTACGCCCAATTGATTTACCTTTAATACACACTGGTGAAAATGTACGTGTACAGTTTGATGGTTGGCCTGCTATCGTTTTTAGCGGATGGCCAAATGTATCTTATGGTACTTATGGCGCTAAAATTGTAGCTATCGAAAATTATATTAGTAGCAATGGTAAATACCGTGTATTACTAAAACCAGATGCTGATGATGTAGCTTGGCCAGAAGCCATTCGTGTAGGTTCTGGAGCAAAAAGTATAGCACTACTTAATGATGTACCAATTTGGTTTGAACTTTGGAGACAGATAAATAGCTTCCCTCCTGATTTCTATAAGCCAGATAGTAAAACTGAATACTCTAAAGATAAAAAATAAACTGAATGCATAAACTTGTAATTATTGTACTGTTTTTAATGTCTTCCGTAGGTTTTTCGCAAGAAAACGATACTGTGCTATCATTAGAAGAATATTTAGGGTATGTAAAAAAATACCATCCTATAGTGAAGCAGGCTCAACTAATCACTACGGAAAGTGAGGCTAAGTTATTGAAATCTAGAGGTGCTTTCGATCCAAAATTAGAAGTTGATTATAATCGTAAAAAGTTTAAATCCACGACTTATTATGATAAGCTAAATAGCACTTTTAAAATTCCAACGTGGTATGGCGTTGAGCTTAAAGCTAATTATGAAAACAATGATGGTACGTATTTAAACCCGGAATACAATACGCCAGACGATGGTTTATATAGCGCAGGTGTATCTGTTTCATTAGCAAAAGGCTTATTAACCAATGAGCGTATGGCAACTTTAAAACAGTCTAAATTGTATTTAAAATACGCTCAAGCGGAACAAAAACTTGTTATTAACGACATTTTGTATAATGCTATTACTACTTATTTTAATTGGTTAAAAAACTACCAAGCAAAATTGGTTTACAGCGATTATTTGGTAAATGCAGATACCCGGTTAAAGAATGTTAAAAGCAGTTTTTTTGCGGGCGATAAACCTGCCATTGATACGCTAGAGGCTAATATTAATTTTAAAAGTAGAAAGCTAGATTATGAAAAAGCTAAAATTGGTTATATAAAATCGGCTTTAGAACTTTCTAATTATTTGTGGTTAGAAAACAACATTCCTTTAGAGTTAGAAGAAGGCATTTCTCCTGATACAACTACCATTGATAAAATTGATGTAGTACTGAATAGTTCGGTTTTAAATAGTACTGATGAATTAATTGCAAATCATCCAAAACTACAAAGTCTTCAGATAAAACAAGAAATTTTAACGGTTGATAAGCGTTTAAAAACAAACAACTTATTGCCAAAAATAGATTTGCAATATAACTTTCTGTCGAGCGATTATGAGAATGTAAATAGTTTTAATACTGCAAATTATAAGAGTGGATTAAACATTAGCTTTCCTCTGTTTTTAAGAAAAGAACGTGCCGATTTAAGACTCGCTAAATTGAAACTTCAGGATATAGGTTTTGATATTTCCGCAACCAAAGTGAGCTTAAAAAATAAAGTAAATGCCACCATACAAGAAATAGATTCGTATAACACGCAATACGATTTATTGCAAGATATTGTAGTAGATTACAAGGCGTTTGTTAAGAGTGAAGAACGTAAATTTAGTTTAGGTGAAGGTTCTCTATTTTTAGTAAATTATAGAGAAGTTAAACTCATTGAAAGCCAACTAAAAGCTATCGATGTGGAGTATCAATTATTTATCAGTAAATCGAATTTATTACGAGTTTTAAATAATTTAGAATAGTTTTAATAATGCTTTAATCACACAACTCCTCCACCAACCAAAGTGGTTTTTTATTAAATGATACCCAGTCGGCTTTTAAAGCATCATACAACTTATCTATTTCAGTAAAGTCGGCTATGTTGCTATCAGGATCTGCTCTAAGTTCTAAAATATATTCCATGAGTTCGTAGCACACAGTAAATTGCCCACAAGCAATTAATGTTTGCATTCTGTTTTTCACAATATCTTTTTTATCCCACCATAATGTAGTTGGCGTTTCAGAAGCTGTTAGGCAAACACTTTCTAAGTTTTTACTTGGTGCTTTTATACCTCTATTATAAGCTGGCGTTTTCATGTATGGCGATTTTTTACCACTCAATTTATAAACCGTTGCTGTAATACGTTTGTTTTTTAATTCGTTTTTAGAATAGAATAAATCGTAATTAACGCGACGCATTTGTTTTAAAAACACATCGTTTATCATGGTCATAGCAGATGTTACGCGGTTATATAGCATCACTTGTATTAAGCTAATGTCCAGTTTTTCAAAGGTTAGAATATCATCAAGCAAAGCTTCGGGAATATTTTTATTAAATAGATGTTTCAACCTAGAAAGTACAGCTATTTTTACTGATGATGCTACAAGGCCAAAAATAGTTAAAAGCAACCCCATACCAAAAAGTGCACTTCCTAAAATATACCAACCCACATAACCTGTTGGCCCAAAAATCTTCATATTATTCAAAAGTAAAATTGCTAAACCAACCAATAGAATAGTCCAATAAATAGGTTTAATGGAAAAATATTGCAACACCTTATTTATAACTCGTTTGGCGGTCGATTTCTTTTCAATTTTAGTAGCATCTTGTTTCCAAGGTTTCATTTTAAAGCTACCTACATCGTTCACGATAATTAAGTCTAGTTTGCCTTTCATTCTATCGTTAATAAGCATCATACTACCAATACCTTGGTTGTCGGCTATACCACCATCCATAATACCTACACCTTCGATAAATGTATCTAAACCTTTTAAGTTTTTATATGAAGAACTGCTGTGATCTTTAAAATAATCGTCAGGGAACACTAACGGCTCAAACCCAACAGGAAAGCATGATGACGAGGCAATAACATCTCCTAATTCAACCTCATTTCGTAAAGCGTTAATTTCTTTTTGATTGTTTCTGTAAAGCGGGTTATTTCCAAAATACCCACGGTTTTGAAAACGATAAGTTAATCCAAACGAAAAATCGGTAGCATTGAAACATACTTGTTCTAGTTGTTTTATTTTGCTTTTTTCAAACTTACCAAATGCGCCTTCAAAAACAGGCATTTCTGAATATGTTAGAGCAAAAGCATTTATTAGCGATCTGTTTTTATACGGATTAGCTTTCCAAACTGTATCATTTTCTAACTTAGCAATAGCGCTTTCTAATAACACATCGTTTTCTGGTGTAAACGTATTGTAAAACTGCTTAAAAAAAGCTTTAAAATTATAATTAGGCATTTGTACTGCTTTGGCATAACCAACACCTGTAAGCGTGCCTCCACTCACTGTGCTTAGCGCTTTAACCGATTTTAATAAGGATTTATTTTTATAAGAAACATGATCGAGATAAGCCAGCACACCTAAAGCAAAAAAAGTAGCACGATAACCGCCGCCACTAAAGCAAAGTCCTATGTTTTCAAAAGGAGTGAATTCTGATTTTTTATCTAATTCTTGTGCCATGATCTGTTTTGTGTCTTTCCGCTTTAAAGATAGTTATAGATTTAAAACTATTTGTAAGTAAAATCACTTGATTGTGTTTTATTTCTGAATTATCTAAATTTTACGCTTATAAATTCTTTCCTGTTTAATAATATAAAAGCAAAAACCTCTCAGAAAAATTGAATAATATCAATAGTTATGAAAGGTTTACTATTCTATATTGCAAAAGCAAAATAGATAATTTTATAATGTGCGTTTTATTTTAAAAGCGCTAATAATCCTGTTAATTCCGATAGGTCTAAACTAGAATCGTTATCGACATCTAATGTGCTAAAGTTCTCTGAAACAGAGCCGATTGCTTCTGTAGAGCTAATGGCTTCATCTTTATTGGCATCCAATAAGGTAAATAAGCTAGATATTTGTTGCACTGTAGAGTTTGAACTTAAAGAACTTAATAAAGTTGCTGCACTAGTAATGCTAGATGTATCCATATTTTTTACACTGTTACAACTTGTTAAACTTGCAACAACGGCTAGCGATAGTATTACTTTTTTCATAATAGGTTTTAATTTATTTTGAACAAATATATTACTACACACGGCTTTTGAGAAAAGGAATATACCAACACCGCATTTTCATCTTTTAAACAAGTAGATTTTTAGACGAAATAGTTTTAGCTACTAATTTCGTTTTCTTTATCACTTATCTAAAAACACTAGCCGTTCCTTCACAAGTCCAATTCGTGTCATTTTCATCTTCATCGTAAGAAATAAATGAATTAGTACCTGTAAAATTACCATCAATTTCAGAATATAGATAGTTGCCTGTAAATTTACGTTTGCTACCAGAAGGTAATGTGTATATGGTTTCGATAATTAATGCATCACCATTCAACTCATAATAAGAACTTGTTAAGTAACCAGGGTCTGTAAACTCTATAGTTTGATCTGCTAAAAATTTAAATTCAAACAAAGAAAATTCCCAATAAAGAGAATAGTATATTTAAAACAACTGATTATCTGTTTGTTAGAAATAAAAAAAACATGCTCCTGATCAACTTATCAGAACATAGAAATGATAGACTTTAGAAGAAATTATTCTAGTTCCTCTTTTAACTTGGTGATTAATATTTTAGTTTTACCACGTAGCATTTTAGCATTGTTGAGCTGTATTTGCGTTTGTAATAAGCGATCTATTATACTGTTTTGATACTCTTTATTATTGAGCAGAGTAATATAATCTGATTTGCTACCAAATTCTTTAATATGCCGATAATTTGCATTTTCTTTAGGGAGCAAATCAATAAGAGAAATGTGCTTTTCTAAAACAGGTTTTAATCTATCGCTAATTATCGCTTTAATTTTATCGTCTTGATCCTTAAATCCGTTTATTTTACTTGGGTAAACAGCTATTAAATCTTTAAGATCGTCACTTTCAATAATCTCAAATTTAGTAGTATTTACAATAGAATTTACAGAGTTGTCAAGCAAACTAACATCTTTGTGTTGAATATTTATAATAGTGTCTTTAGCACCTTGAGTAATTTCGTTGGGAGCTTTGCCAACATATTTTAAGGTGTTTTCTAAATAAATTATTGTTTTAGGATACTCGTCTATTAAACCTTTTAGTAGATGTAAATTAGTGTTTAACTCCTCATTTAAGTTCTGGTAAATTTTCTGTTCTACAATATTATTTTTTCTAATATCATTAAGATCGTTTATTTTCCAAGCAATTGAAATACCAATTACAATTAGTATAATTTCGCCAATAGCATATACCAAATAAGATTTGAACTTACCGAAGGCTATTAGGTTTCTTCTTAATTTACGGAATAGTTTCATGGATGATTATTTGGAAATATATAGGTGAAATTTGCCCTATAAATTATAAAGAATTACTATTTACGAATTCTAAAAAAGCAGACTTATATTGCTCAGAAACCGTAATGCGCTGGTTGTTAATAATGATTTGACTACGCTCAATAACTTCAATGTTTTTTAAAGACACAATAAAAGAACGGTGCACGCGTAAAAATTGAGATTCTGGTAATTCTTCTTGCAAAGATTTTAAGCTCATTAAGGTTAAAATAGGCTTCGGATTATCCTTTAACCAAATTTTAATGTAATCCTTTAACCCTTCAAAATATAGGACATCCGAAAGCTTAATTCGTAATTGTTTGTATTCCGATTTTACAAAAAGAAATTCTTTTACTTCGGAAACTTCGTTTTGCAGTGTTCCTTTTAACAACGAGAAATAATGATTTGCTTTATTTGCTGCAGCTAAAAATTCAGCATAATCAAAAGGTTTCAATAAATAATCCAAAGCCTCCACTTTAAAACCTTCCAAAGCATATTGATCGAATGCAGTTGTAAAAACCACACGTGTCTCTTTTGGTAACATTTTTGAAAATTCAATACCTGTTAAATCTGGCATTTGTATATCTAAAAACAATAAATCTACAGGTTGCTCTTTTATAAACTCCATAGCTTCAATAGCACTACTACATTTTTGTTTTAGTTCTAAAAAAGGCGTTTTTTGCACATAAGTTTCAACTAAATTAAGTGCCATAGGCTCATCGTCTACAATAACACAAGTGATTTTTATATTGCTCATACGTTTAGTTGGTTTTAATTTCTAAGGTAACCAAAAAGCGATCATCTTCTAAAATAGTTTTAAAATTGAATTTATCTGAATACAATAACTCTAAACGCTTCTCTAAATTCTGAAGCCCTATACCAGAGCCACTTTTATCGTCTGTTTTCTTCGGGAAATTATGGTTTTCAACAGAAAATAAAACGGTATTATTATCACAAGTCATGCTAATATCAATAGTACTTGGTTTAGTCGCCGAAACACCATGTTTGAAGGCATTTTCGATCAATGAAATAAATAACAAAGGTGCAATTTGTATACCTGTTTCTTTAACAGGAAAGCTATAGCTAACACTTGTTTTATCCGATACTCTTAACTTCATTAAATCGATATACTTTTTAAGAAAATCTATTTCTTTACTAAGCGGAACCACTTCTAAGTTAGTTTCATACAACATATAACGCATCAACTTGCTCAAACTGTGTATGGAAGACTTTGCTTGATCGGGAGAAATATCAACTAAAGAATAAATGTTATTCAACGAATTAAAAAAGAAATGTGGTTGCAATTGATAATGCAAATGCTGTAACTCCGACTTTAATTTGAAATTAGCAGCTTCCTTGCGTTCGGCTTCAGTTTTAACCCAACGTCTAGTGGATTTTAGTGCTACTGAAAAGAACAAAGGTGCTAAATACGATAACAATTGTATGTAAATAGCCATTTTAAAAGGAGGTTCGGTTCTCTCGGCATTTGCGAGACGCTTTTTTAAAATATCCTGAAAATAATTATCTTCTATGTATTCTTTTAAAAATAAAAAGAATGCTATAATTAGGATATTTAGCAGAATAAACTCCACTGTTTTTTTGGGGAACAAGTAACGATCTACTAAAACAAAAAAGTTTAAGTAAAATATAATGGCAGAAAAAAATAAAGGAATCCAAAAATGGGCAATTACCCTATTCATTTCTTGTTCCTCACCAGATGATAGCAAATAAGGCAAACAAAATAATGTTAACCAAACTAGCACATGTGATATTACCGTTATTGTTTTGTTCTTATACATTAACTCTTTCTTTACTTTTATTATTCTACTTTTTACTGAAACAAATTGTTACTCCTGAACATGAACGCTACCAGGAACACCATGTAAACATTTTATAATTTCGTTACCTCCGGGTTCTCCTGCATGATAATGATAACCACGTGTTTCATCTACATGACCGCCACAATCATCTAAATCTGTTGGCTGATTCTTGTTTTCATCTAAAAGCGCATAAATACCAAATCCATCTATTGCGTAACCTATCATTGACGAATGCACATCTGCTTGTTTAACTTCTTTTGTAGATCCAGTTGCTGCATGATAATGATAACCTCCATGAGGGTTTACATGACCACCATGGTCATCTAAGGGAGCAATAGTATGCGCTGCTAATATTGCATGTGTTGGTGCTGGCGGATCAAAGTTAACACCATTAAAAGCAACCCCAAGACCACCTCTTCCTAATCGTTGCTCTCTATCTGTATATACTGGAGTAACAGGAATAGTAAAGGTTGTTATTTGATCTTTATAATATCTAGGGAGGCATTCTACACAGTAATTCTGGTAGGCTTCTTCTACATCAGGTTTGGCTGCGCCTTCGCATTCTTCTTGTGTTGCTGTATATTTTACGCTACCATCTTCTCTAAAGACTTTCCATTGATCATCTTCATAAAAATCAGCTAGCTCCGCAATAAAATGGCCATCCACATCATACACGTTTCCATCTTTAAACCAAATACCACCTTTTTCTTTAGCATCATCGATATGTCTTGGACACCATGGCCCCATTTGATGTTCCGATGGTCTTGAGTTGGTTTTAAACACATAACACAACGTTGGTGTTCCGTCTAAGTCCACTGTTTTCTGAGTAATTTCACCTATAATATTATCTGCAATAAAATAATCTGGATTTACAGAAACTACTTTAACTCCATCTATTTGCTCTGCTTTTTTATTGGTTTTACAGGAAGCCAACACAGCAATAGATGCTAAAAGTAAGAAAGGTTTTAAACGTTTATTGGTTTTCATCTTTATCAGTTTTATTTATTAGAATTCCGAGTCTTTATTCATAACGCAAAGCAGTGATTGGGTCTAAAGCCGATGCTTTTCTAGCTGGATACCATCCGAAAAAGATACCTGTTACAGCACAAACGGCAAAAGAAATCACAATAGAATACATAGCCACGCTTGTAGGCCAATTTAAGAATTTTTCTATGAACACCGTTGCTCCAAGTCCTAATAATACACCTAGAACTCCACCTGTAATACTTATTAAAATAGCTTCTATTAAAAATTGCATTAAAATATCAGAGCCCTTTCCTCCTACAGCCATTCGTAAACCTATCTCTTTGGTACGCTCTTTTACGGAAACATACATAATATTCATAATCCCAATTCCTCCAATTAATAATGAGATACTTGCCACTGCAACCAATAGGATAGTTAGCATTTCACTAGTAGAACTAAAGGTGGAAATTAGTTCTTCCATAGAACGTACGTGAAAATCATCATCTTCACTATCTGCCAATTTATGTTGCTCGCGTAAAATACTAGAGAGCTCTATTACCGCATTTGGCGCTTCTTCTTCACTAATCGCAGATGCCATAATCTGATTTAAATGATCGATTGCTAAAATACGTTTTTGTACAGTGGTGTAAGGCGCAATAACCACATCGTCTTGATCTTGCCCAAAGGTGTTTTCTCCTTTTTCTTCCAGAACACCAATAACTTTAAACGGAATATTATTAAAACGAATCATTTGTCCTACTGGTTCTTGACCATCAGGAAAGATATTATCTACTACAGTTTGCCCAATTAAGGCGACTTTAGCAGCGGTTTGTACTTCTGCATCTGTAAACATACTTCCGCTTTGTAAATCGACTACTTTAATGCTTAAATATTCTGGATTTACGCCGTAAATTGAAGATGGCCAGTTGTTAGAACCATTAATAACTTGCCCCTTTCCTTCTACTACAGGTGTACTGTAACTAAGTAAATTGGATTGTGCTTTTATTGCTTTGTAATCACTTAAAGTAAGCGATTCCATAACACTAGCTTCTTGTCTCACGCCTCCTCTTGTGTCGGCTCCTGCTTTTATAGTAATCATATTGGAACCCATAGCAGAAATAGTAGTACGAATACTTTCTTTTGAACCTTCTCCAATGGCTAACATAGCGATTACAGATGCCACACCAATAATAATTCCAAGCATGGTTAACAAGGTTCTTGTTTTGTTAAGGATGATGGCTTTTGTAGCGATTTTAAATAAATTTAATAGTCTCATAATTAATCGTCTTGTTTAGGTAATTTGGCCAATTCATTTGCTGCAGATTGAATGTTTTCATTCTTATAATCTTTCATAACCGCACCATCTTTTAATACAATGGTTCTACTACTAAACGTAGCAATATCTGGCTCGTGCGTAACAAATGTAATCGTAATACCTTGTTTGTTTAACTCTTGAAATAAGGACATGATTTCGTAAGATGTCCGTGTATCTAAGTTCCCTGTCGCCTCATCAGCTAATATCATTACAGGGTTATTAACTAGTGATCTGGCAATAGCAACACGCTGCTGTTGTCCTCCGGAAAGTTGTGCTGGTGTATGATGTAAACGTTCGCCTAATCCTACTTTCTCTAAAGCTTCAATAGCACGTTTTCTGCGTTCTTCTGTAGATACTTTACTGTTGTATAACAGTGGTAATTCTACGTTTTCAATAGCCGATGTTCTTGCTAATAAATTATAAGATTGAAAAATGAAACCTATTTTTTCATTTCGAATAGTTGCCAATTCATTTCTAGATAAGTCTTTTACTCTTACACCATCAATTTCATAGGTTCCAGACGTTGGTTGATCTAAACATCCTAAAATGTTTAACATCGTACTTTTTCCAGAACCACTAGATCCCATAATAGTCACAAATTCTCCTTCTTTAATATCAAACGAAATACCTCTTAATGCATGAACCGTCTCGGTTCCCATGGTAAACTCTCGTTTTAAATCTTCTATTTTTATGATTGCTTTACTCATGATTATCTATTTTTTCCTGTTACCTCCTGGTTTTTGTGGCATAAATGGACTTTCGTTTTTAGCGGAAACACTAGCCTCCGATTTTGAAACCCCTTTTAAACTATACACAAGTTTTTCTCCTTCAGAAACTCCATTTAACACTTGTACATTTACACCATCGCTTGCACCAAGCGTTACTGCTTTAGGAGTAATTTCTCCGTTGTTTCCTAATACCCAAAGTGTCGTTCCTTCTTTAGTTCTTTCAGTGTTATTAGTTTCTAATTGGTGTTGTAAATTATAGCTTGCAAAGACTTCTTTTTCTGGTTTAAAGTTGATGGCTTTAGCTTCCGCAGTTAATACATCATTTAATTCTAATGTGTAAATTGAAATAGTTGCTGTTAATCCTGGCTTCAGTTTTAAATCTGGGTTATCTGCTTTAATTACAACTGTATACGTCACTACATTTGAAGTAACAGTTGGATCTAATCTTACTTGTGTGACTTCACCTTCAAAGGTTTCTCCTAAGTAAGCATCGACTGTAAAAGTGACGCGTTGTCCTTCTTTTATTTGTCCTATATCTGCCTCATCTACATCTGCCTCTACTTGCATTTCTTTTAAATCTTGAGCAATAGTAAATAGCGTTGGTGTACTTAAACTTGCTGCTACCGTTTGCCCTTCGTCAATAGCTCTAGATAAAACCACACCATCGATAGGCGAATAAATATTAGCATAACCTAAATTAGTTCTGGCTTGTTGTAAATCTGAATAACGTTGTGTCACCGTTCCTTTTGCTGTTTGATAGTTGAAAGTAGCATCATCAAAATCTGATTTACTTATCACTTGATTATCAAATAACGTTTTCTGTCTGTCGTAAATCGTTTGCGTGTAGTTTCTTTGGCTAACCGCATTATCATAAGCTGCTTGTGCTTGCGTTTTTGCTGCGTTTAAATTAGTTTTATCCAATTCAGCAATCAACTGTCCTTCCGTAACCACACTGTTATAATCCACATAAATCTTTTCTACTACACCAGAGACTTGTGTACCAACCTCAACTTGTGTAATAGGTTCCATAGTTCCGGTTGCGGTAACCATGGTAGTGACGTTAGCTTTTTTTACTGCTATTGTTTTAGCTTCAATGATAATAGCGTCGTCAGCTTTTATAAATGAATATCCTACAATAGCGAGTACTACAATGACAATGCTACTTATTATAATGTTTTTTTTATTTTTCATGATCCTTTAGATTAAAGTTTGATATCGTTTCCTTGATAAAATTGTAATAATTGGTGATATAAAATATTTAGGTATTTTGCTTGCAAATAGTTTTGCTGTGCATTAGTGTACGTGTTTTGGCTAATTACTAAATCGGTTGTGCTTAAATCGCCTAATTCATATTTCTTCTGAGCTAGTTTGTAACTTTGTTCTGATGCTTCTTTGGAAGCTTCCGCAGCTATAATTTGTTCTTGTGCAGATAATGCGTTTTGGTAAGCCGTTTCTACTTTCTTGTAAAGAATTTTTTCAGTAATTTGTTTCTGAATTTCAGCCTTTTCAATATTTATGGTAGCCGATTGTACTGCTGATTTTGTTGCGTTTCTATTAAAAATAGGAATGGTTAATGATAAGCCTAACTTCTGATTAAAGTTAACATCAAACTGATCGGAAAATGTATTATCGTTTATACTTGTATAACCAGAACCTACACTTCCGGAAAGTGATAATGTTGGCGAATATCCTCCTTTAGCAATATCGAGTTCTTTCTCTTTTGCTGCTACATTTAACTTACTAGCTTCTATTTCTGGCAAGTAATTTAAGGCGTTGTTATATATGGAAATTCTATCTAATTCTAAGTTTATTAGATCCATATTTTCGTCAATAGACTCAATTTCTAAATCGTCCATTGGTGTTAGCTCTAATAGTTGTTTCAAATCAATAATATACTGTTGATAATTGTTCTTAGCTGCAATTAAATTGTATTGATTAGTAGCTACTTGACTCTGTGCTTCTGTATAATCACTTAAAGCAATAGTTCCTGCATCTAAACGTGCTTTTGCTCGCAATACTTCTGTTTTAGAGGCTTCTAAATTAGATTCGGCAATAGCAATATCTTCTTTACTAAATAGTGCTTGCAAGTAGTTTTCTAAAAGGCTAATAACAATGCTGTTTTTTGCTTCTTCTTCTAAAAAAATACTTTGTTCTAAAAGAATTTTATTCTGCTTAATTTGATTACTTATTTGGCTGCCTTTAAACAGCGTTACAGAACTGTTTATACCCACATTAGTACTGTGTATTTGATCGGTAACATAACTACTTGTAATAGGGTCAATAGTATTTCCGTTAGAAAAACTTTGAGACGCACTACCAAATAAGTCTGGTAATCTAGACGATTTTGCTTTACTATAATCTACTTCGGCAAGATTTGTATTTAAAGAAGCATCTTTTACGCTAATATTATGTGCTATAGCATAATTGATACAATCTTCTAAAGACCACACATTCGAGCTAACGTCTTTAGGTGTTTCTTGCCCTATTGAAATCTGTGCAAATAGAAAGCTTGCGATAATAATATATAATTTCATTTGTTAAGGTGTTTTTGTTTTACACTTCAAAAATGAAACTAAATACATCCTTATAAAATAGTAATAGAAGTTTGATGGAATTAACTATACCAAAACCCCTATTCTATCGACGAGATTTTTATAACTATTGCAGATAATTGAAATATAGATAAAAGCCTTTGAACTTTTGATAAAACTTGATTTAAGGGCTTTATTTAACGGATATTATACCAAGGAAACAATCCGTAATCATTAACTTTGTTTACAGTAAATTTAATTGATGAATTAGCGATTTTATATTTTTTACTGAAACTTTTATCTGTAACAAAAGTTACCGTGCTTTATATTAAAATCGAATAATTTCGTCGGCAACACATACAAATTATTGCTTTTATGGAAGACATGCTTTTTTATGATAGAATGCAGTTTGCTTTTACCATTACCTTTCACTACTTATTTCCGCAATTAACTATGGGCTTATCGCTTATAGTGGTTTACTTTAAAGGGAAATATCTTTATTCAGAAATTGAAAAATATAACGACGCTGCCAAGTTTTGGATGAAAATTTTCGCGCTAAACTTTGCTATGGGTGTGGTTACCGGAATCCCAATGGAATTTCAGTTTGGAACGAATTGGGCGAAATTCTCGGAGCTTACCGGTGGTATTATTGGCCAAACTCTGGCTATGGAAGGCATGTTTTCGTTCTTTTTAGAATCTTCGTTTTTAGGACTTTTTATTTTTGGTGAAAAGCTTCTAGGGCATAAACTCCATTTTGTTACTGGGTTTTTAGTCTTTTTAGGTTCTTGGGCCAGCGGCTATTTAATTATTGCTACGCATTCCTGGATGCAACATCCCGTGGGTTATGAAATTTTGGAAAACGGCCGATTTGTTCTAAACAACTTCAGTGCCCTATTTTCAAATCCATGGTTATTACCATCCTATTTCCATAATCAATTAGCATCGGTAATTACGGCATCGTTTGTTGTAGCTGCCATTGGCGCATTCTATATTCTGAATAATAAACACAGCGAATTCGGAAAACTCTTTGTAAAAACAGGTGTTGGTTTCGGTTTAGTATCTAGTATTTTAGTGGCATTCCCAACAGGAGATTTAGTAGCTAAAAACGTTGTAAAACACCAACCGGTAACCTTTGCAGCTATGGAAGGAATTTTTGAAACCGAAGAAGGCGGCTCGGAAATTGTTTTAATTGGACAACCTAATATGCTCGAGCAAAAACTAGATAATAAAATAGCCGTTCCAAATATTCTAAGCTTTTTAACCTATCAAGACTGGAATGCGGAGATTAAAGGTTTAAATGAATTTGATAAAAGCACACACCCAACAAACATACCTGGGCTTTATTATGCTTATCATATTATGGTTGGTTTAGGTACTATTTTTATAGGTTTAATGTTATTGGCGGCCGTACAGCTTTTCAGAAAAAAACTATATACTACAAAATGGATTCTGTGGGCACTTATGTTTATGCTTCCTTTTCCATATATCGCCAATACAACAGGTTGGTATACTGCAGAATTAGGCCGACAACCCTGGTTAGTGTATAACTTGCTGCGCACCGCAGATGGTGCATCACCAACCGTGTCGGCAGGAAATACGTTATTTACACTACTTGGTTTTATTGGTTTGTATTTGCTTTTAGGTTTGCTGTTTTTAATGCTAGCCGGAAAAATAATTAACAAAGGTCCACAACTTAACAACACACATTAATTATGGAATTATTTTGGTATATCGTTTTAATGACCATGTTGGCTGTTTATGTCATTTTGGATGGCTACGACTTTGGAGCAGGAATTATTCATTTGTTTTTTGCTAAAACAGAAAAAGATAAAAAAGCAATAACTAACGCTATAGGTCCTTTTTGGGATGCCAACGAGGTTTGGCTTATCGCCTCTGGTGGGATCTTGTTTTTTGCATTTCCAACGTTGTACGCCTCATCGTTTAGTGGCTTTTATTTACCCTTAATTATGATTTTATGGTTACTAATTTTTAGAGCTATTGGTTTAGAGTTACGCGGACAAATACACAACCGCATATGGGAAGCCATTTGGGATAAAGCTTTTGGAATATCTAGTTTGCTTTTGGCCTTGTTTTTTGGTGTTGCTCTAGGTAACGTAGTTCGTGGTGTTAATTTAGGTAATGTTGTAAATGGTGTATCTACGCACGAAGCACATTTTTTCTTTTTACCACTTTGGAACCCAACATTTAGTCCACATGCAGAAGCCTTAGGTGTTATCGATTGGTTTACACTTTTACTAGGTGTTATTGGTGTGGTATCTTTAGCAATCCATGGTGCAAATTGGATTATTTTTAAAACCAATTCCGATTTAAACACCAAGCTTAGAAAGGTGATTTTCAACTTAAATATTGTACTATTAGTTTTAGTAATTATCTCAATTTTAATCTGGCATTTAATAGAACCAAAACCATTTCACAACTTTTTTAAATACCCTTGGTTATGGTTATTCCCTATTATAACATTAACAGGGTTATTGGGTTTGTTCAAAATTAAATCATTTAAGAAAGATGGCTATGGCTTTATATTTTCATCTTTATTTTTATTTGGAGGTTTAACCACAACCGTATCGTCAATTTTCCCTAAAGTATTGCCTTCAACAAATGATATTAATCCAGATTTAACGCTTTATAACGTAGCAGCAGATGAGTATGGTTTATCTGTTGGTGTATATTGGTTTGCTATCGCTATTGTGTTAGTGGCTGTATATATGTTTATTCAATATAAAGTCTTTAGAGGAAAAATGGACGATGTTGGTTATGGAGAACATTAAATTTTAAAATATTTATAGATTATGCAAACCCCAATATATACATCTATTAAATTAGAAAAATTAATTAAAAAACTAATTAAAACAGAACCGATAAAAAACTTAGGTTTGTTAGGAAAATGGAATGCTACTATTTTTCATGTTAATAGAAAAAAGTGTTGGCTTGTGGCTAATGCAAAAACACAATACTCTATAATTTTAACAGATATAAAAGCGAAGGATTTAAAAAATATTTCAGACATTTTTAAGAACGCATTTTATACGCAGTTAATCTATGATGGTATTATTATAGATTTTGAAATAGTAAATTCACTTATTGGTGAAATAACCTTTTTTAGGACTGATAATGACAGAAAAACTACAGGCTTTCAAAACGATAGGCTTTCGCATTTAGAGTATTGGAAAGATGAATTTAATAGCTTAGAAGCTATGCCTATTAAAGATTTAACAAGCCGTATGAATAATATACCTATCCATATTGGAGAAAGTAAAAAAATGGCAGATTTCACTTATGCTAAAAGCGAAATGGAACAATGTATTGAATCTATACAATTATAAATTACTCCTTATTTTAAGTTTGTATTGCAATTAATAACGCCAAGATATCTTATATTTTTTATTGTAGAATTAGAGATTAAATTATCTTCGCGCGATGTGGATGTATTTAGGGCTTTTAGCCGCGTTATTTTTAGGGTTACACAACTTATGTAAAAAGCATGCCGTTCAAGGCAATGAAGTGTTTCCGGTGCTTTTAGGTACGGTAGGTTCAAGTTTTATTTTTCTTTTGCCATTTTTCATTGGTTCAATTTATTATCCTGAATTCACTAAAGGGCTCGGCTTTTTTATAGAACCTATTCCGTGGCAAACACATGGGTTTATTTTTATAAAATCGGCTATTATGGCAAGCTCATGGGTTTTAGCATATCAAGCTCTAAAACATTTACCAATAACCATTGTTACTCCTATTCGGTCTGCAGGTCCGTTTTTCACGTTTATAGGCGCTATTCTTATTTATGATGAAAAACCTAACGGATTACAATGGGTAGGCTTTTTTCTTATTATATTTTCGGTTATGCTCTATTCCAAAATTGGAAAAAAAGAAGGTATTAACTTTAAACGAAACAAATGGATTTTTGCCATTATAGCAGCTACGTTTTTAGGAGCCTCTAGTGGATTGTACGATAAATTTTTAATACAAAGTTTATTTCTAGATCCACAAACCTTATTATTTTGGTTTAGCTTTTATGTTATTTTAATCCTTTTAGTGATACTATCGATAACTTGGTTTCCTTTTGCAGACAAAAGAAAAGCCTTTAAATGGAGATGGACTATACCGGCTGTTGGAATTCTTTTAACATCGGCAGATTATTTCTATTTTAAAGCACTGCAAGATCCTGAAGCTTTAATTATGCTACTTTCCGCTATTAAGCGAAGTCAGATTATAATTGCCGTGGTTGTTGGTGGTTTAATATTCAAAGAACAGAATAAACGCAAGAAATTAGTACCACTTGTTGGCATTATGCTAGGTGTTTTTCTTATTCTGTATTCATAGTATAAATATATTTCATATTTCTAAACATCTTATAACAATAGTTTTAGCGGTAAAACAACGTCACTCATCTTAATTTTCAACTATTGAATATAAACTTTTGTTAAAAAAAGAATGAACGTTCATTTTTTACATATATTTGTACTCACAAAACATAGAGATGAAACTTTTTTGGAACATTTTAAGAGTATTACTTGCCATATTTATGATATATGCAGGTGCTCAACATTTTGTTAATGTTGACTTTTTCAAAGCCTTTGTTCCAGATTTTCTGGTGTACAAAGCATTTATTATTTACGCATCGGGAGTTATAGAAGTAATGCTAGGTATATTATTACTTATACCACAATACAAACGCACAGCGGCTAGCGGTATTTTTGTATTAATGATATGTTTTTTACCAATACATGTTTGGGATGTGTTTTCTGCAAACCCTGCAATTGGTAGTCATGAAGCCGCATTAATTAGATTGCCATTGCAACTTGTATTAATTGCGTTGGCTTATAAATTTACAAAAAATCAATAAATTATGGCTAAGCTACAGAAAAGTATAGATAAACGTAATGCATTGGTAAAAGCAACCATAGAGTTGGTAAACAACGATGGTTTCCATGCAACACCTATGAGTAAAATAGCTAAAATGGCCAATGTTTCGCCTGCAACTATTTACTTATACTTTGAAAATAAACAAGATTTAGTAAATCAGACTTATATAGATGTAAAAGCGGAATACACAAAGTATGCTTTTGAAACTTATGATGAAAACATGAGTGTTGAAGCTGGCTTTGAATTAATATGGAAACGTATTGCCGATTTTAAACTAAAGGAATGTGAACACGCTATGTTTTTAGCACAGTGTGATAATTCGCCTATGATTGATGAAGCAAGTCGCCAACAAGGTATAAAACACTTGCAACCCCTACTCGATTTGTGGGAACGTGGTAAAAAGGAAGGCGTTATAAAACCATTATCAGATTATCTTTTATATGCTTATGCTATTAACCCATTATCGTTTTTAATGATGATACAAAAGCGTGGCGTGTTTCAATTAGATAAAGAACATTTAGAAGAAGCTTATCAATCTGCCTGGAGCAGTATAAAAGTTTGTAAATAACATGAATAAAACAGCTATTATACTTGGCGCAACTGGTTTAACAGGGAATATTATTCTTCATAAATTAATTGAAGATGATAGATATAAAACCATCAAACTGTTTTCTCGTTCTAAAAAAGAAGGATTACCTGATAAGGTAGAACAATTTATAGGAGATCTATTAAACCTGGAAGATTTTAAACCCGATTTCAAAGCAGACGAAGTCTATTGTTGCATTGGTACAACTACCAAGAAAACACCAAATAAAGAACTCTATAAAAAAATAGATTATGGTATTCCGGTAACGGCAGCAAAGCTTTCAAAAGAAAACAACATACCTACGTTTTTAGTGATATCAGCTATGGGTGCTAATGAAAGCAGTAATGTGTTTTACAATAAAACAAAAGGCCAAATGGAGCACGATGTTTTAAAACGAAATATAAAAAACACTTTTGTGTTAAGACCATCTTTAATTGGTGGCGAAAGAAAAGAACATAGACTATTAGAAAAAATTGGACTGGCTGTTTTCCAAGTAATTGAACCCTTATTTATAGGGAAGTTAAAACAGTATAAAATTATAGATGCCGAAACCATTGCAACAGCGATGATAAAATTAGCAAATAACAGAAGTAATGCCGAAGTGATTATAACTTCAAACGATATAAAACAAATTTCAAAACAATAACTAAAAAATAAATTTAAGATATGGAATTATTAGATAAATTAAACTGGAGATACGCTGCAAAAGCGATGAATGGCGAGAAAATAGCTGAAGATAAAGTAGAACGTATTTTAGAAGCAGCTCGTTTAGCACCAACATCTAGCGGTTTACAACCTTTTGAAATTTTTGTAGTAAAAAACCAAGATGTTAAAGAGAAAATTAAGCCTGTAGCTTGGAATCAATCTGTTGTAACAGACTGCTCTCACCTACTTGTTTTTGCTGCTTGGGACACATATACTCCAGAAAGAATTAACTATATGTTCGATTTAACCAATGATATTCGTGGTTTTAAAAACGAAGGTTGGGAAGATTACCGTAAAATGCTTTTAAACTCTTACCCTCAAAAAGATGCGGAAGAAAACTTTAATCATGCCGCAAAACAAGCCTACATTGCTTTCGCAGAAGCGCTTACTGCTGCTGCTTTCGAAGGTGTAGATACTACCCCAATGGAAGGTTTTGATGCCGATGCTGTAGATCAAATTTTAGGTTTACGTGAAAAAGGTTTACGTAGTGCCGTTTTATTACCAATGGGTTATAGAAAAGATGATGCAGATTGGTTAGTAAATCTTGTAAAGGTTAGAAAACCTATGGAAGACTTAGTGACTGTAATTGAATAAAAAAAAGAAAAATGACAAAGACAATTTTATTAAACAATAGACCAAAAGGAAAACCGACAGTTTCAAATTTTGAATTTGTTAGTGACGATACTGAATTAAAAGTTGGCGAAGGAGAAATCTTGTTAGAAGCTGCTTATGTATCTGTTGATCCTTATTTAAGAGGACGTATGAGCGATGCAAAATCGTATGTACCTCCTTTTGAACTTAATAAACCCGTACAATCTGGAGTGGTTGCAAAAGTAGTTGCCTCTAAAAACAAAAACTTTGCTGAAGGTGATTATGTTTCTGGATTGTTAAGTTGGAAAACACAACAAATTTCTACAGGTGAAGGCCTTTTAAAAGTTGATGGCGATAAAGCACCATTAAGTACTTATTTAGGTGTTTTAGGAATGACGGGCTTAACGGCTTATTTAGGGTTAAACGAAATAGGAAAACCTAAAGCAGGAGAAACTATTGTGGTTTCTGGTGCTGCTGGAGCTGTAGGCTCTGTAGTTGGGCAAATAGCAAAAATTCTAGGACTTCACGTTATAGGAATTGCTGGAACCGACGAGAAAATCGAGATGCTTAAAAGTAAATTTGGTTTCGATGCTGGTATTAATTACAATACAAGCAAAGATATTAATGCAGACATTAAAGCTTTAGCGCCAAATGGTGTCGATATTTATTTTGATAATGTTGGTGGGCCTATTTCGGATGCTGTTTTATTCAACATCAATCGTTTTGCACGTATGATTATATGTGGTGCTATTTCGGTTTATAATGAAACAGAATTACCAAAAAGCGTTAGTGTACAACCATTTTTAGTTAAAAATAGTGCCTTAATGCAAGGCTTTATTGTTTCTAACTATGCTGAAAAATTCCCAGAAGCTATGAAACATTTATCAGGATGGTTAGCAGAAGGTAAATTAACTTACACTGAAACTATTGTTGATGGTTTCGATAATATTCCTAATGCTTTTATCGATTTATTCGAAGGTAAAAACAAAGGAAAAATGATAGTGAAAATTTAAAAAATTAAAGAGAAAGAAGATGAACAATTTTGAATTTAAAAATCCGACCAAGATTATTTTTGGAAAAGATTCTATTGAAAAATTAGAAAATGAAATTCCGAAAGACGCTAAAGTATTATTGCTTTATGGTGGCGGAAGTATTAAGAAAAACGGTATTTACGATCAGGTTAAAACAGCTTTAACAAAGGTTGAAGTTATTGAGTTTGGAGGTATTCCTGCAAACCCTGAGTATGCTGTGTTAATGGATGCTTTAAAGGTTATTAAAGATGAAAACATTAGCTATTTACTAGCTGTTGGTGGTGGATCTGTAATAGATGGTACCAAATTTTTATCGGCTGCAGCATTATTTAAAGGTGATACACCTTGGGATATTTTAAGCCAAAATATTAGAACCGAAAAAGGTATGCCTTTTGGAACCGTTTTAACTTTGCCAGCTACAGGATCTGAAATGAATTCTGGTGCTGTAATTACTAGAAAAGAAACAAAGGAAAAATTAGCTATGGGTGGTCCTGGTTTATTTCCTGAGTTTTCAATTTTAGATCCGCAAGTGATTACCTCTATTCCAAGACGCCAATTGGTAAACGGTTTAACCGATGCCTTTACACACGTTTTAGAGCAATACATGACGTATTCCGTTGGTGCTTTATTGCAAGATCGTTTTGCTGAAAGTATTTTACAAACCATTATAGAAGTTGCTCCAAAGGTTTTAAAAGATCCTACAGATTATCAAGCAGCCTCTAACTTTATGTGGAGTTGTACAATGGCCTTAAACGGATTAATACAAAAAGGAGTTCCTAACGATTGGGCAGTACACGCCATGGGGCACGAATTAACGGCTTTATTCGGTATCGATCATGCACGTACTTTAGCTGTAATTGCACCAAGCCATTACAAGTATAATTTTGAAGCTAAAAAAGAAAAATTAGCTCAATACGGTGAGCGCGTTTGGAATATTACTGAAGGTAGCATGGACGATAAAGCATATGCTGCTATTGAAAGAACGGAAGCGTTTTTTAATGAATTAGGCATAGATACTAAATTATCCGATTACACTAAGGATTACGAAGGCACTGCCGAAGAAATCTCTAAACGTTTTACAGATCGTGGTTGGTTAGGCTTAGGTGAACACCAAAGTTTATCGCCAGATAAAGTTGAAAAAATTGTAAAAATGGCTTACTAATTTTATTGATGAAGACTTTAAAAACATTAGCCATAGCACTTACAATAATTACAGCTTCGAGTTGTAAAGACGTAGGACAAGAAACAACTTCTGAAAAAGTTTCAGAAGTAAAAACAGAATTAAAAAAACAAAACGACATGAAAATATTATTTGTATTAACATCTCACGACAAATTAGGAGATACAGGGAAAAAAACAGGATTTTGGGTAGAAGAATTTGCTAGCCCATATTACACATTATTAGATAAAGGTGCAAAAATTACTATTGCTACGCCAAAAGGTGGAGCGGCTCCAATAGACCCAAGTAGTGATTCTCCAGATGCTGCTACAGCTTCTACAGATCGCTATAATAAAGACGAAGATGCAAAAGCAAAAATTGCAAACACTGAGGTTTTAGCCAATATGAATCCTAACGATTTTGATGCGGTATTTTATCCAGGTGGTCACGGTCCTTTATGGGATTTAACTAACGATAAAACATCGGTTGCTTTAATTGAAGCCTTTGATCGTCAAGAAAAACCAATCGCTTTTGTATGTCACGCACCAGCTGTATTGAAAGATGTAAAAAATGAAGACGGAACAGCTTTAGTAAAAGGAAAACGTGTTACAGGGTTTTCTAACTCAGAAGAAGCAGCCGTTGGATTAACAGAGGTTGTACCATTATTATTAGAAGATATGCTTATTGAAAATGGAGCATTGTATTCTAATTTAGACCAATGGAAACCATACGCAGTACAAGATGGTAATTTAATTACGGGTCAAAACCCAGCATCTTCAGAATTAGTTGCAGAAAAATTATTAGAGAGTTTAAAA
This sequence comes from Algibacter lectus, assembly GCF_004368925.1. Taxonomy (NCBI): domain Bacteria; kingdom Pseudomonadati; phylum Bacteroidota; class Flavobacteriia; order Flavobacteriales; family Flavobacteriaceae; genus Algibacter; species Algibacter lectus. Next base: position 552,762 of record NZ_SORL01000007.1, read on the forward strand.
TAATTTAGACCCATCATTATATATTATAAAGGTTGTCCATGGTTTGGACAACCTTTTTTGATTTAAATGTTTTACTCCTTTCAGTTAGAATGAGCTAAATTCTCCCACTTAGCCAGAAAGAGATAAACCGTTTGTAATCGATTAAAAATAGCACTTCATCTAAATAATATGCTTTTTAACTGTTTTAACATATAAAAAACCGTTAAAAGTACGTTTAATATTTTTTCTCGTTTATTTAGGTTTTATCTTGTATTAAAAACCAATTACCCTAATCTAAAAAAAGTATCCCCATACCCATGCAAGCCTATTTTAATATACATCATTTCAAATTTTGCAGTATATTTTTGTGGGTTATTTTCACTGCTTCTGGTTTTAGTAATTCTGCCAGTGCGCAGGAAGACATCAAGAAAAGTCTTCAACAAAAAATAAGAAAACACAAGGAAACTAATAAATCTCAACGAGATACTACTTATGTGAATCTACTGTATCAATTGGGTATGCAATATGCACAATACAATTTAGACAGCTTACTTGTTATTTCGAATGAATCTATTAAATTAAGTAAATCTATGCGCTACCCGAAAGGCGAAGCTCAAGGATATATAATTGAAGGTTTATACTACTCCAATATAGGGAAACAAGATCGTGCTATTTCGTATTTTAAAAAATCTGTTTCGCTCGCTATTATTAATTCTGAAACCAATTTGTTATTAGAGTCTAAAATTAAATTGGCAGCAGAATATAAGTATAAGGAAGATTATGCGAATGCCTTAAAGCATTACTTAGACGCCATAGAAATAGCCAAAATATATAATAATGAAGTATATTTATCTAAATGCTATTTAAATATATCGGCCATATATCGCGTTCAGAAAGAATATGAGCAAACCATTTCATTCTTATCTAAATCACTTGAAATAAACGAATTCAGCAACGATGAAGTACAAGTAGGCAAAACTTTAAACAATTTAACGGCCTGCTATATTGAAATGGGAGATTTAGATAGTGCCTCTACTTCTATTGATCGTGCCATTTCTATTTTTGAAAAAGTAAAATTAGATTCATGGCTTGCTTATGCTTATGAATTAAAAGGGTCTATTCACACTAAAAAAGGACAATATAATCAAGCTTTGCAATGGTTAAGTAAAAGTGAAAAAATTCACGCTAATATCGATAAAGGTCGATATAAAATTCCTTTGTACAATAATTTAGCTAAAACCTATTTAGGCCTTAAAGACTATGATACGGCAGAAGATTACGCTTTAATGGCGCTTCATCTTTCTAAGAAATTAAATACTTTAGAACAGCGAGATCTCACTTTAGAAGTACTTTACCAAATAAAAAAAGCAGATGACAACTTTGAAAACGCACTCGCCTATCTAGAAGAGTTAAAAGCGATATCGGACACGATAAACAAAAATAACAATATTAAAGAGTTAAGAATACTTAAATCTAATTTAGAATTTGAACAAGAAAAAGAACAATATATTTCAGAAAGTCAACAAAAGCATACCTTACAACTTAGTTATACATACTTCTCTATTCTCATTATTTTGGCCTTTGCAATTATCATATTTATCCTAAAAAAGAATAACAAAACTCAAAATAGGTTAAATGAAAAATTATTAGAAAATACAGAGGCACTTAAAAACAATCAAACGCATTTAAATGAAGCAAATAATACTAAAATTAGATTATTTTCTATTATTGCACACGATTTAAAGGGGCCGATAAATTCATTTAAATCACTTTTAGATTTATTTAATAACAGAGAGTTGAGTAAAACAGAATTCATGGAATTTATGCCAGAAATTGGTAAAAACATAGACTCTATTGCATTTACTTTAAACAATCTATTAACTTGGGGACAAAGCCAGATGAATGGTTTATCTACCAAACCAGATTTTATTTCTATTAAAAAATTGGTTGATGAAAGTTTTAGCTTACTTTCTAAACAGGCCGAAGTAAAATCTATTGCAACCATAAATGATATTGACAACAATGTTATCACTTGGTCTGATAGAGATCAAATAGATGTCGTTATTCGTAACTTAATAAGTAATGCCGTTAAGTTTACACGTGAGCATGGTACAATAACAGTTTGCGCTGTTGAAGAAGATCTATTTTGGAAAATACAAATTAAGGATAATGGTGTAGGTATGGATACAGATGCTGTAACTAGCGTTTTTACCGAAAAAGAAACAGAAATTGCTTACGGAACACTAAATGAAAAAGGAACAGGTTTGGGACTTCGTGTTTGTAAAGAGATGGTAGAAAACAATGGCGGACGTATTTGGGTAGAAAGTGAAATAAACCAAGGTTCTATATTTTCCTTTACACTTCCCAAAACCAAAAAAGTTTAACCTTCTTCTTTCTATGGTTGCGCTTCTTATATTCTAAATTATTCAAAATGTTATTTCTCTTTTAAAGATAAACAAACCTGTTTTCTATCAAATAGACTTCTATATTTCATGTACATTTTTAACATTTCAACTGAATAAAGCCACACTTAATCGATTAAATAAGTATTTTGTCGATAATTAATGTGCGAAAAATACATAAATATTATAATATCATTGGCGCGTTCTATTTTCCAAACTATATTGCAAAACAAACCCTAAAACCCTACAAAGAAGCTCATCAAATTTACCTATGCCAAATGTATTACACATAAAAAAACTTAACCTTCCGCATATATTCATATTCATAGCTGTGTTTACGTTGTTTAATGCTTTCTCTGCGTACTCAAAAGAGAGACTTAAAAAAGAAATACAAAGGGATATTAAAAAAATACAAGAAACACCTCATTTTGAAAAAGATACAACATATATAAATTTATTACATGAATTAATAAGAGAATACAACCAGTACAACTTAGATAGTTTACTAATTATCTCCAACCAAACCATTAAACTAAGTAAAGCCATTAAGTATGATAAAGGTGAAACTGAAGGCTATATTATTAAAGGTGGTTACTATTCAGACATAGGAGAACAAGATGATGCTATATTCTATTTTATAAAAGCCAATTTAAAGGCCAGAGCGATTAATGATACCGATCTAACCCTCTATTCTTACAGTGAATTGGCCAAAGAATATATGTACAAAGATGAATATGCCAAGTCTTTAAAAACATTTTTAACTGGCATTGAAATTGCTAAAGACAGCCAAAATGACAAATGGTTACCTATTCTTTATATAAATATATCTGTGCTATACAGTCTTCAAAAAGAATACGAACAAGCTGTGTCCTTTTTAAAAAAGGCTTTGGATGTTAATGAGCGAAATGATGATCAAAGATTAACAGGTATCATACTATCAAACTTAGCTTTTTCATATATTGAAATTGGAAATATAGAAAACGCAAAAGAACCTGTAAATAAAGCCATTACTATTTTTGAAGATCTTGAACAGAACAGTTGGTTAACCTATGTTTATGAAATAAAAGGCACAATATTCCTTAAAAAAAATGAATATGATCATGCTTTATTTTGGTTGAATAAAAGTGAAGTACTCCATAAAAACATCGATCAAACCAGATATAAAATACCACTTTACCTGCTTTTATCTAAAGCATACTATGGGCTTAGGAGTAACGAAATAGCAGCATCTTATGCGGTAAAAGCACTAGAAATATCTAAAGACCTTAATAATTTAGAGAACCGAGATGAAATTCTAAAAATTTTATATGAAATCAAAAAAGCAGACGAAGATTTTGGACAAGCTTTAACTTATCTAGAAGAATTTAAAGCAATCTCTGACACTATTAACAAAAAAAATAATATTAAGGAATTAAGCATCCTTAAATCGAACTTAGAATTTGAACAAGAAAAAGAAAAATATATCTCTGATAATGAACAAAAGAATCTCTTGCAACGCAGTTATATATACTTTTCAATATTAATTATATTAGCCTTTACTATTATCATCGTTATTCTTAAAAGGAATAATAAAATTCAAAATAGCTTAAACCAAAAGCTGATAGAAAATACGCATGCACTTAAAAAAAATGAAATACATTTAAATGGAGCTAATAATACTAAAATTAGACTATTCTCTATTATCGCTCACGATTTAAAAGGTCCTATAAATTCATTTAAATCACTTTTAGATTTATTTAATAATAGTAAAGTGAGCCAAACAGAATTTATGCATTTTATGCCGCAAATAGGCGAAAACATTGAATCTATTGCTTTTACTCTAAACAATTTATTAACTTGGGGACAAAGTCAAATGAATGGCTTATCTACCAAGCCAGACTTTATTAATGTAAACACATTAGTAGAAGATAGTTTACGATTACTTTCTAAACAGGCTGATGTAAAATCTATTTCAACCATAAATAAAGTTGAAGACCATGTAATTACTTGGTCTGATAGAGATCAAATAGATATCGTTATTCGTAACTTAATTAGTAATGCTGTAAAGTTTACGCGAGCGCATGGCACGATAACCGTTGCAGCCATCGAACAAAATGAGTTTTGGCAAATACAAATTAAAGATAATGGCGTTGGTATGAGTGAAGATGTGCTAACTAATATCTTTTCTGAGAAAGAAACATCTACAACCTATGGAACTCAAAACGAAAAAGGAACTGGTTTAGGTCTACGTGTTTGTAAAGAAATGGTTGAAAACAATGGCGGAACCATTTGGGTAGAAAGTGAAATAGAAAAAGGTTCTACATTTTATTTTACGCTTCCTAAAGGAGAAAAATTATAGGTGTATTTCTCAAGCATCATCTTTAAAAACATCGATATTAATAATCTTTTACAAAAAGTACATAACACTGCTCATCGATTTTAGTATCATCTAATGTTGTCCCATGGTGAGACCATGCAGAATGTACATCTGCCATATCTGCTGTCCATAATTTATATTTTAAAATATCTTGTTTAGTGAATGCGGTTAAAAAAGGAAATAATTTAGACTTTAAATTTGAACGTTCTTTAGCGTATAATTTGGATAAATCGTGATTTAACTCTTGTGAAATATTAAACTGAAGTGTATCGAGTTCTGCAGCTGTTGGTAAGCGCCAAGTATCATAACCAGCGAAAAACACTTTACAACTTCCTTTAGTATAGTTCTCTTTAAAATTAGTTGGTCTTTGTGTTAACGTTAGCACTGGAAAAGGATTTTTAATAAAAATACCTTTTCCGAATAAATCGCTTGCATCACGCCATTTTATGGCAATTGGATTTCCTACAAAATCAGTTCCATCCCAAATAGTTCCCCAAGGCGCCCTAATCCATGTTAGTTTATTTATGTTATCTGTTACCGTACCATTGGCATTTATAGCCCAAGATCCAAAATATTCGCTATTTACAATTGTAGATTCTGTTTCCTTAGCAACATTTCTATAGCTTCCATAATTGGTAGTTTTATGCCGTTTGGCATCTTGAATTAAGGAGGGTTTCTTTTTTAGAAAAAAGTGTTTAGAAATATACCACGACGCCAACATTCCAATAAGAAGTGAAAAAACACTAAATGAGTCTAGCGATTGAAAATAATCTAAAACAGCCTGCATAAATTTATTAGTTTTCAATTAATTACCGCTAAATTTAATATTTTATTCTATACATTTCAACTTAAGACATTGTTTTTATGATGATTAAGTGTGCTTTTATTAGAAATAAGTTAAATTTAAAAAAAAAAAAAGACCAAGTTTACACTCAGTCTTTTCTCTCTAAAAAATTACTAACTTAAATATCAATCCTATTTATTGAGAAATTAATCTCTAATAAAGAAAACGATATACTATTAAAGCTTATGCCTCTCCTCTTGCAGGATAATCTGCTTTTAATATATAATCAATACCACCTAAAACATCATTAAAACTTGGTCTACCAAAAGGCATCGATTGTATAGATACCCAGTAAACTATTTGCTCTGGTGTTACTAAAAACAATCCAGGCTCTGCAAAATGTTTTGGTTCTTGTTTAATGCCTTCTGAAATAAATAAGCCCCATTTTCTGGCATCTTCAATAGATATGCCATAACCTAAAGGTATATCTGCAATATCCCATGCTTCATGTGTTGCTTTTGCAACTTCTTCTGTATCTGTGCTTATAGCGATAACGTTAACGCCACGCTCTGTGAATTTATCTAATTTCTTTTGTAAATCTTCTAGCTGACTTTTACAAACAGGACAGTGTTTACCTCTGTAAAATAAAACTAATGTGAAGTTTTCTGGTGACTGTTCGCTTAATTTCCATGTGGTACCATTAACTAATTGTACTTCTAATTCTGGTGCTTTTTCTCTTGGTTTAATCATTGCGTTTTTTTGTTTTCATTAACTATAAGGTTTGTCGTTTTTAGACAACAACCTTTACAGATAATATTTATAAAATTATTTAATGTAAAGATACCGGCTATCTTAATCACGCTGTTACATAATTACAGGAATACCTTATAACATTTACGCATTTAGAAAAACAAAAAAAGCTGCATATAGCAGCTTTTTAATTATTAGAAGTAACATGTATTATTAAATAATATATGTACGTACTTTTCTTTTTTTCAACCTCATGTTATTAGTTTTATCAATAATACTTTCAGCTCTTGCTTTAGGTATCGCAACAAAGGCACAATCTTGCTTTAACTCAATAACACCAATTTCAGATTTATCTAAATGGCATTGTTTAAAAAGTAAACCAGCAATATCGCCTTTTGATATTTTATCTTTTCGACCACCAGAAATAAATAGTGTACTCCATGGATTTGTAATTTTAGCTGTTTTTCCTTTTGGTATTACGGTTTCGGTAGTTTCAATAAACTCAGGCGTGGTTTCTTTTTCCCATTGTAATACATAGGCTGTACCTTCTGTATTCATACGCGCGGTTCTACCATTTCTATGAGTGAATTCTTCAGCTTTTAAAGGAAGTTGATAATGAATAATATAGTTAAGCTCCGGAATATCTAATCCACGTGCAGCCAAGTCGGTAGCAATAATAATTTGATGAGTTCCGTTTCTAAATTTTATTAAAGCACGTTCTCTATCTATTTGCTCCATACCGCCATGAAAGCACCCATGAGCAATTTTATTATCATTTAAAAAATCGCTTACATATTGAATAGTATCTTTAAAATTACAGAAAATAATGCCTGGTTTATTTCCTATATGATTTAATAAATCGACTAAAGTTTGAAGCTTATTTTTATCTGGAGATATTACTTTTTTAATTTCTAGTTTAGAAACTTTCGTATCTAAATAATCAATCACCAATTCGTTTTCTAATCCAACAAATTTTGGGATTTCAATATCTTGAGTTGCCGAAGTTAAAATTCGTTTTTGAATATATGGTAGATTACTGATAATCTCACTCATCTCTTTCTCGAAACCAACTTCTAGAGATTTATCAAATTCATCTAAAACTAATGTTTTAATATCTTCAATTATAAACGTTTCACGACGTAAGTGATCGGCAACACGACCAGGTGTACCAATTAAAATAGCTGGCGTATGTGCTAAATCTATTCTATCTTTCGAGAAATTACGACCACCATAAACGGCATTCGCTTTAAAACCAGAACCCATGGTGCGAATCACTTGCTCAATTTGTATAGCTAACTCACGTGATGGTACTAAAATTAAGAGTTGTACGTTTTCGCAGGTCTTATCTAAAGCTGTAATGGTTGGTAATAAAAACGCAAGTGTTTTACCTGTTCCGGTAGGCGATAAAAGCACGGTGTTTTCAACATTGGTAATAGATAACAACGCCTCTTCCTGCATGGAATTAAGGGCTTTAATTTTTAGTTTATCTAAAATATGTTGTTTAGTTTTTCTAAAATTATCCATTACTTATTTTTCTTTTTCTTCTTTACCACTGCTGGTTTTTCAACTATTGTATTGTTTTCGGCAATGTAATTCGCTAAAATTTTATCAACCAATTCTTCTTTTGTTAAATGATGAAAAATAGTTTTCACCTTGGCTTTAAAATCTTCTGGAATATCTCGGTTTGGCTTAGTTTTAAATATTTTTCTAGCCCAAATTAACCCGTTATTCTCTTCGATACTTTTAGCATCTGCTTTTTGGTAAGCTTTAAACTTAATTCCTAATTCTTCTTCAAATTCTGGAATATCTTGCACTTCATCTTCCTGAATAACACTTAATGATAAACCAGTAGCTCCTGCCCTAGCTGTACGTCCGCTACGGTGGACATAAGCATCATAAGTATCCGGTAAATGATAATTTACAACAAATGCCAAATCTTTAACATCAATACCACGAGCAGCTAAATCTGTAGCTACTAAAATATTGATGTGTCCTTCTCTAAACTGTCCCATTATACGATCACGAATACCTTGCGATAAACTACCGTGTATGGCTCCTGAAGAGAATTTATTTATAGCTAAATTTTTAGCAAGTTTATTTACTGCCGCTTTAGTTTTACAGAAAATGATACCACGTTGGCCTTCATTCGAATTTAAAAAATGCATTAAAACATTTAGTTTTTCAATAGGTTTAACAACCACATATTGGTGATCTATACCTTGATGGCCTGTAGTTTCCATATTAGCCTCAATAGTTACCACATGTTTTGATAAACTATTTTGCACTAATTGTTTAATAGTACCAGGCATAGTTGCTGTAAACAATAGGGTTCTTCTATTTTTAGGCAAAACCTTAATAATTGCATCTACACCTTCTTTATGAGCGCTTACCATTTCATCAGCTTCATCTAAAATAAAATAGCTAATCTCTTTAACGTTTATTGCGTTTCTTTCAATTAAATCGGCTAAACGTCCTGGTGTTGCGACTATAATATGTGTAGTTGCTTTAAGTTTTTCAATTTGAGGTTTTATAGGAATTCCTCCAAATAAACCCGCTATAGAGACTTTAAGTTCTTCTGAATTAAAAGACTCTAAATTGTTATAAATTTGTTGTCCTAATTCTCTAGTTGGGGCTAAAATAACCGCTTGTATATTGCTTTTATCACTATCTATTAATTGAAGCAATGGCAATCCAAAAGCTGCTGTTTTCCCTGTTCCTGTTTTCGCAATAGCAACAACATCGTCGGTTTTAGTTAAAATTACCGGAATGGCTTTTTCTTGAATATCGGTTGGTACAGTTATATTTAATGCTGCTAAACTGCTTTGCAATGCATCGTGAATACCTAAACTAGAAAATGATTGTGACATAAATTATATTTTGTGCAAAGATAGTAGAGTTTTGCTGGTTTTATTCATTTAAATGTTTCGATTTAACAACGTTTATTTAAATGAAGAGAAATATTTAGACATAAAAAAAACAGCATCTAAACTAAAAAGATGCTGTTTTAATATTTATAAACTTATTCGCTATTATTTAAGCGATTTCATATCAATTACAAAACGATATTTTACATCGTTGCTTGTTACACGCTCGTAAGCTTTATTGATATCTTGCATATCAATTATCTCGATATCACTAGTAATATTATGCTCTCCACAAAAATCTAGCATTTCTTGAGTTTCCTTAATACCGCCAATTAAAGAACCAGCAATACGTTTACGTCCACCAATAACACTTCCTCCATGGAAAGGTTTTAAAGGTTCTACAGCTCCAACTAAAACCATAGTAGCATCAATTTTAAGCAATCCTAAATATGGATCCATTTCATGACCAACAGGAATGGTGTTTAATATAAAATCGAAACTCCCTTGGTGTTTCTTCATATCCTCGGCATCTTTAGATACCAATACCTCATGAGCTCCTAATCTTTTAGCATCTTTACCTTTTTCTGGAGACGTTGTAATCATAACAACATGCGCTCCTAAAGCGTGTGCAAATTTAACGCCCATGTGTCCTAATCCGCCAAGACCAATAACACCAACTTTATCTCCTTTTTTTACTTTCCAGTGGCTCAATGGCGACCATGTTGTAATACCTGCACATAATAAAGGAGCCGTTCCTGCTTCATCTAAATTTTCAGGAATACTTAAAACAAATTTTTCATCGACAACTACGGATGTAGAATAACCTCCGTAAGTTTGAGCGCCTTCAATGTGTTTGTCTGGACTGTTGTAAGTCCAAGTTGCTCCTTTTTCGCAAAACTGCTCCAAATCTTGCTCACAAGAAGAACAGGTTTGACAAGAATCTACCAAACAACCTACACCAACTAAATCGCCAACTTTATAGTTACTAACACCGTTACCAACTTCTACAACACGACCAATAATTTCGTGCCCCGGAACTACTGGATACGTAGAACCTTTCCAATCGTTTCTTGCTGTATGAATGTCACTATGGCAAACACCACAGTAAGTAATATCAATTTTTACGTCGTCGGTTCCAACCGATCTTCTTTCTATATCTAAAGGTTTTAAATCTTCTGTTGATGCTGTTGCACCATATGCTTTTACTGTTGTAGTTGCCATTATTATGATTTTTTTAATGTTACTTTAAGTTCTATTTCTGTATTTAATAACTTCGATATTGGACAAACCTCTTTCGCCTTGTGTGCTATTTGCTGAAATTGCTCAGCATCTATTTCAGGCACATCACCTACTAAATTTAAGGTAACTTTTGTAATAGCGCCATCTTCAAAATTAACGGTAGCATCAACATCTAAAGTTGTTGCTGTAAAATTATTTTCGTTTAACAAAAAGCTCAATTGCATGGCAAAACAGCCTGCATGTGCTGCACCAATTAACTCTTCTGGGTTTGTTCCTTTTTCACCATCTTCAAAACGTGTACGAAATGAATATTGTGTTTTATCTAAAACTTTACTTCCTGTAGAGATATTTCCTTGTCCGTCTTTACCACTTCCTTTCCATTCGGCATTTGCTTTTCTTGTAAATTTCATGTTGTGTGTTTTAAGTTAAACTTCTAATTATTTAGAAGCTTTTGGATAATCGGTATAGCCCTTTGCTCCGGTTGTGTAAAAGGTCTCTTGATCCCATTCGGCTAATTCCAAATTGTTTTCAAAACGCTCTACTAAATCTGGATTTGAGATAAAAGGTTTACCATAAGCTATTAAATCGGCATCACCATCTTCTAGCACTTTATTTCCTTTTTCTTGATCGAAAGCGGTGTTAATCATTAAAGTACCGTTGTATAAGGGTCTAAAATGTTTCGCTATTTCGGTTACAGCAAAAGGAATTTCAGATACATCTGTAAAAGGTTCAGATAAATGTACGTATGCTAAATTGTAATCGTTTAGTTTTTTTATAATGTATTCGAACGTTGGAATGGTTTCCTCATCCATCGTAATTCCGAACAATCCATCTAAAGAAGGATTAAAACGAACACCTATTTTTTCCTGCGGAATAACCTCTTTCATAGCCTCTAGAACTTCAAAGAAAAAACGAGTTCTGTTCTCAAAACTTCCGCCGTATTCATCTGTTCTTTTGTTAGATGTTCCGTTAAAAAATTGGTGAAATAAATACCCGTTTGATGAATGAATCTCTACACCATCAAAACCTGCTTTTACAGCATTTGCTGCTGCATTTTGAAAATCTTTAACCGTTTGTTTAATGTCTTCAATAGTCATTTCTCTAGCGGCTACAGTGTCTTTAAAACCTTCTGGAGTGAATGATTTTGCGTGCGGATTTAAGGCTGACGCCGAAACCGGTAATTCTCCGTTATGAAAATCTGGATGCGACATACGCCCAACGTGCCATAACTGAATAAAGATTTTTCCGCCTTTATCGTGCACACGTTTTGTTACTTTTTTCCAGCCTTCAACTTGGGCATCGGTATGGATTCCTGGTGTATTAATGTATCCAACGGCCTGCTCAGATACCTGAGAACCTTCAGATATAATCAAACCTGCCGAAGCACGTTGCTCGTAATACAAGCCTTGTAATTCATCAGTTGCTACTTTACCTTCGTTATTTGCACGACTACGCGTCATGGGAGCCATTACGACTCTGTTTTTAAGATTTATATTCTTGTTATATGGTACTAATAAAGGTTGCTTGCTCATCTTGTAATGTAAATTGTTACTTACAACAAAGTTACAAGACATGTTTGCCAATCTCATTGACCTATATCAATTAAGAAAGTTTTAACTTTTCATCTGTTTCCTTACTCTACTAAGGTTTTCTGGAGATACACCTAAGTAATTTGCGATGTCGTAATTAGGAACTCGGTTTTCAATATTTGGATACGATGTACAGAATTCTATATATCGTTCTTTAGTGTTTTTCTCTAAAGTAGATAAAATGCGTTTACGTTGAGAAATAAAAGCTTGAGTAACCAAAACTCTAAAATAACGTTCGAAAATTGGCGCTTTATTATATATGTTTTGAAGGCTACCATAATTGATAGATAATAACTGAGAATCTTCAATTGCTTCAATATATAATCTCGATGGGACTTGGTTGTAAAAGGCATCAAAATCACCAATCCACCAGTTCTCTACAGCAAACTGAATAATATGTCTACTGCCCTTTTCATCTATATAATAACCTTTTAAACAGCCTTTAACTACAAAATATTCATGTTTTACTGTAGTGCCTGGTTTTAGTAAAAACTGACCTTTAGCAACAGAAATTTCATTTAGAGCCGCGTAAAATAATTGCATATCCGCAACTGTTGGCTTTATATGATTTTGTATGTGTTTTGTTATAGATTGATGCATATACAAAGATGCTAAAATGATTGTTTTATATGAATGAAATAGCCTTTTTTATTTTAGATTGGAACAGTTTGTTTTTTAAGATTTTATAAATGACATGATTTAAGAATATGTCGTTTATCGAAAAATTAAGCATTTTATACTATTCTGAAATAACATTCGTTTTCTTGTTTAGACTAAATTGATGCTTATTAATAATCAAAAATATGCTTTATCAATTTGTTCAATATGTATTATTATTTTAAAATGAATTAATGAAAACCTTACCTTATTACCTATTATTCTCAATTTTTATTCTAGTAAGTTCTTGTGGACATGATCAATATGAAGGCATTACAGATGATGAAACTGAACCCGTAAATCAAGAAGATTTAGATGAAGAAGGTTTGCCTATTAAAACTTTTAATGCGCAGTTACCTGAAATTTCTTTTATAACAGAATACACAATCGATTTGGATTTTTGGGATATTCCGAATACAAATTCGGATGTTATTAAAACTACCGAAAATTTACAAGCAGCCATAGATTGGGCACATAACGAAGGTTATACTCGCGTTATTTTACCAAATGGCAATTATTTGGTTGGCGAAGACATTAACGATATTTATTACGGTGGCATAGAAATATATGATAATACTGAGTTTGTTTTTAGTGAAAATGCTGTGCTATCTATTGATGCCAATAACAAATGGAATTATTGCGTTTTACGCTTAAACGGCGATAATATAATTGTAAGAGATGGCGAAATAAAAGGTGAACGTGATTCGCACACTTTTACAACTCGTGATGATGGAAGCACCGCTCATGATGAAGGCCATGGTATTTGCATTTGGGATAACAATAATGTGTTAATAGAAAACATGGAAATCCATGATGTAACAGGCGACGGATCTTTGGTTCTCGATTCTAACGATGTAACTTTTATTAACAACAACATTTATAATAATAGACGCCAAGGAATTTCTATTGTTGGTGGTGTGCGTATTGAAATAACTAATAATGAAATACACCACATTAACGGAACCTCGCCACAATTTGGCATTGACATAGAAGGTCCAGGTCGTGTGGACGAAGATATTTTAATAGAAGACAATTATTTTCATCATAATTCTGGAGGCGATATAGTAAATGCAACAGGAGAAAACGTATATATTCTCGATAATATTATGGAGCAAGGTGACGATAGCGAATATACCGATGGCCCAATAGTAAGCTGGCATAAAACCCATAATATTATTGCACGTAATACGGTAACCATGGTTAGTGGTTCTGCTAATGGCAGGTTAGGTTATATTCAATATTCTAGCGGTGGTGATAAAGGCCACAACAAAACCACTTACATACACGAAAACATAATGAATAACTGTGGCATGTACATGTATAACAGCTCGGATGCCGATGTAAGACGCAACCAATTTTTAGGATATTTTGTAGCGTTTTCAGATTTTGAAAATGTTACTTTAATTGATAATCTTGTTACTTATTCTGAAGAATTCACCAACCTGAGATATTGCTGGTCTTACCGTTTTAAAAACGCCACAGGTTTTGCTAGCGGAAACTATTTGGGAGATAATTTAGAAGAATTACCTCTAGATGAAACAGAGCCTTATACCATGCAATGTGTGCTAGATGGCTGGTAAATCGATAAAAATTAAAGATTTAAAATTAAGGATAACTTTTAAAGAAAAGTTATCCTTTTTTAGTTTTGTTTAAAACCTTTCTAATATGTTCGCTATCCCAGTGATTATCGTATTCTACAATGCCGCGTTTAAAATCTTCATTTAAGAATTTCTCTTGTTGCTCAAGTTCTTTTTTAGCCTTGAATATATAGTTTTTTTCGTCTTTAGGCTCTTGCGATAAACGTCTTAAACTATCCTCATCATACTTAATAAAATTTTGAACTTGTCGGTTTAAAGTATATTTTCTAAAGCCCATTTTACTCAAAACATCTTTAGCCAACGTAAGTGAAGTTTCTAAAGATTCTCGGTAAATATTTTCATTTCCAAGGTTAAGTAGTTCATAAGCATCATATCTATTTTTAGTACGAATCATGAATTCTACATGTGGATATTTCTCTTTTATAATTTTACCAATGGCTTTTGAAACCGAGATTTTATTGGTAGCGCAAATAACAATTTTAGCCTCTGCAATACCTGCCGATTCTAATAAATCGAGACGTGTAGCATCACCATAATAAACCTCAAATCCCATTTTTCGAAGAAAATCAACACGGTTAGAGTCGTGATCTAAAATAGTAGCTTCTACACCATGAGATCGCAGAAAACGCCCAATAGTACTTCCGAAGTGACCAAAACCTACTAATATAATTTTTTGAGTTTTCGCGATATGATCCATTGGTCGTTTTACAGACTCTTTTGTGCCTGTTCTTGGGAGTATAAAACGTTCGTTAACAATACCAATAATTGGCGTTAAAGACATACTAAGTGCCGTTATTACCAACATCATATCCATTTGTTCTTGTTCTAAAATATTTAATCCAAAAGCAAATGATAGTAATACAAAAGCAAATTCTCCAATTTGAGCCAAACTGCAAGTAAGCAGTAGTTTTTGATCTAATTTCAGTTTAAAAATATGGCCTGTAATATATAATACAATACCTTTTAATATAATAATAGCAACCAAAATACCACCAATTTCTAAAGGACTATTTGCTATAACAATAAAATTGATTGATGCGCCTACAGCCATAAAAAACAAGCCTAGCATTAAGTTTTTAAAAGGTTCTAAGGTACTTTCTAGCTCGTGTTTAAATTCACTATTGGATAATACAACACCACCTAAAAAAGCGCCTAAAGCAGGACTTAATCCAACAAATTCCATTAAAAGTGAAATACCAAAAACAATTAAAAAAGCTGCAGCTATCAATAATTCTCTAACACCAGTTTTGGCAACTTTACGAAGCATAGGTACTATTAAATAACGGCCTGCGACTATAATTACAACTACCGATAAAATAATAGATAAAGTTTGTAAACCTAATGGTAAACCATCTAATAAGTTGGTATGGTCGCTCACGTTTTCCGCGGAAGCGCTAGCATCTGTATTAGATAATAACGGAATAAAACCCAACATGAAAATAACTATAATATCTTGAAATAATAAAATAGAAAATGACGAAGATCCAAAAGTGGTTTCCATTAAACCTTTCTCTTTTATAGTTTGCATAGCAATTGCGGTAGATGATAATGCTACGGCCATGGAAATAACTAAAGCCACTTTCCATTCGAAACCTAAAACAGTAAATAAAATGTAGGAAAGTAACATGGTGCCTCCTACTTGTATACCTCCCATGCCTACAATGGTTTTTCGCATGTTCCAAAAGTTTTTTGGCTCTATTTCTAATCCTATTAAAAATAGCATCACAACAACGCCAAATTCAGCAAAATGCATAATATCCTCACCTTCAGTACCAATAAAACCAAAAACATAAGGCCCTATTAAAACACCGGCAAGCAGATAACCAATAACGGAACTTAAGCCCAAACGTTTGGCGATAGATACGCAAATAATGGCTCCTGCTAAAAATACAATGGCTTCAAAAAGGATACTTCCTGTCATAATAATTAAGCGTTATTTAGTTCTGGTATATCATTTAAAAAAGCACAGCCATTAAAATCTCCTAAGGTGTAATCTTGCTGTAATAAATCGATTAAATCGCTATATTGTTTAGCGTGATTTGATAAGGCGTTATCGTCTAAATTATGTGTACCCATAACGGCAAAAGGCGGAAAATAAGTCATACCGCACAGATTAGCTGTTTGTTCAAAAGGCCTTAAGAATTGATTTACTGTAAAACTATTGGAACCCTGAGAGCAATATAATTCCTTAGAGCCTCCTGTAGTAATTACATTTAGGCAGGTTTTAGATTCTAAAGCATTAGTGTTTGGACCGTAAGCCCAACCAAATTCTAGAACCATATCGATCCACTGCTTCATTAAAGGCGGACAACTATACCAATAAAACGGATGATGCCAAATAATAACATCATGCTGTTCTAGTAGTTCCTTTTCAGCTTTAACATTGATGTGAAAATCAGGATATTTCTCATATAAATCATGAAAAGTAACGCCTTCCTTATTTTTTACATGATCAACAAGTATTGTATTTGCCCTAGATTTTTCAAACTTTGGATGCGAAAACAAAATTAATATTTTTTTCATATGACTATCAATTTATTGCTTTCCAGCATTTAAAGTTAAAGAACTAGTTCGATATTAAATCGAAAGAAATTTTAATACCTTGAATAATCATACCTGTCCCGATAATGGCAATTATTAAACCCATTATTTTTCCTATTACAGAAATAACATTATACCCTACAAACTTAACAATATGGTCGCTTAACTTAAAAGTGAAATAGGTTATTAAACTCATAGATCCAAAAATAAGAATCACCATAAACATTTGTAATGGTGCAGCGTTTGATACAAAGTTCATGGCTGTTACAATAGTTCCTGGACCTGCTAAAATTGGTATTGCTAATGGCGAAACGGCAATATCTTCTTCAATATGGACATCGTTTAAACTCTTTACATTCGATTGTTTAGACTGTAACATTTCGAAACCTATAAAAAATATTAAAATTCCACCTGTAATTTTAAAGGCAGGAATACTAATATTGAATAGTTCAAAAATATATTTTCCCAAAAGAATAAACACCACAACAATTATAAAAGCAATGATATTTGCCTTTTTATTGATGGCATCTTTGGTCTGTTTATGCGCACCTTGTGTTAAGGATACAAAAACAGTCATGTTTGAAATAGGGTTAGTAATAGCAAAAAAACCAGTAAACACGGTTATTGCAAAGGTAATTAGGTTATCCATTTAATGCGAAAATTTTAATCTGGAAAGAACTTGAATTACTTCTGTTTCACCAAATCAATTTTAATTTATTTTTAATATTTATTTTACGAATTGGTTTAATATAAGAAATGCTGAGATTAATTAAAAAATTAATTTCAGCATTTTAACAAAATTGATTATTACAAACTTGGTAATTAGAGACTTATTTCCAAGTTACAATATCATCTAAGTTCCTTCTAGATTTACCATGCGCTGGATCCTCTTTTCTATATCCAAAGGCTGCCATGTAAGCTAAGCCATATTTATTTGTGTCTACACCAAATTTTTCTTGTAATAAAGCTTCTGCTTTTTCTTGATGAAAACCTTCTATTGGGCAACTATCAATACCTGTTAAAGCAGCAGCTGTCATCATATTTCCTAAAGCGATGTAAGCTTGCTTAGAAGACCAATCGAATAATTTTTTATCACTATCTAAATCAAAATCACGCTCTTGAAATTCTCTATAAAAAGTAGAATACATATCTATAACATCTTGAGGTAACTGTTTTACATCCTTCATCATGTGCATAATATAATCTGCATCATGCTTTACCATAGGCGCTTTCATGGCTAAACCTAAAATAAAATGACTTGCTGTATCTAATTTTAAAGGTGCTCCCCAAGCTACTGGTTTTAATAATTCGCGTAATTCTTTATCTTGAACTACAATGAAATGCCAAGGTTCGAAACCAAATGAACTTGGTGATAATTGAGCGGTTTTTAATATGAAATTAATATCTTCATCTGAAACCGTTTTAGTAGGATCAAATTCCTTAGTAGCATGTCTAAAATTAAATGCGTTTAAAATATCTTCTTTTGCAATGTTTGGCGTACTCATTTTATATTTTTTTAATTGATGTTTTAATGTTTGTGCAAATATATGCGCGTTTAAGTTTTAATTTGAAGTATAAAAAAAGGTGAATTAGGTATAAATCGAGGTTTTAAACAAGAAAAAGGATGCTTTTCGATAAAATTGATGCTTTAAACATGTTTATGGACTTCTATTTGTACCATAAAATAAGAACAAACCCTTTATTACTACCTTTAAATTTATTCAATCCATCTAAACGTTAGATTAATTCGGGGTCTAATCTTTCTAGAGGTTTTTGGTATTTTATGTTTCCAATTGTCTTGCGTAGCGCCTTGCATAATTAAGAAACTTCCGTGTTCTAAAGGAATATCAACACGGTTTAAATCTTTGCGTGTGGCGTGTTTTAACTGAAAATTTCTAGTTTCACCAAAAGTTACAGAACCTATAACGGTATTTTTCCGTTGATCGGCTTCATAATCTTGATGCCAATCTACACTATCATTTCCATCGCGATAATAATTAAGTAAGCAACGTTGAAATTTAATATCAACCTCCTGCTCTATTCGTTCTTTTATAAATAGTAAATCAGCATTCCAAGGCACCATTCTACTTTCACTTTCAGCATAAACCATAAGTTCATCCTCAGATCCATACCATGCCGTTAACCTAGGTAAATCTACCTGTTTTCCGTAAATAGTCATTTGGTCCTGTTCCCAAATGGTATTTTCTATTAAGCTGTGATAAAGGCGATCACTTTCTTCTACAGAGAAAAAATTTTCAAATAATATAACCTCCGCTCCGGGAAGATTAAATTCCGTTTTTATAATTTCATTTGTAGAAAATAAGTTGGGTTGTTTAAATAAATCCATGATTCATTCCTTTAAAGTTTAATCGTAAAAAATGGTAAAAACTAACAGTTATGTTTTATCAATTATCGTGTTATGCTGCAAAATGTCTTTTATAAAATAGATAAGCATAATTATTATGAAAAACGAAAATGGCAGCGACGTGATAATTAACAAGCGCTGCACAGCTTCTAATACATTTATATCTGCTTTAATATTACCTAAAAGCACTAAAGCAATGGTTGCTAATAAAATAAAAACAGACCAAATAACACGATGTGTTTTACTCGGGTTTTTAGCGCCTTTATCTGTAAACATACTCAGTACAAATACCGCAGAATCTACTGAAGTAATTAAAAAACTAATCAATAAAACAATAGATGTTATATTTAAAAATGTGGCATACGGATAATGTTCAAAAAATACAAAAATTGAGGAAAACACATTGCCAAACTCGTTGTTATAAGCCCCCCAACTTTCTATTAACTGAAAAGCCGAAGTTCCAAAAACCGAAAACCAAAAAAAGGTTCCTAATGATGGAATAATTAAAACTCCCAGTAGCAATTGCCTTATGCTACGCCCCTTAGAAATACGTGCAATAAATATTCCTGTAAACGGTGCCCAAGCCAACCAAAATGCCCAATAATAAAAGGTCCAACCTGTTAAAAAATCTAAACCCGGATTGTAATCCCCAAGCGCTAAGCTCATAGGTACAAAATCGATTATGTAATTATAGGTTGAAGTAACAAATGCTATTAAAATAGCCTTTATATCGCTTGTAAAAAAGATAAATAACAAAATCGCGAAAGTGACAATGATATTTAATTTAGAAAATATTTTAATGCCTTTATTAACACCTTGCCAAGCCGAATAACAAGCAATTGCAGAAATAAGCACACATAAAATTATGGTTGTTGTTAGTCCGAAATCTTGATTTGAAATATGGTTTAAGCCACCATTAATTTGTGTGGTTCCTAAGCCAATTGCGGCAATTAGCCCAAACACCGTTGTAATAATGGTTATAATATCGACACTGTTTTTAAGTGTTTTACTTTTAGAATAATCTTCAATGGTCGAACTGATTCTTACTTTTTTCTTTTTAACATGTAAGGCGTAACCAACTATAACTGCAAATAAGCCATAAAATGCCCAAGCTGTAAGTCCCCATTGATAAAACGTAAACTCTAGAGCTACTGTTTCCGCAGATAAATTAGAACTAAACGGTGGGTTCTGATGCATAAAAACCGGTTCTTGCACAGCTCTCAATAAAATTCCGGAACCCATTCCTGCGCTATACAGCATAGCAGTCCAAGACCATAACGAGTATTCTGGTTTGGATGATGGTTTTCCCAATTTTATTTTCCCATATTTAGAAAAAGCTATAATTAATAGCGCTAAAACACAGCCAAAACCTAAATACAAGTAAAAATAGCCAAAGTAGTTTCTAACCCATAAAGAAGTGCTTTCAATAGCTTTATAGCTCGTTTCAGTAGCAAAAAACACGATTAATGTAAAAGTAAATATGATGCTGATTGAAACTGATAAAATGGTATGTTTTCTAAAATATTTTAAAATCAAATTATAGCTTTTTTGTAAAAATAGAGATTAGTATTTAAATGTGATTAAATATGGCTTGATTTCAGTGAGACGTCGGCTGGAAATGTATATCAAAAGGATAATATGGTATAAATAAAGGTTTGAAGTATGAAAATACACATTCGTAGTTCTTTTTTAGCTAAATTTGAATAGAATTCTCAATAAATCATACTGAAATGGAAGTAATTGAAGCTTATAAACCTTTTGAAATACAAGAAATAGAATTAACAGAATGGAAACAGCGCCCTGTAAAAAACAGCTTTTTCGAATTGGTTTTGATAAAGGAAGGTCAAGGCACACAATGTATTAACTACAACGAGCATCAGTATAATAAAGGGAGTATCTTTTTATTACCACCTTTAAAATGTCACTCTTTTTCTATTGAACAACCTACAAAGTTTGTGTTTTTGAAATTCACAGATTCATTCTTTAAAAACATAAATCGCATTACTATTGATAGAAATGAATGGTTTAAAGAAGCCTCTTATATCTTATCAAATTACAACCAATTACCAGGAGATATTATTAAGAATGATGTAGATAGAAACCATCTAGAAAGCTTAATCAGTATGATTTTACAAGAATCTAGAAATTATGGAGAATCGTCTATAAATCTTGTAACCAGCTTAATGACTAGTGTTTTGGAGTTACTAATACGAAATATTAAAAAGAGTAGTTATTTTGAATTGCCTAAAAATAATTCGGATGATAGAATTACTAAAATGCTAACCTATATTAACGAAAATCTTAACAAAACAGAATTACTGAAAGTTGAAAACTTATCTGATGTGTTTATGATGTCTCCAACATATGTTAGTGAATTTTTCAAAAAACAAGTAAACATGCCATTGCGAGAATATATAATCAAAGCAAAGCTAAAACAAGTAGAAATACGTTTACTCAACTCAGATTTTACATTAACTCAAATTGCAGACGAATTAGGCTTTACAGATGTGAGTCATCTTTCTAAAACCTTTAAACGTTATGCAGGCACTTCTATTCGTGAGTTTAAAAATAATGGTGAATATATGCTACTTAAGCGAGGTGCTTGCGCTTCTAGTATTAGAGCTTAGTTATTTATTATTTAATAACAAACTTTTAATTTCTTTCAACTCCTTTTCTATAGCTTCTTGTCTTAATTTTAAAGCGTCATTTTCGGACTTTAACACCTTAATCTCCTCTGTTTGTTCTTGAATAGCTTTTACCATTGGCGCCATTAAATCGTTGTATCTTACACTTAGCATACCTTCGGTATCTTCTGTAATAATTCCGTTTATTTTTGAACTACTATTTTTTAATGTTTCTTGTAATTCCTGAGCAATAAAACCATACTCCAATTTATTGCTCTTGTCATTATTCCTTAAGTAAGATACTGGACGTAGTTTGTTTATAAAATCTAATCCTAAATCTGAATCTTCAATAGTGTTTTTCCAACGTTTATCAGAGGTTATCGTCCAAGCTACTTGTACTCCTGCATATGTTATTGTAGTACTACCAATTCTAACCTGATTATCACCTGTTGGATCTGGTACTGAAGACAAATAACCTATTGCGGTGTTATTACTACCTGTTGTTACGTTATCTAAAGATCTATAACCAATTCCGGTATTGTTACTACCTGTTGTATTCAACCTAAGAGCTTGGAAACCTACTGCAGCATTATTATTCCCTTCTGAACTTTGGTTCAATGCATTATACCCTATTGCTGTATTATAGTCTCCAATTGTGTTATTTTGCAATGAAGATTGTCCCATAGCACAATTTCCAATTCCTGTTGAATTATCAAACATAGCACTACCACCTAAGGCTACATTAAAATTTCCTGAATCATTAAACCTTAAACTGTTTGGGCCAATCCCTATGTTATTACTTCCTGTTAAATTCCCTTGCATAGCACCCAAACCAATTGCAGAATTATTATCTCCATCTATATTATTTATAAGTGAATTTATTCCGATGGCAGTATTGCTACTTCCCGAAATATTATCGTAAAGACAATTTACCCCAATTGCGGTATTATTAGATCCTATTTCATTCTTGTAAAGCGCATTTAATCCTATGGCTGTATTACCATTTCCTGAAATATTACTAAAAAGTGAACTCGTTCCTGACGCTGTATTATTAGCACCAGACACATTGCTATAAAGAGAACTTTGCCCTAATGCTGTATTATTGCTACCTCCCAAATTTCAATATAATGAGTTTGAACCAACACCTGTATTACGAAGACCCGTTGTGTTTGCCGTAAGTGAATTTAATCCCATAGCAGTGTTGTAAGCTCCTGTTGTGTTAGCGGATAGTGCATTTGCACCGGTAGCAGTATTATAACTTCCAGTTGTATTTGAAGATAAAGCATCTGCACCACTTGCAGTATTTTCAAAACCATTGGCATTAGCGCTTAACGCATTTAATCCAATTGCAGTTAAGCGCCTTGCTATAACAACAGAGGATAAAGTGTTAACCCCAAACCCAGTATTAGAAGCATCTATGACCCCAGCAAAAACATTATTTCGTTTAAAAACTAAATCTTCATCATCCGTAGTTCCAATAAAATTGACGGTATCATCAGTTCCTGAATTACCAAGCGTATCCCATTTTGTGTCAATAGCATTATTTGTTAGTAGTTTAGTCCATTGCACTCCATCCCAATAATAATACCCAGGTAAAACATCCGATACAGTTGCTGTATTATAAATTAATAAACTTGTTGCGGGTGATGTTATAGTCGTAACATCAGTTGTAGCGGACAAGGCTATTCTTGGAATTAATATACCTTTATTAGAACTAGTAACATCAAAAACAGATGATGCATCTGGAGTTACTGTATTTATACCTACCTGAGAGAAAGAACATATACTATAAAAGAACAATAGAGAGATTAAATTTTTCATTTTAACTAATTTTAACTTACACAACACAAACTTAAACGATAAAAAATGTATTACACCGAATTTATTAATAAAAAACCGCTTATTAGTTAATTATTTCTTTATAATGCAAAAAAAGTAGTTCTATGACGCCAATGCTGAGTAGCTTTAATTTTAATTTTTATAAAAAACGGATTCTAAAACTCAAAACTTTTACCGTATTAAACCACAAATCAATTAATTAGATTTTAGTTTTTTATAAGTTAAGCATTGAATTCAAGAACCCGTTTTTACTAGGAACATTAATTAAATAATCAGTTTTTACTCAAATGTTTAAAATTTACAATGTTCTGGTCTATTTTTGTAAACATAAGCAAATTGTCCAATAGCCATTCGTTCCGAAGCTTCTTTTGCTCGTTTTGCTAATGCACCAATAAACAAACTATCAATCGTTGCAGCCCAAAGTTGTAGCCATCGATTAAAATGGTTTTGATTCATACCATGATTTAAGTATTTATCAACTTCAATATGTGCTTTGCTTGGGTTACCTTTAAAACAGACTTCCCCGAACAAATTAGTAACCCAAAAATCGGTAAGTTTTTCAATATGTGTCGGCCATTGCTCATCAGTTAAATGATGATTAAAAATAGGGCCTAACATATTATCCTTTCTAATTATGGTATAAAACTCGGATACTAGTTTATTTACGTCTCCTCTGTTTTCTATGTTCTTCATTCTATTTTAAAGTATTAGTTTTTCTTTTTAAGCAATAAATAGTTTCTCCTATGGTAAACCAACAGAAATAAAATATCCCCACAGAGAAAATCACATCACCAATCATACGCATCCATTTTAAAGTTTGTACCGTTGGAGAGTATAATAAATCGGCACTACGAGCAAACGAATACCCTTTTGTTATTGAGGTATATGCTTGTATAACTCCAACAGGTAACATACTAAAAACAACCATGGCAACTAAACCAATATTTAGCAACCAAAAGGCACGTTTTAGTTTTTTAGAATTCCAAACACGATCGGAATAAAAACGTAAACAAATAATAATGAATCCCATACCTAGTAGACCGTAAACTCCAAATAATGCGGTGTGTGCGTGTACTGCTGTAGTATTTAAACCTTGAATATAATACAAGGCAATTGGAGGATTTATTAAGAAACCAAATACACCTGCACCTACCATATTCCAAAAAGAAACAGCGATGAAAAAGAATATAGGCCATTTGTATTTTTGCATCCAATCGTGTTCTTTTAAAATATTCCAGTTTTCGCGAATTTCAAAGCCCATTAATGTTAACGGCACTACTTCTAAAGCACTAAACGTGGCTCCTAAAGCAATAGCTTGTACAGGTGTTCCCGAATAATATAAGTGGTGAAGTGTTCCAATAATTCCACCTGCCAAAAATATTGTTGCCGATGCAATAGAAGCTCGTCCAGCTGTTTTGGCTGAAAGAATCTTCATTCTTAAGAAAATAAAAGCAATAATTACGGTTGCAAAAACTTCAAAGAATCCTTCTACCCAAAGGTGAACCAACCACCATCTCCAATAGTTAATTACTGGTAAACTACTGTTTTCACCATACATTAATCCTGAAAAGAAAAACATACCAATGGCAATTACAGAAATCAATAGTATGATTAATAAATGTTTAGAATCGTCGTTTTTCTTAATAGCAAAAACCACGTGTCTGCCCACCATAATTACCCATAATACAAGGCCAATGGCTAAAAATATTTGCCAGAAACGACCGAGGTCCATGTACTCGTAACCTTGATGACCAAAGAAGAAATTTGTTGTTAAATCTAAAAATTGGTGCACACCTAACCACTCACCTATTAATGAGCCTAAAACAATAACGAGTAAAGCTCCAAAAAGGAAGTTTATTCCAAATACTTGAAATTTCATTTCTTTACCGCTAATCATTGGTGCCAAGAATAAACCTGTAGCTAACCATGTGGCAGCAATCCAAAATACAGCTAATTGTGTATGCCAAGTTCTGGTAATAGAATATGGTAAAATACTAGATAAATCCATACCAAAAAAGGCCTGACCTTCTACAGTGTAATGCACAGTTAATGCACCTAAAATAACTTGTAAGGCAATCAATAATGAAATCACAATGAAGTATTTTAAAACCGATTTTTGAGATTTTACAAGAACAAGTGTATCTAAAGGATCTTGTTTTGGGTGAACAATAGCATCACCTTTTTCATGTTTTCTAAGGTAGTAATATGTTAAAATCCCTATAAAAAGAAGTAAAAGCACTACTGAAAATCCAGACCAAATTTGAGAATCGGCAGTAATAGTATTACCAATTAATGGCTCGTGTGGCCAGTTGGATGTATAGGTGTAATCTTTTTCAGGACGATTTGTACTTGCTGCCCAAGAGGTCCAAAATAAAAATGCATTTAATTGTCCTAACTTTTCAACGTCTACCAAAGCACCTTCTGGAATAGCATATTTTTCGTGTCCGTTCGAAAAAATATCAGCATAATGTTTTGCGTTTTCTACAATAGCGCTGTACCGATCTTTTGTAATCGTAACACTTTTATTTGATGGGTTATACGTGTTTGTTTTTATAGTTTTAATTAAACGTGCTTTCAGGGCTGCTTTTGGCTCAACTCCTAAACTTTCATAACTTGTATTAAAGTCTCTTTGCGCCCAAGTTTCTAGTAAAAAAACGGCTTCTTTATGGATCCAATCGGCACTCCAATCGGGAGCAACATAACTACCGTGTCCCCAAATAGAACCGACTTCCATACCTCCAATAGACTCCCAAACGTTTTGTCCTGTTTGTATATCTTCTATAGTAAATACAGTTTCGCCGGTTTCTTGTATGATAACGGTTTTAGGGATTGGCGGTTGTTTTTGATAAACTTCTGTCCCTACCCAAATTAATGCGATAAAGGATAGTATTACGACGCTGGAAAATGCGATCCAAACTTTTTTCATTATGATTGATTTTTATTAGTTTCTAGAAATAATTATAGTTTTGCGACGTCTTCAACACGTTCTACGGTATCTGCAATAGAAATGGAAAGTCTAACTATAGAGTCTTGCAATCCATTTAAATCGTGCGGCACATTAGCGTCTAAGGCTATGAGCGCTCCTTTTTTCAATATCTTTTGTTCTCCGTTTACTCCAAATTCTATTTCACCCTCAAAAATTTCAACTATTATTGGGTATGGCGCTTTATGCTCCTTCATTAGTTGTCCTTTTTTTAAAGCAATTCTAAGTTCTTTTGTGGTATCTGTTTTTAATAATAAGCTTATACTTGGTTTATCTTCGGTATAAATAAGTGCTTCTGTAAGTGATGCTGTTTTCATAATTATTTCATTTAAAGTGTTAGTAATGTGCTGTTGTATTTTTTAATCTTTTTCTCTATAATGGATTAAAAGACCTTTTTATCTTTTATTTAATCCCAATTATAGATAATTGTATGATTACTTTACTTCGCAAAGATAGTTCATTTTAATAAAAGACAAAATTATCCGCTATTAAAATATTAGTTATTTCTTCTCTTATAAAATCTAAACAAAAAAAAGGAACCATTTCATATTGAAATAATTCCTACTCTCTTAAAATATAATATTTTTTTATCGTCTTTGATTTTGCCCTTGCCCTCTTGGTGGTCTTTGTCCTCTACCACCCTGTCCTGGAGGAGGCCCAGCAGGATGTCTTTCTTCCTCAAATTCTCCCATTAAGCAACGACCTACATATGGATATGAATCTGTAACCATATATACATAACCTCCATTAACATAAACACCGTTACACTCATCTAAATCCCCTAAACCTTTAACATATTCCCAATCTGAAACGAACGTACCATCAAACTCATCATTTTCTAACTCTACATCCATACTTGTTTTAGGATTAGAATACGTACAATCTGTAGCAGAATAAATTCCGTCTATTATTTGAAAACTAGGTTTAAACGCTCCACTTTTTGAATAATAAATAGGAAAACCATCCTTGGCAAAACCAAGATGCACCAAATCTTCTCCAGAATCAAAAGCTTCTACTAGCGCTTCCGAAATACCGTGATAGTGATATTCTCCTGTAGGTTGAACGTGTGCGTTATTAAAATCTAAACCTAAATTAATTAAATCTTGTACAGCTTCAACTCTAAAATTCTCTCCACTATCGCAAATTACCATTTCTGCCGTTTCTGGTTCAAACTTTACACCATTTAGAGCCACACCTGGTTCTCTCACCCATTTCGCTACACCTGTAAAGGTTGGTTTCAAAGGAATTTTATAAGATTTTTTTTGTGCAGAAATGGTGTTAGGGTTTCCCTGTCTAGGGTACTCTCCTGTCGCGTGGTTTGGCAACGCATTGGTTGTCATTACCCGGTAATCGTCCTCTATAGACATTGTGGTTTTCGTGCCATATGTACTGTTGTCAATGTTATAATTTCCAAAATAATTATTAGAGATTTCAGTTTCATTTTGTTCTGTAGTTGTATTGCTTTTTTGGGCGTGACAACCATAAAACAAAGTAATTACACCTATTAATAAAGTAGTTTTATAATTCATTTTTACACTGTTTTTTTATTTAGATAAGAAAAAACTTAAATACTTGCGCCAATGAGTCTTTTTTTTCTAAATATTTTAAAATTCCTCAGAAAAAAGCTTCAAAATTAACATAAAAAGAAAGCGATGCATTTTATATTTGTAAGATAGCCAAATAACTCATTTAATGATATTAAACCGTTTAAAACACATACTTTATTTCTTCCTTTTTATAGGAAGTATTTTGGGTAACGCTCAAAATAAAACTATAGAAATTAAAGGAAAAGTTATAGAAACAGAAAGTAAGCAAACTATAGAATACGCTACCATATCGATATTAGATAGTGAAACTAAGAAACCTCTAACCGGAACAATAACTAACGAAAAAGGTATATTTTCCATAGATGTGAAAGCTAATAATTTTTACATTGAAGTGAGCTTTTTAGGCTTTACAACCAAAACGTTTAAAACTTTTAATATAGTAAATAACATTATTGATTTAAAAACCATTAGCCTCTCGGAAGATTTAGAATCTTTGAGTGAAGTTTTGGTAAGAGCAGAAAAATCACAAACCGAGTTTAAATTAGATAAACGTGTGTTTAACGTCGGTTCCGATTTAAGTGCTACAGGAGCCGGTGCACTAGAAGTTTTAAATAATGTGCCTTCTGTAAATGTGAGCATTGAAGGCGAGGTTAGCTTACGCGGAAATTCGGGTGTACAAATTCTAATTAATGGGAAGCCCTCTGTACTAGCTAGTGCCGACGGTAATGCGCTTGGCACTATTACTGCCGATATGATTGAAAAAATAGAAGTTATTACTAATCCATCAGCTAAATATGATGCCGCAGGTACTTCTGGTATTATAAATATTGTGATTAAAAAATCTGAAAAGAAAGGCTTAAATGGTTCAGCGTCATTAAATGTTGGAGTGCCAAATAGTAACAGTTTCGGGTTGAGCTTAAACCGTAGAACCGAAAAGTTTAATCTATTTAGTCAGTTAGGTTTTGGCTTGCGTACTTACCCTGGAGAAACTGAAAGCATTAACCGCGACTTGGTAAACAATACAGAAATAAACAGTATTGGAGATAGTGAGTTTGACGAAAAATTCAGTAATATTTTAATAGGTACCGATTATCATATTAACGACAGAAACGTGATTACCCTTTCAGGATCTTACGCTTACGAAGTAGAAGATCAAAGTTCTCAACAACACTATACTGGTTTAGATGCTTCCAATAGTGTTACCGATGCTTGGCTTCGTGATGAAAAAACTGAGGCTACCAATCCAAAATTGCGTTATGAATTGCAATATAAAAAGGATTTTAAACGTCACGAAAATCAAAGTTTACTTTTTAGCGCTTTGGGAAGTTCTTTTAGAAAAGATCAATCGTCTAATTTTAATAATACAACTAGCATTGGTGATTTGCCCGATGAACTTCAAAATACAAGAACCGATTACAAGTTGGAAGACTATACTTTTAAATTAGATTATGTGCATCCTTTTTTGGAGCATTACACTATAGAAACAGGTTCTCAATATGTTATTAATCAAGTCTCAAACGATTTTGCTGTTAGCGATTTTGAAGAAGGTGTTTGGGTCGATAACACCGATTTAACAAATATTTTTAATTTTGACCAAAATGTACTTGCTGTTTATACTACCGCTGCTTATGAAGGTGAAAAATGGGGTATTAAAATGGGTATTCGTTTAGAAGACACACAAATTGAAACCCTATTGGAAACCACCGATGAGAAGGACTCCAAGAATTATACAGACCTCTTCCCTAGCGCGCATACGTCTTATACTGTTAGTGATAATTTTTCTTTACAAGCGGGTTATTCACGACGTATTAATCGGCCAAATTTACGATCGTTAAATCCGTTTTCTAATATTAGAAATAACTTCAATATTTCTACTGGAAATCCAGATTTACAACCGGAATATACAAATTCTTATGAGTTAACCAGTATTCATAAAATAGAAAAAGCCTCTTTAAACTTCAGTTTATACAACCGTTA
This sequence comes from Algibacter lectus, assembly GCF_004368925.1. NCBI lineage: Bacteria > Pseudomonadati > Bacteroidota > Flavobacteriia > Flavobacteriales > Flavobacteriaceae > Algibacter > Algibacter lectus. The sequence goes on from NZ_SORL01000007.1 coordinate 582,856, forward strand.
TACCGCCGATGTTATTGAAAACATTACCGAATATGAAGATGACGTAAGTATTTCACGTCCTGAAAATATTGGAACAAGTAACACTACTGGTTTTGAATTTAACGGAAAATACAATCCTATAAACTGGTTTTCATTAAGTGGCGAATTCAATATAAATTTCTTTGACAGACAAGGTGTTTTCGAATCTGAGTCTTTCGATTTTAAAGGTAACCGATGGACGACGAGTTTAACCACAAAATTTAAACTACCTCTAGATTTCGATTTAGAAATGTCTGGCGATTACCAATCTAAATTTAAAAGTTTACAAGGTGAAACCTATGATAATCTTTATGCCGATCTAGGTCTTCGAAAGAAGATTTTAAAGGGAAAAGTAATATTAAATATGAGCGTTCGAGATGTTTTTGCTTCACGTGTAAATCAATCGGAAACTTCACAAGCAGAGTTTTATTTATACAACAGCCGAAAACGCGGTCGTTTTATTACTTTTGGTGTAAGCTACGGTTTTGGAAAAGGTGAAGCCATGGAGTTTTCTGGGCGTAGACATTAAATTATTTTATATGAAGAACCTTGTATTGTTTACCTTTATAATGATATTGTGCATACTTCACTCTTGTAAAGATGAAAAACAACCTGTTTTAGTTGATAAGCAAATAGTAAAAACTATTGTTAAGGAAATTCCGAAGAAAAAAATAGACAGCATGATTACCAAAGATTTTGTTCTCGGAAAATTCAATTACACCAAGCATGACGCTTTTGAAAAAGTAAACGCTTCCCATTCCTCTAAAACAATTTACTTGAATAAAAATTGTTATGAAGCCTTTAAGGCCATGTACGAACAAGCTAAGGAAGATGGTATTAACTTGAAAATTATTTCTGGTACACGAAATTTTTACGAGCAAAAAAGTATTTGGGAGCGTAAATGGAAAAAATACGAAAGCTTAGAACCAAATGTACGTGCTTTAAAAATTTTGGAATATAGCTCCATGCCAACATCATCACGCCATCATTGGGGAACAGACATGGATTTGAATAACCTAAACAATAGATATTTTGAAAAAGGTGAAGGTTTAAAAATTTACAATTGGCTATTAAAGCATGCCAAAGCGTATGGTTTTAAGCAGGTCTACACCGAAAAAACACATGGTAGAACCGGCTATAATAAGGAAAAATGGCATTGGTCTTACATGCCCTTAGCTGAAACTTATTTAGAGTTTTATAATGCTAATATTAGTTACGCCGATATTATTGACTTCAAAGGATTTGAACAAGCCCAAGAACTAGATGTTATAAAATATTACGTTAACGGAATTTCTAAAGATTAATTTATCTTAAAATACCATCTATTGATTTAATCCAATCGTTAATATCAGTATGGTTTGTATTAATAGCCACACTTCCATTTCCGTAAGGTGCATAGATATTTTCATTAGTTACAGAAAAGAAGCCGACACAAGGCGTTAAAGCCGCACTAGCCAAGTGCATCACACCATTATCTGCTGCAATAAAAACACTTGTATTACTCATAATACAAGCCATTTCACGAATATCTTGACTATAAAAATTTAAAGATTTAAAATTGATCTTTGAAATATTCTCAATAGGCAGCATTTCAATGATATTAAAATCTGGATATTCAGTTTTTAAACGTTCATAAAAAGTTTCCCACCACGTTTCAGAATAACATTTATCTCCCGTAGCATTGGTATAAATACAAATGGTTTTCTTGTCATTCTTAATAATATCATCTAAAATAGTTTTTCCTTTTGCTATTTCAGCATCTGTTAATTTAATATCTAAAACAGGAATTGGACTATCATTTCTAGCGAAACCTAAACGGTGTAAATTATACCTTAAATTATAAATAGGGTATTTAGAAATATGTAAATGATCGCTATATGTGTTCTGTATACTTTCGTTTACATCACCGAATACTTTAATTTTTGCCTTAGCTAAATTCGTTAATAAACGCCCAGAAGATGAGTTTTTATCACCATTAATAACCAAATCATAAGCATTAGATTTAATAGAAGCCCAACTTTTAGCGTATTTAAAAAGGTTGCTAAATGGTTTTCTTGGTAATTGAATAATTTTAGAAACCTGCTTATAATTTTCGAAAACAGGATAGGCGACACCTCCTTTTACAAATAAATCTATTTCGCAGTTTGGGAAGCTATTTAAAACCTCTTGTACCAATGGCGTTAACAGTAACTGATTACCTAAACGGTGATTAGGACGAATAATTAAAACGCGTTTAATATCTTCTATATTAAGTGAACCCTTTTGAGGTTCAGTATAAGAACTGCCAACATTTTTGGTAATGTTACGCATTACTCTTCTTCTTACTTTGTTTACGCGTGTTTTAAAAGTCATCTATTAAATTATCTAAAAATAAGATTGTAAAATTACAAATAAGCGCAGAGCTTGGCAAAAAAACAATTAGGCCTTGTTTTTCTCTTTATATCTAATGTTTAAAATAAGCCCGCCAACAATTAAAGCAATACCAAGTAAGCTCCAAAAAGTGTAAACCTCTCCGAAAATAAAAGTCCCGAAAAGTAAGGTAAAAACAACTTCAATATATTTTAAAGGCGCTACTTGGCTTGTAGAAGCCATTTGAAAAGCCTTCGTCATGTAAACCTGTCCGAAATAACCAAAAACACCAAGTATTCCAAGTAAAAGCCACTCTTTACCTATTGGCATAACCCAATTGTTTATAGAGCCAAACAAACCAACTAAGGTTGAAATAATCATGAAATAATTAACCACGACTACTGGATGTTCACTTTTACCAATCTTACTCAATATAATATAAACAAAACCACTAAAAATAGCCGAAATAAAGATTAACAAAAGCCCGTAACCACTGACTTCTTTATCGAAGCCCTTTAATACCAAAACACCAGCAAATGCTAATGCAAAAAAGAACCATTGGATTAATTTAATTTTTTCCTTGAGTAAAAACACAGCAAAAATAGCAGCAAAAATAGGTGCTAAATACCTTAAGGATACAGCGCTACCTATAGGTAAATATTTGGTAGCCATAAAAAATAAACTCATTGATGTTACGCCTACTACCCCTCGTAAAATCAATAATTTTTTATTATTACCTGCCAATGAAATTTTGTTTTTTAATAAGAATCCAAATGTAAAAAACAGTGAACCTACAGAACGAAACAGAACAATTTGAAAGGCACTAAAATTACTTAAATATTTAACCGTTGTATTCATGCAAGCAAAGGCTAGCGTGCTAATAAGCATGAATTGTATAGCTTTTTTAACGTCCAAGAGATCGGGGTTTAAATTTACGTTTCGAATTTATAAAATAGACACCAGTTAATAGTATAGCGGCAGCAACAATAGATTGTGTGGTTAAATTTTCATCTAAAATAAACCAACCCAAAAACAAGGCTATAACTGGATTTACATAAGTTGACGTTGACACCTTTTCTGGTGAAACTTCTTTTAGTAAATAATTAAACGCTGTAAAAGCGATAATACTACCAAAAATAACAAGCATGAGCATAGACCAAAGCACTGGCGTACTCCAAGTTGTTGGCGATGTCCACTCTTCTCCAAAACAAACACTTGCTATGGCTAGAATTACACCACCAGAAAGCATTTGATAGCCTGTGTTCACAAAAAAGTTTTTTGGTAAATTGGCGTTCCCAACAAATATAGAGGCATAAGCCCAACTAATCATACAGATAAAAATCATGATCATTCCTAATATTTGTCCGTCTTTGTTAATGATTTGCTTCTGACTTACCAATAGAAATATCCCTAAAAAGCCTAAGGCGACACCAATGTAAGACATTGTTGATATTTTTTTACCTTGTAAAATTCTCATTAAAAGAAGCACAACAAGTGGTTGCGCCGAAATTTCTAGGGCAGCAAACCCACTATCCACATACCGAAGCGCCCAAACAACAACACCGTTTCCAAAAGCTAGAAACAAAAAACCAGCAATAATGGCATTGATTAATTGTCTTCTTGTTATGGAAAGATCAAATTTTAAAATTTTAGCAATTATAAAAATAAGAATACTAGCTGTTATAAAACGCATAGAGCCTAACATGAAAGGCGGCAATTCTGTTACCGCTATTTTGTTAAGTAAATAAGTAGAACCCCAAATTACGTAAATAGCAAAAAATGCCAAAACAATGGAAATCGTTTTACGAGAAACAGCCATTAAAAACCTTTTTAAAAATAAATAATCCTCACAGTAAAACTGTTGAGGATTATTTTAAAATTTACTTTAAATAAAACGCAATAAGCTCCTTACAAAGAGCTGTTTAACGAATGTATTATATTTTCTTTACTCTAACGGCATTCATACCTTTTTGACCACGTTCAAGATCGTAAGTTACTTTGTCGTTTTCTTCAATATCGTCTAATAAACCGCTAACATGAACAAAATATTTCTCTTGATTCACGCTATCGATAATAAAACCAAAACCTTTAGAATGATCAAAAAATGATACTTTTCCTTCTTTAATTACTGGTTCTTCTTCAATACGGTCTTCCTTTTTAGGGATTCCCAATTCGATACTTTCGGCTTCAACCTTTTCACGCATTGCCGGATCTGGCGGCGTATCGGTTAAATTTCCGTTAAAATCTACATAAGCAAACTGGATGCCTTGTGGGTTTTCTTTAGCTTCTGCCCTACGAGCGTCCTTCTTTTTTTGCTTTTCCTCTCTTTTCTTTAAGCGTTTTTTTTCTTTTTCAATTTTGTTAAATGTGACTTGCGATTTTGCCATAGTTTAAAATATCCTACTTTTTTTTGTATATTAATATAGGGTAAAGATACGGCTTATTTTTATGATGCGATAATATTCAGAGGATTAAAAATATATTCAAATAAAAATAGTTAGAATCAAGCAAACCTTATTCTTTCTATATTTTTAGATATTATCAGCTAATGGATTCTTATTGTTTTACTCTTTCAACAGGTTTAAACAGACATTATAGAGCTAAAAAGCATTCAGATAAGCTTGAAATTCTAAAATAAATGAAACTTCTACTTCCCTCTTCCAAACTCGTTCTCTGTAATAAAACCATCTTTATTTGCATCTCTTTTGTCAAAATTTTCTTTTAGTTTTCCTTTTGATTCAGTTATAGCTATTTTACCATCTTTATTTGTATCTAAACGCTTCAGCATTTTTTCGAAATTAGGTGCTTGACTGTTTTTTGCCTTTTTTGTAATTTGTGTTGGTGTGTTAGTATTGTTTTCAGCTTTTGGAAACGTCATTAAATCTTCAGCATAAAAAATAGATCCGCTATAGTTTTCTTTTAGAGCTTTACTTGTGGCCACTTCATCTACATTATTGAAATTTAAATGCGTTAATACTAAGTTTTTAACCTGAGCTTCATTTGCCATACGAGAGCTTTCATCTAAATTTACATGGGCGTGTTCTTTATTTCCTCTGTTTTTGCTTTTACCTGTTCTGTTATTAGCTTTTCCTTCTTCAATAGCGCCTCCAGAATCTATAATTAAATACTCGGCTTGTTTTGCTAATGCTGGTAAACTTTCAGAATAAGATAAATCTCCTGAGATAACAATAGATTTTCCACCAGCATCAAAACGATAAGCCATGGTTGCAATGGTGTGGTTTACTGGTGTACAAGAGATTTCAATATCGCCAATAGTAAAACTTTGATTACCTTCTAATTCGTTTACAGTAAAATTATTGGCAACATCACTAAAAGTACGTTGTTTTTTAGATAACCGATAAGCAATATCTTCTTCGTAATTACTTAAAACACTGTTTACCAAATCGGTTGTTGGCCTAGGTCCGACGACTTTAAATTGACCAGCGGCAAGTAAGGTTTTAATAAAAATAGGCGTGAACTCTTCGTTATGATCTAAGTGATGATGTGTAAACAGAAGCGCATCTAAATCTTTACTTTTTACCTGTAATTTATCTAAATTACCTTGAGTACCATTTCCCATATCCACTAAAATATTCGTGTTTTTATAAGACATTAAAACAGAAGGTCCTGCCCGCTCCGTATTATATTTAGGTGAACCCGAACCAATAATGGTGGCTTTTAACTCATTTTGAGATTGAGAAAAAAGTTGAAAACTTAAACAGAAAATTAAAATAGGGATATATTTAGTCATCATTAGATATTTTCTAATAAGACATTTAAATCCTAAAAAGGTTTAAAAGTTTCAGAAAACAAATAATGGTTTGAAAAAACTATTAAAGTTTAAATGATTATTCCTCTATTGGTGGATGTCCGTGAATTTCCTCAAAAACTTCATCAAAATTAGAACGTAAATAAGCATTTAGCTTTTTACGATAATCCCCTTTTAGCCACTCTACAAAGTTAAATGTACTTTTACTAATACACTTGGTATAGCGCTGTATGCGAAAGTCGATATCGTCTCCAAGCATTTTGGCTAAGCCTAATGCATCGTAAACATCTTCACTGTTCTCGATACAAATTTTTGCATGATGCTCGATAGAACGCTCTAAAACAACTTTAGAAGATTCTCCATTTCTAATAGAACTTACATACGTTTTCTGAATATCGAAATACACATCTTTAGAGTTTGCAAACTCGGCGCGCAAGGCATCCGGCATTTCATATCTAAAATTACTCTCTAATTCATCATCACTTAAAATAGCATCTAAATAGTAGTTTGGTGAACGGAAAATACGTTGCCAATCTAAATCTTCTCCCCAAGCACCAAAACGGTGGAAGTTGTTTCCTAAATCGATTACAGAAAACGATTTTTTATCTTTCAAAATACGAGAACCACGACCAATCATCTGGTAGTAAAGTGTTAACGATTTTGTTGCACGATTTAAAATAATACTTTCTACAGTAGGCTCATCAAAACCAGTGGTTAAAATACTAACCGATGTTAAAATAGCACCAGGCGTTTTCTTAAACCATTTTAGTATCATGGCACGCTCCTTTTTCGTGTTTGTATTATCTAGGTGAGCTACTGGGTAACCGGCACGTCTAAACGAATCGTAAACATGTAATGAGGTATTAATACCATTGTTAAAAATAAGCGTTTTCTTGCCTTTACAACGTTCTTCGTAAGCTTGTACAAGCTTAGAAAGCATATCGCTGGCTGTATATAAATCTTCAGAAGATTTTACGGTATAATCACCATTGGCACCAACAACTAAAGAGGTTAAACCAACATTATACGAAAACATTTCGGCACGCGCCAAAAACCCGTTTTCAATAAGCGATTCTATACTTTCTCCAACAATTAACTCATCGTAATTATCGGTCATTGGTAATTCCATACTCGAACTTAAAGGTGTTGCTGTAACTCCTAAAATAAACGATTGGCTAAAGAATTTAAACAACTTAGTAAACGAGTTGTAGTGTGCCTCATCAATAATAACTAAACCAATATCAGAGATATCAAGTTTATCATCATTTAAACGATTATTTAAGGTTTCAACCATAGCTACAAAACAACTATAATCGGCTTGATCACTTAAATCGGCTTTACTATCAACCACTTTGTTGTTTACACCAAACTCTGTAAGTACGTTTGATGTTTGACGGCACAATTCAATTCTGTGCGTCATTACTAACACTTTCTTTTTGTGAGTTTTCAAAAATTGACGAACAATCTCTGAAAATATAACTGTTTTCCCTCCTCCTGTTGGAAGTTGATATAGTAAATGGTAATCGGCTGGAGACTCTTCAAAACTTGTGAAAATTTTGTCAATAGCACCTTTTTGGTAGCTATATAAATCTTTCCCTGCTTTTCTTTCTTCTAATTCGGTTTTGGAAACGGACATGAAATATTCTTTAAAGTGGCTGCAAAAATAACACCTTTAAAGGGTTTTTATGGTATGTTCTTGATGAAAATTTTAAATGAAGTTTGATTTCACTGCTTTCTACTAAATATAAAAAGTAATTTATACATTTACAGTATCAAAAAAATAAGAATATGCAAATTAACGATAAGTCTGGAGTTCAAAGCTATTTAGCAAACCCAAAACGATATGATACCATGACCTACAAAAGGTCTGGAAAAAGCGGAGTATTGCTGCCTGCCATCTCTTTAGGTTTATGGCATAACTTTGGTTTTGTTGATAATATACAAAATGCCAGAGAAGTGTTAAGATGTGCTTTCGATTTAGGAATTACGCATTTTGATTTAGCCAATAATTACGGCCCTCCTTACGGTTCTGCCGAAGAAAACTTTGGTACCATATTTAAAAATGATTTTAAAAATTATAGAGATGAAATGTTCATCGCAACCAAAGCAGGTTACGATATGTGGCCTGGGCCTTATGGTAATTTAGGTTCTAGAAAATATTTAATTTCGAGCTTAGACCAAAGTTTAAAACGTATGAATTTGGATTATGTAGATATATTTTATCATCACCGTCCAGATCCTGATACACCTTTAGAGGAAACTATGGGAGCGCTTGCTGATATTGTTCGACAAGGGAAAGCTTTATATGTTGGTATTTCTAATTATCAGCCAGCAGAAACACAACGTGCAGCCGAATTATTACGCGAATATAATGTGCCTTTTATATTGCACCAAGCAAGATATTCTATGTTAGATCGCTGGGTTGAAGATGGCCTTTTGGATACCTTAGAAGATAACGGTGTTGGCTGTATTACCTTTTCACCACTAGCCCAAGGTATGCTTACCGATAAATATCTAAATGGTATTCCTAAAGACTCGAGAGCGGCAAAAGATTTAACGTATTTAAATACTGAAACTGTAAACGAAAATATTGAAAAGATTAAAAAACTTGCTGAAATTGCCGAATCTCGCGGACAAAAACTATCGCAAATGGCTATTGCTTGGATTTTAAGGCAAAAGCAAGTGGCATCGGTATTAATTGGTGCGAGTTCTGCAAATCAATTAAAAGAAAATGTAAAGGCTTTAGATAATTTAGAATTTACAGAGGAAGAATTAAAACGTATTGAAGAGGTGCTTTCTTAAAAAGGCGAAGTGTTTTAATACTGAAAATATGATTAAGCCAATAAGAATAATCGAATCAGATATTGAAATTGAACTTTATACTGGCACTTTTGATGTTTATGTGGTTGGGATGTTCTTGTTGACGATTTTACTTTTTCTCTTACAAATACTTTAACGGGAAGAGTAATTAACCCAAAAGTTACACAATGGCGCGTACAATCTTATCAAGATGGGGAAAGAGCAAAAAAAATCATGACTCTTGATGTTCTAGAAAAAGGGAAATATTTAATTGATTTTAAGAATCAAGATAGCTTAAAAGTTTGGAAATCAGGCTTCCCTTTTATAAGTAGGTTACTAAAATTGCCAATTGAAAAACAATGGGTTCAAATTTGTTTAGTTTAAAGAATAATGGTTGTTTTTAGAAAGTAAATTATAGAGACTAAAAACATAAATCCAACAGAATAAAAATGCATTGATTATCAAAATGAAAAAACTACTTCCATTCATTATAATACTTTTATTTTTTAATATTTCTTTTGCTCAAAAAAGCGATAAGGAATTATTAAGCAAGTACAATTCTTATATTGAGAGCAACGTAGAAAAGGAGAAATGGAAAACGAAATACTACCTTTCTAATGGACTAATTACTATACAAGAAAATTATTATAGAAGTGAATTAAGAAGCCGAATAGAATTTGAATATGATGAATTTGGAAACATTGAGCAAAAAATTAACAACTATAATATTAATAAAGAAAATGAAAATAATGTTTCAAATATAAAATTGGTATATAAAGACTCTTTGCTAATAAGAAGAGAGTATAGTTTTGGAAAGACTGAAAAATATTCCGATTTCAATGAATTCGGAAAACCAAAACTGATTGAAACAGAGGAATTAGTTTTGCTTAAACCCTTCACTAGAGAACTACTTGTGTATGATACTGTAGGAAACATTATCAAATCTACTACTTCCAGTGATTATCAAAATAGTGATATTTCTCCTAAGCCTGAGAATGAAAAATCTATAACTAATTACAAATACGACGAGCATAATAACGTAATTGAAATTCATAGAGCATTTGAACCAAAACAAGAGTTTCCCATTCAAATTACTGGCGGACCACTTTTATATGAATATGAGTATTTTAGATATGAATACAACAAAAAAGGTCTTTGGACTAAAAAGTATAAAACGGTAAATGGAGAGGAATATTTGGTTACTAAAAGAAGATATAATTAAAAGATCCTCGTCTAATCTTTAACCACAACCACAGTAACTCTCACTCCTGCTTCTAACGCCCAAACTTTGCTAGCTATAACAGCACCAGTTTCGTCAACTATACGGTACTCAGCAGTATTTGGTCCAGAAGAACCTGTGTTTATAGCAAAGAATTCAATTTTATTAGATCCTTCTTCCAACTTCAAAGTAAAACCACTAAAACTCCTACCTAAATACACGTTAGATCTCAATACATCACCATTAACATAAACACGCAATAAATCGCCATCAATAGCACTGTGATCTCTATACTTAATCTGTACCGATAACGATTTTGTATGGTAATCGCCCCAAAAAGCATCTTCTTTTAAACCACTATTTTCACCATAACCATCTGGCAATACAGATTTGGCTTGTCGGTCTAAGTTTTTAGTATATAGCTCGCCTGGATTTCCGAATTCTTCCTCCGGAAACATAGATAATTGTCTTTTAGGCATACTTAAATCTACTGAAACTCTTGGTGCATTCAAACCATTTAAAGGGTCTGCTTTGGCTTCAATAGGTGTAGATGGTTTTGGTATTTCGGCTTTTAAAGAATCTTTTTTGCTTTCAATAACAGGAAATGGCGTAGACTTATTTCTACTATCTATTTGAGCAAAGCTAGAGATAGTAAAAACTAAAAATATAAAAAATGAAAAATGAAACTTCATTGGTTTGTCGGCGTCTTTTAATTATAATAGGAAACAAAAATTGTTTTCATTATGTTTCAAAGATAATTGTTATCATTTAAATCGCAATTATCCCCGTTTCTATTTAGGAAAAAATTAATACAATAACCGTTCCTAAAACATTTCAACGTTTATTATTACATGATTATTAGCGACAAAATATTAAATTTTGATTAAAATTGAACCTAGTTCTACAAAGCAAGGTTATATTTATAAGAATATTAAATGGTTTATAAAACTAATTCGCCAAAGAAGCTCCTTTGTTTTTTTGAAGAGTATAAGCTATTTTTTTAAATTAATAGATTCTACTTTAGACCATAAATAACCTTCAGCAGACATACCTTCAATATAAATTTTTACATTATCAGAACCATAATTTGGCACTTTAAAAGTTAATTCTCCTTCATCATTAGGTGTAAGATTTGGTATCCAATGAATGGTTCCAAACTTTAAGAACGTATTAGAAGTGGTATTTATGTAATTGGGCTGATAATATTCTTTAGGTATCGAAAAACCAAAAAGATTGTCTATCGTCTGATAATCATCTCCAATAGTACTTAAACCTTGACCATTTCTGGTGAAAATTTTGATGGTTCCAGCTGGTGAATCACCTGGGTTTGGCATGCGACTAATATACATGTCTTCCAAATCTAAAACTCTTAGATTTAACAATGTTTTAAAATCATCAAACAATGGCATATTGTCGATATAAACAGACGGTACTGAATTTCCAGGTACTATTCGTCTTGTCTTAATAAACACATTATCAAACGTAGTAACAACATCAAATCCATTTTTTCTAATTATACTTACTATAGGCTCATTTTGAAAATCAAACTCAACTAAATTGATATATTTTGCGCCATGCATCGATATAAGTGGCTTGTTTTTAGGTATCTCATCTTTAGGTCGAACTTTGAAAACTATGGTGTCTAATAGCTCTGTTAATTTAAAATTTAAGTTGAGATTATTACCTGTTTCGTCTATTTGCTGTATCTCTAATATACTTTTTTTATAAGCACTTAAATTTTGTAAGTTATCATTAATGCTTTTCGGGAATATGTTGGCATATACAAATGGCTTGGTTAATTTTCCGTTTTTGTTTTTTAAACTAAAATTAATACTTGTGTCATCCGCAAAGAATAAATTTTCAAAAGTAAAAGTTGAATTCTCAATAATGCCAGATTCATGAATTTGATTTTCTGATGAAGATAGCACTATCAAATCTCCTGCTTTTTGTTTATAACTATTTAGACTTCCCTTTATCACGAACCCTGTTTCAAATACATAATTAACGCTTAGTGGCGCTTTGAAGATGTCATCCCAATTATACCTGCTCCATCCTTGATTTAATAATAATAAATCTAAATCATATAGCGTCTTGTGATCGTTATTACTGAAATAATAATACGGGTTTTCTATATTTCCATTTATATAAGGAGTCAATAAAAATGATGTCATTATTGTAGATTGACTGTTATATGATTCATTTGATGCAGGTAAAACTGATACACTAAAACTCGGATTAATCTCTGTGTTGATATTTGTTCTAAGTTTCACCGTGCTCGAATCTTTTTGAGTTTCTATACCTTCTACCATGATTTCTTTAATTGGTGTTTTTAAATTATTAAACACCAATCTCTCAGCAACGGGTTTGTAATTTTCATTAACTAAAGTAAGTATATTAATACCTGGTAATAATTCTGGTTTCTTTAACCTGAGAAAATATTTTAGTTGATTTTCTACAAAATCAATTTTTAATTTTATTATTTGTCCTCCCCTATGTACTAACAAATAATAAGATTTACCTATTAAATCCCGTATAGTAAAATTATTGGTTTCTAAAGCGATTATTACGTTATCGTTATTTGTAACAGCTGCTTTAAAAGAGACACCTTTTTTCTCAATTATTCCAATTGGTCTTGTTATGATTTCACTAGTTGCTAGAGAAATGCTAACGCTGTAATTAGTGCTTGCTTTGGCATTTAATGAAAACTTCCCTAACCCAAATTGATTGCTCTTAAAAGTTGTAATTATATTTTTGTTTTCATCAAAAACAGTTCCTTCCTTAATTGCAACTCCATTTCCTTTATTATTTAATAATTTAAAACCAATAGTATTGTTAACATCTTCAACAATATGGCCGCCTTCTGGCAGAAACTGTAAATCATATTTACTTTCACTTACTAAATTTACATTATCTTCTTGCCTATCACCAATAATTTCAATCATTTGAACGTGAGACAAATCTTCCTTAAAATTTTTCATCCAATTAGTGCTTGTCTTTACAAAGTAAATTCCGGGAGTGAATTTTTCTTCAATTAAAAAATTTCCATTGGCATAACCTTTTGAGGCGTAAAGAAGTTTTGAAGTAATAATATTTCCTGATTCATTAAAAATACTAACATAAATATTAGTTGTACTCTCGAAAGGTATTTGATAGTTATTGTTATAAATATAGGTTTTAAACCAAATTTCTTCTCCTTCAAAAAATCTGGATTTATTGAAATGCGTAAAAATTGTTTCTCGCTCCAATTCAAAATATTCGTCATATTTTTTTATTATATCCTCAGAAGATTTAATTTGTGAAAAAACTGTTGAAAAAAAATTAAGAAATAATAAAAGTAAAAGAAAGTGTTTTTTCATAAAGTTGATTTGCGAAATTACTGACACAAATTTACAGAAAAAATATAAGCTGTAATGATAATGTTTGATTTTAAATTGCTTTTATATTTTACGTTTACGATTTTATATTATTAAAATCTATATCGAAAATCTCATAGATTTCTCTCAACTTTAAAGCTTTCTTACTCCTCTATTTTTTAAGTTTTTTCATTAACGATGTTGCGCTTAATGTCAAAATTAAAAAATGCTATAATTTCTCTCATACAAACATCAATACTATTTAAAACAATAATTTTAACATTAACATCGTTACCGATTGCTCTCATTATTTAAAAGGTGAATTATTAAAAAAATCCGGAGGCATGGAAGGACATTCGCATTAAACCCACACGTTATAAACTGATTTAAAACCTCTTGTATTCCATGAATAGAAGTTAAAAGAACTACTGCTATCTTATTTTTGTAGTAGTTCTTTTCGTTTTATGGTATTGTTTTTGTGTGTCTTGATTTCATATTAACATTTAAATTTTAACATTTATGAGACATTCAAAAGAAGCACCAGAAGTTAATGCAGGCTCCATGGCCGACATTGCATTTTTACTACTAATTTTCTTTTTAGTAACCGCAACTATTTCCTCCGATGCAGGAATCAATCGGGTTTTGCCAGCCGAATGCCCAACGGGAGATTGTGAAAGCTTAAAACATGAGCGCAACATTTTACGCATTGTTATTAATAATAATGATGAAATTATGGTTGAAAATGAAAAGGTTAATCTAGCCGATTTAAAAGAGGCTACAAAAGCCTTTTTGGATAATAACGGTGACGGTACTTGTTTGTATTGCAATGGGAATAAGTTCCCCAATGCATCGGACAATCCAGAAGATGCTGTGGTTTCACTTCAAAACGGACAACAAACTACTTACAAGCAATTTGTGGCGGTTCAAAATGAATTATCTAAAGCTTATTTTGAATTAAGAAGCAATTACGCTGCTAATGTTTTACAGAAATCGGTTGATAATTTGAGTAAAGAAGATTTACAGAAGGTTAAAAAAGCTTACCCGTTTATCCTATCAGAAGCCGAAACGAAGTAAAAATTATTACTAGTTTGAATATTGAGTTCTTTTGCGGCAACAGAATAACTCAATATTCTTTATATTAATACTTTAAAATTGCTATCAACTCGGCTTCAAATCTATTTTTTGGTAAATACTGATTTTCTAAAGTTTTTAAAAACGGAATTGGCGTATCTAAACTCGCTACACGCTTTACAGGCGCATCTAAATACTCGAAACACTGCTCCATAATTTGTGCTGAAATATCACTAGCAATACCTCCAAACAACGAATCTTCCTGTAAAATAATAGCTTTCCCTGTCTTTTTAACTGAATTAAATATAGCCTCTAAATCTAAAGGCTGTAATGTTCTTAAATCAATAACATCGGCGGAAATTTGAGGATTCTTTTTCAAAGTTTCTAAAGCCCAATGCACGGCTGCTCCATAACTAATAACAGTAATGTCTTTTCCTGTTTTCACTAAATTAGCTTTCCCTATTGGAAGTGTAAAATAATCTACTGGAACTTCTTGACGAATACTCCTATACAAGCCTTTATGTTCAAAAAATAGCACCGGATTTGGATCGTTTATGGATGAAGCTAATAATCCTTTAACATCATATGGAAATGCTGGGTAAACCACTTTCAATCCCGGCGTCTTAGTAAACCAAGCCTCATTGGTTTGCGAATGAAATGGGCCTGCTCCAACATCGCCACCACATGGCATTCTAATCACTATATCTGCATTTTGTCCCCATCTGTAATACGATTTTGCCAATAAATTAACAACAGGATTAAAACCAGAACTCACAAAATCGGCAAATTGCATTTCTACAATACTTTTAATTCCCGCAATAGATAAACCGTAAGCGGTTTCAATTATAGCTGATTCGCAAATGGGTGTATTCCGTATTCTATCTTTTCCAAAGGCTCCAATAAAACCTTCGGTAATTTTAAACGCACCACCGTATTCTGCAATATCTTGCCCCATGATAACTAAACTGTTATCACGTTGCATACTTTGTTTTAAACCTTCGGAAACCGCATCAATAAAACGTATTTCTTTAAATCCAGAACAACTACTAACTATTTTATTTTCAAAAGAATGAAATACATCGTTTAACTCATTAGCTTCATTTGGTATTATTTCATCTTCACTATATGCTATATCTAAATGTTTATTAATTTCATTTAAAATATCTGCTTTTAACCGTTTATTTTCTTCTTCATTTAAAATATTGCTATCTCTCAAAAATAACTCGAAATTAGTTATCGGATCTTTTTCAGACCACATATCCAACACATCATTTGGAACATATTTTGTACCACTCGCCTCTTCATGACCTCGAATTCTAAAGGTTTTAAATTCGATTAAAACAGGTCTTGGGTTTTGACGAACACTCTCTGCTATTGTGTTCATTTTAGAATAAACTTCAATAATATTATTACCATCAATAATATGCGATTCCATACCATACCCAAGTCCGCGATCGGCAATATTTTCGCAATTATACTGTTGGTTTGTTGGTGTAGATAATCCGTAACCATTATTTTCAACACAAAATAAAACGGGTAATTCCCAAACCGAAGCGACGTTTAAAGCCTCATGAAAATCGCCTTCACTCGTTCCGCCTTCTCCTGTAAAAACAGCTGTAACTTCATTTTTATTTTTCAACTTAGATGCTAAAGCAATCCCGTCGGCAACACCTAATTGTGGGCCTAAATGCGAAATCATGCCTATAATTTTATAGTCTTGCGTACCAAAATGAAACGAGCGATCTCGTCCTTTTGTAAAACCAGAAGCTTTACCTTGCCATTGCGCAAACAATTGGCTTAGCGGGATTTCCCTTGTTGTAAAAACTCCCAAATTGCGGTGCATTGGCAGAATATATTCGTTAGAATTTAAAGCCATAGTTACCCCAACAGAAATCGCTTCTTGGCCAATTCCTGAAAACCATTTACTGATTTTCCCTTGTCTTAACAGTACAAGCATCTTCTCTTCTACTAGCCTCGGTTTTAGCATATTCTTGTAAAGTGCTAATAGAATTACGTTATCTAAATTATGGTTTTGATAATTAAATTGGCCTGAAGTCATAATATAATCAGTTTATTGTAGTAAATATAACGTATTTATCAATAATTATCAGAAATATGAATATGAAATAGAGATTACTAAACTCCCCAATGTTTTTGTACATTTGTATTACATTGATTAAAATTATTTTATAATGAATATTATACCTAGCGTTAATTTAAAAGATTTTATTTCTGGCGATATCGACAAAAAACAACAATTTGTAGATGCCATTGGTAAAGCATATGAAGAAATTGGATTTGTTGCTTTAAAAGGGCATTTTCTAGATGATACTTTAGTTGAAAATTTATACCAAGAAGTAAAAAACTTTTTTGAGTTAGATACTGAAACTAAACGTAAATATGAAATTCCAGGAATTGGAGGACAACGTGGTTACATCTCTTTCGGAAAAGAAAGTGCAAAAGGTAAAAAAGAAGGCGATTTAAAAGAATTTTGGCATTTTGGACAGTATGTTGATGATAATGACGAACTGAAAGCGGAATACCCAGAAAATGTAATAGTTGAAGAGCTTCCAGAGTTTAATAAAATAGGAAAGGAAACTTACCAAATGCTCGAAAAAACAGCCAAGTACGTTTTACGCGCTTTGGCTTTACACCTTAATTTAGAAGAAACATATTTCGATAATTACATACATAACGGGAACTCTATCTTGCGCCCAATTCACTATCCACCAATTACAGAAGAACCTAAAGAAGCTGTTCGAGCTGCTGCTCATGGTGACATTAATTTAATTACCCTTTTAATGGGTGCTCAAGGTCGTGGTTTGCAAGTACAAAACCATAAAGGTGAATGGATTGATGCTATTGCTGAAGATGATGAGTTAATGATTAATGTTGGAGATATGCTCTCAAGACACACTAATAATAAATTAAAATCGACTATACACCGTGTTGTAAACCCACCTAAAGAACTTTGGGGAACATCTCGTTATTCTATTCCCTTTTTTATGCACCCAGTTAGTGCCATGAAATTAGATGTTTTAGAAGGTTGTATTGACGAAAATAACCCGAAACAATTTGATGATATTACAGCCGGAGAGTTTCTAAACGAACGCTTAATTGAATTAGGATTAAAGAAAAAGTAAATACCTAAGTTGTAGTTTTTAGTTGAAAAATCAATGACTACGACTCATACTTCCACCCAAAAATAAATTATGGATTTACAAGACCAATTAAAAAACCTGTTTCCAGAACATATTGAAGAAGAAACTCCCGAAAGTGAGCAGAACACATCTGATATATGGATGCAAGACGAACCCATACTTTGTAAATATGAAAAGCGTAAAGGAAAGCCTATTACTATTTTAGATGGCTATACTGGCGCTACCGAAGATTTTAAAATTTTAGCAAAAGAAATTAAAACGAAACTAAGTGTTGGTGGTAGTTTTAAGGACGATAAAATTATTATCCAAGGCGATTACAGAGATAAAATTATGGGCATGTTAAAAGAAAAAGGGTTTAACGTAAAACGCGTTGGAGGTTAATTTATGAGCAAACAGTTACTGCATATTACAAACAGCGGACATCTGTCTGGCCGTTTAACGGAATTAGAAATTCCAGGAGAACAATTAACTTGGCAAGAATTATTTTGTGAAGGTCCTACATTAGAAACCATTCATTGTAAAGAATCGATAGAAGTTCGAAAAACCTTTTTACATGATTTTTATGATGTGGATTTAGATTTAAAGAAAGTAGATATTGAACTAGAAAAACTAGATGATGCGGAAGTTAAATATTCGGAAATTATCTTGTGGTTCGATTACGATTTGTTTTCGCATATCAACATGCTGGCTGTAATTAGCCTTATTCATCAGAAAAAAATAAAACTTCCTATATCTTTAGTTTGTAGCGGTCGCATTCCTGGTAATAAAAGCCTTACCGGATTAACCGAATTAAATACATCTCAACTTATAAACCAATACAAAAATAAAGTTGATTTAAATGAAGATGATATAGATATGGCTACTACCGTTTGGGGTATTTACTGCGGAAAAGACCATAATTTATTAAAACCATTTATTGTAAAAAGCTCGAGTTTTAAATATTTAAGTAATTGTTTAAAAGCCCATTTAGAGCGCTTTCCAAACTCTAAAGATGGTTTAAACATTTTAGAACGTAACATTCTTGAAATTGTTAGAGACAATACTATTAAATCCAAACATCATTTATTGGGTTATGCTTTAAACTATCAAGGTTATTACGGCTATCGTGATTTACAATTGGCCAGATTTATTGATAAATTGAGCGTATTTTTAATTGATGAAGAAAATAGTATTACTCTAAACCGAGATGGTTACGAGGCACTTTTAAGTCAGCATAATTTTTCAAAAGAAATTGATAGTGAAATGTATTTTGGCGGTGTTAAAAAGTATGATTTTCAATTTAGTAAACCATTAAACAAACTAGTAAAAACTGTATCGAATGCCAATTAAAGAATCTGAACTTATATTAAATCCAGATGGTAGTGTTTATCATCTAAATTTAAAACCCGAAAATATAGCACAAACCATCATTTTTGTTGGTGATCCAGATCGTGTTTCAAAAATAACCGAGCATTTCGATTCAATTGAATTTTCAACTCATAAACGTGAGTTTAAAACAGAAACAGGCCTTTATAAAGGTAAACGTTTATCTGTAATTTCTACAGGTATTGGTGCCGATAATATTGATATTGTTATAAATGAACTAGATGCTTTAGTAAACATAAATCTAGAAACTAGAAAAATTAATAACGATTTGGTTAGCCTAGATATTGTTAGAATAGGAACTTCAGGATCTTTACAAAGTGATATTCCTGTTAATTCATTTTTAATGAGTTCTCACGGTATGGATATAAACGGTATGCTTCATGCTTATCAAACAGAACACATTTCGCATCCTGATATTGAGGATGCTTTTGTTGCACATAGCGATTGGGATAAAAACAAATCGACACCTGTTATTGTTGAAAAAAGTAATGAACTTGCTGAAAAGTTTAAAGATGAAAATGTAAAGCTTCATCAAGGTATTACAGTTACGGCTAACGGATTTTATGGTCCTCAAGGTCGTGTGCTTCGTTTACCGCTTCGAGATTCAGAATTGAATAACAAAATTGATAGTTTCAAATTCAACGATTTCCGCATTACCAACCTTGAAATGGAAACATCTGCCATTTACGGTTTATCTAAACTATTGGGGCATCGTGCAGTATCACTTAACGCTATTATCGCGAATAGAGCAAACGGTACCTTCAGCGAAAACCCTGAAAAAATCGTTAATAGTTTAATTCAATTTTCATTAGATAAAATAATTGTTTAGCACCTCATAATCATGACAAAAGTAAATATAGGCGGTGTGCCAGAACACTTTAATTTAGCTTGGTATTTAACCCTGAAAGAAGGTGAGTATAAAGATGAAAACATAAACCTTCGTTGGCACGATTATTATGGAGGCACTGGCGCCATGTGTAAAGCGTTGCGCGATGGAGATATTGATATTGCCGTGATATTAACAGAGGGTATTGTAAAAGATATCATTGCTGGAAACCCTAGTAAAATTGTGCAAACATTTGTGCAAACACCATTACATTGGGGCGTGCATGTCGCGCAAAATTCTACATACAAAACCGTAGCAGATTTAAAAGGAACCAAAGCAGCTATTAGCCGTTATGGGTCTGGTTCTCATTTAATGGCATATATAAATGCACAAAACCACAACTGGGATTTAGAAAAAGATCTTGATTTTGAAGTGATAAAAAATCTTGATGGTGCTGTAGAAGGCTTAACTCAAGGTAGAGGCGATTACTTTTTATGGGAAAAATTCACGACTAAACCTTTAGTAGATAATGGTATTTTTAGGCGAATTGATAATTGTCCGTCTCCATGGCCTTGTTTTGTAATTGCAGTTCGTGAAGATTTTATAAAAAATAATGAAGCCGAATTAAAAACAATTCTTGATATAATTAATAACACGACTAGAGAGTTTAAAGATATCCCAAGTATAGATAAAACTATAGCTAACCGTTATGAGCAACAATTAGACGATGTTCAAGAATGGTTAGGCATTACAGAGTGGTCTCAGGAATTAATAGACAAAAAGACACTGAATAATGTGCAAAAGGAATTATTTGCATTAAATATTATTCCTGAAATAGTGAATTACGAAACCTTAACACACAAATTATAATCACTTATAAAGCAATAAAAAGCCCATTTAGACAAATGTTTAAATGAACTTTTTTATTTATTAGAAATCTTGGTATAGGTAGGTTGTTTAAGGTTTTGGCTCCTCTGCTTCTACTTGTTCCGGTAGTTCTGGCTGTTTAAATAAATCGATAAAGGCCTGCCCCATATTATCAATAACATAACTAGCAATTAAACTTTGGTAACCATAATCTTCAACAGCAATATCTGCAGCTTTGCCATGTAAGTACACGCCAAAAATTGATGCTACTACAGGATGATAACCTTGAGAAATTAAACCTGTAATAATACCCGTTAACACATCTCCGCTTCCGGCTGTAGCCAATCCTGGATTTCCGGTGGTATTAACATAAAGTGTATTATCAAAAACAGTAATGCTATTAGCACCTTTAACCACTATGATAACTTTATATTTATTAGAAAAGGCTTTAACTTTTTCTAACTTATCAAAATCGTTTTCCCAACTACCTATTAAACGTTCTAATTCTTTTGGGTGCGGAGTTAAAACAGTTTCTTCTGGTAATTGTTTTAGTAAGCTTTTCTTTTTAGCTAGTAAATTAATACCATCAGCATCTATAACAAGTGGCGTTTTATTGGTTTTCAAAAAGGCTTCAAAAGCTTTCTGAGACTTAGTATCTGTTCCCAAACCAACCCCAATACCTATTACGGTTGGTTCTATATCAAATGCTATATTTGTAATTTTTTCATCATCAGCATCTGTAATTACCATAACTTCTGGCAAAGCAGTCTGTAAAACGTTATAACCACATTTTGGAATATAAGCAGTCACTAAACCTGCTCCTGCCGAAAGTGCCGAACGACTCGCTAAAGAAACAGCACCTATTTTACCATAGCTACCTCCAATAATTAAAGCATGCCCAAATTGCCCTTTATGAGAAAATTTTTCGCGAGGTATATAGTTAGGTAATACTTCATTCTTACCAATTAATTGCACTTCTGTTTGTGTAGTCGATAAAAACTCAGGATCTAAACCAATATCCAAAACTTCCCATTGTACCGTATATTTAGCCGTTTCTGGCAAAAAGAAAACAAGTTTAGGTGAAGCAAAACTAAGCGTATAGCCAGCATGTACAACAGCATCTTCATCTGTAACAGCTTTATCTGTGTATAATCCTGAAGGAATATCCACAGCCAAAGTAAAGGCTTTAGACCCTCTAAAGTGAAGAAATAAATTCTTAACCCATTCATCTACAGGCCTATTTAAACCAATTCCAAAAACACAATCTACAATAATATCTTGTGGTTCTATTGCTGGAAAATCTTCTTTACATTTTAAAAGTGTTGGCCACTTTTTTGTTACATTTTTAATACGATCGTAATTAATTAAAAAATCTTTAGATCGTTTATCACTGCAGTTTACCACAAAAGTATTTACGTTGTAACCGGCTAAAATTAAATGTCTGGCCAAAACCAAACCATCGCCACCGTTATTACCTATACCACAAAAAACGTGTATTGGTACTTGGGCGCCTTGCATACGTAAATCGATCCAATTAAAAATCTGACTTCCTGCACGCTCCATTAAATCGGTTGATGAAATTTGTTGCTTTTCGGCTGTAAGTTTATCGCCTTCGTAAATTTGCTCTTTTGAAAATATTTTCATTAATAGTATTATTATTGATTTTTCAATCCTTCTTAAACTTTGTCGATTTTTTTCTATGAAAATCGCTACTATATAAGAATTCTATAAAAAATTTGTTTTAGTTTTTTTATAAGGCTAAAAGTAATACTTTTGAAACATATTATATAACTATAATGATTCATTTCAACCAAAATATAAATGCTACAACTTCTTTTTCTACAAAAGGAACGGCTACTATTTTGGCTACAACTACAAACATTACAACCCTTTGGGGTTGCTAATTATATATTCTTCAGGCAATATATGCGATTTTATAAATCGCATAATCAAAAATATTTTTTTTAATTTTTCAATTCATTAAAACATGAAAGTTTTAAAATTTGGAGGAACTTCTGTAGGTTCTTCAGAAAACATAAATAGAGTTATTAGTATTTTAGAAAACCATGGCAAAACAGATGCTGTTGTTTGTGTTGTATCTGCCGTTGGTGGTATTACAGATAAATTACTTTTAACAGGTAAGCAAGCTCAAAACAAAGACATTAGCTATAAAGACACGCTAAACTTAATTAAGGATATTCATTTTAGTATTATAAATGAATTAAACTTGGGTACCGGTGAAAACATCACGAAAGTGGTTGATAATGAATTTCAAGAATTAGAAGATTTACTAAACGGCATCTATTTAATAAATGAATTGTCGCCAAAAACATCGGATAAACTTGTAAGTTTTGGTGAAAAACTATCTTCTTTTATTATTGCTGAAACTATGAAAAATCGTGGTTTATCAGCCGATAGAAAAAATTCTCAGGAGCTAGTTGTTACTAACTCTAACTTTACAAAAGCAGAAGTTGATTTTAAAATCACAAATGCTAATATTCAAGATTACTTTAAAACGGCAGTTCAAAATATCACTATTTTACCTGGTTTTGTTTCAAAATCTAAATTAGGAGAACAAACAACACTTGGACGTGGCGGATCGGATTTTACGGCCGCTATTGTTGCTGCCGCACTAAAAGTAGATCAATTAGAAATCTGGACAGATGTTAGCGGTATGTACACCACTAATCCAAAAATGGTAAAACAGGCCTACCCGATCTCTAAGATTTCGTATCAAGAAGCGATGGAATTATCGCATTTTGGAGCTAAAGTATTATATCCACCAACGGTACAACCTGTGTTAAGTTTAGGGATTCCTATTCATATTAAAAACACCATGGAACCAGAAGCTGTTGGTACAGTCATTTCTAATGAAATTGTTGAAGAGTCTACTCCTGTAAAAGGAATTAGCAACATAAGCAATATTGCCTTATTGACATTGCAAGGTAGCGGTATGGTAGGTATTCCTGGGTTTTCTAAACGTTTATTTGAAACGCTTTCTCAAGAAAAAATTAATGTCATCATGACCACTCAAGCCTCATCAGAGCATTCTATTTGTTTAGGTATAGACGAAAAAGAAGCAGATAGCGCTAAAACAGCAATTGATGCTGCTTTTGAAAACGAAATTGCATTAGAAAAAATAGACCCAATTTTTGTTGAAACCGGTCTTTCTATTATTGCGCTTGTTGGTGATAAAATGAAAAACCACCAAGGTATAAGCGGAAAAATGTTTAGTACTTTAGGGAAAAACAACATTAATATTCGTGCTATTGCTCAAGGGGCTTCAGAGAAAAACATATCGGCTGTTATAGCAGAAAGCGATGTTAAGAAAGCTCTAAACACATTACATGAGCAGTTTTTTGAATCTAAAACTAAACAATTAAATGTATTTATTACTGGTGTTGGGAATGTTGGTGAGCGTTTAGTTGAACAAATAAAACAACAAAAGAAATACTTAAAAGAAAACCTTAAAATTAATCTTCGTGTTGCTGGATTATCAAATTCTAGAAAGATGATTTTTAATGAAGAAGGTATCAATTTAAAAAACTGGAAAGATCAACTAGAAGATGGCGAACAAGCTACTCTGAAAGGTTTCTTTGAAAACACTAAAGCATTAAATTTACGTAATAGCATATTTGTTGATGTTACAGCAAATGCAGATGTTGCAAACCTTTATGCTAATTATTTACGCCAAAGTATTGGTGTAGTAGCGTGTAACAAAATTGCATGTTCTAGTGATTTTAAAAACTACAAATTACTTAAAGAATTATCTTTAAAATACAATGCGCCTTATTTATTTGAAACTAATGTTGGTGCAGGTTTACCAATTATTGACACCTTAAATAATTTAATTGCTTCTGGAGATAAAGTAAATTCAATTCAGGCTGTATTATCAGGAAGTTTAAACTTTGTGTTTAACAACTTTACCGATCAAACTAAGTTTTACGATGTTGTAAAGAAAGCTGGTGCTGAAGGTTATACTGAACCAGATCCTAGAATTGATTTGAGTGGTGTAGATGTTGCTAGAAAAATTTTAATTCTTGCTAGAGAAAGTGGTGTTGAAATGAATTTAGAAGATATTGAAAACACATCTTTCTTATCGGAGGCTGGATTGAAAAGTGACTCTGTAGATGATTTTTATCAAACTTTAATTGCAGACGAAGCACATTACCAAAAGTTATATGCTTCCGCAAAAGCGAACAATTGCCAATTAAAATATGTAGCGCAATTTAACGACGGTAAAGCAAGTGTTGGTTTACAAGAAATTCCTGAAGGACACCCATTTTATAATTTAGAAGGTAGCGACAATATTGTTATGTTTTATACACAACGTTACCCAAAACAACCTATGATTATTAAAGGTGCTGGAGCTGGTGCAGATGTTACTGCTTCTGGTTTATTTGCAGATATAATTAGAATAGGAAACGATTAAATAAGCAAATAATTACTTGATGAGATTTCCACCTTCGTGGAAATAACAAAAGAACTTTTGGAATGAACGAAATAAAAATATTTTCACCGGCAACCGTTGCCAACGTATCTTGCGGATTCGATGTTTTAGGATTCTGTTTAGATAGTGTTGGCGACGATATGGTGATTAGAAAAACCGATAAAAAAGGAGTTTTTATCACTAAAATTGTTGGTTTCGATTTGCCTTATGAAACTGAGTTAAACGTTGCTGGCGTTTCGGCTTTAGCCATGTACAATGCGATTGATGTCGATTTTGGTTTTGAAATTGAAATCTACAAAAATATAAAACCTGGTAGTGGTATTGGAAGCAGTGCTGCAAGTGCCGTTGGTAGTGTTTTTGGAATGAACGAACTCTTAGGGCGTCCGTTTAATAAAACAGAACTAACAGCTTTTGCTATTAAAGGTGAAGCTATTGCAAGCAAATGCGAACATGCTGATAACCTCGCTCCTGCTCTTTTTGGTGGTTTTACTTTAGTGAAGAGTATTAATCCTGTTCAAATATTAGAAATTCCGTCACCCAGCGATTTGTACGCAACCATTATACATCCTCAGATAGAAATTAAAACATCAGAGTCTCGTGCCGTACTTCCAAAAGAAGTAGCACTTAGCGATGCTATAACCCAATGGGCCAATGTGGGTAGCTTAGTACATGCCTTGCATACTAATGATTACAATTTACTTAAAGATTCGTTACATGATGTTATCGTAGAACCACACAGAAGCAAGTTAATACCGCATTATAATGATGTAAAACAGGCATCATTACAAGCAGGCGCATTAGGTTGTGGAATATCAGGTTCTGGACCATCAATATTTTCATTGAGCAAAGGTTTGGAAACAGCAAACAACATAAAGGAAGCCATTAATAATGTTTATGCAAAAACAGGAATTGAATTTGATATTCACGTTTCTAAAATTAACACAGAAGGCGTTAAAATAGTATAAGTTTGATTTAGTTCCTCTTTTCGACACAAATTAAAATCACACTTAAGAAATATAAATTAATAATAAATAGTTTCCTGCTTAAGCAGGTTTTCATAAATTATGAATTACTACTCATTAAATAAAGAAGCAGAAAACACATCGTTTAAAGATGCGGTTATAAAAGGATTAGCGCCAGATAAAGGTTTGTACTTCCCTGAAAGTATTACACCTTTACCAAAGTCATTTTTCGATAATATTGATAATTTATCGCATACTGAGATTGCTTTTGAAGCTATTAAACAATTTGTTTCACCAGAAATACCTGCAAGTGTTTTAAAAACTATAGTTGAAGAAACTTTGTCTTTCGATTTCCCTGTGGTTAAGCTTAATGATAATATATCTACTTTAGAGTTATTTCATGGGCCAACTATGGCTTTTAAAGATGTTGGTGCTCGATTTATGGCGCGTTGCTTAGGCTATTTCAACAAAGACAACACCAATGAGGTTACCGTTTTAGTCGCTACATCGGGAGATACTGGTGGTGCTGTTGCTAATGGTTTTTTAGGCGTTAAAGGCGTAAATGTTGTGATACTTTACCCTAGCGGAAAAGTGAGTGATATTCAAGAAATGCAACTAACCACTTTAGGGCAAAATATAAAAGCCTTAGAAGTAGATGGCACTTTTGATGATTGCCAGGCTATGGTAAAAACAGCTTTCTTAGACGAAACCTTAACAAGCAAAATGCAACTAACATCGGCCAACTCGATTAACGTGGCACGTTGGTTACCACAACTTTTCTATTTTATGTTTGCTTACAAGCAACTACATAATACACACGAAAACATTGTGTTTTCTGTGCCAAGTGGAAATTTTGGTAATGTTTGTGCCGGAATGATGGCACAACAATTAGGCTTGCCTATTAAGCATTTTATTGCTTCTAATAACGAAAACAATGTGGTTACTCGTTATTTAGATTCTGAAAAGTACGAGCCAAAACCATCAGTACAAACTATTAGTAATGCTATGGATGTTGGTGCACCAAGTAATTTTATTCGTATACAGGAAATTTATAAAAATAACTTTAGTGCTTTAAAAGAAAACATCTCTTCTTATAGTTTTTCAGATGATGAAACTTGCGAAGCGATGTTAGAAATTTTCAATACATATAATTATGTTGCAGATCCGCATGGAGCTGTTGGATATTTAGGTTCTAAAAACTACTTGAAAGATAACCCTAACGCACATTGCGTATTTTTAGAAACTGCTCACCCAACAAAATTCTTAGATGTTGTAGAAAAAGTTATAAAAGAAAAACAACCACTTCCTGAGCAAATACAATCGGTTATGGGACGCGAAAAAGTTGCTGTTTCAATTGCAACTTATAATGATTTAAAAGACTTCTTATTGAGCTAAAACTTTAAAGAAATAAACGTGAAAAACGGTTTTACAAACTTAAACACTTTCGAGTGTTTGATTGTAAAACCGTTTTTTTTTATGACTAAAGACCTGCTATTAAATAGATATGTATCAGATTAGGCCATTAAAACCTTATCATACTTTTTCAAAATTGAAAAAACGTCTTCTTTGCTAAAAGGCTTAGATAATATATCATCGAAACCTAAAGTATCCAATTTATCAATAATTTCGGTACTTGGTATGTTTGCTGTAAAGGCAATAACAACTACATCTGGTCTATATTTTTTAATATGACCAATAGCTTTAAAACCATTCATTTTAGGCATCTCTAAATCTAAAAGCACAAGATCGATATCTTTATGCAATTTTATTTTTTCAACTGCCTCTAGTCCATTTGTTCCTTTATATATTTTCGGAACATGCTTTTCTAATAGTTTTTTAGCATACATCATGCTCACCATATTATCTTCTACTAATAATATAGTTGAATTCAATGAAAAATCATCATTGAATGTGTCTTTGTTTGTCACTTTCTTGGGAGTTAATTCAACGCGTTCCAAAGTTAAAGGAAATTGAAATCGCGTACCTTTATTTATTCTACTTTCTATTTTTATCTCAGAATTCATAGCTAATATAATCGATTGAGAAATAGCTAAACCTAAACCTGTTCCTCCGTATACCGGATTTTTCTCGTTCTTAATTTGATGAAAACTTTCAAATACTTTCTTTAAATTTCTTGGTGCAATACCAATACCTGTATCTTCCACCTTAAAATGTATGGATACCTGTTCTTGATTCAATTCAACAACTTCAGCTGAAAATGTGATTTTTCCTTGTTCTGTAAATTTAATAGCATTCGATATCAAATTATGTATAACTTGAGCGAAACGTTTTCCATCTACATTAACTACAACATCTTTTAATTTTTCATCTATATAAGTATGAAGCTTTAAATTCTTCTCTTCTGCCTTATTAATAAAAGCAATAGTAATTTTATTCAAAAAATCGTAAAGCTCTTTTGGTTCCTTAGACAACTCAAAACGCCCCGATTCAATTTTATGAATATCTAACATATCATTAACCAATAACAGCATATTATCATTACAATAATCTAAAATCTCAAAGTACTTTTTTGTCGTAACATCATTGTTATCATTACCTAAAATTAGTTGGGTAACCCCATTTATACTATTAATTTGGGTACGTAATTCGTGTCCCAGGTTAGACAACACTCGCGTTCTTCTATCTTTCTCATTCTCAGCCTCTTCTTTATCACTAAATATTTTTTTAATGAAAGATTTACTTTGGCCAAGCGCTTGCAGCGAGAAAATCATAATCAAAATAAAAGCCACTGATGAGTTTAAAACAAATTTATAATGTACTTCACTTCTAGTTAAATCATCATAATAATTAGAATATAAAGGAGATACCACCACAGAGATAATCATTAATGATATAATTAGCGCATATAAAATATTGGTATGCTTTTGGAAATACTTTTCATGCCTAATAACATATGGTAAGCAAAAAAGCATAACTAATTGAAACCAGTAATAACCAGACATTAAACCTTCTAAATAAGATAAACCCACCAATGCGCCTCCTAAAGTAATATATACTATATAAGGACCGGCTATATAATTACGACGTATTACAAAAACATAAACACTAATAAAAAAACTAATGAGTGGTAACACAATCAATAAAGCAGAGGCCGTTAACCCTTGATAATAGTTTAAAAAAGTATAAGCAGCAGTAAAGAATGTAGTAGATAAATAAATACGGATAGCGTGCTTAAAAAAAGTTTTACGCTTTAAATCTTTAAAATTAAGAGTCCTTATTGTTGGTTCCATTTGGAAATTGCTACAGACAAAAGAAACGCTTTTACCGATTAAATGCAAGTTTGGTAAAATATTTTTTCAAAAAAACTAATCAATAATGCTTTTAATCTATAATCTATTCCTTTCTTTTTGAAATAATTATCAATACAGCCTCTATTATAGGTTTTAATATATCATCAGAATAGATTAAAAGTAAATCTATATTTTTTCAATACATTTGTTTTCTGAAACGATTCACTAATTTTTATAAAATCATAAAAACACAACCTTAATGAAAAACACAGCCTTAACCCAAACTCACGAAGCTCTAGGAGCTAAAATGGTACCTTTTGCAGGATATAATATGCCTGTTCAATATGAAGGTGTAAATGCTGAACATGAAACGGTAAGAACCAGCGTTGGTGTTTTTGATGTATCTCACATGGGTGAATTTTTAATTGAAGGTCAACATGCGCTAAGCTTAATTCAAAAAGTATCGAGTAATGATGCTTCTAAATTAACTATAGGAAAAGCACAATATAGCTGTTTGCCAAATGATGATGGTGGTATTGTAGACGATTTAATTATTTATAAAATAAAAGAAGAAACTTACCTTTTAGTTG
This sequence comes from Algibacter lectus, assembly GCF_004368925.1. Taxonomy (NCBI): domain Bacteria; kingdom Pseudomonadati; phylum Bacteroidota; class Flavobacteriia; order Flavobacteriales; family Flavobacteriaceae; genus Algibacter; species Algibacter lectus. The sequence goes on from NZ_SORL01000007.1 coordinate 612,906, forward strand.
TTAATGCAAGTAATATTGAAAAAGATTGGAATTGGATTCAATCTAAAAACGATGTTGGGGCAGAAATGAAAAATTTAAGTGAAGATTATTCATTATTAGCCATTCAAGGGCCAAAAGCTATTGAAGCTATGCAAGCTATAACAAGTCACGATTTGGCTGCCATTAAATTTTACAACTTTGTAGTTGGAGATTTTGCAGGTATTGAAAACGTGATTATATCGGCTACTGGTTATACAGGTAGTGGCGGATTTGAAATTTATTGTAAAAACAGCGAAGTAAAACAAGTTTGGGATAACGTTTTTAAAGCTGGTGCAGATTACGGTATTAAGCCAATTGGTTTAGCTGCTCGTGATACACTACGTTTAGAAATGGGATATTGCCTTTACGGAAATGATATTGATGATACCACCTCTCCTATTGAGGCTGGCTTAGGTTGGATTACAAAATTCAACAAAGACTTTACAAACTCAGAAGCTTTAAAAGCAGAAAAAGAACACGGATCGGAAAGAAAATTAATTGCTTTCGAATTAGACGAGCGTGGCATTCCTCGTCATGATTATGATATCGTTGATGGTAATGGTAACAAAATTGGTGTGGTAACTTCTGGAACCATGTCTCCTAGTTTGGGTAAAGGTATTGGCTTAGGTTATGTGCCAACGGTTTTTGCCGATGTAAACAGTAAAATAAATATTCAAATTAGAAAAAAAGCGGTACCTGCAACAGTAGTTAAATTACCGTTTTACAAATAGTCTATGCTAGATTTTCAAGCTATTTTAGAAAGCATTCAAAAAAACGCTACAGAAGCACCCGATAAAGGTGCTGTGGCAACATATATTCCGGAGTTAGCCCATATTAGTAAGGATAACTTCGGAATTCATTTACGCACTTCCGATGGTAAAAGTTATGGTGCAGGCGATTTTAATAAACCCTTTTCCATACAGAGTATTTCTAAAGTTTTGGCACTATCTAAAGCCATGTCGCTAATTGGTGAAAATATTTGGAAACGTATGGATGTCGAGCCTTCTGGCCACCCTTTTAATCAATTGGCTTTATTGGAAATTGAAAATGGTATTCCTAGAAATCCATTTATCAATTCTGGAGCTATTGTAATAGCAGATATTCTACTTTCAAATTTAGAAAACCCAAAAGAAGATTTTTTAAATTACGTACGCGATTTAACTAACGATCAAACTATAGAGTATAACCAAGCAGTTGCAGATTCTGAAAAACGAACAGGTTTTAAAAATTATGCTGCCGCCAATCTTCTAAAATCATTTAAAAATTTAGACAATCCGGTAAACGATGTTTTAGATTTTTATTTTCAACAATGTTCTTTAGAAATGACGTGTAGCCAACTAACAAAAACATTTTCGTTTTTGGCAAATAAAGGCACCTGTATGTTAGATAAAGTACGCCTTACCGAAACTCAAGCAAAGCGTATAAATGCCATAATGCTTACTTGTGGATTTTACGATGAGGCTGGAGAGTTCGCTTTTGAGGTGGGCTTACCAGGTAAATCTGGTGTTGGTGGTGGTATTGTAGCACTTTTGCCCGATAATTTTACTATTGCAACATGGTCTCCAGGACTCAATAAAAAAGGAAATTCTAAACTTGGCATGTTGGCTTTAGAGGCTTTTACGACTAAAACAAAGTTATCCATTTTCTAAGTTACTATTAACTTAGAAATGGCTTAAGAAGTTTGATGTATGATAAAGCGAGAAAGTAAACATAGAATTCTAATTTTAGGAGTAAGTGGCTTTTTAGGAAGCGCCATTTATAAAGAGCTTTTTCCCTATTTCAGAACCTCGGGCACTTATAATACATCAAACAAAACCTTAGAAAAAAATCGTCAGTTTTTTCATTATAATTATGAAGAAGATGATATCTACGAAATTCTAGATATTGTAAAACCAACTATCATAATTTCAGCACTTCGTGGCGATTTTTCTAAACAAGTTATGCTTCATCGGCACTTGGCCGAGTATTTACTATTAGAAAACACCAAACTCATCTTTTTATCTTCGGCAAACGTATTTGATGCCTACAGCAAATACCCAAGTTACGAACAAGATAAAACGCTTAGTCATAGTATATATGGACACTTCAAAATTAAAATTGAAAACATGCTACTGCGCCTACCAAAAAAGAAAGTGGCTATTGTAAGGTTACCTATGGTTTTTGGTCCACATGCCCCAAGGTTAACAGAAATACTTCAACTTATAGATTTAAATGAACCTATTGAAGTTTTTCCTAATTTAGTAATGAATGTCACTTCTGATAACAAATTGACACAGCAAATTCATTACATCATCAACCGGAATAAATCGGGTGTTTTCCACCTAGGAAGTAATGATTTAGTACATCACGACGATTTTATAAAAGAAATTATAGAAACCCTTCATCTAGAACATAAAGCCAAATACAAACAAGTTTTTACAACCAATGATGAGCGTTATTTAGCTGTTTTACCAAAATTCAACAAGCTACCAAAACACTTACAATTGGTGAGTCAGGATATTTTATCAGAATTAAAAAAATGAGCATATTATCCGTAAATAAATCACTAATTTAGTCTCTTCAAAAACATATAAATAATGATGAAACTTTCCGAAGACGATATAGAAAAAAGATTGCTTCAATACCCAGATTGGGAGTATTATGAAAATGCAATTCACGCCGAATTTGAATTCGATAATTTTAAAGATTGCTTTAGCGCCATGAGCCGTATAGCCTTTGAATGCGAAGCTTTAAACCATCATCCAGATTGGAGTAATGTTTACAACGTGCTCAATATTTCTATCTCTACACACGATGCAGATGGTGTAACAGCCAAAGATTTTAAACTGGCCAAAGCTATAGATAGCATTGTAGTACCTGAAGATGAGGAATAATTTGTATTTCTGCTGAAGGTTTTTAACTTTGTGCGATTAAAATAATAGACGTGTTTTCGCTTTCGCGGAAATATAACAATAATAGTGAAGTTGGTACATCTAAAATATCCAGATGCATTAAGATCACATCAACTAAAAGAATGTAATTATGGGAAGAGCTTTTGAATTTAGAAAAGCAAGAAAAATGAAACGTTGGTCTGCTATGAGCAAAGCCTTTACACGTATTGGTAAAGATATTGTTATGGCGGTTAAAGAAGGAGGACCCGATCCTGCAAGTAACTCGCGTTTACGTGCTGTAATACAAAATGCTAAGGCTGTAAATATGCCTAAGGATAATGTAGAACGTGCCATTAAAAAAGCAAGTGAAAAAGGCCAAGGCGATTATAAAGAAGTTCTTTTTGAAGGCTATGCACCACATGGTATTGCTATTTTAGTAGAAACTGCAACAGATAACAATACTAGAACAGTTGCTAATGTACGTAGCTATTTTAACAAATGTGATGGTAGCTTAGGTACTTCTGGTTCTGTAGTTTTTATGTTCGACCATACTTGTAATTTTAGAATTGATGCGGAAGGATTAGATCCTGAAGAATTAGAACTTGAATTTATCGATTTTGGCGCAGAAGAAGTATTTGCCGATGATGATGGTATTTTAATTTACGCACCTTTTGAAAGTTTTGGAGCCATTCAAGCTGAATTAGAATCTCGAGAAATTGAAATTTTATCCTCTGGATTTGAACGCATTCCACAAGTTACTAAACCTCTATCTGCAGATGAAGCTGCCGATGTAGAAAAGCTTTTAGAAAAACTTGAAGAAGATGATGATGTACAAAACGTATATCATACCATGGAAGAAAGTGCTGAGTAATATTCAACTTAATATATTAAAGAGAACTTAACGGTTCTCTTTTTTTTGCTTTTTATATGAAAACAATAAACTGGGGAATTATAGGTTGCGGGAATGTAACCGAAGTTAAAAGCGGACCTGCTTACAAACTTACAAGTGGTTTTAATATTGAAGCCGTGATGCGTCGTGATCGAGAAAAACTTGAAGATTATGCTAAGCGTCACAACATCAATAAAACATATACAGATGCAGATGCACTTATTAATGATAGTAGCATTGACGCCGTTTATATAGCAACGCCACCTGATAGCCATAAACTTTATGCCTTAAAGGTTGCTGCCGCTGGAAAACCATGTTGTATTGAAAAGCCACTAAGCCCAAGTTATGCTGATAGTTTAGAAATATGTAATGCTTTTATGGAAAAAAACATTCCACTATTTGTAGCCTATTATCGCAGATCTTTACCGCGGTTTTTAAAAGTTAAAGAATGGTTAGACAATAACTTTATTGGAGATGTTAGGCATATATCGGCACATTTAAGCAAACCTGCAAACCAAACCGATTTATTGAAAAAAGATAATTGGCGAACAGATTCCAAAATTGCACCCGCAGGTTATTTTGATGATTTAGCGAGCCATGGATTAGATTTATTCGCCTTCTTTCTCGGTGATATTGAAAATGCCAAAGGCTTTAGTTTAAACCAACAAAATTTATATTCTGCCAAAGATGCCGTTACCGCATCTTGGTTACACAAAAACGGTATTACAGGCTCTGGAACCTGGAATTTTGGATGTAGTGATCATGTAGATCATGTTACTATTTATGGTAGTAAAGGCACCATTGAATTCTCTGTATTTCATGAAAACCCCATTGTACTAAAAAGCGAATCTAAAACCCAATCGTTGATTATTGAAAACCCAAAACATATACAAACACCACATGTGGAAAACATGAAAACGGTTTTGTTCAATGAATTGACTGCACACCCTTCTACAGGAAAAACAGCATTGCATACCAGTTGGGTAATGGATAAAATTTTAGATAAGCTCTAAATACTACTTTACTATTTGTTTTTTACGTAAATCAACTTAAATCGTCCGTTAGTTTGATCACGTTGCTCCATTTCAAATTGTGGTAGAGATTTAAACAGTGGTGTTAACTTCTGGAAACCAAAGTTTCGAGAATCGAAGTTAGGTTGCTTTTTAAGAATTAGAGAGCCTACATCTCCTAAAAATGCCCAACCATCATCGTCTGCAGCATCGTCTACAGAGTTCTTTAACAACTTAATAATTTTTGGTGTTATGTTGTATAAGTTTTCCTTTTTAGGCTTCGCTCCTTTCTTGTCCTTATTGGTGTCTTCATCTTCATCGCTATCCTTTGCTAGGATTTCTAGATAGATAAATTTATCGCAAGCCACAATAAAAGGGTTTGGTGTTTTCTTTTCGCCCATACCATATACTACCATGGCAGCTTCGCGCAATCGGGTTGCTAATTTTGTAAAATCACTATCTGATGATACTAAGCAAAAACCGTTTACCTTTTCAGAATATAGAATATCCATAGCATCAATAATCATTGCTGAATCTGTAGCATTCTTCCCTGTTGTATAGCCGTATTGTTGTATTGGCGTTATGGCATTTTCCAAAAGTACATTTTTCCATTTGGAAAGATGCGGTTTGGTCCAATCACCATAAATTCGCTTAATTGTTGGTGTGCCATATTTGGCTATTTCTTCCATCATTTCAGAAATATATCTAGATGGTATGTTGTCGCCATCGATTAGAACGGCAATTTTTGTGTCTTTTATCATAATTATTAAAGATAAAAAAATATAATAGATTCTATATTTTCTTTTTATTATTTTTTGTTGAATTTTTCCTAAAAAACAACTAGCCATTATTTTGGCATATTGTTACCAGATAAATTGTGTTAGAGATTGTAGCATTGTTGGAGCTCTTTTGTGTTGTTGCACCTATTTCAACCCAAAAAAGCGACTTCGGAAAGCCCGCCCATTGGGGAACGCCATTACAGACAACATGCTAAAATTAGGAATAAAAAAAAGCTATATTCTTTGAGAGACATAGCTTTTGGAGTTTTAGTTGAAAATTCTGTTTCTTTTTAGGGACAAACAATTGTTTACTTTATGTTTCAGGATTCGCAACTAAACTATTAATTTCAAATATTATGCCATTTTTAATGACTTATGAATATTTGGATACTTTTCCTTTTACATCTTTAAAAAATGCTCTAAGCTCTTCGAAATCTGCTTCGGCATTGTCGGTTGGATAAAATGGTTCTGAAATTTTGTTTTGCTTATTTTCAAAATCTAGCGTAAACATAATTATCGGAACGTTAGCTTGTTTAGCGATATAGTAAAAACCAGTTCGCCATTGATCTACTTTTTTTCTTGTACCTTCGGGGGCTAACGTCATTCTAAACTCTTCTTTTTCTTTAAAAAGTTTGGCTATAGCATCTACCTTATTCTCGTTATTTTGACGGTTAATTGGGGCACCTCCTAAGGCTCTAAAAAACCAAGCTACTGGAAATACGAACAGTTCCTTTTTTCCAACAAAATTGGTTTTAACTTGAATTACAGCGCGCAATAAAACGCCAATGTAAAAGTCGTGCCAACTGGTGTGTGGTGCGGCAATAATGACCGCTTTTTTAACCGTATCTTTTGAGAAATTTGTGTTACCAACAATTTGCCAGCCTAAGACCTTGAAATAGATAACTTTGGCTAGCCATTGCATATTATATTTTTTTATAAATTCCTTTTAATTTTTCTGGCGTTATAGTTTCTTTCCAGTTTTCACCTATAGCATTTTCCCAAAGTGGCTCTAAACTTAATGCCACACGAATCATGGTGTCAAATTGCTCATCGGTTAATTTAGCACAAATACCTGTTGGCAATTCTATGCTGTGTTTTGCTTTCATTTGTTTAAAAATGGCAACACCTTCTGGATAAAACTCTTCTAAATGATCGAAAACTAAACAGTTACCAATACCATGTTTTACACCTAGTAAAAACGATAAACCATAGCTCATAGCATGTGCAACGCCTACCTGAGAATAAGCAATACTCATACCTCCATGCCAACTAGCCATCATTAATTTATCTTGAGATTCTTCTTCAGATAAATCTCCATCTAAGAATATTTCTTTACATAAATCGAAAGATTTTTCTCCGTAAGTTTTACTAAACTCATTTAAGTACGTACCATTTAAGGACTCTACGCAATGTACATAGCAATCCATACCTGTGTAAAACCACTGGTCTTTTGGCACATCTTTGGCTAGTTCTGGATCTAAAAGTACTTGATCGAAGGGGGTGAAATCACTATTAATTCCTAATTTAAGTTTTGGGCCTGTAAGTATAGTTGTTCTGGATACCTCTGCTCCTGTTCCTGAAATTGTAGGAATACCAACGTGATAAATGGCTGCGTTTTTTACTAAATCCCAACCTTGATAATCGTGAGCCTCGCCTTCGTTTGTTATTAAAAGCGCTACGGCTTTCGATAAATCTAATAAGCTACCACCACCAATACCTATAATACCAGATGGGCGCTCTTTAGATTTTAATATTATATCTTCAACAAGCTCGTCGACTTGTGTGGTTTTAGGCTCTTCTTTAGATGAAACAAATATAATTCTGTCATCATAAGAAAGGTTTATTCTAGATGTTAACCAAGCGTTGTTTTTAAAAACGTCGTCTATTAAGAAAATAAAAGGCGCATGGATACTAGATCGTTTTGGGGCTAAAACGTCGTTTATTTGATTGAAACTACCTCTGCCAAATATAACTCTAGGCACCATTGGAAAGTTTTTGTAACTCATTTGTTAGGTTTTCTTTTACGAAATGTAAAAATACTATTAATTTAAATTTTACTGGTTTAAAAACTGCTGAAATTTCTTAGAAAAAAGTCCAACGTGGTATCCATCAACTAAGGCATGGTTTACATGCACGGACACATTCATAATTAATTCATCATTTATAAGAGTTGCTTTCCCAAAAGATAATTTTGGAATGCTATCTACAAGCCCAGAATTAGGTTCTTTGTGTGCTATAAAATTGACCCAAGGTAATGCGGAACAATGAATACAGTCCTGGCCATTAATTGGCGGGAACAATTCTGTTGTACTTTTTATACGGTTTTTCTCTGCGTCTAAGTTTTTAGAAAATGTCTCTAAATTCTCATTATAAGTCACAAATGAAAAACCAAAGGTATTATCATCTCTTAAAATTGTTGGGGATGTATGTATCACATCATAAGCAACTACCTCCCCGTTTTCAATTCTATATTTAAAGTTTTCTATCGCGTTAATGGCACGCATACAATCGTGCAAATACCGAGTAAAAAAGCTTGTTTTTGTTTCCTTAGAAACTTGATATGCCTTGGTGACATTGAATGGTATAGTTACAGCGAAAGAAGGATCGGCTAAGCCCGAAAAATGTTCGAAATGCTGTTTTCTATTCCAAGTATTAATATCGATTACTTTCAAATTAATTAATAAGTTTTAAAAGTTCGGTTAATGTATTTATAGTTTTGTAATCTTTACCGTTGGTTTCCTTTTCGGTAACTTGCTCGTGTGCCCAAGTGGTATGAAAAGGTACGTGCATAGCCTGAGCTTTTAAATTCACTAAGGGTAAAACATCCGATTTTAAGGAATTTCCTATCATTAAAAATTCTGAAGGCTTCACTTCTAAACGGTTTAGCATTTGAGAATAATTATCTTCTTGCTTATCACTTAAAACTTCAATGTGATGAAAATAATGGGTTAAACCCGATTTCTCTAATTTGCGTTCCTGATCTAGTAAATCGCCTTTAGTTGCTAGAATAAGTCTATATTTTTTTGATAGATTTTCTAAAACTTCCTCTACGCCATCTAAAAGTTCCACAGGCTTATTAAGCATATTTTTTCCGATGTTTAAAATAGCTTCTATGGTTTTATTAGAAACGGTATAGTTCGATAGTTCCAACGCTACTTCTACCATCGATAACGTAAACGCTTTTATACCGTAACCGTATAAGGGTAAATTGCTTATTTCTTTTTTGAAAAGTTCTTGATCAATTTTATTAGGCGTTTCATATTTTGATAATAACCTACCAATTTCATCTTCGGCTTCTCGAAAATAAGTTTCGTTTACCCAAAGTGTATCATCGGCATCAAAACCAATTACTTTTATGTTATCGTAATTTATTTCCATAACTTCTTTGCACGTTCTAAATCTTCTGGTGTATCTATTTCTACACCTTGTACATCAGTTTCTACCATTTTAATACGTTTACCGTATTCTAAATAACGAATACATTCTATTTTTTCCGAAGCTTCTAAAGATAGCATTGGTAAATTATAGAAATCCATAATAGCCTGCTTTCTAAATGCGTAAACACCTTTATGTTTAAAATATCGAACACCAACATCTTTATCACGTGGATAAGGAATTGGGCTTCTTGAAAAGTAAAGTGCAAAATCTGCCTGATCGACAATTACTTTTACTGTATTTGGGTTTTTAATTTCTTCTTCGTCGGTAATATGTACCATTAATGATGCCAAATCAACTTCTTTATTAGGGTCTTGTTTAAATACCTCAATAAGTTTAGTTAACGATTCTTTATCAGTAAAAGGCTCATCGCCTTGCACATTAATAACAATATCAACATCTAAAAGTTCTACAGCTTCAGCAATTCTATCGCTACCACAATCGTGCTCCTTTTTGCTCATCATAGCTTTTCCGCCGTGGTTTACAATTTCATTATAAATAATATCGCTATCGGTAACTACAATAACATCATCAAAAAGTTTGGTTGCAACGGTAGCCTCGTAAGTTCTAAGAATAACAGTTTTACCTCCTAGGTCTTGCATTAGTTTTGCCGGGAAACGTGATGCACTATAGCGTGCAGGAATCATTGATATTATTTTCATATGAAATGTTACTGTGTATTAAAACTGTATTTTAGTTTTTCATTAAAGCCATTATTCAACTAAACTTTAAATCTTCACCAAAAATAAGATAAATAATAGAATGTTTTAAGGATTACTGGGCTTAAACTTCTTATAAACCTTAAAAATTATGAATAATATAAGAACCACTAAAACAATAGCAAGAATTGGCATAAATATAGACACAACCGACATTACCACCGATGTTCCTGTCTCTAAAGTGGCTACAATAGGGTTGGCTAAACCTCCCGTTGTTGCTGTGGAAGCTAAACGCGTAGTACTTGAAGTTCCGGCCACTGCTGCAGCCGTACCTCCACCAGCAATAATAGCTAATGCCCAAGTTACTACGGGGCTCAAATCGGCAACAGTAGACAACATAACTGCCGTACCAGCCAAGGCGGCTAATGGTACGGCAACAGTATCTAGTAAATTATCAACATAAGGAATAAAATATGCGCAAATCTCTACCAATGTAGCAACGCCTAGCGTTATTATGGCCGCAGTACTACCAACCCATTGCCAAGATTCATTAAGTTCCCAAACATCAAAATAAGCAGCTAAGCTTAAAGCGAACAAGGGCATAAAAACTCGAAAACCAACCGAGGCGGAAAGCCCAATACCTAAAAAAATACTTATTATTGTTTCTACTGCCATAAAAAATTAAATCTTTTTAAATGAAATTCTTCATTATATCAATCATTAAATATAAATAAAAAAACATTGACGATCGCTACCCTACTGTAATGTATAAATCTGTTTCTAATTATTGATTTTATCAAGAACTGTGCCTCTATGTTATTTCGAAAAATAGCTCTAAGAAAGTGGATCTTCCTCAAAAAACTCATCTTTAAAACCAATTAGATATAATTTTTCTTTAGCACGCGTGGCGGCGGTATAAAGCCAGCGTAAATAATCTTTATCTATCCCGTTTGGTAAATAAGGCTGCTCCACAAAAACGGTATTCCATTGTCCACCCTGAGATTTATGGCAAGTTATAGCATAAGAGAACTTTACCTGTAAGGCATTAAAATGTTTGTTGCTTTTTACTTTTAGAAATTTTTTATATTTAGAAGTTTCATTTTCAAAATCCTTCATCACTTCTTGGTACAATCGGTTAGACTCTTCGTAAGGTAACGAAGGTGTTTCGGCCTCAATAGTATCTAGAAGCAACACCGTTTCAAAAGGTTGCATTTTAGGATAATCTACCATACGTACTTTAACTTCCGCGAAGCGAAAACCATACAATTCCTGAATACTAAAAATTTCTAATACTTCAATAATATCTCCATTGGCTATAAAACCTGCTTCTGTAGTGGGCTTTAACCAAAAATAATTATTTTTAACTACCATTAAATAATCTCCAGAAGACAACTCGTTTTCATTAAATAAAATACGACTTCTAATTTGTTGATTATACATATTAGCACGTTTATTACTACGTACAATTATGGCTGTTTCTTCGTTTCCTAATTCACTGTAAGCGTCGTTTATAGCGTCCATAATTTCGTAACCATCAACTAACCTTACAATATCTTTAAAACCGTTTAAATCGAACTTAAAATAGTCGTACATCTCTCTTGCCAACACATCTCTTAGTATAGTTGCGTTAACTAGTATACCAGAATCTTGACCTTGCCTAACCACTTCGTCCAATTCCATTCTAGTCACCTCTTTGTTGTAATTTAAAGCTAAGGTGTTTTCGTCTAGAGCCGGACTAATATCCAGTTTTACCGGAGGCAACTGCGCGGTATCACCAATTAATAATAACTTACAATTATGGCCAGCATAAACGTATTGCATTAAATCGTCTAAAAGCGATCCGTTTTCCATTAATTTAGATTCGCTTGGCGTATCCGGAATCATCGACGCTTCATCTACAATAAAAATGGTGTTTTTATGCTTATTGGGTTGTAAAACAAACTTTACACCACCACCAGCGTCTTTTTTCGGAAAATATATTTTTTTATGTATAGTGAACGCCTCTTTTCCAGAATAATTAGCGATTACTTTGGCCGCTCGGCCGGTTGGCGCCATCAAAACAGCACTCTTTTTTGCCTTCCATAAATTGTTTACAATAGCCCCTACAATCGTTGTTTTCCCAGTACCTGCGTAGCCTTTAAGCAAATACAAGGCGTTTTTATCACTTTTAAAGATAAACTCTGATAATTGCTGAAGTACAATATTTTGTTTAATTGTTGGATTAAACGGAAACTGCTGTTTTATAAGGGAATAGAATTCGGATGCTGTCATTAATTGAAAATAATTTTAGAAATTCTTCAAAGATAGAATGATTTTTATTCGCTTTGGTTTTTACGATTAAAAAAAAATTGTAGATTTGCTAAATAACGATTAATAAACTTTTTAAATTAAATAACGTATTATGTTGACATTTATTCTTATTGTGGTTGCGGTGATTTTAGGGACAATCGCCTTAGTTAAGCTGGTAGATAAATTTGTACCAAATAAATTAAAGCCTGTATTAAATATTGTGCTTTGGGCATTAATTGCCTTTTTTGGTTACCAGACGTACATGTCGATTTACGAGCCAATTAAATTCAACAAATTAAAAAACGAGCGTTACGTAGTTGTTATTGAAAGTTTAAAGGATATTAGAGATTCTCAATTAGCGCACAGACAAGTAACAGGTAAATTTACTGATAGCTTTGATAATTTAATTAAGTTTATTGATACTGCAGAATATACTATTACGCAACGTCGTGATTCTAGTGTTGTAGATGAAGAGTTAACAAAACGTTACGGTGTTGATACTTTTAAAGATATCATGATTCTTGATACATTAGGAACTGTATCAGTAAGAGATTCTTTATTTAAAAAATCTAATCGTTATAAAACTATGATGAATGTACCAGTTGGTAAAGAAGGTGCTACCTTCGATTTAAAAGCAGGTTTTATTAACCAAAACGATATTAACATTCCTGTATTTGAAGCTTCAGTAAAAAAAGAAGTTCTATTATACGATCAAAATCCAGATTTAGTAGCACAAGAAAACCAAGTAATTGCGGTAGACGGTGTTAATGGAGATGCTATAAAAGTAGGTTCTATGAACGAAGTTAAAACAAACGGAAACTGGCCAAAAACTTATGGCGATAACGAATAACAATACAGCTATTATTAGCAAATTAACAAATTTAGAACTGTCCATTCAAATAAGCTTGAGTGGACTTTCTTTTTGTATCCTACATCGAGATAATAATTCCATATCAACTTTAAAGGAAGTACGTTTTAAAAAGAAGTTAAACCCATTAGAATTACTCCAAGAACTGAAAGCATGTTTTGATACAGAACCTATGCTTAAAAATAAATTCGAAGCCGTAAACATCATTCACGACAACGAGTTATCTACCCTAGTTCCAAAAGCTATTTTTAATGAAGGCGCCATAGCCGACTATTTAAAGTTTAATTCTAAAATTTTAAAGTCGGATTTTGTAACCTTCGATGCCATAGAGCGCAACCAAAGTGTAAATGTTTACATTCCCTATGTAAATATCAACAATTATATTTTCGATTTATTTGGTGATTTCACATACAAACACGCCTCTACTGTTTTAATAGAAACCATTTTAGAGTCCGATAAAAATACGTTAGAACCAAAATTTTACATAAACGTAAACCATAATCGGTTCCAAATAATTATTGTAAACGAAGGTAAACTTCAATTTTATAATAGTTTTGAGTACGCCACAAAAGAAGATTTTATATATTACATTCTCTTTACAGCCGAGCAACTAAAATACAACCCAGAAACTTTAAAACTCATTCTACTTGGCCATGTAATTAAAGACGATGCGTTATACAATATAGCCTATAAATACATACGCCATGTTAGCTTTGGAGACAAAAAAAACAACTATGTATTTACCGAAAAACAAAAAACAAACCATTCTAATTTCACTTTAACAAATAGCTTTTAATGCGCATAATATCAGGATTATATAAAAGTAGAAAAATACTAGCACCAAAAAACCTACCTGTTCGCCCAACAACAGATATGGCTAAAGAATCGCTATTCAATATTTTGAACAACACCTTTTATTTTGACGATGTTTCCGTACTAGATTTATTCGCAGGCACCGGAAATATAAGCTACGAATTTGCTTCACGAGGTACCGAACAAATTACTTGTGTAGATCAAGATTTTGGATGCATTAAGTTTATAAACAAAACGGCCGAACAGTTCGATATGCCAATAAACACCATTAAAAGTGATGTCTTTAAGTTTTTAGAAAAATCGACCTTGCAAAGCAATATTATATTTGCCGACCCACCATACAATTTCGACGAAGATAAATTTGGAAAAATTCCCGAATTGGTATTTAAAAACAACATGTTATTGCCCGAAGGCGTATTAATTATAGAACACTCAAAACATACCGATTTATCTAAACTAAACAACTACAGCCACTCCAAAAGTTACGGAGGCAATATGTTTAGCTTTTTCGAAAACGCATAAAAACACCACAACTAAACTAAATCAATTTAAACCAGAAAAACCTTCGAAGCGCAAGCCAAGAAGGTTTTTTTATAGGTAAGTAAATCTATAAGCCGAATTCTGTACCCTTTAAACCACCTTAGGTAAAACCCAAAATAAACTTAAAAAGCCCTTATCATTTATCTGAGTGTTTTGTTACCAAAACACTTTAGCTGCTTACCCTCCAGCATCGGGCGTTCAACCCTCAAGCACTGGTTTACATAACATTGCACCACATAGAGTTTACCTGGTTTCACTACAGCATAATCTGTACATTCTTTCTGTTGCACTGGTCCTAACCTCTCGGCTGGTGGCCGTTAGCCACTATGTTGAACTACGGTGTCCGGACTTTCCTCCATTTTAAAATAAATTAAAACAGCGATAAGGCGATCTACTAGCTGCCAAAATTACAACAAACAAATATTAAAATGCAACATTATAAACTTAAAACACAAAATAAAATTTGGGCGTTCCCCAAGGGTCGGGCTTTCCGCAGTCGCTTTTTTGTGTTGCAATAGGTGCAACAACACAAAAAGAGCTCCAACAATGCTGCAATCCCTAACGCGGGCAAGCCCCAAAGGTTTTTGGTTTTGAGTTAACTACGAGCTTTCTTAAAGATAAAAACAGCATCAATAAACAAGACATATTCAAAACTTATCATCTTGTTTCATACATCTAAAAATCTTAATTCACCCTAAAAAACGCCGTTGTTAATAACTCCCTTTAAATTTCGTCTTAACAATTTAATAATCCAATTTGAATTTTTAACTTTGTTACTTATTCAATAGCAACAAAAATTTGGAACATTTTATAGTATCGGCTCGAAAATACAGACCTCAAACATTTAAAGATGTAGTTGGGCAACAAGCCATTACCAATACTTTGTTAAACGCTATAGAAAATAATCATTTAGCCCAAGCCCTTCTATTTACAGGTCCGCGTGGTGTAGGTAAAACAACTTGTGCGCGTATTTTGGCTAAAATGATAAACAGTGATGGAAAAGAAACTGGCGACGAAGATTTTGCTTTTAACATCTTTGAGCTCGATGCGGCATCTAATAACTCTGTAGATGATATTAGAAGCTTAACCGATCAAGTTCGAATACCACCACAAGTTGGTAAATACAAAGTTTATATTATTGATGAGGTACACATGTTATCTCAGGCCGCTTTTAATGCCTTTTTAAAAACATTAGAAGAACCGCCAAAACATTGTATTTTCATTCTTGCAACTACCGAAAAACACAAAATAATACCGACCATATTGTCGCGTTGTCAAATATTCGACTTTAAGCGTATTACGGTAAAAGATGCAAAAAACTATTTAAAATACATTGCAGAAGAACAAGGTATAACAGCCGAAGACGATGCATTACATATTATTGCGCAAAAGGCCGATGGTGCCATGCGTGATGCGCTTTCTATATTCGATCGTGTGGTAAGTTTCTCTGGTAAAAATTTAACCAGACAAGCCGTAACCGAAAACTTAAACGTACTCGATTACGAAACCTATTTTGAAAGCACCGATTTAATACTCGAGAATAAAATACCCGATTTACTTATACAGTTCAATAATACCTTATCTAAAGGTTTCGATGGTCATCACTTTATTGCTGGTTTAGCCTCGCATTTTAGAGATTTACTAGTAAGTAAAATACCAGCAACTATAGAACTGCTAGAAGTTGGTGAGCAAACACAGGTAAAATACTTAGAGCAATCTAAAAAAGCCTCACAGGAGTTTTTAATGCAAGGAATAAATCTTGCTAACGACTGCGATCTCAAGTATAAAACCAGTAAAAACCAACGACTCCTCGTCGAACTTTGTCTCATGCAGCTTGCCTCTATCACTTTCGATGGAGAAAAAAAAAATAGCAAACATTACATAATTCCGGCCTCTTACTTTAAAAAGAAGGGTATTACTCCTATTCCGGTTACGGTTCCATCGGTTAAGCCAAGTGCTCAAACTGCCGCAGTCTCACAAACCGAAACAACTACTACAGCTCCTGCAGCCAAAAAAGCAGAAGCAAAACCTGCTATTAATACCCGTATAAAATTAGATTTAGCATCAGGTAGTAAACGCCGATCGGGATTATCTTTGAGTAGTATTCGTGCTAAAAAAGAACATCAAATAAAACAGCTAGAAGTTGTTGTTGATGAAGAAAACCTACCTACTGAAGACTTTACAGAAGAAGCCTTTATGGAAGCCTGGAACTTCTTCTTAGATAAGCTTAAAAAAGATGGAAAGCACAATTTATCGTCTATTTTAAATATGGACAAGCCTAAACTAAAAGGCACTGATATTCATTTAACCTTCCCTACGGAAACCAATAAAAAAGAAGTGATGCAGGGTCAATACGACCTCATGACTTACATTAGAACTAAACTAAGTAATTTTGATATTAGCTTAGTTATTACCGTAAACGAGGTAATGGATAAAAAGTATGTTTTTACTCCTCAAGATAAATACGAAAAACTTGTTGAAGCCAACCCAAACCTAGAGCTTTTACGTCGTACTTTCGATTTAGATTTATAAAATTCACATCCTATTACCAGTATCCTATTTGTTAATTACTTTGTTTAATATTAAGCTATTAAATAAGGTTTTTCTTGCTTTTATTTGTTAAGTTTATGGTTTGAATGAGGTTGCTTTGTAGTGAAAATAAAATAATCCTTATGAATTCAATATCTTGATTAATTCAAATTAATACCTTTTTAGATTTTTATGCATCCATTAATACCAATATTAATTATTTTGACCATCGTGTTGTTCAATTATTTAAAGAAACAAAGGACAATCGAAAAACACAACGAATTGAAAAACGAATATACCGAATTATTAAAAAAAATAAAACCAAGACAAAACTTAAACGAATATAACGAATCTAAATTTTGGGAGTTAGTTGATAAAGCTAACAAAACAGCTGGTAATAACTATAACAACAAAATTGGGGTAATGAAAACTTTATTAACAAATTATTCCGCAGATGATTTAATAGAAATAGACAATTTACTTAATAGACTTATTTCTTCTAAAATCAGTCATACCATTATTGCTGCTTCACAAATAATCTTTAAAACCTCTGAATTTAGAGCAACAACTTTGCTGATGAATCTTTTTATTCTAAAAGGAGATAATTATTTTCAATATGCCTGTCAAAACCCCGAATTAATTGTTAAAGAGGAAATTATTGGTTTTTCTTATGAAACTATTGGAGATATTATTGAAGAAAAATATAAGCTTAAAACGAATGAGTTATTACCAACAATTAATATTGATTTACAAATTTCTGGAACTCCACTTTCATTAAAAGATTACCCTATTAAGCTTCCTAAAATTTGGGAGAAATTTGGTTAAAAAAAATTAAACGTCGGCATAGAGCTAATACTAGCCTTAAATTATCATTAACCTAAATGAAAAACTAAATTCTAACTGTATTAATAATAATTCTTTTACCTAGTTGTTCATCAAAAAACATCAATAATGACTTACTAGGAAATTGGAAATCTACAAAAAGCTCAAATATTGTAGAATTACAATTTTGTAAGGATTCGTTAATATCTGATTCATGGGGAAGAACTACTAAATTCTCATGGAAAAATGATGAAACGAAAATTTATTATACTCAACTAACAAACCTTATTCCTGAGCTTGAAACTGATTTTATTCTAGAATATAGATTAAATTCGAGAAAAGATACTTTATTTTTAAAAAACGAAATTAAGAATTCATAAACGAATTTGTTAAAAGGTCAAATACAAGTATTAACAACTAACTCATAAAGAATAGCTTTCGCTATTCTTCATCTTCTTCTGGTAAAACAAACTCAGACTGATACTTTTCTAAAAACTTTTTTTGTCTTGAAAACAGGTCTTGAGTTATTTGATCTATATCCATAAAGTCTGTACCGAAATCACTTCCGAAGAAATCATCATTAAAGAAATGTTTACTAAAAATAGAATCTTCAGAAAATATATTTTCAAAGCCTTGATGTTCAAATCGTGAATAATTCTTGAAAAACTTCGATTTAAAACTTTGCATTAAACTATCACGATCCATAGCCGATAATCCTTCCATATTATTGTTAGAAGACCAAGAGTAAATGCTATCGTATTTAATTAAATTTCCATTCTCATCAAATTCTTTATCCACTTTCCAAGATCCTTTTGGTTTCTCTATTTCGGTAATTTCTACTTTTTTATCTTTATTTTTTTGTCCGTTGCAATTAACACTTAATAATGCAACTGCTAATAATAAAACACACTTCTTCATGATTTTAAATTTTGAGTTAAACATTTATTTATATCTAAAAACGACATAGTTTACTAAACAAAAAGGCTTTAATAAAGTAAGGCTGAAAAAATTCAGCCTCACTAATAATCTAATAATCCGTTTGCTTAAAGCTTAGTTCTACTGTTAAGAAATTTTAATTTGTCTCGCTGGTTTTTGTTTAGCCTCTTCTTTTTTAGGTAAAAGAATATTTAAAATACCATCTTGGTAATTGGCCGAAATTTTATCATCGTCCACCGTTTCTGGTAAAGTAAACGTTCTTTTAAAGGCCGAGTAACCAAACTCCTTACGCGTATAGTTTTCTTGCTGCTCTTCGTGCGTTTCTTTTTTCTCTGTAGAAATAGATAACACGTGATGATCTAAATCTAATTTGAAATCTGATTTTTTCAACCCAGGAACAGCCATTTCAACTACATACGCATCGGCAGTTTCCTTAATGTTAACTTTTGGTAAAGAGACACCTGTATTAAAATTAGAGGTAAATACAGAAGGTAAGTCTCTGTTAAAAATATCATCTAACCAATTAGAGTTACTTGGGAAGCTTACATTTGAATTTGTGTTTGCTAAACTTCCGTTTTTAGGAACATTTACTAAATTGCTCATAATTACAAAATTTTAAATTAAACATGTTTTTCAAACTTGAAACCTTATTGATTTCGAGGTGTATAAAACAAAAAAAATACCAAAAGCATAGTTTCGGTTTTTTATCAAATATTTCTGTCATTTTTTCAGAATACTTGTCAGAAATTCATTTAAAATAATGAAATATTGACATTTTTAAAAGAAGAAAACAGATGTTACCGTCTTAACTGGAACTTTTTCATTTTTTCTTTAAACATAATAGCAGCGCTGGTGTAACCGCCCTCTGTACCATCTACAAAATGAATGTGTTTTTCTTGACGATCTTCTATATAACAAGACATTATAGAGGCGTGCGTTATATGTATACCGTAAATTATTTTTCCTTCGGCCTCTAACCTATTTAAAAACGTTTTTAAGGTTTCCACCTGAGCTTCTGTTCCAGAAATTACGGTGTTTAAAAACCCATCGAGCATAATGGTATCGGTTAATTGAGCAATACGCTTTTTCTGAAGTTTTCCAACTTTAAAAAACTTAAAAGAAACAACGCCAATTAAAGTAATTAACCAATTACTAATTAAATATCTCAGGCTGTATTTACCAATTCTAGCATACATTTCTTTTTTAATTTTCCCTAAAGACGGATCGAGTTTTAGCTTATCACTAGAAATGGGGTTTCGGTTAATTAAAGTCCCAAAAACTTCATCAATTTCGGCCATGATCTCAGCATATATTTCAGCTTGGATACTTTCATCATCACAATCTACAAGTAAGCAAATTACCTTTTTATCGGTTTTGTTTGGGTATATTTCGTCCCAACGACATTCCATACCATTTAGATTAAGCTTGGTTGCTTTTTCGCTATAAATATCCGATGCTTTAAAACTATCTTTTATAATCTGCTCAGCATATTTAAGGCCATTTCCTAGAACTACTGGTGTGGTTAAATATTTATTATGCCTAAGTTTAGTGATTCTCAAGTTTACATTATTTGCATAAACCTTTTCAACTCCTAAATACCCTACTCTTAAATTTAACTCTGTCGATCTTTTAATATGCTGGCTATAATTATTTAAAGCCAACAGTATAGGTTTTAAAACCCTATTTGGGACAATAAAAGTAGAACCATCACCTCCAAAAAAATAAGGAATTTTAAGCTTACTATTTACAAATTTTAAAGTATTTAATACAGTAATGATACTTCCGGTGGCACTTAAATTTACATCATTATGAAATCCACGAGCAACAGCATCTGTAGAATTTTCAATATCTGTTACTACTATAGACCAGTTTTCTGGCACATTGAAGAACAAGGTTTCATCTTTTAAAAGTTCAGCCAATGGCAGACTGCTTTTAGAAATGTTTTTATAGAAATTTAAATTGCTTTTCTTGTTCAAATTAATCAAGGGTATCTAAATATATCGATTTAAAGGTAACACTTATCAATGAATAATAATACCTGATTTTAAAACCAACTATTATTATAAAAATTTCATTTAATCACTCTTTTATCAATTAGAGCATTCACTTGATTTTTTGGTATATTTGAAGGTCTTTAGTCGTATTAATTTCTATAAAAAAACATGAAGAAACTTATATTTTTAATACTTATCATTTCCATTATTTTTGCACATTTCGATGGACAAGAGCGTAAGTATAGCAATAACCGTGATGTTTTACAAAGCTCGAATTTATTAGAATCTTTTTCTAAAAAAGTAAAGTATACACCTAATGAACCTGTTGAAATTGTAACCGATACCATTTTAAGCACAGGCTTTGAAGTGAAATTAAAATACCATTCGCTTGAAAACAACTTTATATCAAATTTTACTACAGATGAAGATCTAAGCGCTAAAGAAACGCATTATAAAGATTTTGAAGCCGAGTTAAGGGTTTTAATACATGGCGAATTAATTACTGAAGGTTTAATAAATAAAAGATTGTTTAAAGGTTACGCTAATGTGGAATTCTGGAAACAAGCCATAATGCAACATGTTTGGATTGATTATCAAAATTCTACAGATCAATATGTGCAATTAAACACCTCTTTTCGAGTTTTAGAAACCGAAACTTATAAAGACTTTAGTATTTTAATTAATTCCTTAGGATCAATTGAAATTAAAGAAATAAATTTGCTCTCAAATACTATTTAATATGTTAGGCTTAAAATTACCAACCGACCCACGCTGGGTAAATATTGTAGAAAAAAACATTAAAGAAATATTAATAGACCATGCCTTTTGTGAGCAAAAAGCAACGAGTACAGCTATTTCGTTAATTGTTAGTTTTCCTGAATACACCGAGCTGGTACAAGAAATGGTAGCTTTGGTAAAAGAAGAAATTAGCCATTTTAAAATGGTACACGATAAAATTTTGGAACGTGGTTGGGTTTTAGGACGCGATCGTCGTGACGACTATGTTATTGAGCTTTTAAAATTTTTCCCTAAAGGAGGAAGTAGAACAACACAATTGGTGCATAGATTGCTTTATGCAGCTCTAATTGAAGCCAGAAGTTGTGAACGCTTTAGATTACTTTCTGAAGAATTAGAAGACAAGGAACTTGCTGAATTCTATAGAAATTTAATGGTAAGTGAAGCGAACCATTACACTATGTTCTTAGGTTTTGCCAGACAATATGGCGAAAAAAAAGAAGTTGACACCAAATGGCAGCAACTTCTTGAATATGAGGCTAAAATTATGCTTAATTTAAGTAAGTCTGAAACGATACATGGTTAGAATAACCACCTTGTATTTTCAACTTAATTAAGCTTAATAATTTTTTGTGTTTAGAACTTGTAACCAACACCAAGTTGGATGTTTCTGTTTTTAGCACCAATACCTAAGTGCTCATCAAATATATTAGAGAAACCATAAGTATATCTAATATCTGCAAAAAGCATTAAGTTAATTTTGTACTCTACAGAGGCAACTCCAGAATACGCAAAGTTGCGAATACCATCTTCGTACTTATGGACTTTTAATCCCACTTGTGGCCCAAGACCTGCGTGAAACTTTTCGCTTATTCTGTAACGCAATAAAATAGGCATTTGTAAATAATCTAGATTAATTACTTCTTCCTTTGCACCTTCAGCAGAAAATTGAAATTCCGGCATTAATGATAGCGTTTTATTTAAGCTAATGGTTGCAAAAGCACCGAAATAAATACTGTTTCTATGTTTATTTTCTATTGAATATGGTTCGTCGAAATCTAAATTAGAAATATTATAACCACCGCGAACTCCGTATTTTATATCTTGTGAAAAACCATAAAAAGACAGGCTTAGTAAAAGAGTAAAGAGTAATATTTTTTTCATAACAAATAGGTTTGGGTTTGTAATTTATACCACAATATGTGTGCGAATATATATTATAAAATTAAAAGCATACAATTAATGTAGGTAAAGTGCAAGATTTTACTGTGTATTACTCGAAACCGTATCATAGTAAATACTTTTTATGATACCATCGGCCAATCCGATTTTAGGAACATAAATGTTTTTGGCACCACTCCACTTCATGGCAGACATGTATATACGCATAGCTGGTATAATTACATCGGCTCTATCCTGATTTAAATCTAACTCCGTAATACGTTCCTCGTAAGAGTAACTTTGAAGTGTATTATAATAAGAAGTCATATAAAAATACGTTAGTGGTTTCCCCATTGCCTTGCCAGAAATTTTAAATATTTTATTAATATTCCCGCCAGAACCAATAACTTCAATTTTATCGTAAACCTTGGTATTATCAGTAATCCAATTTTGTAATTCTTGCCAAGTATCTTTTCCAACCATATCGTTCAATAACCTTACGGTACCGATTTTAAACGATCTAGAAATTACTTGTTTTCCATGATCTATTACGGTAAACTCCGTGCTACCACCACCTACATCTACATACAAATATATTTTGTTTGGTTCTATAAATTTATTTAAATCTGTTGCTGCAATAATAGCAGCTTCTTCTTCACCATCAATAACATCAATGCTTATTCCTGCATGCTTTAAAACAGCTTCTACCACTTTAGCTCCGTTATCAGATTCTCTCATGGCAGAGGTTGCACATGCTTTATATTTAACCACTTTATGAGATTTCATAAGTAATTTAAAAGCCAACATAGTATCCAAAATACGCGCTGTATTTTCTTTAGAAATTTTGTTTTTAATAAATACATCGGCTCCCAAACGAATAGGCACACGAACCAATGAGTTTTTTTTAAACTGAACAGGCCTGCCTTTTTGCTCTATAATATTTGATATAAGTAACCGGACAGCGTTAGAACCAATATCTATGGCTGCATATTTTTTTATTGAAAGCATATTACTCTTCTAATTTTTTAAGATAATAATCGTAAACCACATACTGAGATCTCAACGGCTCTTTATCATTTACTTTATATTGATTTTCTTGAGAATCGTTCAATATTCTAGCTTTAACGTTATCGTTCCAACTAATATCGAAGGTTTCTATTATTTCCTTTTTTACATCCTCATCATAAATAGGGCAACTTACTTCTACCCTATT
Source organism: Algibacter lectus (assembly GCF_004368925.1). Lineage (NCBI taxonomy): Bacteria > Pseudomonadati > Bacteroidota > Flavobacteriia > Flavobacteriales > Flavobacteriaceae > Algibacter > Algibacter lectus. The sequence goes on from NZ_SORL01000007.1 coordinate 636,466, forward strand.
TTCTATGTTTCTACTCATCCAATCGGCAGAAGAAATATAGATTTTCATGTCGCCATCATTTCCGAACATATATACTCTTGAATGCTCTAAAAATTTATCAACAACACTAATTACTTCAATATTTTCACTCATGCCTTTAATCCCAGGGATTAAAGAACATATACCGCGAACAATCATTTGAATTTTTACACCACCACGGCTAGCTTCATACAATTTATCAATCATAGTATAACTCGATACACTATTCATTTTTAAACGTATTAATCCTTCTTTACCATTCTTTACATTTTCTATCTCTTTATCAATTAATTTGAAAATAGATTTTTGAGTGTAATGTGGTGAAACTATTAAATGTTTATAGCTGTAGATTTTATAATTCGCTTGGAAGAAACTGAATATTTTATTTACGTCTTTTAAAATACGTTGATCTGCTGTAAACAGTGTGTAATCGGTATAAATTTTGGCAGTAGACTCATTAAAATTCCCTGTACTTATAAAACCGTAACGCTTAAGTTTTTTCCCTTCTTCGCGCTCTACAATACACATTTTACTGTGTACCTTAAGCCCTGCTACACCAAATATAAGGTTAATGCCTTCGCTTTGCATTTGCTCGGCATAATCTATATTAGCTTGTTCGTCAAACCTGGCACGTAACTCAATAGAAACGGTAACCGCTTTACCGTTAATGGCAGCATTAATAAGAGAACTCGCAATATGAGAAATTTCAGCTAAACGATAAATCGTAATTTTTATAGTCTTTACTTTTGGATCTAATGCCGCTTCTCGCAAAAACTTAACAACATAAGAAAATGTTTGATAAGGTGCATAAAGCAAATAATCCTTTTTAGTAATGGCTTGAAAAATACTTTCTTGAAAAGTAAGACCTTTAATGGGTAAAGGCTCTATTTTATCATAAAGTAAATCTTGTCGACCTAAACTCGGGAAGCCCATGTAATCTCTGCGGTTATGATAACGTCCACCAGGAATGATACTATCGGTATCATCAATCCCCATTTTAGACATTAAATACTGTAATGTCTCTTTGTGTATGGTTTTATCGTAAACAAAGCGAACAGGCTCGCCAACTTGTCTGTGCTTTACACTATCGGATATTTTTTCAATAAAACTTTTACTTAAATCACTATCAAAATCCAACTCACCATCTCTAGTGATTTTAATCATGTGTGCCGAAATAGTTTTATAATCAAAAATATTAAAAATATCTCTTAAGCAATAGCGTAACAAATCGTCTATTAATATAATATAGCTTTTATTACCTTGTTTTGGTAACTCTACAAAACGGTCTATAGATTTTGGTATTTCAATTAAAGCAAATTGCTTATGATCGCCTGCCATAAGCATGCGCACGGCTAAATATGCAGCACTATCTTTTAAGTTTGGCAGCACCACCAAATCGTTAAGTATAATGGTAACCAAAGCAGGACTTACTGTTTTAATAAAGTAATTCCTTATAAACTCCTCCTGAGATTCATCGATTTGAGTTTCGTTTATAATGTAAATGTCTTCCTTTTCTAGTTTAGATTTTACATCATTTAAAATATCTAAACTTTCACTTTGTTGCTTAATTACAATTTGCGTAATAATATCCAATAATTCCTTGGCTTTTATACCACCTAACTCATTTTTTCCACCTTTACCAGCTTCTACAATTCGCTTAACTGTGGCATAACGCACCTTAAAAAATTCATCTAAATTATTTGAAAAAATACCTAAAAAACGAAGTCGTTCTATTAAAGGTACATTATTACAAGTGGCTTCTTGCAATACGCGTGCATTAAATTGTAACCAACTTATTTCTCTATTTATATAACTATTATTATGGACAGGTTCAGCTTTTATCATTGTACTTTTAATTGAAAACATGTAAAAAACAAATATATTCTATTTACATGTAAAAAAACAGCAATTTAGGGTTATCAAATTTTTAATTTTGAAGGAATTTAATTAATTTTTATCCATTGACAAATACATTTTATCGAAGAATTATAAAAAACCAAACCTACAAAAGCATTAACTATCTTATTTTAAGTCTTTTGGAAATATTACAGTTACAGTTTCTCCTTTTTCGATAGCTTTCCAATTATCTATATTAAAATCTATAATAACCAAACCACAAGTAGGAACATTTTCTATAAACATGCTTCCATAGGAGTTTACAAAATCTGTAATAGCATGATTATGACCAAAAATCATGAGTGTGTTTATAGATTCTGGACACGATTGTATAACACGTATTAACATTTCACCAGAAAAGTCATACGCTTCATGGTTATACTGAACGATTTCAGAAGAAATTTTAAGTTCAGAAATAAAAATCTCTGCTGTGGTTTTTGCTCGTGTAGCATCACTAGAAATCACTAAATCAGGCATTAAAAGAAAGTCTTTGAAGTGACTAGAAACGAGGCTTGCATCTTCCAATCCGCGTTCATTTAAGGGCCGTTCGTGGTCTATTACATTATGTTTCCATGAAGATTTAGCATGGCGAACTAGTATAAGTTTTTTCATTTTTATCGATAAAACACTAAATTTCATCGACATATAAACCAATAAGTCGATGAAATTCAATTTATTTGCACATAAATTTATTAAAAAAAACGACCTGCTAAGAATTTCTCTCAAATATATTTATTTGAAGTACTAGCAATCGTTCAAAACATACTAATAACCGATTAAGTGAAAGCAAGAAACCTTACAACGAGTTTATTAGTGATTTACCATTTATATTTTTTTAACATGCTTTCAATGCTTTCTTTTGATGAACCTATAAAATATAAAAAATTATGATCCCAAATCTAATTTTAAACCTGATATCAGCATTGTTTTACAGTGCTTTGGCATTTTGTTTCTTCCCTAAGAAGACGTTGAACATATTATTTGAAAGACACAAATAGTGCATACCTGAGACTGATTTGAACTTAGATGTGCCCTAGCGTGTTAGTATATATTAAAAATTGATTGAATGATTATGAAAAACAACTTATCTAACTTACTTAAAAGTCTCACGCTGTTTTGTGCCGTAGTACTTTTATTTAATTACGAAAGTAATGCTCAAGAAAATGGAATTTATGAGTTAAACGCATCAAGCCAATTTTCTAGAGCCACAGCTAGTAAATCTAAAACTTCGGATACTAGAACTGAATTTTACAATCTTTCTCAAAAACTTCACCCAACAGCTTATCTAGCTAACAATAAATTAAAGAACACATACGGTGATGATGATGTTGTAAAACTTACCCTAGACGATGTTGCATCTTTAAACTTGATTAAACAAGATAAAGGAAACTTTGATAACGTTGAATTAATTACGATTACTTTAAAGAGTATTGCTGATTTAAGCACGCCTATAACTTTATCTAACGATTCAGGATTGTCAAAATTAAAGTACGTCTATATAAGATGCTATTTTGACTGTAACAATGAGCAAATTAAAAGTTTTGTAAAAAACATATCAAACAGTAATGTGCGTGTGTTTTATACTTCTGTTAGGCCTTCATAATATAATATTTCGATTTTAATAAAAATTAAGAAATGAAAAAAATCTACACTAAACAATTTTCAGTATTTAACACATCACTTGGTTTGATGTGTTTTACTGTATTGCTTCTATTATCAGTTTTTAATGGTTATAGTCAAGCAGTTGAATTTACTCCTAGAGTAAGTTCGTTTAATATTAAGGGTGATTTTTCCATGATTGGAAATACCAACCTTACGCTTACTGATTACGATGAAACTTCTAGTAATGGTGAAGACATGCGATATGTGGATATCGATGGAGACTCTAGAACGTTCAACTCATCTTCTTCGCTGTTAGAATTTTCAACAGAAAACGGAGCACTTCCGGAGTGTTCTAATATTATTTATGCTGGACTTTATTGGACGGGTAGAGCTAGTCTTGACGGACCAGATGCAAACGAAGATGGTGATGGAAATCCTAATACATTTACCGTAACTAAAGGTACAGAAACAAAAAACTTCGATAAAACTAAAGTATTATTTAAAGGTCCTGGCTTTGATTACCAAGAAATTACAGCAACAGGTATTGAGTTTCCAGACGATGAATCCAACAACATGTATGCTGCTTTTGCTGATGTTACTCAATTAGTAATTGATAATGCTGGTGCAGGTGTTTATACCGTTGGAGATATTGCAACTATAGAAGGTAATGGTTACCCTACTGGCTATTCTGGTGGTTGGGGTTTAGTTGTGGTTTATGACAACTACAAAATGAAATGGCGTGATATTACCATTTTTGATGGTTTTGCCTATGTGAGTTCTGGTGGTGGTGACGAATTTATTGACGTAAGCGGGTTTAAAGCTGTACAAACAGGTGATGTTAATATCAAGCTAGGTGTTATGGCTGGTGAAGGTGATGTTGGTGTTGGTGGAGATAGACTTTCCATGATTATTCCTGATGCAGATGATGTTGAAGGTATACCTACTACTTTTCTAAACAATTCTTATCGCGATTTAGTACACCCTGGAAATACAGTTGATAACTTTTTTAACTCATCAATTTATACACATAATGGAGTTCCGGGAAAACGAACTCCAGATTTAAAAAATAATACAGGTGTAGATATTGCAATATTCAATATTGAAAACTCAGATAAATCTTTAATTGACAACGGACAAGATTACACTCGATTTAAGTATAATTCTACACAAGATACCTACATAATTTTTAATGCTACTTTTGCTGTAGATGCTTATATACCGGAACCAGAAGGTGTTTTAACCGCGACAACTGTTAATGGGGCTTCCCCAAGTAGTTTAAAACCAACGGAAAGTGCCGAATATGTTATAGAAATAACAAACAGAGGTTCTGAACCTACCAATAATACAACATTAACAATTCCTCTACCTGATTCTGTAGATCCGGATAACTTAAATGTAAACACGAAAGTAACTCCTCCTTATGTGCTTGTAAATACGCCGTATGTATACGATGAGAGTATTGGAACAAATGGAGCTATTGTATGGAATATTGGAACGCTACCTGTAGCACCAGATTCAGATACTGTTTTAGCAAGTATAAGTTTCTCTTTAACGGTAACAACAGATTGCGATTTTTACGAAGATCGTGCTGATAAAGTTGTTTCTGTAAATGGAAAAATTAGTGGTGTTGGAGCTATCTCTGGTGCACCATTCGATCTTACTCTTATTCAGGGTTACGAAATGTCTGGAAATTGTATAGGCTCTAGTATTGCTGCTCCAATAATTATTCCTATTAATTATGAAGATTATGTCAACTCTCCTCCTACCGGAGATGCTCCTGCGGATATAATGATTAATTGTGGTGAAGATATTCCTGTTGCAGATACCGCCTTAGTTACTAACTTACAAGATAATTCAGGTGAAACACCTATAGTTGCTTTTGTTGAAGATGTATCAAACAACGCAACACCAGAGGTTATTACAAGAACATATAGTATTACCGATGATTGTGGTAATGTTACTAACGTAACACAACAAATTACCAGAATGCCATCGCCTCCTCCAACAGCAATGTGCCAAGATATTGATGTAATATTAGATGCTACCGGAAATGCAACTATAACTGCAGATCAAATAGATAATGGGTCTTCTGCTTGTAGTGGTGCTGTTACATTATCTGCTTCACAAACTGAATTCACCTGTAGTAATGTTGGTGTAAACACCATTACACTAACCGTAACAGATGTAAGTGGACAAACAGCAACCTGTGATGCAACGGTAACTGTTATTGATGACATCGATCCCGAAGCGCTTTGCCAACCTGTTACAATTTATTTAGACGCGGCCGGCGTAGCAACATTAGCTCCAAGCGACATAGACAATGGCTCTAACGATATTTGCGGCATCAAATCTTTAGAAGTTGATAAAGACACTTTTTCTTGTACAGACTTAGGAACAAACACCGTAACCCTTACCGTAACGGATAATAGTGATAATATTTCTACTTGTACCGCAGAAGTTACTGTTGTAGATAATATACCTCCAACAGCTATTTGTGCTAATATCACAGTTCAATTAGATGCTAGTGGTAACGCTAGTATTAATCCTGAAGATATTGATGGCGGTTCTAGTGATAATTGTTCAACAATTACGTTTACTGCTTCTAAAACAACATTTAATTGTGATGATTTAGGCGTAAATATAGTAACACTAACGGTTACGGATGGTAATAATTTAGAAACTACATGCACTGCAGAAGTTACTGTTGTTGATAATATTGCTCCAGAAGCAATATGCTTTAATGAAATAGATGTTGCTATTGATAGTGCTGGTAATGCTTCAATTACTGTAGCCGATATAAATAATGGATCTACGGATAATTGTTCTATCGATAGTATCACTATAGATAAAACAAATTTTGATTGTAGTAATATTGGTGCAAACACTGTAACCTTAACAGTTACCGATGCATCAGGTAATAGCGACACTTGTACAACTACAGTTAATATTGTAGATAACCAAGGACCAGCTGTAGCATGTAAAAGTATAACAGTTGAATTAGACGCAAATGGTTTAGCTACTATTGTTCCTGGAGATGTGGATGATGGTTCTAGTGATTGTAGCGGACTTAGTTCTACAGCATTATCGCAAACTACATTCGATTGTTCTAATTTAGGAGATAATAATGTTACCTTAACTGTTACTGACAATGTGGGCAACGTAGATAGTTGTGTTGCAGTTGTAACCGTTGTAGATAATATTAAGCCTACTGTTATATGTCAAAACATTGTAGCTCAACTAGATGCTACAGGAAATGTATCAATAAGTGCTGCCGATGTCGATAATGGATCAAATGACGCTTGTGGAATAGATACACTTACTTTAGATGTTACAGATTTTACTTGTGATAATATTGGTGTCAATACGGTAACATTGACCGCTACAGATGTAAATGGAAATTCAGAAACTTGTACTGCAACTGTAACAATTGAAGACAACGTTCCTCCTGCTGCTCTATGTCAAGCTATAACAATTCAATTAGATGCTACTGGTAATGCAACGATTACTCCAGATCAAATTGATAATGGTTCTACAGATCCATGTGGTGTAGCAAATACTGAATTAGATATTACAACATTCAATTGTGATAATGTTGGTGCAAATACGGTAGAATTAACAGTAACTGATAATAACGGAAATACCTCAACTTGTACTACAACAGTAACGGTAGAAGATGTAACACCACCTACTGCACTTTGCCAAGCCATTACGGTTCAGTTAGATGCCACAGGTAACGTAACAATTACTCCAGAGCAAATAGATAATGGTTCTAGCGACTCATGTGATATAGCTTCTTTAACTTTAGACACTCCAACCTTCGATTGTTCAAATATTGGAGACAACACAGTAGAATTAACAGTAACCGATATAAATGGAAACAGCGCCACTTGCACAACAACAGTTACTGTTGAAGATAACATTGCTCCTACTGTTATTTGTCAAGATATTGTTGTTCAATTAAATAGTTCAGGAATTGCAACCATTACTGCTGAAAATGTAGATAACGGCTCTAACGATACCTGCACAAACATAACACTTAGTGTTTCTGAAACAAGTTTCGATTGTTCGAACGTTGGAGCAAATACAGTAACATTAACAGCTGTTGATGCTTATGGTAATGAAGCTACTTGTGATGCTACAGTAACTGTTGAAGATAATGTAGCTCCTGTTATTGCTTGTAAAAATATTACAGTACGTTTAGATGAAACAGGTTCTGTAACTATCGAGCCAAGTGATATTGATGATGGTTCTTCAGATTGTAGCAGTGAGGTAACACTTGCAGCTTCTCAAACCGTATTCGATTGTTCTAATATTGGCGCAAACACTGTGACATTAACGGTTACAGATGCTTATGGAAACGCAGGTACATGTGATGCATTAGTAACAGTACTAGACATTGTTCCTCCAACAACTATTTGTCAAGCCATAACAGTTCAATTAGATGCCGATGGAAATGCGACTATAACACCTGAACAAATTGATAATGGATCTAATGATGCCTGCGGTATTCAAGATCTTAGTTTAGATATAACAACTTTCGACTGTTCAAATATTGGAGATAACACTGTAGAACTTACTGTTACAGACAATAATGATAACGTATCAACATGTACAGCTATTGTAACTGTTGAAGACACTATTGCTCCTGAAGCCATTTGTAAAGACATTACTATTCAATTAAATAGTGCTGGAAATGCTAATATTGTTGCTAGTGATATAGATGGAGGTTCTACCGATAATTGTGGTATTCCTGCACTAAGCGCATCTCAACTTAACTTTACTTGTGCAGATGTTGGGGCTAACACCGTTACCCTTACCGTAACAGATTCTAGTGGTAACGAAGATACTTGTACAGCTACAGTAACTGTTGAAGATACTATTGATCCAACAGTTGAATGTAAAAACATAACAGTACAATTAGATAATACAGGAACAGTTTCAATTTTACCGGAAGATGTTGATAATGGTTCTGCAGATTGTAGTGGCGAAGTTTCTCTTTCTGTTTCTCAAAGCACATTCGATTGTTCTAACATTGGTGAAAACACAGTAACACTTACTGTTACCGATGTAAATGGAAACGATAGTTTCTGTGATGCTATTGTTACTGTTGAAGATATTACACCTCCAACAGCAATATGCCAAGCTATTACAGTGCAATTAGATGTTGATGGCAATGCAATAATAACGCCTGACCAAATTGATAATGGTTCTAATGATGCTTGTGGAATTCAAGATATTAGTTTAGACATTACAACTTTCGATTGCTCAAATATTGGAGACAACACAGTAGAACTTACCGTTACAGATAACAACAATAATATTTCTACCTGTTCTGCTATTGTAACTGTTGAAGATAACATTGCACCAGAAGCTATATGCCAAAGCATTACTATTCAATTAGATGCTAACGGTAGCGCTACTATTGTTGCCGGTGATCTAGATAATGGTTCTAACGATAATTGTGGAACTGTAACTCTTGCTGCTTCTCAAACCATTTTTACATGTACAGATGTTGGAGATAACAATGTTACTTTAGAAGTAACAGATGCTAATAACAATGTAAGTACTTGTACAGCCATTGTAACTGTAGAAGATAACCTTGCACCAACAGTATTATGTCAAGATATCACGGTTCAATTAGATAGCAGTGGTTTAGCGACTATAGTGGCATCAGATATCGATGGTGGATCTACAGATGCTTGTGGAACAGTTTCATTAACAGCTTCTCAAACTAATTTCGATTGTTCTAACATTGGAAATGTTATTGTTACATTAACAGCAACCGATGTAAACGGAAACTCAAGTACTTGCGATGCAACAGTAACTGTTGAAGATAATATTGCTCCTACTATCACCTGTCCTTCAGATGTTGTAATAACGGCTGATGCTGGTCAATGTACTGCAACTAATGTAGATTTAGGCCTTACAACAACAACTGATAATTGTGAAGTAGCCACTATTACAAATAATGCTTTAGAGCCATTTGTTTTAGGTGAAACAATTGTAACCTGGACAGTAACTGATACATCAGGAAACGAAACAACTTGCGAACAAAAGGTAACAGTTACAGATGGTAATTTACCAGAGGTTGTTTGCCCTGAAGATGTTTCAGTATTTGTAGATGCAGATTCTTGTAACGCAACAAATGTAGAATTAGGTACTTTAGATATTGAAGATTGCACAAGCGTTATTGTAGTAAACGATGCGCCTGAAACTTTTCCTATTGGAGATACGCTAGTAACTTGGACGGTAACAGATTCTGAAGGAAATATTAGTAACTGTACACAAACTGTAACAGTTGTAGATAATATCCCTCCAACGTTTGTTGAAGAATTACCTGCAGAAACAATCACTATTGAATGTAACGTCGTTCCTACTCCTGAAACATTTACAGGAGCTGATAATTGCACGACACCAGCGGTTACTTTTAATGAAGAACGCACAGACGGATCTTGTACAAACAACTATACTTTAGTTAGAACATGGACAGTAACAGATGCAGCTAATTTAACAACTAGCTTTGTACAAACTATAACAGTACAAGATACCACTGCTCCAACATTTGTTGGCGATTTACCTAGTGCTAATTTAGTGACTGAATGTGATGAAGTTCCTACGGCAGAAACATTAACTGCTGAAGATTCTTGTGGAACAGCAACAGTTACGGTACAAGATATTATTACAAATGGTGATTGTGCATCTAATTATACTATTGCAAGAGTTTGGACTGCGGAAGATGAATGTGAAAACAAAACATCTTACACGCAAATAATTTCAGTTCGTGATACCACGCTTCCTGTGTTCGATGCACCTTTACCTGCTGAAACATTAGAAGTAGAATGTGATGCCATTCCTGATGCTGAAACTTTAACAGCAACTGATAACTGTGGCAATGCTAGTGTAGAAGTGAATGATGTAAGAACAGATGGCGATTGTCCTTCTAACTACACCATAACAAGAACATGGACAGCAACAGACGATTGTGGTCTTGTAGCAGAACATACACAAATAATTACTGTTACAGATACTACAGCACCAACACCTACTACTACTTTCGATGCAGTACTAGATGTAAGTTGTACAGATATTCCAGAAGTGCCAACAATTGAGTTTACAGATAATTGTTCAGATGATGTTACTATAGAATACAGCGAAACAAATTCATTTGATAAAACAGTTTTATTAGATTACCAAATTGTTAGATCTTGGAAAGTTACTGATGCTTGTGATAACAGTGAAACTTATACACAAACATTAAACGTTGCTTTAGACGAAATTTATAGCGATATCGTTGCTCCAGACTGGTGTTACAAAGAAGGTGTTTTAGATTTAAATGAATTTATTGATCCCGCCTTAGATACCGATGGTACTTGGGAGTTATTAGAAGGTGATTTAAGAGCTACTTTAACAAATAACTTATTCGATCCTTCTACTCTAGAGCTTAGCGCAGATTTCTTACCTAATGATGGTGGTATTGATTATCTATTCAGATACTCTACAACAAACAATGGCTGTATTAGCATTACAGAAATTACCATGAATATCCATGCGGATTGTGATGTATTACCTTGTGGTGAAAACGATATTGAAATCTCTACGGCTATTACACCAAACGGTGATGGTATAAATGATACGTTCGATATCTCTGGAATAGATTTATGTGGCTTTGTTGCTAGCGTAAAAATATTCAACCGTTGGGGCGCTATTGTTTACGAATCTTCTAACTACACTTTAGGTAGCATGTCTACTTCTGGTAGTGAAGGCGATTGGGATGGTTACTCTCCTACATCGGCAATAGGAAACAATGGAAAATTACCTAACGGAACATATTATTATATTATTCATTTACAGGATAGTGGATTAGCTCCTTTAACTGGCCCAATATATTTAGGAACCAAATAAAATATTAACCTATGAAATTTTTAAAACAAAACATAATAGCTATTGCATTGTTTAGCTGTACAGTTGGAATTGCGCAACAACTACCGCAATTTACCCAGTACATGTACAATACAATCTCTATAAACCCGGCTTATGCAGGTAGTAGAGAAGCATTAAGCATTGTTGGATTGCACAGAAGCCAATGGGTTGGTTTTAAAGGCGGACCAATTACACAAACTTTATCGATACATACACCGTTAAGAAACGATCGTATTGGTTTAGGCTTATCTTTTATTGAAGACGATTTAGGACCCCAGAACTTTTCATATTTATATGCCGATTTCTCATACTCAATCCCCACAGGGAAAAACGGTAAATTGGCATTCGGATTAAAGGGTGGTTTTACACAGTTTAGTTTCGATACCGATTTTAGATTAGAAACCTCTAACCTATCCGATCCATTAATTTTTGGAGCTGAAGATCGATGGACACCAAATATTGGTGCTGGTGTTTACTGGAGTACAGATCGTATTTACGCAGGTTTATCTGCACCGAGAATCCTAAATAATGACATTAACAATAAAAATGACTTCGAAGCCTTAGAGCGTGTTAGTTATTACTTTACTGTTGGTGGTGTTTTAGATATTAGTCAAGATTTTAAGTTCAAACCAGCAGCGTTAATTAAAGCTACCAATGGCGCACCTGTATCATACGATTTAACTGCTAATTTCCTTTACAAAGAAAAAATATGGTTAGGCGGATCTTATAGAATAAACGAACAAACAGCTGCTGTTGGTGGTATTGTAGACTTTCAAGTATCTAGACAATTACGTTTAGGTTATGCTTACGAAAAACCAATTTCAGAAATTGCCGATTATACAACAGGAACACATGAGGTTCTTTTAATTTATGAATTCAAATTCTTGAGCTCTAAATTAAAATCTCCTCGTTATTTCTAAAAAAACTTTACTATGTCTACCAAATGGCATAATAAAAATTTTCAACGCAATCGGCTTAACTAACAAACTAAAAAGAAATAAAACCCTATATATGAAACTAAAAAATTACATATTAGTTTGTATAGCCTTAATATTAAGTATTAATGGTTTTGCTCAACAAGGAAAACAAAAAAGAGCAGATACCCTTTTTAATAAATTTTCGTTCGTTAAGGCTGCTAAAGTATACAGAGAACTTATTCAAAATAATTATAATAGAGATTACGCTACTAGGCAATTAGCAGATTGCTATGCCCTACTTCGTGATCCTAGAAATGCTTCTAGATATTACAAAAGTGTTGTAAAGCAAGATAATGTTCCTGTAGAATATTATTATAAATACGCACAGTCTTTACGTGGTATGAAAAAATACGACGATTCTCGCCAATGGTTACAAACCTTTAAAGATTCTGGTGGCGTTATAAATTCTAACGATTTTTCTAAAGACTTAAACTTTATAACAAGCGTTTTCAATTCAAAACAACAATACTTTTTAGATAAAGTTAGATTCAATTCTAAGTATAGTGATTTTGGTGCTTTTGAAAAAGACGGACAAGTTTATTTCGCTTCAGCAAGAGATGAAGGTGTAGCCGTAAAAAGAGTTTACGGATGGAATGAGCAGCCGTTTTTAGATATCTATGTGGCTCAAGCGGGCACTAGACGTAACGTAAACCATACAGCAAAACTTAAAGGTGATGTAAATTCTATTTATCATGATGGGCCTGTGGTGATTACCAAAGATGGACAAACCATGTACTTCTCTCGAAACAACTACAAAGATCAAGTTGAAGAAAAAGACTCTAAAGGTTTAACCAATATGAAAATTTTTAGAGCTAAACTACGTGATAGTCTTTGGACAGATGTTGAAGATTTATCTATTAATAGCGCCGATTTTTCAACACAACATCCTGCTTTAAATAATGATGATACCAAGTTATATTTTGCATCAGATAGACCCGGTGGCTATGGTGGCTCAGATATTTACGTTGTAGATATTAATGCTGACGGTACATTAGGTGAACCTGAAAATGTTGGGCCGGTAATTAATACAGATCAGGCCGATGGTTTTCCATTCATTAATAATGAAGGAACCTTATTCTTCTCTTCTGGAGGTCATGTAGGGTTAGGTTTGTTAGATATTTTTGCAACTATTAAAGGTGAAGATGATCAAGCAGACGAAGTTGTAGATGTTATCAATTTAGGTGTTCCGATTAATTCGAATAAAGATGATTTTTCTTTTAGTATGAATCCTAACGGTATTACGGGTTATTTTGCCTCTAATCGTGTTGGTGGTCGTGGTGACGATGATATTTATGCCTACCACAGAAAACCTGTTCTACATGTAGAAGGTGTAGTTAGCGATGCTATTAACTCTAAACCAATTCCAAATTCAGTTATTCAACTTATAAACTCAAAAGGAGAAAAAGTAGCTTACATGACTACGGATAAAAATGGTTTCTATCAAATCAATATAGACAGAAATCAAGATTATAAAATTATTGCAAGTCAGAAAAAATACATCGACGATTACAGAACATTTACATCTAAACACCTGCAAACCGAGTTAACCTCAATTACAGCCAATTTACTTTTAAACCCTGTACCAGATGTTATAAAGCTAGCGGAATTAAACACCATTTATTTCGATTTCAACAAGCATAACATTCGTCCGGATGCGGCTTTAGAATTAGATAAAATTGTAGATTTAATGTTGAATGTTTATCCAGAAATGGTAATTAGAATTGAATCGCATACCGATTCTAGAGGGCTACTATCTTACAATGATAAACTATCCATAGATAGAGCAAACTCTACTTACGAGTATCTAATTTCTAAAGGTGTAAAACCAGAAAGAATTACAGAGCATCAAGGATTTGGTGAGCGTAGATTAACAAATGGTTGTGAAGATGGGCAAAATTGTGAAGAAAAAGACCACCAGTTAAACAGACGTACACAGTTTATAGTGATAAAAATGGAATAGTAAATACAGCTAATCGCATGTGTTTTACTCTACCTAAAACCTACTTATATTTTTTTAATTAAATATAGACCCATGAAATTAAAAAATTACTGCTTAACAAGTATGTTCTTGCTTGTTTCCATAACGGTGTTCGCACAATATGGCATGCAAAAAAAAGCGGATAAACTATTCAATACATTTGCTTTTGCTGATGCAACAGAGGTATATACTAGGTTAATTGATAAAGATTTTAATACCGATTATGCCACTAGGCAATTGGCCGATACTTATGCTTTTATGAGAAACCCAGACAGTGCTGTGGTATATTATCAAAAAGCTGTAGAACAAGCAAATGTGCCTATAGAATACTATTATAATTATGCACAAGCTTTAAGAGGTGTAAAAGATTATAAAGGGTATCGCCAATGGATGCGTGAGTATAAAGATAAAGGTGGTATTATTAATGAAGCCCAATTAGCAAGCGATAAAGACTTCTTAAAATCTGTAGTAAATGCAAAGCAAAGTTATTTTTTAACCGATGTAAAGTTTAATTCAGAATTTAGCGATTTTGGAGCCGTTGAACATAATGGCAATATTTATTTCACATCTGCTAGAGATAAAGGTGCATTAACAAAACATGTTTACGGTTGGAATAAAGAACCATTTTTAGATATTTATGTTACCGAAAAAGGGACTAACGATTCTTTAATAAATCATAAATCAAAACTAAAAGGTGATATAAATTCTGTTTTTCACGATGGACCAATTACAATTACCAAAGACGGAAAAACCATTTATTTTTCTAGAAATGATTTCAATAAAAATGTCTTAGGTAAAAATACAGAAGGCATTACCAATTTAAAAATATACCGTGCCACGCTTACAGATGGAAAATGGAAAAACTTAGAAGAATTATCTTTTAACGACAGTTCCTACTCTACTGGTCATCCAGCGTTAAATAGCGACGGAACAAAATTATATTTCGCATCAGATAGACCTGGCGGATTTGGTGGATCGGATATTTATTACGTAAATATTAATGCCGATGGCAGCATAGGAGAACCTACAAACGCAGGTGAAATTGTAAACACCAATAAAAACGAAAAATTCCCTTTTGTAAATAGTGAAGATGTATTATTCTTTTCTTCCGATGGACATCAAGGTTTAGGCTTAATGGATATTTTTGCAACCGTTTACAGTAAAGACAAAACCATTACAAACGTTGCTAACTTAGGCGTTCCTGTAAATTCTAGTAAAGACGATTTTTCATTCTTTTTAAATGAAGATGGACTTTCTGGTTACTTCGCATCAAACCGTGAAGGCGGTGTAGGTAGCGATGATATTTATGCATTCGATAAAACACCTCAATTAAAAATAGCCGGTAAATTAACCGATGCCCAAACCAATCTTCCTATAGAAAATGCAACCATTACTCTATTGGATACCGATGGAAAACCTATTGCTTTCGTTGAAACAGATAGCGATGGTAACTACGATATCAATATTGATAGAGATACCGATTACAAACTGCAAGTAATTAAAGACGGATATATTGAAGACTCTCGCGATACAACTTCTAAAAATGTAGACAAGAATGTATCAACTATTACCGAAGATTTTGTTCTTAATAAAATACAGGAACCAACACCAACAGTTGAGCCTTATCCAATTGTGGAGTTAGCTCCTATTTACTTCGATTTCGATAAATCTACTATTAGAGATCAAGATACTGATGGGCTAAATAGAATTGTAGATTTAATGCTTAACACGTATCCAGAAATGGCAATCGAAATTGAATCGCATACAGACTCTAGAGGACCTGCGGAATACAACAAAAGGCTCTCTGTTAAACGTGCAAAATCTACTTACAATTACCTCATAGAACATGGGGTGAATAAAGATAGAATTGTGTCCTTTAAAGGTTTGGGAGAAGAACAACTTGTAAACCAATGTGATGGTAGCATTAAATGCTCTAAAGCTCAACACGAACTAAACAGACGTACACAGTTTATTGTTTCTAAAATAAAATAATTTGGCATTTTAAATGCCCTTTTAAAAAAGCACCAATATGTTATTCATTTTGGTGCTTTTCTTTATTTCTGTAAATAAAATTTTACATTCTAAAATATCAATAGATACAATTATTAAAGCCTTTACTTCATTATCTTTGTATATATCACAGCTTAAATAATAGGTTTAAAATTTCTTTAACAGCAAAAAAAGTTTATTTTAAAGTCTTATTTTAAAAGTATAAATTCATGTTAATAAAGTCTTCTATGCATACATCTAAATACCTTCTTATTATTTTTACAGCTTTACTCTTTACAAGCTGTAACAACGAAACTAAAATGAGTTCGGTAAGCACCGAAAATTGGTCGAAACGTAAAGTCTCTAAAACGCTTTCAGATTCCTTAGAATACGGAAAGTCTTACTTGTCTACCTATTCTCAAATTTTTAGTATGTCTGAGCATAAAACACACAATTTAACCACTATGGTTAGTTTAAGAAACACAAGCGATGTAGATACCATTTATGTGCTAAGTGCTAAGTATTTTGATACACACGGTAAACATGTGCGCCCTTACATTGGCCATGCCATCTTTTTAGCGCCTATGGAAACCTGTGAAATTATTATTGATGAAATTGATAACTCTGGAGGTACCGGTTCTAATTTTGTATTTGAATGGAAAACACCTAAAGACTGCCCAGAACCTTTATTTGAAGCAATTATGAATTCTACTGTAGGCCAACAAGGCTTATCTTTTGCAACGCAAGCGAGAAGGATTAAATAATACTAGGAAAATTTATTGAGATATAAGCTTATCCTTAAGTTACCTACAATTACAAAAAAAATGAACTACAATTTTGAAATTGATGATTCTTACTCTCGAAAAAGTATTGAAATCAAAGCAACTCTAAATAGTAATGATTTAGATAAAATTGAAAAAGTAATATCTTCTGAAAAGATTGAATATATCTCATTTGATTATGAACAAACTGAAAACACTTGGAAAGAAATAAATAGAATAATAATTACACATAATTCATCAATAAGAATATCATTATCGTATTCTGAAACAGAACTTGAAAACATATCTTTTCTTAAATACTTACCCGATATAAAAGAATTATTTATATTCTATTTCAAAGGTGTAGACTTGAGCCCAATTGCTCATTTAAAAGAACTCAAAGTATTAAAATTCTTTAATGTTTTTCAATCTGCAAAAGTTCGTTTAAAACCTTTAACTGGATTAGATAAATTAGAAGAACTTAAAATATTTCATATAAAGGATATAGAAGAAATTGAAAATTTTAGCAATTTAAAATATATAGGTCTTGAAAGTTTAAAAATTAACAATCTTAATTTTTTGAAACCTTTACTAAATTTGGAAAGAATTGAATTGAGGTCTAGTGATAAAATTACTGATTATTCTGGCTTATATGATTTACCAAAATTGACAGATGCTTTTATTGTGAAAAATTATAAAGACACTACAGCAGAATTCATTTCGCATTTAAAGAATTTAAAAAAACTTGATATAACTGACTATAACTCTGTTTCAAAATTTCCTTCATTAGAAAAACTGGAACAATTGACTGATTTATCAATAACAAGTTGGAAAATATTAAATGACATTAGTGGTGTCTCAAAAGCGCCAAATTTAGAAAATCTATCTCTATTTGTAGGGAAAGAATTTAAAACTTCGGCTTTAAATGTTCTTAAAGGGCATAAGAGCCTTAAAGAAATTAGAGCTGGTTTCAATACAAAAAAAGAGAATGTCGAGGGAAAAATATTAATTGAAGAAATATTAAAACTGTAGGTAACAAGGTATAAAAAAACATAGGGCATTTGTGCAAAATTGAAGGTCTGTGCATATTAATAGAGTCCACTAAATATAAAATTAGGCGTTTATAGTAAAAAAGATAAAAGCAAAATATTTATATTTAGCTTAGTAATAAACCGAAATGAAAGTGCTTATTTGCTGCCCTACGTTTCTTATACTAAACGTTGGTAATAATTTGAGAAAACCATTTTACATATTAAACTTATTGATTATTCTATTAGTGTTTTCTTGTGGACAAAATTCATCTGAAAAAGAACTAAATGGTAAATGGTATGAAATCAAAAATAATGGAATAACGAGATTAAATTTCAATTCAGACAGCCTAATTATAACTGACTTAAGAACCCAAACTGTAGAATGGTCAGCGGATAAATCAAAGATAGAATTTGATTATAACCTAATGTTTACCGACTCTCTTGGAAGAAAAATCAAAAAGACTGTCCTTGAGTACAATTTCTCATCTACAAAAGATACATTATTTACACATATTATAGAGCCAGATAAAAAAGTAGAATTCAATCTCATTAAAGCTAATAATTATATTGATTATTTAAACAAAAAAAGTGGAATTAAATTTGAACTACCAAAAGATGGTAAAAGTGAACCTATCAATTTAGAAAGTGATTATTCTCTAAAAATATTTATGGGATTTTCAAATAATAAAATCATTGGAAAAACCGAACTATCTGACAACTTAAATAATTTAGAATCTGATATTAAAACAATTAAAGATAGTCTAATAACTGGTCGACCTGAACAGGACGTTCTTAATGAAATAAGATTTCATTTAAGAGTTTTTGCTGACAAGAAAATTCCAGATTCAATGATTACTAAAAGTTTGCCTGTAACAAATAGAAGTGACATTTTTAAAATATATGATTTTCCAAGACCACCAAATGATACATTACCACTAAAAATTTACAGAATATACCAAAGTGAAGAAAGAGAAAACCCTGGCTTTATGGAAGGAAAAAAAATAAAAACTATTGCCAATACTGTGTATAATTAATTGCTTTGGTCGTTGCCTATTTGGAAAATTCCTTCGGAATTTTCTCGCGTCCGTTTTTGTTTACTAAATTAGTTGCTTAAACACGCAACTAACCATACACGAAACCGTTGGCAATAATTTACAGAAAAATGAGAAAAATTTCAACTTTAGTTTTATTAATAACATTTTTATCTTGTTCAGAAAATAATGAGGAAAGTAATGAACAATCCTTTGATTGTGCAGAAATTGCTTTTCTTGAATCAACAATTATAGAAGAAAATGATTGTTTGACTTTTAGCGATAGAGAAGGATTTAAATTTACATTTTTGGGATTTGAAAATTATACTAAAACACATCCAAATAATGTTCCTCACGCTAGAATTAGCGCAAGATTGGTTGAAGGAAATTCAACATTTGAATTTTATGACGGTTTAGTGGACGAAGATTATGAAATCGATGGCACTTCTTTTTCTGGAAGAGTACATACTGGAATAAATAATACCGATTATACAATATTCTTTGACAATATTGAATTCAAAGAAACAGAAACAGAATTTATATTCCATAGAGCAACAATTAGATTCGGATATTATGACTCAGAATTTGATTAAAAACTATGATAAACAATTTATAAATACAATTAAGGCGACTTCGAAAAGCTCAGCACAAATTAGAATCCACTCGTTGTGGTTAATTAAAAAATCGAAATTATGAACATTAGAAAAAGCATTTTATTATTACCAATCTTTCTTCTTCTCTTTGGTTGCCCAAGTGATGACGATATGATAACACCAGAAGAAACTGAATTAGAAAATGTAACTTATGAAGTTATACTATTTGAGTTTACACCTGATACTGGTAATAATACATCAAGATTACGTTATGAAATTAAATTCTCAAACCCGAATAATACTGCAATAAATGGATTTCATAAAATCACAATAAATGCGGATGGAATTATAAGTTCAAATATTGCGACTGATTCTTCGCCTTGTTATTTAATTGAGGCAAATTCAGATTGTACTATTAGTTTCGATGAAGAACAATCATTTGATATAGGAATGGTTAATTCGATTGAATTGGTTAATGTGGAATACAATTTTGAAAATTAAAAAACTACTGCCAACAATGGCTATAAGTAATTGCTTGTTCTCGCCTACTTCTGAAAATCCTCTCGGATTTTCAGTTTAGTTTGTACTTGCAAAGTTAAGTGCTAAACTACACACTATTCTTACACGAAACCGTTGCCAAATATAAATAAAGCTTAGTGTAAAGGATGTCCCTTATCATACATTAAGTACGGATAAATATTTTACTTAAAACTTTTACCCTAAAGTAGCTTGTTATTTTCTACCATCTCTTAGTATACCTTTGTCGGACCATGTAGTGTTTTGATTAGTAACCCAACGTATATTATTTGTAACTTTGCTTACCCAAACGAATTGAAATGCACTTGATTACTTCTAAGCGGTGCAGTACGAGTTTGAGATAAATGATAATTTGAAATTTAAATAATGGCAATAATATACTGTACCCAAAAATTTGAAACTGTAGTTGGTAAATCACGTATAGTTAAATCGGATAAATCTTCTCCTCTTGGTAACTGGAACGCTAATGTGTTTACGGTTAGCAGGAAAAACTGTGTAATACTAATGAATGATGTTTCTTATTATTCTGTACTTTTAATTGATTTCAAAAAAATTGATTTAATGAATTTTCATGAAGTATTTGCTGAGCGCTTTTTTAAGCAATTAGAAAATGATGAGATAAGCTTTCCATCTAAATTTACAGACAAAATCACGACAGAGTTACAGCCAATTTTTTTAACTACCAATAATAATAGAAAGGTATTGGGCGCTATACAGGATGCCACCCTTAATATGAAGAGATATATTACCGAAGACTATGGTGACAATATTGATGATATAGACGTGGACGAATTGAATTCCAATATTAATGAAAAGATTTTAAGCGTTCTTGGTAAAAAGAAACGTGGTTATGGGTATCCTAATGATGCAATGCAGGAATTGTTGAATAAGTTTTGCAAGTAGCAGATTGGTATTGAGTTTTAAATCTCGTTTATAAAAAAGTAATAGCGCTCATTTCTATAGTTTCGATCCTGCTTGGTTGTGTGTTGCTGTAAAGAGAGAAATAATCTATAATTAAAAAATAAAACATTTGCAACAATGTATAAAAATAATTACTAGATTTTGGGCTTAACCAAAGGTAATTGCAAGTTTATTACGTCTGATTTTCCTGCGAAAAATCCTCGCATACAGCACAATTTTATACATAAACGCTAATACTAGTAACATACTCAAAAAATAATATATGAATATAATTGATTCTCTTTTTGGACAAAAAAAGACTTTTAAACATCCCGTAATTGGAGTTTTAAAAAGTCAGAGAATTAGAGGCGGTAATCCTGCTAAAAGTTATACTTGGCATGGTAATATATTCTTAAAGAACCAACTACTTGAAACAACAATTATTTTAGAAGGAAATAATACAAGTCCTTTTCCTAATCACCTAGATTTTATTAGTCAATTAGTGACGAATTGGGAAAATGAGTATTTACCTAAAATTGAAAATAAAATTAACGCTAGCGGAATTGATAATATTGCAAAATATTCTAATTGGAAAAATGAGTTTTATTTATCTGCTATCTATCCAATGCATGATAAAAGCTCTGAATTTGAATTAACATTAGAACCAATAGATAAGAAGAAAACTGATTCTTTAGGAATAGAAATTAAAAATAACATTATTACAAAAATTGAAAAATATGAGTAATAATAAAAGACAGCTAGTTTTATACTAATAAATATGAGTTTCTTTACTTATTGGCTTTTGAAATTCCTTATGAAAATCCTATCATACAAAAACACACTATTCTTACATATAAACACTAAAACCAACCTCCAACCTCTCCCCAACTCTCATTTTTAACCCAAAAAAACAAATAAAGACCGCTTACGCAATATTTCTTTAAATATAATTCGAAATTTCACGTTATTGCAGTGCATTTAATATGTAGACAAAGCATGGTCTTTTTAATATGAAAGGCCGTATATCAATAACAAATACTATTTAAACTATGAAAAAATTATTTTTATTATCAATTACATTATTAGGTTTTACATTTGCCTCTAGCGCACAAAATATTGCAGATAACGCTTTAGGGTTACGTCTTGGAGATAGTGATGGTTTAGGAGCTGAAATTACTTACCAACGTGCTCTAGGTGATAACAATAGAATTGAAGCTGATTTAGGTTGGAGAAACGGAAACGATTACAGCGCTTTTAAATTAGCAGGTTTATACCAATGGGTATGGAATATCGACGGAGGATTTAACTGGTATGCTGGTGCTGGTGCAGGTTTAGCATCATACTCTGGAAGAAATGATAATAACTTAGATGATGATTTCGGATTTTTTGCTGCTGGAGATGTTGGTATTGAATACGATTTTGATATTCCGTTATTAATTTCTTTAGATTTTAGACCAGAAATTGGGAACAATCGTTTTACAGACAATACACTTTTTGATATCGCATTAAGTTTAAGATACCAATTCTAATACATTTAGATATTAATAATAAAATTTAAGCGTCTTTTTTAAGGCGCTTTTTTTTATGCTGAAAAATTAGGGTTAATTATATCAACCTACTCCATTTCAACATTACTATACTTTGCATTTATAATAATACTTTTTCCGCTAGATCCGCTTTTAGAAAAAGAAGACGACGATTGATTTTTAGCAGATTGATTTGGATGCGAGAATTTAGAATAACTTCCCTTATATTGCACGTTAGCATCTACACTTGGTAATTTTATAAAGGCATTACTATTTTGAAGAATAATGTTTAAATTACTAAAACTATCTTCTATTTTAGAAATGTTCAAATCACCAATATTTCCATCAATTATAGCGCTACCGCTTAATTTATCGATATCGATATTAGATGATGTGGCATTTAAAACTAACTGCTTTACCTCTTTTATTTCTGCATTGTTTACGTAATTTAAATTCAGTTCTCCTAAATTCCAGAATTCTACATTAACCGGCGAATAAGAAGCATTAATGGAAGTAGAACTCCCATTAACACTATATGCTGTAAATTTTGAATGTGATAAATTAGCTTTTAAATCGCTAACATTAGAAGCAAATTCTACTTCACCATATTTAATATTAACCTTTAACTTGGCGTGGTTTGGCATTTTTATTTTAATGGTTTTCTTAATATTAGAATCACCATGCCCTTTCATTAATTTTTCAACTTCTTTCTGGCGGTTTTTCATTAAAGTTGCACGTTCTTCATGGCGTTCTCTATTAGCCTCTGCACGTTTACTTTGTGCTTCAACACGATTGGCTTGCGCCTCAATACGCTCTGCTTGTGCTTCCATTTGCTCTCCAAAACGTTCTCCCCATGCTTCCATTTTCTCTTCAAAATCACCTTCATTAAATCGTTCTTCAAAAGCTTCTCCCCAGGCTTCCATACGCTTGCCAAACTTCTCTCCCCATTCTTCTCCAAATTTTTCGCCCCAAGCTTCCATTTTAGCTTCAAAATCTTTTCCGTAAGTGGCTTCAAATTTCTCTTCATACTTTTTTAGATACTTTTCACCATCCTTTTTATAGGCTTCATAATCAAACTCCATAGCATGTGCGCCTGCCGGAAGTTCTGGTAACTGTGGCATTTCTGGCATAGCAGGAATTTCAGGCACGTCAACGGTTAACTCGTTCATGATAGCTTGAGGTAAATCGGCCAATTCGTATTTTAATTCGTCAAAAATTATGGTTAATAAATCGCCATCGCTATCATTGTTCTTTTCAACCCAAACCACATTAGGCTTTGATTTATTTGTATTTATCGAAACCTTATCAAAAGTGGCATCAACATCAACATCCCAAGATTTTAAAACACTTTCAAGCGCCTCTTTCGATATTTTTTCACCTTCAACATAAGCTTCAATTTCAATGGTGTTTTTATTCCATGTATCGAAAACAACATTACAATGGCTTGTATTTAAATCGATAACTACATCTTTATTTACCTTAATACTTTGCTCTAGTTTTGTTAACTTTTGTTGTCCAAAAGCACTTGCCGTTAAAACAAAACTCAGTATTAATAATTTGATTTTTATGATTGTACTATTCATTTTTTGATTGATTTAGATTGATTGTTCTTTTTCTGATAAAGCATCAGACGATTTTAATTCTTTTAATTGTGTGCGTAATCGATACATTAAATTTAATCTGAATTTTAAATTATCTATTAATGCATTCACTGTTAATTCCGATGGCCCAGACTCTGTAAGATCCAACGATAATCGCTTGTATTCCTTATCCAATTCGTCTAACTGCGCCAAATACCCATCGAATAATTCTTTAGTTTCTGGCGTGTATTTCATTTTAGATAATTCTAAATTAATACTCGCTAAATAATAGTCTTCCACTTTTTTAAGCCCCGGAGATACATCACCTAAAGTTTTTGTTTCCGTTACCTTAGTAGCTGCAACGGTCTCAATAGTTTCGATGGTTTCAATGTCTCCTTCAAAAAAGGAATAAGCACCAAAACTTAAACCTAAAAACACAACAGCACTAGCTGCAATTTGCATCCAGCCCAAACCAGATTTTTTAGGAGCTTCAGGTAAAGCCTTATCCAATTTTTCAAGAAAACGCGCTTCATGCTTGGTTGGCATTTCATCATGTACAACCTTTTCATTCTTAAATAAGTCTCTAATATCTTGTGCCATTATTTTTGTGTATTAACAGTTCTTGTAATTTTAATTTTCCCCGCGATAGTTGCGTTCTCGATGCTACTTGTGTTATATTCAAAATTTCCGATATTTCCTGATGGTCGTATCCTTCAATTAAATATAACATCACCACATATTGATATTTTTGTGATAATTTATTAATAGCCTCTTTTACATCATGCAACGTTACCGCATCGTCAACTAACCATTTGTCGTCTTTTGTAGTATCAATCACTTTCAGGTGCACCTCTTCTAGTTCCACAAGTTCTTGTTTTCTAGATTTCAAGAAATCGATACTTTTATTAACAACAATACGTTTTAACCAAGCTCCAAAAGTAACTTCTGCTTTATACTGATCCAGTTTTGTAAATGCTTTTATAAAAGCTTCCTGCACCACATCTTCGGCATCGTTAGCATCTTTTAAAAATCGTTTAGCAACAATATACATCCCGTCGCAGTACTGGTTGTATAACTGCAATTGCGCTTTCCGATTGTTTTGTTTACATTTTTCGATAATGTCAACTTGAAACATACTAATTTTGCTTTTGGTTGGTTAGGCCAATTTATCATTATATTGGCTTAGGTTCGTTTAAAAGACGACAAAAAAAACAAAGTGTTGCAAAAACTATTAAATTTTACTTAAAATATACCAAAATTGTGCAAATGTGCGTTAGGTTTTTTAGTAATCAATACTTTTTAAAGTATCTTTATTGCCTTAATAAATTGCTCCGTAAATGAACACCTTTTTAAAACGCGTTTTAATATCCTTAACTGTAATAGCTTTAGGATTATTTTTATATTCCACTTTCGTTGAAAACATATTTGCTCCTCGATTAAGTCCAAAAGACACCGTGAAGTTTGAGTTAAACGACTTAGAGCTTAAGGTGTTTTACAATCGCCCATCTAAGAAAAACCGTGTAATATTTGGAGCTTTAGTGCCTTTTGATAAAGTATGGAGAACGGGTGCCAACGAAGCGACAACTTTTGAAACCAATAAACCTCTAGAAGTTAAGGGTATGCCATTACCTGCTGGAAAATACACCTTATGGACTGTACCAAAAGATTCTGTTTGGACCGTAATTTTTAACACTAAGCAATATTCTTGGGGTGTCGATTCTGAAATGAAACCGATGTGGGATCCTAATTATGATGCTTTAAGCATTGAGGTTCCTGTTAGAGATTTAAAGAAACCTGTAGAACAGTTTACCATTGCTTTTGATAACTCTACAGACGATTTATTTTTAACCATGGCTTGGGATGTTGTAAAAGTGTCTGTGCCTTTAAAATAATTTCACTAAAAAATTCTTCTAAAGAAAATCAAAATACGCTATTGAATAAATTTGTAAATTGAAGTTCCAAAAGGATTATTTTGACTAAAAAAAACAAATCGGCGCTTTCTGAACATACAGGGATTTCTTCTCCAGAAATTACAAGTTCTAATGCCATTGAAACTCTCAAAGCGAAGCGCAAAGCCCGAATTGACACCAACACTTTAGTTTCTTCTATTCTCAATAAAAACATAGCGGCTTTAAGTCGTGCTATTACTTTAGTTGAAAGTGAAAACCATAAACATTTAGAACAAGCTAACACCATAATAAAAGCTTGTTTACCACATGCCAACAAATCTATTAGAATAGGCATAACAGGTGTTCCTGGTGTTGGAAAAAGTACATTTATTGAAGCCTTTGGAAAACATTTAACATCGCAAGGTAAACGCATTGCCATACTTGCTATAGATCCAACAAGTTCCATTACAAAAGGTAGTATTTTAGGTGATAAAACACGAATGGAAACTTTGGCCAAAGATGAAAATGCCTTTATTCGTCCATCGGCTTCCGGAACCTCTTTAGGTGGTGTTGCCAGAAAAACTAGAGAAAGTATTATTTTATGCGAAGCCGCAGGATTTGATGTGATTCTAATTGAAACTCTTGGCGTGGGACAAAGTGAAACCACTGTACATAGCATGATTGATTTTTTCTTACTACTGAAATTGGCTGGTGCTGGCGATGAACTTCAAGGAATAAAACGCGGTATTATTGAAATGGCAGATGCTATTGCCATTAATAAAGCCGATGGAGAGAACCTGAAACAAGCTAAACTAGCCAAGGTTGAATTTAATAGAGCACTTCACCTCTATCCGCCTAAACCATCGCAATGGTCTCCAAAAGTGATGCTTTGCAGTGCATTACAAAATGAAGGCATTAAGGATATTTGGAAATTAATTTTAGAATATAAAACTAAAACTACCGAGAATAATTATTTTGAAACCAATAGAACGAAGCAAAATAAATTCTGGCTTATTCAAACGATCGAAAATGAATTGAAACGGTCCTTCTTCAATAAAAAAGAAATAAAAGAAGCACTCGAAGCACAATTAAAATTAATTGAAACCAACAAAACAACGCCTTTTGCTGCAGCAGACTATCTACTCAGTCTTAACAAATCGCTTCAATAAATACTTAGCTATTTTATAAAATAACACTCCAGAGATTGCTCCAAAAGTTAATCCGCATAAGATATCCAACGGATAATGTACGCCCACATATATTCTGCTAAATGCAACAATAAGACTCCAAGACACCATTATATAAATTAAATTTTTATAAAATGGTCTTAATGTTAAACCTGCAAAAACAGCTGCAGCCATAGTGTTAGATGCGTGCCCAGAGAAAAACCCATATTTACCACAGCGCACTGCAATAAAACGAACTCTATCTACCAAATCTGCCGCACCACAAGGTCTTGGTCTTTGAAAACCACGTTTGAATACATTAGTAATTTGATCGGTAAAGGTTACCATTAAAGCAATAACCACCACGAAAATTAATAGCGATTTTAAACCAAACTTTTTATAAAGTAAATACAACAAAACAGCGTACAATGGTATAAAAGTAAGCTTATCTGTAATAGCCAACCACAAGCCGTCCCAAGGTTCGGAACCCAAATTATTTAAAAATACAAATAACTCGGTGTCGTTTTTTAAAAGCTGATCTATCATTACTATTTTATTTTAGCATTAGCCCAAGGCCTCTGTTTTACTCGTTAATTATTATTTCCTGTAAGGCATTATAAAAACAAATTACTCGTCGTATTTAGCAACCTCTGCATCATAAAAAGCAGTAGCTTCCTTAATTGCATTTTCTGTTTCTGTTTCTAATTCTTCTTGATCATCAGCATCGAAATCTTCAAACCATTCAACTTCATCATCTTCAAGGTTAATTATAAATCTTGGAAATTCAGTATGAATAACAAAAATAGCGTTTGGAAACTCTGTGTTATCCCCTAATATAAATTTTGGTAATGTCATGTTTTCTTTTTTTGTTAATTACTAGTTTTTAGTAACAGACTAAATATTATAAATTGCTTACTTCCTTACTACTCGACGTTCGACAAAATTAATCTTTTTGTTAAATAATTGAACCTTATATACAACAAAATAGAAGCCGATGTTAAACCAGCTAATAAGCCCAGCCAAATCCCGAAACTTCCATAAGCATCTTCCGATCCAAAAAACCAACTTATAGGAAAGCCAATAATCCAATACGAAATGAATACTAAAACCATCGGGATTTTTACATCTTGTAAACCTCTCAATGCCCCAAGAAAAACCACTTGTATACTATCACTTATTTGGAAAATAGCTGCCGCAACCATTAATTTGGATGCTATGCTAACCACCTCTGTATTATCGGCTAAGTTTTTAAGGTCTCCTAAATCTACGTACAGTCTTGGTAAATAGTCGTGCAACAAGAAAAACATAACCGCAAAACCAAAGGCAATTATAACGCCTAACAAAAATATAGAATAGGCAATACGACGTAAATCTACATATTTTTTTAAACCTTTTTGATTTCCAACACGAACCATACAAGCCACACTTAATCCCATGGCTACCATAAAGGTCATGGACGATAAGTTTAATGCTATTTGATTGGCTGCTTGTGGATTTTTACCTAACAAACCACTTAGCCATATCGCTGAAGTAAAAATAGCCACTTCAAAAAACATTTGCATGGCGCTTGGAGTGCCTAAATTTATAATTTTTTTCAGCATTAATTTATCAAGTACAAACAACTTGATATTTGTAACGTATTCTTTAGATTTTTTTCGTCCTTTTAATAAATACCACAAGTACCAAACCATTACAAAACGAGATACTAAAGTTCCATAAGCCGCACCAACAATACCCATTTCTGGGAAACCAAACTTTCCGAAAATTAATAAATAGTTTAAAACTACATTTATAACATTACTTAAAATAGTAGCGTACATAGGGAATTTAGTTAATGATAATCCATCGCTAAATTGTTTAAAAGCTTGAAATATAATTAACGGAATAAGTGAAAATGCCACTAAATCTAAATAAGGAATTGCTAATTCCACAACCTCTATAGGTTGTTTCATTAAATACATTAACGGCTTTGCAAAAAACACCGCCAAAAACAACAATATTCCTAAAACGGTACATAAAAATAAACCGTGTTTAAAAGATGATTTTCCTTTACCAAAATTTCCTTCAGCATCGGCCTCTGCTACCAATGGCGTAATGGCCGTAGAAAAACCAATACCTAAAGACATGGCAATAAACATAAAACTATTCCCCAATGAAACAGCTGCAAGTTCGGCTGTACCTAATTGGCCAACCATAATATTATCTATAAAACTTACAAAAGTATGGCCTAACATGCCTAACATAACGGGAGCTGCAAGCTGCCAGTTATATTTAAATTCTTTGGTGTAGTCGGTTAATTGCATTTGGCAAAAGTAAACTTATGCTTTGTTTAAAGCAATTTTGTGTTCTTAATTTAAGAGGAAATATTTAAGTTTATTTATTGGTGAAATTATGAGTTTTAAAGTTGAGAAACATCACGCTTTGCATCTTCAAATTCAGTGATGATTTCCGTAACAATGTCTGCCACAGGTTTTATTGAATGAATAATACCTGCAATCTGCCCGATTTCTAGTTCACCATCATCCAAATCACCTTCAAACATACCCTTTTTGGCACGTCCGCGACCAAGTAATTCTTTTAATTGATCTACACTTGGAGCTGTTTTGTATAAATCTTGTACCTCATTAAAAAAGACGTTTTTTACTAAACGTACTGGCGCCAATTCTTTTAACGTTAACTGCGTATCACCTTCTTTAGCATCAACAACCACTTGTTTAAAGTTAGCATGTGCAGAACTTTCTGTACTAGCAACGAACCGACTCCCAATTTGAACACCATCTGCTCCTAAAACCATAGTGGCCAACATGGCTTTGCCTGTTGCGATTCCGCCTGCGGCAATTAGTGGTATGGTTATTTTTTCCTTAACCATTGGTATTAATGTCAAGGAGGTTGTTTCATCTCGCCCGTTATGTCCACCAGCTTCAAAACCTTCGGCAACAACGGCATCTACACCAGCATCTTGAGCTTTTAAAGCGAACTTTACAGAACTCACCACGTGCACAACAGTAATACCTCTATCTTGTAACCAAGAGGTCCAAGTTTTTGGATTTCCTGCAGAAGTAAACACAATTTTAACACCTTCTTCAACTATAATATTCATGATTTCCTCAATGTTAGGATATAACATTGGGACATTTACTCCAAAAGGTTTATTTGTTGCTTTTTTACATTTTTGGATATGTTCACGTAACACCTCAGGATACATCGATCCTGCTCCAATTAATCCTAAAATATCAGCATTACTAGCAGCTGAAGCTAATCTCCAACCACTATTCCAAATCATTCCAGCCTGAATTATAGGGTATTTAATTCCAAAAAGTTCGGTAATTCTATTTGCCATTATTCTTTTATAAGTCTAAAGGTATCAATTCCATTTACAGTTTCAAGCCTAACAACATAAAGGCCTTTGGCCAATTCTGAAGTATTGATCCAATTATTTTCATTTGAAACTTGATACGTATTAATCTTTTTTCCTGAAACATCAAAGAGATTTAATGTTGCAAAATCATCGGTAGGAAGGCTCACAAACAAACGCGCATTCATTGGGTTAGGATACAGCGTAATTTTATCGTTAATACTGGCATTTGTAGTATCAAGCGCATAGATATTTGACAAAGCTTTCTCTAAATCTGGAATACCATAACCTAAGTAAAAATCAGGGTTATTGTATTGTGATGCTGATTCTCTAACCAAATCCATAATTTCAGAATTGGTTAAACTTGGGTAAGCTTGCCACAAGCATGAAATACCACCAGCCAAAATTGGCGCACTAAAAGATGTACCACTATTGGTGATAATATTATCAAATTCATTAATTAAATAACTACTAGCGCCTTGCGCAACAACATCAGGTTTTATAGTCGGCTGATAGGTCGTACCTATGGAACTAAACATGGCATAATCACCATTAGAATCAACAGCTCCAATAGTTAAAACATTTGGAGAATCTGCCGGCGCGCCAACACTAGCTCCCCAAGCATTTCCTGCCGATGTTACTAAGAGCATTCCTTTTTCAAAAGCAATATTAGCTCCTTTTGTAATGTATGCTGTTTGCCCATCCATATCCGATGGCTCGTAATCGTACTTAGTTCCTGGATCAAAATCATCATACCCTAAAGAGGTATTTATAATATCTACCCCTAAACTATCTGCACGTTCAGCAGCTTCCACCCAATAACTTTCTTCTACTGGGTTTTCATCATTATTATCTTCAGTAATAAATAGATAATATGATGCATTGGGCGCTGTACCAACGTAATTTTTAGTTGCAGTGTCAATATATCCCGCCATAGCACTTAAAACCAAAGTCCCGTGATTTGTAGATGTATTGGTGTAAACATCTTCATCACGGTTTACAAAATCGTAATCGTCAAGTAGTCTTCCATTATTTCGAAGTGCTTCAAACGAACTCATGGTATTAACATTTGGAAATCCTCCATCCATTATGGCAACTGTAATCCCTTCACCTGTAAAACCTGTTTGATGCAACACATCGCCATTAATCATTTTAATCTGATTATTTTGGTTGGCATTACCGTAATTATAATCGGTTAAAATAGTTTCGAACTTATACCTTCGTTTTTCATTGGTCGATTTCTCTAAAGCGCCTTGAGATCTATCTGCAAAAACAATTTTACTTATAAATGTTCTTTGAGGTTCAATCAAGTTATTTTGATTGATAAATAAGTTTTCAATGGCTGTTTTTTCACCTCGAACATGTACAGCATTGAACCATTTAGATTTAGCTAAAACGGATATGCCGTCAGCATTTTTAATAGCTGTAACATAGTCTTCGTTTACAGGTACATCGCGTGCATCTATAGACACACCATGCCTAGCCTTTCTATCCAGTGCTTTTTGAGTAAGCATAGTTAACGGATTGGCAATAAAAGTGGTTTCATTTTCTTTATCTGCCAAATACACCCAAGCATCTTCTTGGGAAAATAAATGACATGAAAAAGCGAATAAACTGAGGGAAAGTATAATTTTTTTCAATGTAATAGATTTAGATGCACTAAGTTACGAAATAACTCCGGAACCAAGTAACTCATCTTCAAAATACCATGCTACAAATTGTCCCTCCGTAATAGCCGATTGCGGATTCTCGAATTCTACATACATACCCAATTCTACTTTATGTAAAGTAGCTTTTTCTAAAGCTTGGCGATAGCGTATTCTAGCTAGTACTTCCATGGTTTCCCCATTCGCGACAGCTAAATCTTCTCGCACCCAATGTAACTCATCATTGGTTACAAAAAGAGCCCTTTTAAATAATCCCGGATGTGCTTTTCCTTGACCTGTGTAAATTACATTTTCATTTACATCTGTATCAATTACAAATAAAGGCTCGATAGTACCACCAACACCTAAACCTTTTCGTTGACCTTTTGTAAAATAATGCGCACCTTGATGCTTACCTACTATTTTTCCTAAATCAACTTTATAATCAATTTTACGAGATAAATAGGCCAATTTTTCTTCTTCGGAAGCAAAACTCTGCTCTGTTTCCTTATATATATCAAGATCATTAGAAATCTCAACAATAACACCTTCTTTTGGTTTTAGCTGTTGCTGAAGGAAATCGGGTAATTTTACCTTCCCAATAAAACAAAGTCCTTGAGAATCTTTTTTCTCTGCAGTAACTAAATCTAAACTCATAGCAATTTCGCGCACTTCTGGCTTAGTTAATTCACCTATAGGAAACAGTGATTTTGCAAGTTGCTCTTGTGATAACTGACATAAGAAATAAGATTGATCCTTATTTCCATCGACACCTGCTAATAATTGATAAACAGATTCACCATCTTTTTCAAGTGTTCCTTTACGGCAATAATGCCCTGTAGCAACATAATCTGCACCTAAATCTAGAGCGATTTTCATGAAAACATCAAACTTAATCTCTCTATTACAAAGTACATCAGGATTTGGCGTACGTCCTTTTTCATATTCATTGAACATGTAATCTACAATACGCTCCTTATATTCTTCACTTAAATCTACCGTTTGAAAAGGAATACCAAGCTTTTCGGCAACCAACATTGCATCATTACTATCATCTAGCCACGGACATTCATTTGATATGGTAACCGTATCATCGTGCCAGTTTTTCATAAATAGTCCGATAACTTCATAACCTTGCTCCTGTAATAAATATGCAGCAACACTAGAATCTACACCTCCCGAAAGTCCAATTACAACTCGTTTCATGCTTTATATAATAAAATATATGTACCGATAATCTAGATATAACCTAGAAAAACCAGCAAATACATTGTTTTAATTAATGGTTTGTTGTCTAAAAAAATTAGTTTACAAAGGTAGGTATTATGGATTGTATTTAAATTGAATTTCGATAGTAAATAACTATCCTATTTATAAGTAAAACACATACAGTTTGTAAGCCTAAAAAGAGCAAGCGTATTATTGTTTTTTAATGTACTTTGGCACGTATGTAAAATCTTTTTCGGTTGTTAGTTTGCCGTTTTCGTAGTACTTCCAAACGCCATGTTTTTTATCGCGTTTGTATTGGCCATCGATAAGTAATTCGCCTTTGCCATTATAAATTTTTGCTGGCCCATGAATTTCACCATTTTCATAAACATAAGATTTTAAAACCACTTTGTTTTCTGAATACCAAAACGATTCGCCATCAAGTTTTCCTGCTTTATAGTTTTCTCTTTGGGCTATTTCTCCGTTTTTATAATATACCAAACGCTCCCCAGTTAACTGACCAGAATTATCAAAGTGTTCCAAAATTAGTAGATTGTTATTACTTTTTTGGTAGTATTTCCAGGTGCCAATATAGGTTTTACCATCCATTTCACCTTCACTAATTACTTTTCCAGTCGAAGCTAAAAACACCACTTTTACAATGTTATTATCTTTATTAAATAGCTTTGTGGCTGATAGTATCGCTTTACCTCTAACGTTTTTATAAAATTTGAATTCTCCTATTTCTTTACCATGTAAAAAAGTACCTTGATAACGTATTACTTCTGTATTATCGAAGTTTTTCTTCCAAACGCCATCACGTTTTCCTGCACTATCAAATTGATTAATACTTTGCGCAGAAAGAATTAACGTGGAAACAAAAAATAGTAAGGTTGATAATTTTATTAATTTCATAAGGAAAATCTTGTTGTATATAGATTGTAAACAATTTGAAAACGAAATTATTGTTTTCAAATTGTTTTAAGCAAATACATTGCCAAATATTTTTAATTTTTAGAAATATTTGATAAAACCCATTCGAGTTCTGGATCGTTTCCTGAAAGTCTATCGGAAATAGTTGGTGTTATTTCAATATTAGGTTTAACACCAAAACCATCAGGATTTTGTTTAAACGGTGCTTCTATTTGCATCAGGCCCATTCTAATTTTTAACCTAGTTTCTGGTAATTGATAAATTTTATACAAACCTGCAACACAACCATTATAAGCGCCACCTGTTTCTTCACCAATAAAAACAGCTCTTTTAGTTGCTTTTAAATGTGTAGAAATTAAAGCCGATGCAGAAAACGAGTTTCCATTTGTTAATACGTACAACTTACCTTTGTAATTTTGTTCTCTAGGCTCTTTTTCTTTGGAATATGGAAATCTATAATAGAGCTTTCCATCTTGCT
This sequence comes from Algibacter lectus, assembly GCF_004368925.1. Taxonomy (NCBI): domain Bacteria; kingdom Pseudomonadati; phylum Bacteroidota; class Flavobacteriia; order Flavobacteriales; family Flavobacteriaceae; genus Algibacter; species Algibacter lectus. The sequence continues at coordinate 671,481 of NZ_SORL01000007.1, forward strand.
TTTTTGTTTTTAAAAGATTGTCTACCGCTATAAAAGGTGATGCAATACCCATAAATATTTTAGTAGCAACCGAAGAGGTGTTATTCATAAACGCAGGAAAAAATGATAAACGTCTATTTACTTCGGCAGGCGCCATAAATTGGTATTTTGTTTTCGCTAGATAGCTATATAAATAGTTTATTTCGGCTATGCGCCCGCCTCCATTATCTCTTAAATCCAGTACCAAGTTTTTAGTTTTAGCAGAATCTAATCTTTTAAAACTTTTTTTATAAAACTTACGATAGTTACCATTATTAAAGCCTCTAATTTTAATGTAAGCCGTGGCGCTGTCTTTACCAATAAAACTAAAATTACGTGTGTACTCTTTACTTTTAGCTATAAAACCTAACTCTCTATGCTTTTTGCGCTTATTTCTTTCTGCAATTCTATTTTGTTTTTTTTTCGCTTTACTTAATTTTATTATAGGTTTTGGCTCTGGAGCAATGGAATCGTTTTCTTTAGTTTTTTCTTTTTTATCAATACGCTTTAGTGTTTTTATAAACACAGAATCATTTAGTTTGAACTGTACTTGTAAAATATCGATAAAACCTTTCTCTTTAAAATAAAATGTTGAAAAATTTCGGCCTACCAATCTGTTTTGTAAAGTTTGATTATAACCATCGGAAGCAAAACGTGATTTAAACCCAGTTATTAAATCGGATACATTTTCGTTTTCTAGTTTAAGCACTTCTGCTCCTACTAAAGAGGAATCTTTACCTCTAGTTTCTATAACCCAAAGTTTATGGTCTAAATATTCGAAATCGAGATCGTAAAACTCAAACTTTTTCTTTTTTAATGCTTTAAGCTCTTTTCTTGTATACTCTGTATATGCCGACCCTAAAGATACGTGCCCTTGCTTTACCTGCGCTACTACTGGTGCTAATTTTTTATAAAAATCTCGCGAATTAATTGGTGAGTTTATGGCTCTTTTTAGGCTGTCGAATTTAAAGTCTAAATCGGTTTTAGAGGTATATTGATATAGATTTGGATGGTGCTTTTTTAATTGATTATAAACTCGATCTATATCCATATGCAAGCTCTCTGGTGTGTGTAATGCTTCTATTTGTGCATTATGTTTTTTAACGCTTACGCATGAAATACAGAAACTAAATGAGATTAGAAATATGGTGAATTTACGCATGTATACCGGACAATAATTTTAGTGTTGTAAATGTAATTTATTTTTTTGATAGACGTCTCTATTTTAAGAAAACGCTATGATTAGCGTGTTTTTTAAAATTGTAAAATGTTGCACTGAGGCCACAGTACTTATTGAAATCCAGACCCTTGGCGCTCGCATTAGGGATAGCAGTGAAAAGCCCACAGTGATGCCAATGGTAATTGGTGGCACGAGGACTTGTAGCGTATAGCCCGACGTTTTTTAAAGTTAAAAGATTTTATTTTTCGAAAATCTTCTAGCTTTAAAAAAGGGAATGCCATAATAATTTTTGTAATTTTGTTGGTCATGCAAAATAAGATAAACATACAGAACAAAAAGGCGCGCTTTCTATACGAGATTTTAGATAAGTACACCGCAGGAATTGTACTTTCGGGTACTGAAATTAAGTCGATTAGAAGTAGTAGAGCATCTATTGCCGAAAGTTTTTGCGAGTTTAACGAGGCTGGCGAACTTTTTGTGATAAATATGACGGTTGAGGAATATATCTATGGGAATTATTATAACCATAAGCCAAAAGCGGAACGAAAATTGCTGCTAAACCGAAAGGAATTAAAAAAATTGCATAAAGAAGTGCAAAATACAGGTTTAACTATAATTCCGTTGCGTTTATTTATTAACGAAAAAGGTTACGCTAAATTAGTTATTGCTTTGGCTAAAGGTAAAAAACTATATGATAAACGTGAAACTATAAAAGATCGTGATAATAAACGAAACTTAGATCGAATTAAGAAAATTTACAAATAAGCAACCATGAAGAAATACGTTTTTATACTTTTTTTAACTGCAATTTCTATTACCGCTCAGGCGCAAAAAGGGCCTAAAAAAGGACAAGAAAAGGGAAAGGAAACCGGCAAAGAAAAAGCTGTAGAGCCAATTGACTACTCGGAAAATTATGCAACCGTAAATAATGTGGTTAATACACTTTATGATGTGGTTTCGGGGAAAAAGAATGAAGAACGTGATTGGAAACTTTTTAAACTTTTGTTTCACCCAGATGCAAAATTAATTACAGCAGGAAGAAATAATGATAGAGAGTTTCAGGTGAAATTTATGGGTGCTGCAGATTATGTAAAAAGTTCTAGTAAATGGATTACATCTAATGGTTTTGTAAAAAAAGAAATGCGCAGAAAAACAGAAGAGTATGGCCGTATGGCGCATGTTTTTAGTAGTTATAAAACCTATAATACGGAAGATGAAAATAAAGAAGACTCTGAAATGCGAGGCATTAACAGTATACAATTACTGAATGATGGCGAGCGTTGGTGGATTTTGAATATGTACTGGACTCAGGAAACTTGGTTAAACCCGATTCCTTCTAAATATTTAGATTAATTTCTTACACCATTTAAATGAGTGATTTTAAACCGAGTATAACTCCAGAAATTGAAGATTTTATTAAAGCCCAACATATCTTTTTTGTTGGTACAGCGGCTAGTGATGGACGCATAAATATTTCACCAAAAGGACATGATTCACTTAGGGTTTTATCGCCTAATAAAATAGTTTGGTTGAACTTAACAGGTAGTGGCAACGAAACAGCTGCTCACCTACTGCAAAAAAACCGAATGACTATTATGTTTTGTGCTTTTGAAGGTAAACCTTTGATTTTACGCCTTTATGGTAGTGCAATAACCTACCATGAACGCGATGCGGAATACCAGGAGCATATTGGTTTGTTTGAAAGAAATACAGGCTCTAGACAAATTATTGTTATGGATATAGAATCTGTACAAACATCTTGCGGCTACTCTATTCCTTTTATGGATTTTAAAGAAGAACGTGGTATGCTAAATTCTTGGTCGGAAAAACAAGGCAAAGCCCGTATTGAAAACTACTGGAAAGAAAACAACACCCAAAGTATTGATGGTTTTGATACCAAAATTTTAGAAGATTAAATTCCTTTTGTACGTTCCCACAGATTCGCGATAGCTGCTTTAAAATCTCTCGATTCTGGCTCAAAAGGTATCATGTTTAGGCGGCCGCCTTCTTTAAAAAGTTTCATTTTAAATACTGAAGAGTTCGGATCTTTGTCATCTAATAACGGATAACGCAAATCGTTATATTGATAATTATTGTCCTCCATTTTATACACACTATAATAACCATTACTAAACCAAGCTAGATCTTTTATATCTTGATAAGCTTCTGGTTTTAAATCGCGTTGTTTTGGCAATTCCACAAAATTAATAAAGCTACTTTTAGTGTCTAAAAGTGAATAATTAGCGATAAAATAACCCTTTTTTGTTTCGGCAATGCCATACCATAATATATTGTTTAAAAGTGCGGGGTTAGAACTGTAACGGTAATATTCTATTTCTTTTTCTGCCAAAGAACTTCTAAAAACTGAATCGATATACAATTTATTAACCACCGTAAAAAGCATATAAACCGAACTGATCCCTATACCCCATTTTAGCCAAATGCTTCTTTTTACTGATGTGCGTTTAAAAAACATTAAGACAATAATACATACTAAAAAAGGAACGGTATACAACGGATCGAGCACAGCAATATTATTAAAAGCTACTCTATAATTACTAAATGGTGCGAACAATTGCGTACCATAAGGTGTAAAACAATCTAATATGGGATGCGTTAAAAGCGACCAGAAAAACAAACCTACCCAATCACTTTGGCTTGTTGTATCTATACGTTTTTTGGTATTATAGAACTTGAAAACCAACCAGCCGAAGAAAAAAGCCGCCAAAACAGAAAATAAAATGGAGTGCATAAACCCGCGGTGAAATAACATCGCATCAATTTTATTTTGATGAATTATGCCACCCACAATAACATCCAAATCGGGAATCGTGCCGCCTATTGCACCAAATAACAGCGCTTTATTGCCTATTTTCTTGCCTAACACAGCTTCGCCACATGCAGCACCTAAAACGATTTGAGTTAATGAATCCATAATATTTTTTGAATTGAATGGCAAAAGTAAGCAAGTATTTCTATTTGCATACATTCAACTAAAATCGTAACATTACGGTACAAAATTGATAGCATGCACGACGACAAGAATATTTCTGAGATAAAAGCAGACCATGAAACAATTATTGAAAACTCAGAATTGAATATTTGGGAAGCTTTAATTCCTGTAATTCTTCTAATGGGTTTATTATTTTACAACATCACTTATAAGGATGGCGAATGGTTTGGAGAATATTCTAATCAATTTATTTTACTTATTGGTGGTGCCATTGCAGCCGTAGTTGGTTTTTACAACAAAGTATCTGTTAACCGCATGGTTACCGAAGTTTGGGCCAACCTAAAAAGTGTTTTTATACCGATTATGATCTTGTTTTTAGTTGGAGCTTTAGCTGGTACATGGCTTGTTAGTGGCGTAATTCCTGCTATGGTTTATTATGGTTTGCAAGTGCTAAGCCCAAGTATATTTTTACCAGCATCTGTTATTATTGCTGCCGTAATCTCTATTGCAACAGGAAGTTCTTGGACCACATCGGCTACCGTTGGTATTGCTCTAGTTGGTATTGGTACCGCTTTAGGAATTCCTCCTGGAATGATTGCTGGTGCTGTAATTTCTGGTGCTTATTTTGGAGATAAAATGTCACCATTAAGTGATACCACTAACCTTGCTCCTGCCATGGCTGGAACAGATTTATTTACACATATTAGGTATATGACGCTTACCACCATACCTACCATAATAATTACCCTAGTTGTTTTTGCTATTTTAAGTTTATCTGTTGATACTACCGGAAGTGCCGATGTTTCAAGTTTATTGGTCACTATAGCGAGTACATTTAATATTACACCTTGGTTGTTTTTAGTACCAGTTACTGTAATTGCTTTAATTCTCTTAAAAACAAAACCCCTTATTGCTTTAGTAACGGGTGTTTTATTAGCGGCTGTTTTTGCATTTGTTTTTCAACCAGAAATTCTTAATGGTTTAGGAGATTCTAAAATCTCTACAATTACAACCTCTATTTTAACCGATACACAAATTACTACCGATAATGAAAAACTAAACGAGCTCTTTTCTGCTGGTGGCATGAAAGGTATGCTTTGGACCATCTATTTAATTACTTGTGCCATGATTTTTGGTGGTATTATGGATGGCATTGGTGCCTTGGCTAGAATAACAAAAGGGTTACTATCTATAGCCACCTCTGTATTTGGTTTATTTGCTAGTACAGTAATTAGCTGTTTAGGCTTAAACATTATAGCATCCGATCAATATTTAGCTATTGTAATTCCTGGTAAAATGTTTAAAAAAGCTTATGAAGATCGTGGTTTAGCCCCTGAAAATTTAAGTAGAACCTTAGAAGATTCTGGTACGGTAACTTCGGTACTTATCCCTTGGAATACCTGTGGAGCTTATCAATCTGGGGTTTTGGGTGTCGGCATATCAGAGTACTTTGTATATGCTATATTCAACTGGTTAAGTCCGTTTACTACACTCCTGTTTGCGGCTTTAAATATTAAAATTAGACAACTCGCCTCTAAATAGAATTAAATTATCAATAAATTTTAATTCCATAGACAAAAACTATTCTGTAATAAGAAATTAAAATTTCGGATTTTACTAAAAACCTTAAATGTGTTTTATATTTGTACCCAGAAAACAATTAACAAATAAAAACATAAACACATGGCATTAGTAGGAAAAAAATTTCCAGATTTAAACGTTGACGCAATGAACGATATGGGCGATACTTTTAAAGTAAACGTTCTTGAAGAAGCAGTTAACAACAAGAAAAAAGTAGTTTTATTTTGGTACCCAAAAGATTTTACTTTTGTATGCCCAACAGAATTACACGCATTTCAAGCGGCTTTACCAGAATTCGAAAAACGTAACACTATTGTTATTGGTGCATCTTGCGATACTCCAGAAGTACACTTTGCATGGTTAAGCCAAGCTAAAGATAACGGTGGAATTGAAGGTGTAACTTACCCAATTTTAGCAGATAGTAACAGAAACTTATCAAACATCTTAGGTATTTTAGATATCACTAACGAAACGTTTGATGAAGAAACTGGAACTGTACAAGTTGAAGGTGATAACGTAACTTACAGAGCAACTTACATTATTGACGAAGATGGTGTTGTACAACACGAAAGTATTAACAACATGCCTTTAGGTAGAAATGTTGGTGAATACATCCGTTTAGTAGATGCTTTAACTCACGTACAAGAAAAAGGTGAAGTTTGTCCTGCAAACTGGGAAGAAGGAAAAGAAGCTATGGCTCCAAATGCAAAAGGAACTGCAGCATACTTAGCAGCTAACTAGTTAAAAAAATAATTTTAAGGCCTGTTTGTCTCTCATATTTATTTAGGCAGGCCTTCAAAATTCTATTTAAAACAGCAATAGCTATTTCTTTCAGCTTTTAGATTGTTTTAAATAACACACTCCAAAAAAAAATATAGTTATGATAAATGAATTAGACCAAGATAATTTAGGTGAAATCGTTTCGAGTAATGATACAGTAATTGTTCAATATTCTGCCACATGGTGTGGAAATTGTAGAATTATGAAACCTAAATTTAAAAAATTAGCAACAGAAAACGAAGGTGTATCTTTTGTTATAGTTGATGCTGAAAAGTTTCCTGAATCTAGAAAACTAGCTACGGTTGATAATTTACCAACGTTTGCAACCTTTAAAGGCGGCAAATTAGTTAAGCAAGTACAAACTAACAAATTCGATGTTTTAAAAGAATTAGTTAGCGAAGTAATATAATACAAAGTAGAAGACCTTTCCGCGAAAGCGTGATTAATACCATATAAAAATGAAATTACCAGTAATAAAACATTTAACACAATTTATTGAAGAAAACGACGAAGATTACGTTGTTGAAACTATTGAAACACTTGAAGCTTTAACCGAAGTTTCTTCTCTAAAAGATGAAGAATTAGATGTTATTGGCGAACTTATTTCTAATATGTACGGCGCCATTGAAGTGAATAAAATGATAAAAGAAGGCATGCCAAAAAAAGAAGCTGTAAACAGTTTTATGCAACGCGTGTTGGGTTCTATCGACAAATAATTGAAAAAGAAAAATTTGTATTTATTTTAAAACCACTTTGTGAAACAGAGTGGTTTTTTTTTGTTTAACGGGAACTTGCCTTTAAATCAATTTGGATTATCTTCGTCTTTTCGGAAATAATAACGGCGTCTAAATAATCCATTTTCTAACGTCCGCCCTATCCAAAGCACAATCATGAAAAATTTGCTAAACTATATTCAATCGCGATTTACTTTAACTGACGAAGATACTCGTTTAGTTCAACATTATTTTATTACCGAGCACGTACCTGCACAAACCAAACTATTAGAAGCCGGAAAAGTAGAACGCTATGTTTATTTTTTAAGTGAAGGCATTGTAAAAGGGTATCAAAACCTAGATGGCAAAATTGTAGTACAGCATTTAGTACCAGAACAAGATTTTTTTACCTCATTAGATAGTTTTATGAGTGAAACGCCTGCTCCAGATTACTATGAAACCATTACCGATTGCAAACTATTAAAAATTTCAAAACCCGATTATAACCTATTACAGACACAATCTAGCTTTTGGAGCGATTTTATAAAAACCGTTACAAACGAACATTTAAATTGTAAACTCGAACGCGTTAAAGATTTTCAGATATTAACAGCAAAACAACGTTATGAGAAGTTTATAAAACAACACCCAAACCTAGCTTTAAACGTTTCTATAGATAATATAGCATCTTTTTTAGGCATGGAGCCACAATCGCTAAGTCGTATTAGAAAACAAATCACTTTCTAACAAATGTTATTTTTAAAACATCAATAAGCACAGACCTTTGCTCAAACAAAAAAATAAAAACATGAGCAAAGATAACATTGAAAACACAAGTAAAGATATTGCATTAGTTACAGGCGGAAACGGCCATTTAGGCAATAATTTAATCCGTTTACTACTATCTAAAAATCAAAATGTTAGAACTACGGTTAGAGATATCAATAACTCTGCTCCTTTTGAGGGGCTAGATTGCGATGTTGTACAGGCCGACCTTTTAGATACAGCCTCGCTAAAAAAAGCATTTAAAAATGTAACCCACTTATACGCCGTAGCGGCAAACTTTAGCATGTGGGCCAAAAATCCTAAAACAGAAATTTACGACAACAACCTAAAAGGCACCCAAAACCTGTTCGACGTTGCGAAAGCCTGCGGTATAAAACATATTGTTTACGTAAGTTCGGTAGCCTCTTTAGATTTTACCACCTTACCCGCAAACGTTAATAATGGTTATAACAAAGACCGTAGAAATTGGTATTACAATTCTAAAAACGATTCCGATAAATTAGCCTTAAAATTAGGCCAAAAATACGGTATTAGAACCGTACTCATTTTACCATCCGCCATGATTGGCAGCCATGCTCACAAATTAAGTTATTCTAACCATTTGGTGCATCAAATTCTAAAAGGCGAAATTCCTGTAGATACCAATGTAACCTTAAACTGGGTCGATGTTAAAGATGTCGCCTTTGGCGCTTACCAAGCCATGCTGAAAGGTGAAAATCAAACCCGTTACATTCTATCCAATCCTACACACACCACTTTGCAAGACAGCGTGAAAATTGCCGCTAATTTGTATCCCGAATTAAAACTAAAAACACCCAAAACAGTTCCAAAATGTTTATTATACGCCGTTGCTGGACTTATGGGATTTAGTAGTAAAATAACAGGAAAAGAACCTTTACTCCAAAGGCATTATCTCGATATGTTTTATGGCTTAAAACAAGATTATGATATTAGTGCTTCTAAAAGTGTTTTAGGTTTTAACCCAAAACGATCTAAACAAGTTTTGGAAGAAGCCCTTCGATATATAAAAGAAGATTGGAACGCTTAATAATGCATTTCAATATCGACAAACTACACAAAGCTCAATTTTTTGGGCTTTTTTTAGGCCTTTTATTCTCCAATTACGGATACCCGTAAATTTGATTGGTTGGACTGTTATAATTTGCGTGGTGTTAAAGGAAAACTCAAACCTTATAGTGTAAAATCAAATAAAATCAGAATTAAAAATAAAGTCGGAATAAGTCGAAAACAGACTTAAAACAGAAGTAGGCACCCTAAATTTATCAAAATGATTAAAAAATTATCAATTATTATCACTCTCGTTGGAACAATTTCACTTACCAGTTGTGCAGGACATTATGGACTAACATCCAATGTTAACAATCATTCCACTCAAGTTGTTTTATCAAAAAAGAACTTTAAAGTAATAAATAGCGTTAGCGGAGACGCGAGCGTAACCTATATTTTTGGTATTGGTGGTTTATCTAAAAAGGCGTTAATAACAGAAGCAAAAGCCGAGATGCTTCAAAATGCAAATCTTGAAGGAGGAGCAAAAGCAGTTATCAATGAAACAGTTGAAATTAAAGGATCAAGTTTTCCTTTTTTCGGTAGAAAACTCGTTACTGTTTCAGCACAAGTTATTGAGTTTACAGAATAGTTAAAAAAAAATTATATTTTACTACATTCCTAAATCTTAGCATAAAACGTCTTAAAATTAATATTTTAAGGCGTTTCTGTTTTAAATAACAACTACGTGTAAAACAAAAATGAGCAACTTTATACATCGATTTATTTTCAGAAATAAGACTACAATCTGATTCAAAAATTAAATATAAAAAAATATAACACCTACTCTTCTCCAATTTAAGGTTAGCATAAATTTATCGATATATAACAAATTAAATCACTATACTTTTTTTACCGTAATTAAACAATCCTACTCTTCCATTTAAGTTATTATAAAGAACATGTTCTTCGAATTTACAGCCAGAAAAACAACTAAAAAAACATCTAAAATTAAATACCCAACATTTTATTCCTAAAACACAAAAAAACAATATTTATCGACGAACAGTAAAACAATGACATTATATCCTACATTTAACAATTAAAACTACGTAATTTCATATATAAATATTTACTTGCTATCACTTTTAAGTCCTAAAAACAGCATAAAACATAACAGCATTTGTTTTATAAGAAGGTTTAAGGAACAGAGGTAATCAAACAATATAATTTAAAACACTCAAAACAAAACAATTATGAAGAAAAAACTACTTATTCTATTTTTATTTATTGCAACATTAAACATCAATGCGCAAACAAACCTTGTTCCTAATGGAGATATGGAGAATTGGGATTCGTTTGATACAAACCCAGATGATTGGACTAGATATTTTAATGGAATTTGGGAAAAAAGTGCCGATTTTCAAAATGGAACCGCAAGTTTACAATTAGAAATTGACGCAGGTAGAACCTTAAACTATATAAATACAGATAATATGTCATTCATTTCTGGTACAACTTATGTTTGTACTTTTTATTACAAAGCTGTTTCTGGTAATTTAACTCAGGTTGAATTTAATTTATCTCATACTCCAGGTGCTTTTCCAACTACTTTGTTAACTAATCCCTATACAGACTCATCTACAACAGAGTGGAAAAAAGGAGAATTTGAATATACAGCTACCGATACAGAAAATGTTCAAGCTTTTATATACTCACGTGGAGATGCTGGCGCGCAAGTATTAATTGATAACGTTTCTATTTTTGATAAATCAACATTATCTACAAATCAACTAGAAAATAATTCAAATACAATAACCGCCTATCCAAATCCATCTACCGATTTTATGGAAATTTCAGGATTTAAAGTAAAAGAAAATTATACCATTTACAATATACTTGGTGAAAGCGTTTTAAACGGTTCTATACAAGAAAAAGAACAAATAGATCTTAGAAACTTAACTAACGGAATCTATATCTTGAAAACAGAAAATGCAAAAGCATTGAAAATTATTAAAGAATAACTATTGCTTAAACACATTAGTAATAGTACATTTTTAGTACTTACAAATAAAAAAGAAGCCCTATTTAGGGCTTCTTTTATGCTTTTATTCTACAATTACGGTTTTCCGTAAAGTTGACTAAACAAACTTTTGTAATTTGCTCACCGTTAAAGAAAAATACGCAGTTATACGTATTGATTCTTTTACAGAAACAAAGTAAATTCGTTGCTTATGTTTTTGAAATATGAAGAAAACATAAAATGAAACAGATGAAGATATTAAAACGCATTATACTCGTAGCAACAATTTCCTTAAGCTTTACTTCTTGCACCGAAGAAGAAGGCGGTTGCGAAACTGAAACCGTTTGTTTTGGCGCAGGAAATTGCATTGAAAAACCTATTGCAGGTTCTTGCTTTTAGTGTTGTTATAAGCTGGATATGATTAATAGAACTGAGTATATATAATAGTTGGGCTTAATTTGAAAAACATAAAATGGGAAAACTATACAATCCTTCAAAACGAACATTTACTGGACCTTGGTTCTTAGACATAAAAGCTTTAGAGGAACTTGATGAAATTGTAGAATTTGCGAATGATGAACTTAAAAAGTCTCGAAATGAGATTATTGAATCTATTGCATTGAAAGATTTTGAAGACAAAAAACGTGAGAGCTTAGATGAGGCAAGAAAATATGCGGTTAAATACTCATTTGATTCTATTAGAAAAGACATTACGTTAATTTCAAAGGATGAATCTAAACTAAAAGACAATACTGTAAAAGAACTTTTAGTTGACCCAAAAATTAAAAGTTTCAGCCCAAAAGAGTTAAGCATAGATATTGAATATGGCAGAACAAATAGGTTTTCTTTCAATGCAAAACAAAGATATGACGGAGAGTTAGAGTACGAAGTAAAATCAACTAAATCAGAAATTGAGGATGAAATAAACTACCAGCTTGAGAATTGGGTAGATAAATACAAACCTCTTACTATACAAAGTTTATGGTTAAAATTGGCTTTCCCATTAGCTATGTTCAGCGGTATTTTATGCTTCATATTAGCACTAAATATATTCTCGACATATAAGCCTAACACAAAAGAAATTTATAAAGACAAAATAGCTACAATAATTAAAACAGGAGTAAACGAAAAGAATCAAACAGAAGCGATAGATTTATTACTCAAAATTAATTCTGGATATATACCAACTGATATTCAAGAGGAAATAAAAATAAATAAAACTGCAAAAAGAGGAGCTATTATTACTTTAGTTTTTTGCCTTATAGGAATTTTTAAGCCTAAAACGATAATAGGAGTTGGTAGAGATAAAAACAAATTAAAAATATATAAACGATATATGAAATTTATTCTGTTCGTGATTCCAGGAGTATTTCTTTATCCATACATAATTGATTTATTAAAAAGTTGGTTATAAAAAACTAAGCCCAACAAAGTACTGTGCTAAAAAACAAGTAAAACCCCACTAATTTTTAGCTCAAGCCCTTCTCTAAAAACCATCAAAAAATAGTATTGATTTATAATTTGTAAAAGACTTAATTCAATCTAATTTTATAAAAATTAAATTCTCCCTCTAAAAATTACAAACTAAAAACATGCATAAAATATTATTAATAGCCACAATTTTCATAACTAGTTTTGGATATACTCAATCTGAAAAAATTATAATAAAATCGGATCAACTTGATGAAGCTAACTATCTAAAAGCCGATGATTTCTATTTAACGCACTATCTCTATATTGATTTATTTTTACGAGAGAATTTGTTTCCAATGGCAAGCACAAAAGATGTTTTGTCTATATTGAAAGCTATAAAAACGTATGTTTCAGCAGACACGCCTTTGAAAATTGAGATTGAAAAACCAGGAGATAGAAGTTATTTAATAAAAATGGCTATTCTTAAAACAGACGATGGCCATGAGATTTTAGTGGCATATACAAACTGGAATACAAGAGAACAACTATTTGAAAAAGAAATAGACATCGCCAATGATTCTTATACGCGATGGTATTTTCTAAATGGTAATAAAATGACTTACAGACTAAACATGTCTGATAAGAGTGATTATTCAGCTAAACCTAAGCCTAATTTAGCCCAAGCTTATTTATTGGATGAATTACCAGAAAACGACGGAAAAATAAAAAGTACGATTGATGATATTCTAAAAGAAAAGAACTTAAATATTTCGGACAAAATATTGGCTAATTTGGTTCTGTTAAAGTATCACATGTATTTAAGAGATAGTAGTAGCGTGGTGAAACAAGCTAAATACTTGAATGAACTATTTGCAGAACATCCACAAGAACCTAGCATACTAGGTTTAAAAATGGCTTTTAATGCGGCAGAATTTCAAATAGAATTAATGAAATAAACACATTGCATTTAAGAACAAATATTAGATTTGAGTACAAAATTTAAAAATTCATTATCAACCATAATCTCCAATAATTTATCTATAAACCAATTAATAACAATGAAAAAACAACTTTTATTTCTTTTAGTAACCATTTTAAGTTTTAGCTCTTATTCTCAAATTTCTTTTGAAAAAGGCTATTATATTGACAACGCCAATCAAAAGGTTAATTGTTTAATTAAGGATACCGACAGAAAAAATAACCCAACCGAATTTGAATATAAACTAATAGAAACTGGCGAATCTAAAATAGCCACCATAAAAACAATTAAAGAATTTGCTATTGGTACATCTTCAAAATATATAAAGAAGACAGTAAGTATGGATAGATCTAGCGAGAGCGTTAGTAATTTAAGTAAAGATAAAGCCCCTACTTTTAATGAGGAAGAACATTTTTTAAAAGTATTAATTGAAGGTAAGGCTAGCTTATATGAATATATTGAAGGTAACTTGAAACGTTATTTTTACAGCACAGAAACATCTGATATTAGCCAATTAATATTCAAAAGTTATAAATCTCCAGATGATAAAATCCATAAAAATAATAGATTTAGACAACAATTATGGGTTGATTTACCTTGTCCGGATTTTAAAATGAGTAAAATTGAAAATGTAAGTTATAAGAAAAATGACTTAGTCCGATTTTTTACTGAATACAGTGAATGCCACAATAGTGAATTAACTAATTTTCAACAAAAGCGAATTGGTAATCTATTTAATTTAACGATTAGACCGCGAGTAAATAGCACATCATTATCAATTCGTCAAGATTCTAACAATCCGCAAGATGCCGATTTTGATAATAAAACAGGGTTTGGATTAGGTTTAGAAGCTGAGTTTATTCTTCCTTTTAATAAAAATAAATGGGCTATTACTCTAGAACCTACATTCCAAAGCTACAAAAACGAACAAACTTCTGAAAGCAGTATCGTTTCTGGAGGTGTGTTAATAGCTAATGTAGATTATACTTCCATTGAAGTGCCATTAAGTTTAAGGCATTATTTTTTTATCAATGATAATTCTAAGATTTTTGTTGATATCTCTTATATTTTTGATTTTAGTTCAAGCTCTTCAGTTACATTTAAAAGAGGAGACAATACTGAATTAAGCAACTTAGATATTAATGCATATCCTAATATAGGTTTAGGTATTGGTTACAAGTACAATGATAAATACAGCTTACAATTTCGTTTTCAACCAGATAGAGAAATTTTATCGGATTATGTTTATTACGATTCAAACTATAAGACCTTCTCTGTAATATTAGGATATTCTTTATTCTAAAAGTATCCTCATAAAAAGAAAAAAATTTCTACAAAAAAACGGAGATTAAAACCAGCCTTATTACAAGCACGTTTTAATCTCCGTTTTCATTATAATTGATCTCTACTTCTATTGTTTCAAAAGCGCAACAATTTCGGTAAACTTCTTTTCTTCAGCGTAAGCTAAAGCTGTTTTTCCTGAGTTATCTTTTATGGTTTTATCAGCGTTATGTTCTAAAAGCAACTTAACACTGTCTATTTTATTGTATTGTGTAGCAAAGGTTAAAGCTGTGGTTCCGTTGGTATTCACTTCGTTTAAATCGGCGCCGTTTTCAATTAAATATTTAGCAAAGGCGACGTTGCCTTTAAAACTCACACCAATTAAGGCCGTGTTTCCTGAGGCATCTTTAGCGTTAATAGGTGCTTTGTGTTCTACCAATGTTTTTGTTGCAGCTTCGTTATCAAAATAAGTCGCTAAAATTAATGGTGTAAAGCCACGCTCGTCTGTAGCTTCGGCTAATTTAGGATTTTCTGATAGTAAGTTTTTTAGAGTTAAAATATCTCTGTTTTTTATACTTTCAAATAAGTTATTAATGTCTTTCATTTGGATTTTTTTTATAAAAAAAGGAATGGCTATAAAAACCATTCCTCTAAAATCTATGTTTAATGTTATTATTTTATATCGAAACGATCTGCGTTCATCACTTTCGTCCAAGCAGATACAAAGTCTTTTACAAACCTTTCCTTGCTATCGTCTTGAGCGTAAACTTCCGCGTAAGCGCGCAAAATAGAATTTGAACCAAATACTAGATCTACACGAGTTGCGGTAAATTTAACTTCGCCAGTTTTACGATTTTTAATTTCGTAAATACCGTTGTTAAGTGATTTCCATTCGAAAATCATATCCGTTAAGTTTACAAAGAAATCGTTTGTTAAAGCGCCTTCATTTTCTGTAAACACACCATGTTTAGTTCCACCATAGTTGGTTCCCATAACACGCATACCTCCTACTAAAACCGTCATTTCTGCAGCTGTTAGGCCAAGTAATTGTGTTTTATCTAGCAACATTTCTTCTGGGCTAACCACATACTCTTTTTTCTGCCAGTTTCTGTAACCATCTGCAAGCGGCTCCATAGACTCAAAAGATTCTACATCTGTCATCGCTTGCGATGCATCGCCTCTACCTGGTGCAAAAGGAACATCTACAACCATACCGGCTTTTCTAATGGCTTTTTCTACACCAACATTACCAGCTAAAACAATAGTATCTGCAATGCTAATACCAAATTCTGCAGCAATAGGTTCTAAAACAGACAATACGTTTTGTAATTGCGCTGGCTCGTTACCTGCCCAGTTTTTTTGTGGCTCTAAACGAATACGTGCTCCGTTTGCTCCACCTCTAAAATCCGATCCTCTAAAGGTTCTTGCACTATCCCAAGCGGTAGATACTAATTCTGAAATACTTAAACCTGTAGCAGCGATTTTAGCTTTTACAGCTTCAACATTATAATCGTAATTTCCTTTTGGAATTGGATCTTGCCAAATTAACTCTTCTTGTGGTACATCTGGTCCAAACCAACGATCTTTTGGTCCCATGTCACGGTGTGTTAATTTAAACCAAGCACGTGCAAAAGCATCAGAAAAGGCATCAAAATCATTTTTAAATCGCAATGAAATTTCTTTATATATAGGATCCATTTTCATGGCCATATCAGCATCTGTCATCATTGGGTTATGCTTAGTCGTCATATCCTCAACATCTACAGGCATATCTTCTTCCTTAATGTTTATAGGTTCCCATTGGTGTGCTCCTGCTGGACTTTTACGTAGTTCCCAATCGTGGTTAAATAACATTTCGAAAAAGCCATTATCCCATTTTGTTGGGTTTGTAGTCCAAGCACCTTCTAAACCACTAGTAACCGTATATCTACCTTTACCAGATTTTGTTGGGTTAGACCAACCTAAACCTTGCTCTTCTACATCTGCACTTTCTGGGTCTGGACCTAAAATACTAGCATCTCCATTTCCGTGTGTTTTTCCAACGGTATGTCCACCAGCTGTTAAAGCCACTGTTTCCTCATCGTTCATGGCCATACGCTTAAACGTTTCTCTAACTTGTAGAGCCGTTTTTAATGGATCTGGTTTACCGTTTACACCTTCTGGGTTAACATAAATTAATCCCATTTGTACGGCTGCTAATGGATTTTCCATAGTATCCGGATGATCTACATCTGAGTAACGCTCGTCACTTGGTGCTAACCATTGTTTTTCTGCTCCCCAATACACATCTTTTTCTGGATGCCAAATATCTTGACGACCAAAGGCAAAACCATAGGTTTTTAATCCCATGCTTTCGTAAGCAATAGTTCCTGCCAAAATAATAAGATCGGCCCAACTTACTGTATTACCATATTTTTTCTTAATTGGCCAAAGTAAACGTCTCGCTTTATCTAAACTGGCATTATCTGGCCAAGAGTTTAAAGGTGCAAAACGTTGGTTACCTGTACCACCGCCGCCACGACCATCTGCTAATCTATATGAACCTGCTGCGTGCCATGCCATTCTAATCATTAAACCACCATAGTGCCCCCAATCTGCAGGCCACCAATCTTGGCTATCTGTCATAAAATCGTGTACATCCTTCTTTAAAGCGTCTACATCTAATTTTTTCAGTTCTTCTTGGTAATCAAAATCTGCACCTAACGGATTTGTTTTTGTATCCTGTTGGTGTAAAATGTCTAGATTAAGTGTGTTTGGCCACCAATCTGTTACTGTTTTTTCGGTTGTAGTAATTGCGCCTTGCATAAAAGGACATTTGCCCATGTCACCGCCGTTGTTATGATCCATATGATATAAATTTTTACGTTTTAATTTTTGATAAAATTACTCTATTACTAAACTTAAAAACGATAAATAAAATTGATTGTTTTTATTTTATCATAAGTAATTTTTATATCTAGCCGAGTTATCTGTCCCTAAATTTACGCAAACCTAACTTAGGGAACAAAAAAAGCCGCTTCAGTTTGAAGCAGCTTTCCCATATAATCTTAATAAATCCCTAGTAAATTAAGATAATCGTAATATTATAGTATTAATTAAATCGATTCTGTATTCCTTTTATTTTAAAGGTGTTATAAATATTGCTTTCCTAAAGCCCCAATTATATACTTTCTCCTACATCTACGGAGCTTAGTCGTAATTGGTTTAGAATTATTTACGCTTTAACACTTTATTAACGCTTAGCCATATACATTTATTTGATTTGTAGTGATTTAATCTCAGGCATAAGTATTAAAAAAAGATTAAACAAATAGTTTAAACATCTTATTATTCTTAATTTTACAACACAATTAATAAAACATAAAATAATGGCAACAGTAACATTAAAAGGTGGTGCAATACATACATCAGGAAATCTTCCTGCAAAAGGAACAAAAGCACCTGATTTTGCTTTAACAGCAAATGATTTATCAACAAAAAAATTAAGCGATTTTGCTGGTAGCAAAGTAGTTTTAAACATATTCCCTAGTGTAGATACAGGTACTTGCGCAACATCTGTTCGCGAATTTAACCGTGAAGCTAGCGAACTAGAAAACACTAAAGTATTATGTGTATCTCGCGATTTACCATTTGCTAATGCGCGTTTTTGTGGTGCAGAAGGTTTAAATGATGTTGTGAGTTTGTCTGATTTTAAAACAGGAGACTTTGGTAAAGCTTACGGTTTAGATTTTATCGATGGCCCATTAGAAGGTTTACACTCTAGAAGCGTTGTTGTTTTAGATGAAAAAGGAACTGTTTTATACACAGAACAAGTTGCAGAAACTACAGAAGAGCCTAACTACAAAGCTGCTTTAGAAGCTCTTTTAGATGCGTAACAAAAAGGAATCTTTTTTAGTAAATAGATTAAAAAGTGTTGGCTTTGCTTTTAAGGGTGCAGTATTGCTCCTTAAAACCGAAGCCAGCATTAAAATTCAATTTACACTCGGCGTTATCGTGACTATTGCTGGGTTTTACT
The DNA here is from genome assembly GCF_004368925.1 of Algibacter lectus. Taxonomy (NCBI): domain Bacteria; kingdom Pseudomonadati; phylum Bacteroidota; class Flavobacteriia; order Flavobacteriales; family Flavobacteriaceae; genus Algibacter; species Algibacter lectus. The sequence goes on from NZ_SORL01000007.1 coordinate 690,208, forward strand.
ACAATATATCTACTACCGAGTGGCTTATTCAACTATTGGCCATTGCTTTAGTAATGTGTGCCGAAGGTGTTAATACGGCCATTGAAGCTATTGCCGATTTTATTCATCCAGAACATCACGAAAAAATAGGTTTAATAAAAGATATTGCGGCCGGAGCTGTATTTATTGCAGCAATCTTCACCTCTATTATCGGCCTTATTATTTATATTCCTAAAATTTTCTAGACAATCCTCTTTTAAAATTGAGTTAATTAAAAGTTTGCTCTGCAATTTTTTGAAATATAGTTTCGTTAACGTTAGTAATTTGTATTTTTGTGTCGTTATAAATATAATGACATCTTTGAACTCGCTTCAAGACCTCAATCATGAAATCTAAACGCATTAATGGCGAAAAGTAAAACTAAACCTAAAAAAGCACCTCGTAAAAAAGTAGAACTACCTAGTTTTAAATTGTCTAATCAACAAAAACTAGTATTAGGCAGCTTTTTAATTACGCTTGGCATAAGCCTAGCTATTTCATTTATATCATTCTTTTTTACAGGAGAAACAGACCAAAGTAGCTTATCTCATTTTGCAGATCGCGACATAGAAACAGAAAACTGGTTAAGTAAATCTGGTGCATGGTTAAGCGATTTCTTTATTCAACGTGGTTTTGGCTTGCCTTCTTTTATATTTGCCGGCCTTATGTGCCTATCTGGTGTGTATGTTTTAATGAACATCAATAAAGAGAAACTAAGAAGACATTGGTTTTGGGGTGTATTAATTATTATTTGGTCGTCTATTCTTTTAGGGTTTTTCGGAAATAAAAACGCTATTCTTGGTGGTACAATAGGTTTCGAAATTAACAGTTACCTTCAAGATTATATTGGTAAAATAGGTGTTGTACTCCTACTCGTTTTTGGTTTAATTACATATTTAGCTATTCGTTTTAAAGTGACGTTTGAAAGTATTGCAAATCAATTTAAATCGGCTAAGAGTAATCTAAAGAGTGAGTTATCGGATATGAAAGAAGATATTATCGTGCCTTTAGATAATAATTTATCTGAAGAAGCCGAAGATTTCAAATCTGCTTTTAATATCTCTGAAGAGGAAGAAAAACCAATTGAAGCACCACTAGAACCTGTAGAGGCTCCTGTAAAATCTAAAATTGAAAAAATTACGGTTGAAAAAGTTATAGTTGAAGATAAAACACCTCTTGTAGTTAAAGTTGCTGAAGAAGAAGTTGAAGAGGAAGATTTAGAAATGAAAGTGGTTAAAGTTGCTGAAGAAGTTTCAGAAACCGACAATTTAGCCAATAAGTTAGTTGAAGATTTTGGACAGTTTGATCCTACTCTAGAACTTGGTAAATATCAATTTCCTCCTTTAGATTTATTAAAACAATATGATACTGGTGGTATTACCATTAATCAAGAAGAATTAGAAAGCAACAAAAACAAAATTGTTGAAACTTTAAATAATTATAAAATTGGTATCGCGAGTATTAAAGCGACTATCGGACCAACAGTAACCCTTTACGAAATTGTACCAGAAGCTGGTGTGCGTATTTCTAAAATTAAAAATTTAGAAGACGATATAGCACTGTCTTTAGCGGCTTTAGGTATTCGTATTATTGCTCCAATTCCTGGTAAAGGTACTATTGGTATTGAGGTACCAAACAAAAACTCAACCATAGTTTCTATGCGTTCTGTTATCGCTTCAAAGAAATTTCAGGCCTCAGAAATGCACTTACCTATTGCTTTAGGTAAAACTATTAGTAATGAAACCTTTGTGGTCGATTTAGCTAAAATGCCTCACTTGCTTATGGCTGGTGCAACAGGGCAAGGTAAATCGGTTGGTTTAAATGCCGTTTTAACCTCATTACTTTATAAAAAGCACCCTGCTGAAGTTAAATTTGTTTTAGTAGATCCTAAAAAAGTAGAGCTTACACTTTTCAACAAAATTGAACGTCATTATTTAGCAAAACTTCCAGACGAAGCTGATGCTATTATTACAGATAATACTAAAGTTATCCATACGCTAAACTCATTGTGTATAGAAATGGATAACCGTTACGAAATGCTAAAAAATGCACTTTGTAGAAATATAGCAGAATACAACGTTAAATTTAAAGCTAGAAAACTAAACCCTAATGATGGGCATCAATACTTACCTTACATTGTTTTGGTTGTTGATGAGTTTGCCGATTTAATTATGACGGCTGGTAAAGAAGTAGAAACACCAGTTGCCCGATTAGCACAGTTAGCACGTGCCATTGGTATTCACTTAATTATTGCCACGCAACGTCCTTCTGTTAATGTAATTACGGGTATTATTAAAGCGAATTTCCCAGCACGTATTGCCTTTAGAGTATCTAGTAAAATCGATTCGCGTACTATTTTAGATGCCGGAGGAGCCGACCAACTTATTGGTCGTGGAGATATGCTTTATACGCAAGGTAATGATATGATAAGAATACAGTGTGCCTTTGTAGACACACCAGAAGTTGAAAAAATAGTAGACTTTATTGGTGCGCAAAAGGCTTATCCTGAGGCTTATCTATTACCAGAATTTGTTGGTGAAGAAAGTGGCACAAGTCTTGATATAGATATATCAGATAGAGATAAACTCTTTAAAGATGCTGCTATAGTTATCGTTACAGCACAACAAGGTTCTGCTTCGTTATTACAACGAAAATTGAAATTAGGATACAATCGTGCCGGCCGAATTATAGATCAATTAGAAGCCGCAGGTATTGTTGGCCCGTTTGAAGGTAGTAAAGCCAGACAAGTGTTAGTAACCGATTTAATAGCATTAGATCAGCATTTAGAAAATGAAATATAATTTAAAATGAAAATGAAGAAAATTATTGCACTTTTATTAATTACCCTTTCAGTTAACGCCTTTGCTCAAAACAAAGGAAAAGCACTGTTGAATGAAGTCTCTCAAAAAGTAAAAAGTTACGATAACATTTCAATCGATTTTAAGTATGTGTTAGAAAACACTGCTGAAAATTTAAAACAAGTGACTAAAGGTGACGTTGTTATGCAAGGTGATCGTTATAAACTTAATATTTTAGGTATCACACGTTTATTCGATGGTAAAACATTGTACAGCATTAGTCCAGAAGATGAAGAAGTAACGATCTCTGAAGAAAATGATGATGAGAATGATGCTATTACGCCAAGTAAAATGTTATCTTTTTACGAAGATGGTTATACTTACGCTTTAGATATTGAGCAAAACATGAATGGTAGAAAAATTCAATACGTGAAATTAACACCTATTGATTCTAGTTCTGAAATTAAAACTATTTTATTAGGTATAGATTCTAAAACTAAAAACATTTACAATTTAATTCAAATTGGAAAAAATAATACGAAAACGACTCTTACTGTAAATTCTTTTAAAACAAACGAGACTTTATCGAAAACCTTATTTACCTTTGATGCGAATAAATATTCAGACTATTATATCAATAAACTAGATTAGGTATTCCATTGAAAATATTAGACCGTTACATACTAACAACTTACCTAAAAACTTTTTTCAGCGTGTTTATTATACTCATGCTGATTTTTGTTTTACAAACCATTTGGCTATACATTAAAGAACTTGCAGGTAAAGACCTAGAAATAGGTGTAATTTTGAAGTTCTTAGTTTATTTTATGCCAAAGCTTATACCATTGGTATTACCGCTTACCATTTTACTTTCATCTATAATGGTGTTTGGTAGCTTTGCAGAAAACTACGAGTTTGCCGCCATGAAATCTACAGGTATTTCATTGCAACGTGCCATGTCTGGTTTAAGTGTTTTTATTGTAGGGCTTGGTATTCTTACCTTTTTCTTTGCGAACAATGTTATTCCATGGGCCGAAGTTAACTCTTATAATCTCCGACGTAATATTGCTAAAATGAAACCAGCCATGTTACTTGCCGAAGGTCAATTTAACGAAGTAGATAACTACAACATTAAATTTACCAAAAAGCATGGTGATCGTGACCAATATTTAGACGATGTTACTATCCACTTAAAAGCAGCAGACGGCCGTACAAATGCAACAACTATTAAGTCGAAAACTGGAGAGTTGGCTAGTGAGCCCGACTCTAATGTTTTAAAACTAATTTTATTTGATGGAAACTATTACAGTGATATCGCTACTAAAAATAGAAAGAGTAAAGAGAAAAAACCTTTTGCAAAAAGTACTTTTGAAAAGTATATTATAAATATCGATTTATCTAACCTTAATGAGGTCGATATGGACGAGCAATCTCAAACCGATAAATACAGCATGCTTGATGTTGTAGATTTAAATACGGCTATGGACTCGTTAATTGTTAAGCAGAAAAACGAAAATGCTGGTCTTGCTAAAAACTTAATGAACCGCTCTAGCGTTAATAAGGTTTATAGAAATACTAAAAAAGATATCGATACCATTTACACTGGTCCTATTCTAGATGTTTTTGAAACATCGGATAAAATAAAATTAGTAGAGCTTACCCTAAAAGGTGCGGCTAGTACACAGCAAACTGTTAGTCAAAAAATTAAAACTTATAAAATAGCTAAAACCAATTTTAATAGACACATTATTTCGTTTCACGAAAAATTCGCTCTTGGTATAGCTTGTATTATCCTCTTCTTCGTTGGTGCTCCGTTGGGTGCGTTAATTAGAAAAGGTGGTATTGGTCTACCAATGGTAATTGCTATTTTACTATTTTTAAGTTATCACTTTATTGGTATTTTCGCTACAAACTCTGCCAAAACCGGCGACTTCAATCCTGTTTTAGCAAGTTGGTTTTCTACTCTTATTATGCTGCCATTAGGTGTTTATTTAACTAAACGTGCTACAGCAGATAAAGGCATTTTTGATTTAGGAAGTATTACGGAACCGCTTAAAAAATTATTCAAAATAAAAGAAAAAGATAGCGTAGATTTTAGATTCTTAGGTGGCTATAAAAATGATGAACTTGCTGATGTAGTTGAAAATTATGAAGCCTTAGGTCATGATGAAAACTGCCGCTACGAAGCGCTCAATATTTTAAATGAACGCGGACATAGCATTAAAGAGTTACAAGAAGCCAATAAAATAACGATTGATAGTAAGTACGTTGCCTCTGAAAAGATAGTAAAAGATTATAAAGACCATAGTAAATTTGCTATTTTTCTTTATGGAACAGGTGCTGTATTACTTATCCTTTTCTTCGTATTTAAAAACAATAAATTATTACCACTCGCTACAGCCTCTATACAATTAAGCATTGTATCCTTTGCGCTGTATGCTATTTACTATTTAAAATCTATTTTAAATTTGAATAGTTTTTACAACTATATAAACAAAAAAGCAAGACGTCCTAACGTAGGGTTACTTATTCTAGGATTACCGCTTTACATGATTACCTACCCTTTATTGAATGATAAATTAAAAGAAGACTTAAAACGTTTTTGTTTAGATTCTTTAAAGTAACACTATTAAAAAAAAATGATTACAGAACCTATGAGCAAAGCTTCTAATCCAGATATTAAATTAAATACCATTCACGATGCTATTGAAGACATTAGAAATGGAAAAGTTATTATTGTTGTTGATGATGAAAACAGAGAAAACGAAGGTGATTTTCTAGCTGCAGCAGAAAAAGTAACTCCAGAAGTAATAAATTTTATGGCTACCCATGGTCGTGGTTTAATTTGTGCCCCATTAACAGAAACTCGTTGTAAAGAACTTGATTTAGGTATGATGGTACGCAATAACACAGACCCTATGGAGACAGCCTTTACAGTTTCTGTAGATTTACGTGGCAATGGAGTAACTACTGGTATTTCGGCAGGAGATCGTTCTAAAACGATACAAGCTTTGATTGATCCAGATACAAAACCACATGACTTAGCACGACCAGGACATATTTTTCCATTAGTTGCTAAAGAAGGAGGTGTTTTAAGACGTACCGGACATACTGAAGCTGCTATTGATTTTGCACGTTTAGCAGGTTTGGAGCCCGCTGGTTTTATTGTGGAAATTATGAACGAAGATGGTACCATGGCTCGTTTACCACAACTGTTTGAAATTGCTAAAAAACACGATATTAAAATTGTTTCTATTGAAGATTTAGTGGCTTACAGAATGCAACACGACTCTTTAATTGAGAAAAAAGAAGATTTTGAAATTGAAACACGTTTTGGAAGTTATAGATTGCGAGCTTACAAACAAACTACAAATAACCAAGTACACATTGCTTTAACTAAAGGTTCTTGGACGGATGGTGAAGCGGTACCAACCAGAATAAACTCTACACTTATAAATAACGATATTTTAGGAACGCTTACTAACAACGTAGATGCGCAACTAGAAAACATGTTTAATGTTATTAATAAAGAAGGAAAAGGTGCTATTATCTTTATAAATCAAGAATCGCAATCAATGAATATTTTAAGCCGATTAGCTTTTTTGAAAGATAACCAAAATGGTGAATCGGTTACTAAGGCTCCGAAAATAAATATGGACAACCGTGATTTTGGAATTGGTGCTCAAATATTACACGATTTAAACATACATAAACTACTCCTAATTTCTAATACCGAACAAACCAAACGTGTTGGTTTAATTGGTTATGGTTTAGAGATTGTTGATTATGTGAAGTATTAATTTCACAAATTAATTGAATTAAAAAAGGCTTTAAATTTAAAATTTAAAGCCTTTTTTAGTTATGTAATCAAGAACACTATTTAATTACTACCTTCTTCGTTATATATCTATTATTATTAAATACTTTCAATAAATAGATTCCTGTACTTAAACCTTTTACAGTAATCTCATCACTATTGTAATTTTGCTTTACCTTTTCGCCTAAAACACTAAATAGTTCCATGTGATCAATGCGTTCAGAAGATGAAACATGCAATACGTCTGACACCGGGTTTGGGTAAATATTAATCTGAAAGGCAGAAAATTTAACATCATTAACATCTAAAGTAGGTAACAAACCACCGGTTATAAATCCTTCAGAAATACTAAAATCGCCAGAGATCTGCTCTGCCACATTTACCTCTCCAATAACATATAGTATTTGCAAACCACCCGCAGAAGTAGCTGCGCCACCCGAATCGATACTGAATTTTTCAATAGACTGGCTATATCCACACCATGTGCATAGGGTAATTATCATTAAAGTTAATTTTATAGTTTTCATAATTGTGCGTTTTATTTAGAATATCCTATACCACTAAATTGAATAGAGGAAAGTGAAATTATTTGCATACTCTCATCTTCTAATTTGTTGGCTTCAAAAAGCATTTTTATCTTAGAAACTTCGGCATTACCCGAGGCTGTTGTTGGATGAGACAAATCTATCGTTCCAGATATTTTGCTTTCAGGATGTCGCTTCCCTCCTTTTACAAGCAACTGGTACATGGCAGTCATTCTGCTTCCATCTTTTGTAGGCTGTTTTAAATGTACCGATACTTTTTCTAATTGCTTAGTATCACCATCATAAAAAAGTTGCAAGGTTTCCTTACCTTTTTCTAACTGCTTTGTAAACGTGACAATAGCAGTAACTATACCTGTTTTTTTATGTGTTAATACAATTCCAGACGCTTTAGTGTAACTCCAGTCTTTACCGTTAATTTTACAAAGAAAAGTGCCATTTGATGTTTTATTGGCTACACTTGGAGTTTCCTTTTTAACTATTTCTGGCGTATTATTCTCAACTTCTGCTGTTTTAGTTTCGTTTTTACACGACATAGTAAGTATGGCGAGTAGTAAGATGAATTTGTATGTTTGCATGAGTTTTAGATTAAAGTTTATAAACCATAAATTGAAATGATGTGCTCGAGGTATTTCCATCTGAATTAAAAATGCGAACCGTAACATTACCGCCAGAGCTACTAATACTAGACGTTCTAAAACCACCTGAAATTGGTGTAATAAAGCACACATTATTTTCATGGCTAAAATTTTCATTATCTATATTTATAGTAAAAACATTATTGCTTACACTTGCTGTAAAATTACCTGTACCATTTAAAATATTACCATTAGATTCTATTAAGCCATAAGCTATAGGAACTAAATTGGCAGTTCCTGTTGCTGTGTGTTGTATTTCTCCATCAAATTGTGCATCTCCGTTTTTATAAATGGTTAATGCATTATTTTTATTATCTAAATCAAGACCATTACCTATTTCAAAAAGAGGATCTGTAGCACCCCAAAGATTTGAACTACCTCCGCCTATATTAAATGCACCGACTGCCATTGAATAATAGGATTCTGCCTTTGTAGAACGTCCCATGGCTGTTGAAAAATCTCCTGAAGCTTCTGTTCTAAATCCCATTGCTGTTGAAGCGCCTCCTGAAGCTTGTGTACTAGATCCCATTGCTGTTGAAGCGCCTCCTGAAGCTTGTGTACTAGATCCCATTGCTGTTGAAGAGCCTCCTGAAGCTTCTGTTGAATATCCCATTGCTGTTGAAGTGTCACCTGAAGCTTCTGTTAAATATCCCATTGCTGTTGAAGTGTTACCTGAAGCCTTTGCATACACTCCCATTACTGTTGAATACTGGCCTGAAGCTTCTGTGTATACTCCCATTGCAAAAGAAGCATAGCCTGTAGCACCATATAACTCTGAATTTTCAACGCTAATACTTAAATCAATAGAACTGTATCCAATAGAACCAAAGTTTTCAGGATTATTACCTATTAATCTCCATCCCGCACCATTACCTTCATCTATAGACTCTAAACCTGTAGGTATGGTGTTTGGTTGATTAATTAAATCGTTATAATCGCCACTAAATACATTTTCGGCCACAGCTGCTGTTTCAGCGTGTTTAGCATAGGGTACCGCCATAAACTCGGTAGCATCAAAATTAATAGTGCCACCACTATAGGTTACACTTGTTTGCAAAAAATGAGCATATTTACCCCAAGCTATACTATTAAAATCGCCAATACTTGGTGTAATATCTGTACCTATGCTTAATATTACGAGGCCATTAGCATCGGTGGTATAATTATGATCTTCCTGGTACACCACAGTACCTGTTTCTGTATTTTGATGAATGCTAAATTGTATCGTCATGTACGAATTACTTAATACATTGCCACTAGCATCTTTAATAATGGCTTTATAGTTAATACCTTGTTGGGCAAACGTGAAGATTGAATTTACAAGAATAAAGAGGATAATTGATAGTTTTTTCATGATGGATTAATTTTAGTTTTTAATTATTTACAAACTCTTAAACTAGTTGATGCTAGTGATACACTATTTGCAGAGACTGTGTTTTTAGATTTTAATAGCGGGCGCATAGCATCATTTAATAATCGCTTTGTAACATCTGATGCAAAAACCCTTTTTAAATCTTTACTTACCATACCGCCTACGCTTGCTGTTAGATTTTTAATAACCTTAGCTAAACCACCACCTTCTAACTTACCAATCATTTCAACTTCTGTTACCTCGAAAGACACAGATTTTTGATAGGTTATAGGTTTTAATGTAAAACGTAGTATTTGTGGCGCTCTCCACTCAATGTCTGGTGCACGACTATCCTTCATTCTATTTGTTATACACCCTTCACACCTTCCTTTTATTTCAATGCCATTATTTTCGAATTTTACGTCCAGTATAAAACTATTTTTTTTTGAGTCGTACCAAAAATTACTATCTGCACGCCTTACATCCTGAAAAAAATAAGTCCATTCCCTTTTAATTGGACTGATTTTAATGTCTTGAAGATCTAAATTTTGCCTGGTGCCATTAATGGCAACAAAACCATCGGTTCTATCTAGTTTAATATCTAACCTAGGTTTAACTTTTTCGTTTAAATAGTTGGCTATTTCTTTTGTATTGATATCGGTGCATTGTGCGGTTAAATTGACTGAAACCATTAGAAATGCAATACCAAAGCTGATTAAGTTTTTCATGTTTTTAGTTTTTAATTAGTATTTTCTTTGTTTTTATAGAGTTTCCAAAATTTATTTTAGCCACATAAAGTCCCGCTGCCAAATGGCTTACATCAAGCCTTGTTTTGTTGTTATCAAATAAAATTTGCTTTCCATGAAGGTTATAGAGCGTTATAGACTTCACCTCTTCCGGTGCATTTATATTTATAAAATTTGTAGCTGGGTTTGGGTAAATCGATATACCAGACTCCTTTTCAATAGGTTCCGTATTGCTTAGTGTAATATCAAAATCTTCAGCCATACTCCAGAACGAATCTATACGTACAAAACCTTTCCATGTTGCTGTATCTATATCCCAACTTTGGTAAATAAGCGAAGTTTCATTGTTATCGGTATCAAAAGTTCGTAATTGTCTACTCTTATTTTGCCAAGATTCACTTAAATTATGCCATTCCTGAATTATCAATTCTGTTTGATTACCAAGCGTGTACACATATACAAAACGGCTGTTATTCCTATAATCATCATTTATACGCAATTGCACAACTTGATCTGTAAGTTGCTGCAGAGCATTATAACTAAATAAGGTTTGAAGGGTAGGAAAATTGTTAAACTCACCGTTTCGAGAATTAAACCCAATTTCTTCTACTTTGTGTAATGCGCCAAAAGAGGTATAACTATACTTCATTTTTCGCACGTTTTGCCATACATCAACATCAGCAAAATAAGTTTGTTCTATTTCTTCGCTTAACTCATTACTTAATGTATCATAATTATATAAATATCTCGTTGTTGGAAATAGAGCAGCACCAACATAAGCACTTTCAAAAGTTTTAGAAATAAGCCTACCACTCTCATAGGTTTTAACCTCTCTTTTAGTGTTGCCCCAAGTGCCGCCGACTAGAATAGCATATACGTATGATGTTTGGTTATCTAAATCATCATAAGCATAACTTTCTCTCAATTTATCTATCCAAGTACCAGATTCCCAATTTTGTTGGATGTTTTCTATTAAATTATTAGCAGCATTATACATTTTATTTCGTTGGTAATAATTAACCCAACCACTCGCATTGCTAGTCAAGCGTAATAAATTTGTTTCTTTAATGCCTCCATTTTCATAAGTATAAAGCTCTCTAGTATGGTGCGACCAATCGTCGATATACCAAGAATAAACATGCGTAGAATCTAACCGAAACTCGGTTTGTGCATATAAATTAGAAATTCCTGCAAAGCATATTGCAAATACTAAAGGATAAAGTTTTTTCATGTCGTTATTTTTTAAAGCTGATTTTTTTAATAATCTTATTTTTGTAAACTATATTTAAGATGTATTTACCATGCTCTAAATGCGTAACATTTAGATAAATTTTATGCTTCGGGAGAGATTCAATTTTACCGTTATAAGTTTTGTTTTTGTGTGCCACTTTCTATTCAGGTAAAAACTATTGCTAATAATTACCTCAAATATAAAACACTAAAAACCTGGTAGTTATAAAATATGTAACAATACATATAATATATGTAACAAGCTAGTAATAGCTTGACTTAAGAAAGAAATTTCACATGTATTTAATTACAGTAGACACATTTAAGTTTACATGAATATTGAAAATATTATGGACAAATTTTTATAATTATTAAAAAAAAGAAATCTGCTATTAAATATTTATGAGCTTTCATGCTTTTTGGCATACTCGGTTGGTGTGCACTTGTAAGTATCCTTAAAGCATTTTGCGAAATAAGAATGATCGTTAAAACCAACCGAATATCCAACTTGAGAAATATTAATATCGGAAGTTTTTAAAAGCTGAGCAGCTAATTTTAAACGTTGTGATCTAACAAATTCAGACGCCGATAAACCAGTAAGTGCTTTTATTTTTCGATGCAGTTGCATACGGCTCATACCGACAGCTTTACTAAAGTTTTCGACATTGAAAGAAGATTCTATAAGCTTTGTTTCTAGAACTTGCTGAACTTTATTTAAAAATTGTTCTTCTAAATTAGTAACAGCGATATCTTTAGGTGTTAATACAATTTCCTGACTATAACGACTTTGAAGCTTGTGCCTAATAGCAATAAGATTAGATACTTTTGCTTTTAAAATTTTAGAGCTAAAGGGTTTAGTTAAATAATCGTCAGCACCAATTTCTATGCCTTCTAATTCGTTTTTATCACCAGCTTTAGCCGTAAGTAAAATAATAGGAATATGACTTGTAAGCTCGTTATTTTTTAGCGTTTTGGTTAGAAAAACACCATCTTTTACAGGCATCATAATATCCGAAATTATAATATCTGGAACGCGTTCTATAGCTAAATCTATTCCTATTTGCCCGTTTGAGGCTGTTAGAATATTATAATCGCTTTCAAAGTTTTGTTTCAATAAACTTCTTACGTCATTATTATCTTCAACAATTAAAAGGATAGGTTTATGGCTTGCTTCAAATTCATCGTCAATAACTTCAGATTCTTCCATAAGAGGTACTTTGTAACTCGATGTAATATTAGCTGTAGCATTTATAAATTCTTCATCTTTAAAACTGTTTTCATCTATAGGTAGCGAAACCGAAAAGCAAACCCATTCCTTAGATTCGCTATCGACATTAATAGTACCTTTGTGAAGCTCCACCAATTCTTTTACTAAAGCTAAACCGATACCAGTGCCTTCATTTTGTGCATCGGTTTGATAAAAACGCATAAATATGTTTTCTAATTCGCTTTTTGTAAAGCCAACTCCCGTATTTTTTACCCTTAATAATAATGTATTATTTTCTATAACTGAATTAAAAGTTATATCACCATCTTTTGGCGTATATTTCATGGCATTGGAAAGTAAATTAACTACAATTTTTTCTAAAGCATCTTTATCGAACCAAGATTCTTCTTTACGCTTTTCAATATTTAGTTTATAGGAAATATTATGTTGTTCTGCTGAATATTTAAACGATTCGGCTAAACCAGAAATAATATTTTGAATGTTTCCTTTTTGAATATGAAGTTTAAGTTGACCTGCATCTATTTTTGAAAGATCTAAAAGCTGATTTACCAATGATAATAATCTATCAGAATTACGCTTAGCAACAATAAATTGCTCTCTTTTGTTATCTGAAAGTGATGGATCCGCAATAGCCGCATCAATAGGGTTTAATATTAAAGTAAGAGGCGTTCGAAACTCGTGAGATATATTCGCGAAGAAGTTTGATTTTGCGGTATCTAATTCTTTAAGTTTCTTATTTGTTTTTTGACGATTTCTAAATAAAAGAAAAAGAAATATTCCAGCAAGTGTTGTAAACCCTAACCCAGCTACTAATAAGTTACGTTGATTCTTTTTTTGCTGTTGGGCTAATTCGTTTTCCGCTTTTAAAGATTTTATTTCTTCATCTCTCTGTTCTGTTTGATATTTTCCTTCTATTTCCTTAATCGTTTCAGCAATTTGAATTTGACTAAGCGAATCTTTTATCTTATATCCTATTTCATTGAAATTATTTGCTTTTTCATGTTCTCCCAATTGAATATAGATATCTGCCAAAACAAATGCCAAATCCTTTTTAATTATGCTATTATTAATACTTTTATTTAATTGAATTCCAACTTGAGACCATGATAAAGCTTTTTGTAAACTATTTTTTAATAATGACAGCTTTGCAAGTTCAAGGGCATTTGTTGCGGCTTGCAAATTAAATTTAAACTCCTTATAGAACTCAAAAGATTCTGTAAAATGCGTTTCTGCTTCTTCTATCTTATTTTTCTTTAATTTAATAAGCCCCAATGTTGTACCTATTTCTGCGGCATTACTCAAATCTTTAATTTTAAAAAAGAATTTCTGAGACTGAGTCAAAATGCTATCTGCTAAGTTTAATTTTTGTTGTTTAAAATAGAGTTTACCTAATTCTACATTATTTGTACTCATATAATATTCGGCAGCTGCCGCTGGGAGCTTTTCAAACTGATTGTTTGCTTTTACGTAATACGATTCGGCAAGATTAAAATCATCAAACCCTAAGTAAATATTTCCTAAATTTTGATATGCGGCAGCTATTACATCTGGTCTTAAAGATTTTTTAATGTGCATAGAATCTACCTTTAAAAAGTACATTTGGGCTTTTTTTATAAAATCTTGTTGCTTATAAATAGTTCCCAAGGCTGTATATGTATCAGCTTTGGTCATATAAGAAAGTTCGTCTTCGTTATTAATGTTTAATAAAGCTTTATCGCAAGCAAATTCTGCATCTTTAAATTTGCTTAGGAGGTACAAATTTCTGCATAAACCATTGTAAGCTATTGCCGCCCCAATGTTATACTTTTCATTTTCTGATCTTCTTGCTGAGCTTTGAAAATAATACAAAGCTGAATCCGTTTGTTGAGTCCGTCTAAAATATTGAGCATATAAATACTCAGTATCGGCAATCCCTTTTTGATAGCTACTTTTTTGAGCTACTTTAAAGCTTTTTTTTATATAATAAAGCGCACTGTCGGGCTTTGGGTTTATGTACTGAATTACCTTTGTCTTGTATTTTGCAATTACAGCAGAATCGATTTTTTTATCTTTTTGTCCCCAAGAACAAAAACAGACCAAAAATAAAAATGGAAAGGATGCGAATTTCATAAGAATAATTAATAGCTTATTAAATATACGCAATTATATAAAAAACAGATGGTTGCAGTTAAAATGTTTATATAAAAAAGGCTTTAAATTTAAAATTTAAAGCCTTTTTGATGTTTGTATTATTATATATTCTATTTATAGCCTATAATACACTTTTAATGAGTTCTGCCATCTTATTGGCCCGTTGTTTAACTTCCTCCTCTGTCCATGAAAGTTTAATTAAACATGATATGTTTCTTGAAATATAATGATCAGATTTTTCGAATGTTCTTGTTTGAAGATATTCTAATCCTTCTTTTACTTCTTTAGAGATAGGAAACAACGATTTTAAATTCTTTAGATGATCCCATTTACGAATGTAATGCCAATTGTTATCAAAATAATTCCAACACGCATCTACTCCTCCATTTTTAAAGGCTTCTATTACTTTTCTAGAAGTTTCTAAATCGGGTAAAAAGAAGTTTAAAAATGCGCAACTTTCTACACCACCTTCTGGAACGGTTCTGAAAACAACTTCTGGAATGGTGGATAAAGCTTCACGTATAATATTAAAATTACGTCTTTGTATATCTAAAAATTCTGGTAAACGTTTTACTTGAGCTAAACCTACAGCAGCATGTAATTCTGAAATTCTAAAATTGTATCCTAAAAACGGGTGTGTTTCAGCACCACGATCGCTACCAACATGATCGTGACCATGATCACTATAATGATCGGCATTGGTATAATATTTCTCGTTATTGGTGATTACGGCTCCACCTTCTCCACAGGTTATGGTTTTTACAAAATCGAACGAAAAACATCCAAGATCTCCAACGCTACCTAATGGCTGTCCGTTAAAAGTTCCGCCAATCGCTTGGCAAGCATCTTCTACTAAAAGTAAGTTATGCTTTTCTGCAATTGCTTTAAGTGCATCCATATTTGCCATACTACCACACATTTGCACCACCATAATGGCTTTTGTTTTTGGTGTAATGGCTGCTTCTACAGCTTCTGGGTTTAAACCTAAAGTATCATCGATATCTGCTAAAACAGGAATAGCACCTAACATCATTATAGCTTCAAAACTAGCTACAAAGGTAAAGGTTGGCATAATAACCTCATCTCCTGCTCCAACACCTGCAGATCCTAAAGCGACAGATACAGCTGCTGTACCGCTTGATACAAGTTGTACGTGTTTAGATTGAAAGGTGTTTTGTAGTTCACTTTCTAAGGCTTTAGCTTTCCAATGTCCTTTACGCATACCATCGAAACCATAGCGCATTAAAACGCCATTGTCTAAAACATCGTTTACTTCTTGTTTTTCTAATTCTCCAAATAATTCGAATCCTGGCATATTATTATTGTTTTATCTTTTTATTCTATGTTGGACGGTTACTTCTGCGTTAGGGATTGAACGGCTTGTTTGAAATCCTTTTTGTTTTCCTTAAAAAACAAAAAGATTGAGTAGTGAAAGCCCGACCCTTGTGGTAACGCCCAAAGATATTAAATTTCTATAACGGTTTGGTTAATTGGTTTTCTAACTTTTTTTAGGGTTGAAAACATATCGTCGTCGGCGCGATATCCTACAGGTAGGATTAATACGGATTTTAATCCTTTTTCCCCGAGTTTTAATATTTGATCATATTGTTCAGGTATAAAACCTTCCATTGGGCAAGCATCTATGTTTTCGATTGCGCAAACCGTCATGAGGTTACCAAGGGCAATGTAGGCTTGGTTTTTAGACCAGCTTTGGCGTTGCTCTACGGTTTTTTTCTGCATCATAACTTGGAGTTGCTCGCGGTATGGGTTTAGGATACTCTCTGGTGTGTTACGTATGGTTTTTATGTTGTTGTAATAGTCGATAACATCGCTATCTTCTATATTTTCTTGAATGCATATTATTAGTAAATGCGATGCGTTTACCACTTGGGGTTGGTTGTAGGAATGCGGTAATAGGGTTTCGCGAAGTGTTTTGTTTTTTACAATAACTAAATTTAAGGTTTGTAAACCAAAAGAAGTTGCGGTTAAGTTAAAGGCCTCTTTTAGCGTATTTAACTTTGCTGGTGTTAGTATTTTGCTAGCGTCGAACTTTTTGGTTGCATAACGCCATTGCAACTGTTTTATAATATCCATTTAGTTTTACTTAATTGTTCTACAAAAGTAAGGTTTTATAAGTTTGTTTTTTTTGAATTACTTAGGAAATGTTAGCATTATGGGTTTTGTTGATTTTTACTCAAAATTTATTTTTATTGTTTTAGTCTAAAAATGAATAGGTTATAAAATAGTTTTAAAAATAATTGAAAAAAACTTTATTTTTATTTGAATACATCGAAAAAGGCTCTTATATTTGCACCCGCATTCAGGGAATAACCTGATGAGGCACTCAGGAGAATTGGCAGAGTGGTCGAATGCGGCAGTCTTGAAAACTGTTGAGGGTCACACCTCCGGGGGTTCGAATCCCTCATTCTCCGCAAAAAACCTCGTAAGCTATATGTTTACGAGGTTTTATTTTTTTATAATGTAATATTAGGTACTGTTAAGCTATTATTTAATACACTTCTATTTTAAAAAACAGCTATATAAAAAACCCTCTACTTTCATTACTTAGTAGAGGGTTTCTATTTTATATTATTGATTTTTAGACTTTTAAAAATTACTTTCTTCCGCCATTTTTACTACACCTACCGTTAATATTAAATTTGCGAAGCGGCGTTGTTCACCTGTTTGAATAATTAATGTGGTATTGGGATCTCTTATTTTATCATAGAAGGTCCAACGTTCCATTTCATTCCAAGTAACTTCCCCCAATAATTTTTTATAAGCATCGTGTATCTCGGCATTTGCTTCAACAGGCTTTTCCATAACTATTGCTCCTTGAACTGGGCAAACTTCTAGTATGCCTTCAAGTACTGTAATAGCATCTAACAAGCCTGGTTTAAAGTTTAAATGTACGGTGGTTGAGTTAGGCCCCGTCATGGCGCCAACGGGTAAATTACCATCTGCAATTACTACTTGTGCAAAATGGCCCGAACGTGCCAACACTTCCATAATTGTTGGGTGTATAACTGGCGTTTTTAACATCGACTATATCTTACAACGATTAGTTATTAATACTTTTGGAATTCAATTTTTTCAATTTTAAAAAGAACTACATATTGTAAACACCTCCATTAATGTCTAATGTCGCTCCTGTTATAAAACCATCGTACTCCGATGCTAAATATAAAACAGCTCTAGCTACATCGGCTGTGTTTCCAGCACGACGAATTGGAATACCTGAAATTGTTTCATCAGCCGATTCTTTCGTTGTGTGCGTATTATGAAATGATGTTCCAAGGATAAGCCCTGGAGCAACAGCATTAACTCGAATTCCTAGTGGCCCTAGTTCTGTTGATAGCGCTCGTGTGAACGTTAGTATGGCGCCTTTACTAGTCGCGTAAACTAATGAACCAGGATGACCACCTTTACGTCCCGCAAGTGATGCCAAATTAACAATACTACTATTAAGGTTTTTTGCAAGATAAGGTGCTGCAGCTCGCGTTACAAACATCATGGATGTCATGTTGATATCCATAACTTTGTGCCAAAATTCGGCCTCCATTTCATTCAGCATTTTACGTGCTACAAGTGAACCTGCGTTATTAATAAGAATGTCTATTCCGCCTAATACTTCTATTGTTTTATCAACCAGTGAATTTGCATGAAATTCTTTTGTTAAATCGCCACTGATAGCAACGGCATTTTGGCCTTTATTTTTAGCGTATTCCACTAATTCGTTTGCCGTATCTGCACTAGAAAAATAGTGAATAGCAACATGGGCTCCGTTATCAATAAAGTGCTTAGTGATAGACTCTCCAATCCCTTGAGCTCCAGCAGTTATGAGTACATTTTTCCCGCTTAATTTGTCATTTTTTATCATATTATTCTTATATTGATTGAGCTAATAATTTTAAAATTATCGCTTCATATATTTTCATTTCAATGTATTCAATACAAGTGCGGAAGTAGAAAAAATAAAGATTTAAATCACGAATATTTGTTCTTTATTTTGTTCTTACAGTGTTAACTAACGTCGCAATACTCGTATAATAATTTAAAATGCTCTTTCATTCTTTTTTCAGCTAAATCTGGATCTTGATCCTCAATAGCCTCATAAATTTCGGTATGCTCTCTTATTCTCAATTCATCTAAAGTATCATAATCTTTATGGTACTTTTTAAAATCTACAATAATCTGAGGTGTTATACCTATCATAATTTCATTCATTGTAACATTTCCGCTTGCTTTTGCAATTGCTAAATGAAACAATAAATCTTCTTGAACTGCATCTTCTTTCGCCAATAATTTGGCCTTATGGGCATTTAAGGCCTTATTAATTCTTTTTAAATCTGCATCTGTACGTCTATTTGCAGCAAGCCTAACTGTTTTTAATTCTAGTAAAATTCTAGTTTCTACTAGGGATTTAAAGTTAGGTATACCAAGACTTAGTATATCTTCTACCATACCATTCATGGCAATAGTACCAATGTTTGCTACAAATGTTCCACTTTGTGGCATTGAAATTAATATCCCGTATGATTCTAATTTAAGAATAGCAACCCTTACACTTCTGCGGCTTACACCAAATTTTTCTGCCAATACACGTTCTGCAGGTAATTTATCGCCTGGTTCTAAATGTTTACTAGTAATTAAATCGCTTATTTGAGAAATTAGTTTTTTAACAATACTAGTAATTTCTTGATTTTCATTTTTAGAAAGCACATTTATGTTCATATAAAGCAAATTAAATTGGTACACCAGATTGGTTCGCGAAATTATTAAATTTATACCATTTACAAAAACAAAACATATTATATTCTGTATTAGAAAAATAAAAGGTTACCCTTCCCCTTCCACCCTCAGGTTAGGTAACCTAATACAACTAATCCAACACTAATTTCTTTTATCTATTTAAATATAATTAATACCCTGTGTTTTGAGTAATGATGCCATTTGTGGCAGTGATTTCTGTACTTGGAATAGGAAATACATAGTAGTTACTAGAAATGGTTTGCCCCATTTCAGCATCAACAGTTCCGGTTCTAACCAAATCGAACCATCTATGTCCTTCCAAAGCTAATTCTACTCTTCTTTCTTTTTGAATGGCAGTATCCACATCAGCTTGCGTTGTTGCAGTACCTACTAAAGAGGTTAACCCTGCTCTAGTTCTAATAGCGTCTAAACCTGCTAAAATAGTTGCAGATTGTGCTCCTGTTGCATTTGTAGATTCATTTAATGCCTCTGCATACATTAGGATAACATCAGACAATCTCATTTCTATAAAGTCCTGATCGCTGTTACCTCCCGTGTACTTAACTCCTTTACCTCCTGCCGCATCAATTGTTAAAGCTTTTCTTAAATCTGTACCTCCACCAGCTGCACTACTAGCATCGAAAGCAGCTGTTAAACGCGGATCTAAAGGTGTAAGTGATTTTGTATCATTTCCTGCAAACCATCCAACAAACGTTGATGAAGACGACGTACCATCGGCATTTGGAATAGAAGATGATAATTGAGTTGCAAAAATAATTTCTGAACTTACATCCGTAACAACATTAGCAAAATTAGGTTCTAAAGTTACACCTTCAACTACGGCATCACTCAAAACCTCTGCCAGCATTGTTGCTGCATTAGCAAAATCACCTCTGTACATGTATACTTTTCCAAGAAATGCCTTTGCTGCAATTTGCGACGCTCGTCCTGTTGCTAATCCGGAATTGGTTAAGCCAGCAATAGCATCTTGTAAATCAGGAATGATAACATTATTGTAAACATCGGCAACGGGTTGTCTTGTTAAATCTACATCAGGAATCTCTGACACGGATGGCTGAGGCGTTAGGATTACAGAAACATCACCAAAAATCATGACTAACTTAAAATAAGATAATCCTCTTAAAAATTTAGCCTCATTGATTTGGGTATCGTCTAATGAATTTTCAATAACATTATTAGCACTTAAAATTGCTTTATACAAATTACTATAAACTGGACTAAAAAAAGCTCCCGCCATATCGCCTCCTCCTAGATCGGAGTCATAAGTATCTATTGAAGTATGCGGATTTTCTAACATTAACATATTGTCTGCTCTAAAATCACCCATAACCAATTGCGGCATGGCAACGCCTGTTTGATAGTAGTATGCTGCATTTAAAACCGGTTCGAACTCTACCAATTTACTTGCCTCTAAATCTAATTCAGGTGATTGTTCCAAATCATTATCACACGCTGTTAGCAACAGCATAGCTGCTAATACTGTATATATCGTTTTTATATTTTTCATTTTCTCTTAATTAAAAATTAACATTTAGACCGAAAGTAAAACTTTTGACAATTGGACTTGCCCCTTCTTGGTATCCGTAAGTCGTTGGACCTCCATAACCATCGTTTTCAATCTCTATCCCTTCAGGGTTGAATGATGTATAATCTTTACCCATTACATATAACAAATTGGTAGCGGCAAGATATACTCTTAATGAACCAATACCCATTTTACTAATAAAATCTGGATTAAGTGTATATCCTATAGTTAGGTTTCTTAAAGCAATGTATGATGCATCTTGAATCATTGAACCATGTACATCTCTAGTTTGTAAATAATGTAAACCATTATTATCTGCAATACCATCATTATCAACATCAAAACTAGGTGCTGTAGCATCACGGAAATGAGATTGCCAGTAGATAGGATCGATATTATAGACTTCTGCACCTTGAGATCCTTGAAATTGGAATGAAAAATCGAAATCTTTATAGTTCATATTACTTGATAAACCCCAATAAAAATCTGGAGTCGCAGATCCTAATTTTACATAATCATCTTCATAAGTAATTAAGCCATCTTCATTTTGATCTACTACATAATGTACACCACTGGTATATCCAATAGTTCTTGTTGGATCTTCAATATAAATAGATTCAACTAAACCTGCACTTTCATAACCCCACATTTCACCAAGTTCGCCACCAACATAGTTTCTAAACTCAGCACCTCTTCCACTTGGTCCTCCATAAATTTGACGCGGTAACTCATCGACAGAACCTAAACTTGCAATTTTAGTATCAACCGTAGATAAGTTGGCATTCATACTCCAAGTAAAACCATCGTTTTGGATGATATTTGCATTCAATTCTATCTCTACACCAGAACTCGTAATATCTCCACGGTTAAGTCTAATAGAAGGTGTACCAAGAACTTCAGAAACACTTTGATTAATTAGCATATTGTTTACATCAGAGGTGTAATAATCTACACTAACTCTAAAACGATTGTTTAAAAACCCAGTATCAATACCGTAATTCGTTTCTTTATTCGTTTGCCAAGTTAAATCTGGATTTGTAACATCTTCTGGAATTAAAAAACCTGTTCCAAAAGCGGTAGGTGTCGTTCCCAAAATACTTAATGAACTATAAGAACCTAAATCTGAAGAGGTACCTAAGGAACCTGTACTAAATCTAAGTTTTAATAAACTTACTGCTTCACTATCTTCTAAAAAAGATTCTTTATGCACATTCCAACCTAACGATAACGCCGGGAATACCGCAAATCTTTCGTTAGATCCAAAACGAGAATCACCATCTCTTCTCACAGATGCCGATAGTAAATAACGATCGTCGTAAGCATAAGCTACCCTACCGAAAACACCACGTCTTGATTGTGTTTCATCTATTCTATTCGAAATAACATCTTCCGCATTAAAATAAGAATAGTTTAAAGGATATCCTACTGGTACGTTAGTTCCATTTGATGAAAGCCCAGTGTACTTTGTATTTACAAATTCCATACCTGCTACTGCAGAAATATCATGCTTATCAGCAAATAACTTGTTATAACTTAAAGTAGTTGTACTTAATACAGTCGATTTTTTTATGTCTGACATATCTAAACTAGATGATGTAGAGCGCTGTTGACCATCTGATAATACACCATGATATTCATACTCATTAACATCACGTAAATCTGCTCCAAAAATGGTTTTCACTTTTAAGCCTTCCATAAGCTCGTATTCTAAATAAGAACTTACATTGCCATAAAGCGTTTTTTTGTATCGTTGTGAATTATCAAATTTAGAAGCAACACCAGCATCACCTGTTCCACCAATTCCATTTTGATTTCTACCATAATGCCAATCGTTTACAACATCTCCAGGTTGCAAATCGTAAATGCTATGCGCATCATAATTTTGACTTAAATCGCCTCTATAATTACTATCGAAAGACTGTCCGATGTTATTACCCGTAAATCCTGAATCGAATAGAGCTTGTCTTTTAGCATCCAATTGCTGAACAAAATCAATAGAGGCTTGTGTATGGTAAATAGGACTGATACTATAAGACCTTAAAAGATCTCTCATTTCCCAAGGTACAATATCTTGGTTACCATAAAACCCATTCATACTTAATCCCGCTTTTAACTTATCGTTTAAAGTCGCATCAATATTCATACGTCCGTTATACCTCTCATAACCTTGTTCTTTTACAATACCATCAGTGTTTAAATACCCAAGTGAAGCAAATGCTTTTATATTTTCAGAACCTCCACTTACACTAAAATCATGACTTGTTGAATTACCACTCTTAAAAAGCCAATCTTCCATACTCACAACATCTGGAGCATTTGCGTATGCATCTAATCTGTATTCCAATAATCCTGGGTCAGTTAAAGAAAGGTCGTAATCACCGGTTTGTAATTCGTTCGCCCATTCTCCTGCAGTTTTAAGCATTTCAATATCCTTTACATACTTTCTTGAAGTACTTGTATAGGCGTTGTAACTAAAATTAAGTTTTCCAGATTTCCCTTTTTTAGTAGTAATTAAAATAACACCATTTGCACCTAAAGAACCATAAATAGCAGCAGAAGCCGCATCTTTTAAGACCTCTAGACTCTCAATATCGTTAGGGTTTACGGTTGCTAAATTTCCTGAAATAGGAAACCCATCTACAACAATTAAAGGATCGGAATTACTCGAAAGTGAGGAGCCCGCTCTAATTTGAACTTTTAAATCTGAACCTGGTTCTCCACTTTGATTTTGAATATTAACACCAGGAAGCTTTCCTGCTAAAGCTTCATCTACACGAGAGGTTTGTACAGCAGCAACATCTTCTCCTCCTATTTTTGCAACAGCACCTGTAAGGTGAGATTTTTTTGTTGTACCGTAACCCACCACAACAACTTCGTCTAATTGAGCAGAATCTTCAGTTAAAACAACATTAAGCGTTTTTTGATTTGTTATTGTAATCGATTGCGAAACATAGCCTACATAGGAAAACAGAAGAACATCTCCGCTTTTAACATTAATTTTGAATCCTCCATCAAAATCTGTTGCTGTGCCTTTTGTGGTATTAGCCACAATAACATTAACACCAGAAATAGGCAAATTAGCCCCATCTGATACCGTACCAGATAATTGGTACCCGTCTTGTGCATATAATGATATATTGAATACCATTATTAACATTAAAAATAGTTTAGTTTTTAAATTCATTGGTTATTTTATTTAGTTAGTTAAATGCAACGTAAAACACATTGCTCTAGAGAAATTAATTAGATAATTTCTGGCACTTTGGCGGTCATAAATTTTTAGTTTAATTGTTATTTTTTTAAGATTAATAAAATTCAAATTATTGGTTCACCAAACTGGTACTCCAAACTGGTGTACCAAATATATATGAAAAAATTGTTACTGCAAAATATAATTTTGATATAATTATCTAAAAATCAAAGGATACTAACTATAATTTTGTGTTTACCATAAAAACTTAAGCGTACCAAGAACTACGAGTATATAGAAATACCTCGAAAATTTAAATTGTTGGAGTAGTTTTAATAGGCTAAAATACTACTCCAACATCTACTATTAACTTCAATCAGGCTATTAATTAGTCTTAATAGTTTTAACTTAAATATCAAATAGAAATATTGTAGATTTCTTAATCATTTTTAGTGAAATACTCTTCATTAGATACTGCCGCATCACTTACAGTTATACTCCCTGTTTTAAACCAAACTTCAGCATAGTTTCCATCGGCATATTGTTTTTCAATATCACCGCCATGTGTTTCTGCACCAGAACACCAGTTTTTATTTAATTCCGGAGATTTTCCATTGGTTTGATTATAGGCTCCCAGTTTGAAAAAACACCCCTCTCCTGTATATGCTGCTTCACGTTCTACTCCATTTTGACCAATAACTACAAATAGTTTTTGTGTTTGCTCAGGAATATCTGCGGCTGTTGTGTATTCCGATTCTATTAAGTTTTTTGTAAACGTTCTGGTTTCATGATCTTTACTTGTAAATTTCAAGTTCATAATACCATCTCTTACTTCAATTTCATAACTAAATTCTTCACCTAAAGCAATACCGTCTTTTGGTTCTTCAGGATATGTATTTTCTTCTAATCCAACAACCGAAAAATCGTTTCCCCAAACTGCCGTTGAATAATCCCATCTTCCTGAATTATCATCACCCGCTGTGTTTATTTCATAATGCCAAAACACAGAACCTTTTGTATGCCCTGGGAATTTTTTGTAAAAAATTTTTAGGGGTTCATTCTCATGCTTATCCGCACTATGAATTTGTCCCACAACTACAGCGTGAGAAGCTGCAACACGCGCATCACCCGTAGCAGATACATTCATTACTTTTAATGTTGCCGTCAATTTATCGTTAGCTGCTTTTGGGTACCACTTTTTTATTTGAGCTAATTCTGTTCTAGTATTATTCGAGGTTCCATGCGTATCTCCACCATTTGGTGCTTTAAAAACAATCCAATCATTTTTGCCATCATTAGCTGTGTAAAAGAAATCTTTATTTTCAAAATTATTTACTATTCCCACATTTGAACCATCTCCTAAAATTAATTTCCAATCATCAAAAAAAGGAATAACATCACTAGCGTAAACGGTTTTTGTAACTTTTTCCGTTGTAACTTCTTTAGCTTCATTTTTAGTTGCATTATTACAACTGTTAAAGATTATAAAAAAACTGAGCATGACAAGCGTAGATCCTGTAGATATGTTTTTTGTATTCATTTTGGTATGGTTTAATTTAGTTTTATTTTTTATGAGTTAAGCATTAGAAATATTCTAAAAGAGCAACTATTCCGTTGTATGAAATCACTAAAGAAAAGAACAATGCAGCATACAACCCTATATAAACACCTAAACTCGTTTTATAATCTTTCATGACTTTTTTACTGCTTAACATAAGAATAATACCAAGCACAACAATTGGTAACACAAATACATTAAATACTTGAGATAGAATTTGAATTTCAATAGGGTTTGCTCCAAATGCAGGACCAATTAAAGCCACCAGACAAGCTACAGCAGTTATTATTCTAAATTGACGCGAATTGGTATCTAATTCTCCCGATTGATAATCTGCAATTAGTAATGGAGCTATTAATAAACACGGAAAAATAGAAGATAAACCTGCGCTTAATGCACCAAAAAAGAAAATAGAAACGGCCCATTTACCAGCAACAGGTTCTAATGTATTTGCCATATCCAACACTTGTGAAACCTCTTTACCTTGATAAAATAAAGCTCCTGCGGCTACTGCCATAATAACTGCACTAATCACAAATATTAAAATGGCTGCAGTAATAGAATCTTTTTTCTGTTGATCTAAATTTTTAATAGTCCAACCTTTTCCTTTTACAAAAAGTGGTCGAGATAGAAATGTAGCCGAAGCCATGGTGGTTCCAACAAACGCAGCAACTAGCATTTTACCACCAGGAACATCTGGTATAGTAGGCAATAAGCCTTTAACTACATCTATAGAAAGTGGCTGCACAAAACATAATGAAAGTACAAATGAAAACCCCATTAAGGTTACAAAAACAACCAATATTTTCTCAAAAAATGTGTACTTACCAACGAGCATTAATAAGTAAAACGTAACAATAATTATAATGGCTGTTATTAAAACAGTTTCATACTTATAAGCGCTTAATCCTTCAAAATTAATGGCTAATATTTCGTAAATAATGTTTGATGAAATCCCTAAAATTCCCATTAATGAATTCCATTGACCAAACGTAATGCCAACAATAATTAATATGGCTAAAGTTTTTCCAAATTTTAAATGTTTTTTAAATCCGTAAAGCGCTGTTTCACTCGTAAGCAATGCGTAATTACCGTAGGCAAACATTAAAACGCCCGAAAAAATACAACTGATTAAAAGTACCCATAATAATTGCATATTAAATTTACTTCCAGCAACAATCATCGAGGTTACGCTACCAGTACCTATGGTATAACCGATAGCAAAAATACCTGGACCAAAGCCCAAAACTATGGCTACAATTTTTTGTAATAAAGATTTCTTCTCTTTTAATTCAGACATTATATTTAGTTTAGTTTGGTATATTTAGTTAAAAATGGAGTGGTTAATTCCAGTTGGTATGGTGAAACTTACCCGTATCATCATCATCGATACGTTGGTAAGTATGTGCTCCAAAATAATCCCGTTGTGCTTGAATTATATTTGCTGAAGAATTTGAGGTTGTATACGCATTTAAAAAATTAACAGACTCACTAAAACAAGATGCTGTTAACTCATTCAAAATGCATTGAGAAACTACTTTATTTATAGAAGGTTTCAGAGCTTTCAGTTTATTAATAATAGTAGCGTGTTTTAAAATATTATCATCCGTTTTTAAAATTGGAATTAATTCTACCATAAAATCAGATTTTATAATACAACCATTGGTCCAAATACGAGCGATTTCACTTAAATTCAATTCCCAATTATAAGCTCTTCCTGCTTCAGAAATCAGTTTAATACCTTGGTAATGATTAATAATTCTAGCAAACTGATAAGCGTTTAAAACATCTTGTATATCTAAATCTAATGAAGATGGGTTTATATTGAAGTTTTCACTAGCCAAAAGCCTTTCTTCTTTATAAAACGAGGTATAACGCGCAAACAATGCCGACGCGATTAAAGTACTTGGAGCACCTAATTGAGCTGTTGCAATAGTGGTCCAATTTCCTGTACCTTTATTTCCTGCCTTATCTACTATTTTATTTACCAACCAATCGTCTCCATCCTTTTTTCTTAAAATATCTATGGTAATTCCAAGTAAATAACTATCAGCTTCGGGTTTCCATGATTCTAAAATATTGGCAATTTCATCAGGATTATTTCCCATGGCTTTAAGAATAGTGTAAACTTCTGCCAACAATTGCATCTCTACATATTCAATACCATTATGGACCATTTTAACAAAATGCCCACTACCTTCTTCACCTATATATGTACAACAAGGCAGGTTATTAGCATCTTTGGCAGCGATACTTTCCAAATACGGTTTTATTAAATTATACGTTTCTTTATTTCCGCCAGGCATAATAGAAGGCCCTATTAATGCGCCTTGCTCTCCTCCAGAAACTCCAACACCAATAAAATTGATCTGTTTTGATTTTAAATAATCGTAACGATCTTTAGTTTTTAAGTAATTTGAATTTCCACCATCAATCAAAATATCACCATCTGATAAAAAGGGAATCAAATCTTCAATAACCAAATCTGTTATCTTACCAGCATTCACCATGAGCATAATTCGTCTTGGTGTTTGTAATGAATTTACAAATGCTTCGATATCAGAATAAGCTTGAGCAGTCTCAAGTTCCTTATGTGCTTTTTTGAAATTTATAGCAACATCTTCTTCCGTTCCTTTTTCCTCTCTATTAAATACCGAAATTTCAAATCCTTTTTGAGCCAGGTTTCTACTTAAACTCTTTCCCATAACGCCTAGTCCAAATAACCCGAATTCTGATTTCATCTTTATTTTATTTGTAATTTTTTCAACAATGTCTTCTGGTTTTGAACCGATATTTACAACAAAAGCATTTTCCGGTTCTTCTAAAGTATCAAACTGCGATTGCAATAAATTGGAAGACATAAAATGGTTTTCTCGTTTATTTAATCGTTCTAAAATTTGATTAAAACTTCCTGCTAAATGAATCCATTTTACTTGATTTTGAATACCTGTATTTAAAATATCTCTGTAAGATTTCTTTAAAGCTGAACAAACAATAATGCAACTATTATCTGGTAATTCACTTTTTGCCAAATCGTTAAGCGTAACTAACCAACCATGGCGATCTTCATCATTTAATGGCACACCGCTACTCATTTTATCTATATTCGATTGCGGATGAAAATCGTCCCCATCAAAAAAAGGAATTTCGAGTTCTTGAGATAATAACTCACCAATGGTACTCTTGCCACAGCCTGAAACTCCCATTATAAAGATTACATTATTCAAATTCTTAAATGTTTTAAATAAACCTTATATCGTTAAATACTATTATTCTTGATTTGGATCAGTACCCGCTCCTAAAGTTCCATTTTTAAACCAAACTTCTGCATAACATCCATTAGCGTACTGCTTTTCGATGTCTCCATTATAAGTTTCAGATCCTGTACTCCAAACGATGTTATCTTCTGGGTTCTTGCCATTAGTTTGGTTATACGCACCTTGTTTAAAATTTTGTAATTCCCCTGCATAAGCCTGTTCTCGTTCAACTCCATCACGACCAATTACTGCGTATAACGTCCATATTTGTTGAGGAATATCTTCTTTTTTCGCAAAATCAGATTTTAGCAAATTTTTAGTAAATGTTTTGGTTTCGTGACCTTCACTCTTAAAAGTGAGGTACATAATGCCTTTGTAAACATTTATTTCATAGCTGAATTCTTCACCTAAAGCAATACCATCTTTTGGTTCTTCGGGAGATGTGGTTGGGCTCGATCCAACAACAGACATATCATAACCCCAAACTGGCGTAGAATAATCCCATCTTCCAGAATTATCATCACCAGCCGTATTAATTTCATAATTCCAAAACACAGAACCTTTGGTGTGGCCAGGGAATTTTTTATAAAAAATTTTTAAAGGTTCATTTTCATGCCCTTCATTTCCATGAATTTGTCCAACTACAACTGAATATGAAGCGGCAACTCTTGCATCTCCAGAAGTTGAAACATGCATTACTTTTAACGAACCTGTTAACTTACCTCCTGTTTCGGTTGTCCAATGTTCTTTTTGTCCTAATTCTGTTCTTGTATTGCTAGAGGTTCGAGATGTAATACCAGAGTTTGGTGTTTTATAAACTACCCAATCCGTATTACCATCATTTGTAACATAAAAATAATCTCTATGCTCAATATTGGCTAGTTCTTCAAATTTTGTTCCATCGCCACAAAGAATACGCCATTGATCCATAAATGGTATCACATCACTTGGATAAACGGTAGCATTTGCATTTACATTCTCCGTTTTTTTATTGGTATCTCTGCAACTGCTAGTTAATACCACAAGGCAAAGTATGGAGAGAATTAGTAACGTTGATTTTATTAGTTGAGGTTTCATTATATGATCTTTATTCATTGCAACATTCAATATATTAGATACTAATTAGTGAAACTTCCAATTTAATAAATTCAGAAAAAGTAACTCATTCTTATTAAAAAATATTTGGTACACCAATCTGGTGTACCAAATATAGTAATAAATATTTATATAGAGTTATAAAAGAAAAAAAACTCATAGAACGAAAGAAAAATAAAGCAAAAAACATTAATACCAACCTTAATGTAACGAGCGATACGAACGGGTTACACCTTTACTCATAGGCCTTACCGAGAACAGAACGATAAAAATTAAAACATATAATAGCTCTCTTAATAAATCGAGTTAATTTTATATTTATGAATTTTTCCAGGTTAAATAATCTTGTGTTTTAATAGATTTAAATACAAAAACTTGTTTATTCCCCAATGCAAATAATCTCTTTTAAGGTTCGGTGATAGATGTGACCATTAGCAAAACTTAAGGTGTTTACGGTCCATGTTTTTCCTTTTTCACCTAAATCATTGACCGAGACTAAAGCACGCTCATCAAAACGTTCTGCATTTGCATCGATAACATAAACCATTCCTATGGCATTTGTAAAATAGATGTAATTATTAATCATAACCGGAGATCCTAAAAACGAACGTTGAAAGCCATCGCCCAAAACGCGAGCATCATTACTATGCAATTGTCCTTTGGCATTAAAACCATCATTAGTTTGTGGTGTTTTCCAAATAAAACTACCGTCAGCATTTTTTTCATGAGGTAATTCTAGATGTTCATTTTTACCAGTTACCATATTATGGCGCGCAATAAATGGCTTATGCATAACCATATAAAAGGTATAATTGTTTACAGCCATATTGCAATGGAATTCGTTTTCAGAATTTTTAAGAACAACACCTTCATTTAAATGATAGGTTTTATCCATTTCATCATAAATATATTGATCGACAATATTTAAAGGCTTTTGGCTCATTAGCTCACCAGTATTTGAGTTTACCGTTAAATTTTCTTCACATTTATAAATCCACGATATTTTTTCGGTATCCCAATGTTGGGTATTTAAAGCACCATAACCCGATAGTTTGTTAGGCGCTTCAGGTTCCCAATGCCAAAGAGATTCACCAGCATTGTTTTGCTCTAAGCTTATTAAACTCAAACCAACAGGACGTTCTGGAACTCCATGCGGACCGCCACGACCTATTAAAATTGCAGGTTTTCCTTCGGAAGTTTCTCCAATCACGGGCGTATTATAATGCGTAATAGCTGCTTGAGTGGTCCATTCGTGATTTCCGGTATTCTTGTTAAAAGCGTGTAGATAATTCCATTCTTTTATTCGTGTAGAATCACTTTCAAGTGGTGGTTCAACATTCAAAATAATATCTTCAAACAACACCGAATCGAACTGTTTATTAAACGGCCTCCCCACGGTAGGCATCCAAGTACGTTCCCAAACCAAATCACCTTTTAATGAAAAACAAGCCATACCACCACTGGCATTAATAGCCCAAACAAACTCACCGTCAGTCATAGGGCACGGCGTTGTGGCATCACTAAAGGCATAATTATAATCGCTAGGTAATAATCCTTTTACAGTACGCATCCATAGGGTTTCTCCTGTATTGGCATCCATACAATAAAGAACAATATCTGTCCCTACAGGTCTGGTTTTTAATGCTTTTTCAGCTTGTTGAAATTGATTATAACTCTTTAAAACCCTATCAGATTTTGAATTCACATAATCAATTAGTTTTTTATTGGCTTCAGAAAACATACGGCCTGCCCCACTCTTATTTAGCAATCGGTTATAATTAGTCTTCTTTTTTTCAGAAGATAATTTTTGATAATTTTCATTAGAAAGCAAAAAGACTTCGAAAAGATTATGCGCTGTATTTTTCCGGTTGAAAACCGTTTCAAAAGCAGACACTCCTTCTTTTCTTAAAAAGCTTAATTCTTCAGTATAAATAGTATCGTAATTAGATTTAGCTTCATCATAATTACTTTGTAACTCAGAAAAAGCGGGCGTATCTAAAGGCGGATTAATAGTAAAAAACAACTTATCGTCCCAAACAGCAATACCGCTTTGTCCGCCAGCAGGAAGTGATTTTTTCCATTTAATATTTTCGTTATTTCGAACCGACCATTGTACTGGAACCTGTAAATCTGTTTTAATTTTATAACTTCCATCCGGTCCACCAGACATAGGCCATTGATTGTCGCTATTGGCAATTTTTACAACACTTCCAGTTTCTTGTTTACAAGACGCTAAAAATACAAGCGTTGCTAATAGTAAAGACTTTAGAAAAAAAATATTGTTTTTTAAGTTCAAATTCATACTAAGAATTACTTACCATTGTTTTTATGCTACTATAACCGTAATAACCAACAAAGGCTAATGATAATGCAGGTAGAATAAACGATAAATTAACCTCAGGTATATAGCCTAAAAAATTAATATCAGCCAAACCATCGCCACCTAAATCTAAAATAGCGGCCTGCACAATAGGCATAAGCGCTCCACCAACAATGGCCATAACCAATCCGGCTGAGCCAATTTTAGCTTCATCGCCCATATCTTTTAAAGCAATACCATAAATAGTTGGAAACATAATAGACATAAAAATGGAAATAGCTACTAACGAAATTAACCCAGCCATTCCAGGTAACACAATAGCTCCTACACTTGCTAAAGTTCCACCCAATCCAAATAACATGAGTACTTTTGGTGGGTTTACTTTTTTCATTAATGCTGTACCAATCCATCTACCTGATAAGAATAAAATCATGGCAGCCACATTATAATTTGTTGCAGTAATGTCACTCCCTGTGGCTTCATTTAGATTATCAACATAATGAAAAATATAGGTCCAGCACATAATTTGAGAACCAACACATGCCGCTTGAGCCAAAACACCTTTTAAATACGTTTTATTGGCTTTTAATTTTTTTAATG
The DNA here is from genome assembly GCF_004368925.1 of Algibacter lectus. Taxonomy (NCBI): domain Bacteria; kingdom Pseudomonadati; phylum Bacteroidota; class Flavobacteriia; order Flavobacteriales; family Flavobacteriaceae; genus Algibacter; species Algibacter lectus. The sequence goes on from NZ_SORL01000007.1 coordinate 723,024, forward strand.
AATCCGATAGACTCATTTTATCTTCTACAGCTGTTTTTGGAATTTTTGTAAACACAATAATCGCCATAATGATTAACACTAAAACACCTAAACTTAAATACGGAATACTAATAACACTTAAATCGTTTTCACGAATAGCAGCCAATTCTGTTGATGCTAAAGCATTGTAAGCTTCCGCTGAATAATCATCAGAACGCAACGCCTGTAATACAAAAACCTGTGCGATAATCATTCCCGTAAGCGACCCCACCGGATTAAAAGCTTGCGCTAAATTTAAGCGCTGTGTCGCTGTTCTTTTATCACCTAAAGCAAGAATTAATGGGTTTGCGGTGGTTTCCAAAAAAGCCAATCCGCAGGTAATTACCCATAATGAAATTAAAAAATAATTATATTCCTCATATTTAGCCGCTGGATAAAACAAAAATGCGCCAATAGCATAAAGCGATAAACCTAAAAGAATTCCCGATTTATAACTAAAACGTCTAATGAATAAAGCCGCAGGAAACGCCATAAAAAAGTACCCAAAATAAAATGCAAATTGCACTAAGGAAGCTTGAATATTAGATAACTCGGGCATTACTTTTTTGAAAGCAGATACCATTGGGTTGGTTAAATCGTTAGCAATTCCCCATAAAGCAAACAAAGAGGTTATAATGATAAAAGGAAATAATAATTCTTTACTTACAACCGGAATGCGCTCTTTTTTATTCATCTATTTAATTTAGTTTGTTATTAAAATTTAGTGTGGTATTTTTTAAAGAATTGAAGGTAATGGCCCTGTACTATCCGAAAAACTCTCGGTACGTACATCTACTTTGTTTAGCATGCTTACAAACAAATTAGACAGTCGTACTTCTTTTTCATTGAATTTAGTATAAGCGCCATGCTCAACACCAAGATTAGCACCTCCAGCCAAAATAAGCGGACAGTTTCTAGCATTGTGTGTAGAACTACAAGCACTTCCGTAAAGAATAAGCGAGTTGTCTAATAAAGAACCATGTGCATCTTCTGTAGTTTTCATTTTATTAATAAAATAAGCAAAATGCTTAGCGTACCATTGATCCAAGCGTCCCCAATCTTCCCAATGTCCAGTTGTTTTATCGTGAGAAATACTATGATGTCCTTTTAAACCTAAAGCTATTTTAGGGAAATTATCACCAAAGCCCATACCATCTTCTCGCGCCATCATATACGTCATAACACGTGTTGAATCGGTTTGAAATCCAAGTACCATTAAATCCATCATGGAGCGTACATAATCATCTGGAGCCGAAACGGGATCTACATCTAAATTAATTAAGCTCGCATCAAAATCGTCCATGGGCACATCTAGCCATTTTTCATTTCGTTTTACCTGTTGCTCAACTTGATTAAGGGATGTTAAATATTCATCTAACTTCGCCTTATCATTAGCACCCAAACGTTTTTCTAGGTTTTTACTATCTTCTAAAACTAAATCGACAATCTTCTTACCTTGGTTTAAACTTTTACGCCTTTCTGTAGTTGAAGCACCACCACTTGGAGAAAAATAACGCTCAAAAATTTCACGTTGTCTATGCTCTGACGGTAACGGTTTTCCTGAAGAATTAAAAGACAATGTTGACGTTCTAGATTTATACCCAACACCGCCATCTGTAGATAATGCTAAAGAAGGAAAACGTGTGTATTTACTAAGTTTTCCCGCAGCATATTGATCTACAGAAATACTGTTTTTATATTCCCCACGTAAATCACCACCTGTTAACCAAGAATCGCCTGCCATATGCCCTAAAACATTACGACTGTATGGATGACTTAAACCGCCCATTATAGATATATCATCACGATAAGCCGCTAAAGGCGATAAGGTTTTGGTTAACTTATAATCGCGTCCTTCATTTAAAGGAAACCAGCTCCAGTGTTTGTGCTCCGCACTTTCTTTTGGAGGAATTCCAACACCATTTGGAAAGTATAGAAAACCTAAACGTTTTGGTATTTCTGGCTCTATAAATTTTGAAAAACTACTCATAGCCATACCCTCAAAATACGGAAGCATACAAGCTACTCCCAATCCTTTAATAAACGTACGACGATCTAAATGCCAAGGTTTTTTGCTCATGATCCAAATATTTTGTTAAACCAACTTTGTTCTTTTTTATAGAATGACGGACTTAAAACCACTTGTTCTATAACCGTTTTAAAACGATAATCATCTTCTACAACTTCTTCTACTATTCTATCTATTTCTTTTTGATCGGCGAAACTCACATCGCGCCCTAAAGCGTAAGCATAAATATTTTCTACTAATGCACGTGTGAAATCGTCTTGCTTCATTCTTAAAATATAATCTTTAATACCCTGTACACCTTCAATTTCAGTCCCATCAGGTAATTTAGATTTTACATCAATTGGCTTTCCTTTGGCTATGGTTTGATATCTTCCAACGGCATCATAATTTTCAAAAACAACTCCAAAGGGATCAATTTTATGATGACAATCTAAACAAGACGTTTTATTTCTATGTAAAAACAACTGTTCTTTTAAAGTCATTTTTTCAAAGCCAGGCGTATCGGTTGCCAACTCGGGTACATTTGGTGGTGGCGGTGGTGGTGAATCGCCCAATATTTTTTCTTTCAACCAAACCGCTCTTTTAATAGGATGCGCTTGCACCCCATCGGAATGCCCATTTAAAAATGAACCTTGAGACAGTAAACCACCTCGATGCTCTTCTTTTGGTAAAGTTACCGGTCTAAACTCATTTCCTTTTACACCATCAATACCATAAAATTCTGCTAAGTTTTGATTCAGCATAGCGAAATCTGAATCAATAAAATTCATAATACTTAAGTCGTTTTTTAATATATGCTGAATAAACTCATAGGTTTCTTTAAACATATCTTCTTTCACAAAACGTGTATAATCTCTATACATACCCACATCGGTATCCATACTTTTATGACGATCTAAACGCAGCCACTCATAAGAAAACGAATGAATCATTCTTGTAATTCTTTCATCGTCTACCATACGCTCAATTTGCTCTGGTAACTCATCATATAAATCACCTGTAGATGCCAAATTATTCAGTTTTTCATCTGGTGGTGAATTCCATAAGAAATACGACAATTGCGAGGCTAAATAAAATTCATCTGTAGATTTTTTAGATTTATCGTCTTCAGGAATCTCAGGTTCAAACAAATATATAAAATTAGGGGAGCAAAGCACAGCAACCATAACTTCCTTAACACCATCCTCGTAACGATCAAAATCATCTTTAACACTACGCCAAAAATCCATATATCTATTTAGCTCGCCATCATTAAGCGGACGTCTAAAAGCGCGTTCCATAAAACTAGTTAGCACCTCTTCTGTATACAATTCTGCGTTTGCTTTATTTGGTGAATCGAAAAATAAATGTGTATGGCTATTTGGTGGCCAAACTGGGTTGTAAGGCGCTTCAAACTCTACAGATTTCACTAATAATGGAGGACCATTAAAACTACCATCTTTAACCAAATGATTATTCCAAAGACCAACGGTGAGTATATTTGCTAAATCGCCACTTACTTGTGCACTACCTAGCGGAATTGGTAAATTCTCTAGCCTGCCTTTAAACTCAAACATTTGATACTCGCCCATTGAAGCGGTAACTTCAACCGACTCACCAAAGGTTTTATAATCCATACCATCATCGGTTCTTGCACCTGCAAAAACCTGAATAGACGGATTAACATCGGCATACTTTAAATTATTTCTTTCAGCTTCTTCAGCTAGTATTTTTGGTAATGGATCGTCTTCCGGTATAGGTGTAAGTACTATATCGCTAAAACCTACAAAAAACTTACCGCCAATATAGGCTTTGTGTTCCCCTTCAGATAAATATGCCAAAGTTACCGGCGTAATAATTTCATCTGTATCTACAAGACTTTTATCCATGTATAAACGCTCACCAACACGCCCCTCTTTATTATTGCCTAAAAGACTTAATTGATAGGATGGCATAGCATCTTCTGATACATACGGATGTATTAAATCTACCTGATAAATACCTGATTTCGGCACATGATACTTAAACTGAGTTTTTACATTGGTAGCCACATTTTCCGCAATTAACCAACGGTTATCTTTCAAAACAAATCCTTTTGCTTTTTTTATATCCTTAGCAGAAATACGCACTGCTTTTGAAGTTTTTCTAGCTGGCTCAACTTTTCTTAAATCAATTAAACGTTCTACAGATTCCGAAAGATATCCTTTGGAAGCTTCTACACGGAAAACAAAATCGCCCGTTCTTGGAAAATCTTCTTTTACTAATAATTTTAAATTTGGCGAAGGCCCTTGCCAAGATTTTGGTGTAACTTCTCTTGCTGGTAAAGCTGAATTTAGCAACATGCCTTCTGCAACAACACTATAACGGTTACTGGCTGAACCACGCATACCAATACCTATTTTATTTTTTAAGCGTTTTATGGTGTCTTTTTGTTTAGTTGAAGTATTTTCTATTGGATTTCCTTCATTATTTAAAATATCTACTCGTAAATCCTTATTACTTATAGCAGCTGTTTGGTAACCACCATATTCAGCGCCTGTTTTGCCGTCTCCAATATTTTTTCCTAAGGTTACTTTGTAACGTTTAGCTTCTGGTTTTTCTCCAAAAACAATGGCCTTATCTAATGCTTCACGAGCAATTTTTTGATAATAATCGATATGCAGTGCCGATGTTTGAAGAATGCTTCCGTTATTACTATACCCCATTTCAGACTTTCCATCATCTGGTAACACATCACCAAAATTAACGTTTACACCAAGTAATTCATTAAGTGTATTGGTGTATTGCTTTTTGGTTAACCTACGCATAACACCTTTATTAGCGTTGTTTTTTGCAATGGCCGCTTTCTCTAAATTCTCCGTCATCCAATCTACAACAGCACGGCGCTCTTCATCTTTTAATTGTGGCTCATCTTCTGGAGGCATTTCACCAGAATTTATCATATCTAAGGCAGCGTGCCAACCTTCGGCATCGTGACCATTTATCATATCCCAATGCAAAACATCTAAGCGTACATCACCTTTTTGCTTATCAGCTCCATGACATTCATAACAATACGTTTCTATAATAGGTTGCACTTTGGTTTTAAAATCTACAGCTTCTTGTGAAGTCGAATCACTTTCTGTATTAAGCGCAATGTAGTCGCCTTCGCTTCCATCGACACCTAATACGGCTTTTAAACCAGATGGCATGTGTTTGGTTAAATACGTCGATCCGTGCGTTAAAGAACCTCCATAATGCCCTGTTAAAGACAATAGAACAACATTTATAAATAAAAATATTTTATAAGATTTGGATACTTTATTTTCCTCTTTATTAACAGATTTTTGTCTTACAACAAGCAGCCATACAGCTATAAGCGCCGTAAACCAGCCTAACCATTTATGAAAACCTAGTACGTCTTCATTATAATGACCTGAAGAAGCTAAAAGAAAACCTAAAATTAGGGTTGGAATTATACTAAAAACCGAAAACCAAAGTAAAAGTTTACATGCTGAATCTAGATTTAATTCTGGACGGAAACTGTTAATAATTTCCATGAAAAATAGTACAATTAAAGCGCCTATTGGAAGATGAAGAATTATAGGGTGAAATCTACCCAAAAAGAATACAAATGTATTTTCTACTTCACCGTCTAGCGGAATCAAGAAGAGTCCGAAAAGGACTATTGTGAAAACAATTGCAATTAACAACGTGCGTTTCATAAAAGTTATAGTTGGTTGGTTTTATAAAAAACAATTTTACCCATAATATAAACACTAATCTTCCAAAATCTCAACCAATCATGATACTATTTTTGCAAATCAACACAAAAACTGTTCTTAAATTAAAAAATCAGTAAAAAAACGAGCTTAAAAATAAAGATAACTTGCTTTTGAACTGATTTTATTAATGATATCTATTTTCAAGTCACGACTTATATAGCAGATGGTTTTAGTATTATTTCTCATACTAATACTAACTTTATTCTCTTGCTTTTAAATCGAAATTAGGCACGGGATATTCATAAACTTCTGTATACGGTTTACCTTTTTTAACACCGTAATAATTTGAATTATTTTTTACATTAAAAATTTATTTCGCTAAAAAAGAAGCCAATTATTGTAAAAAACAGACACTAATTTAATTCAGTAAATTCATCTAAATTTAAAGATGAGTGGTATTGTAAATCTAAAATTTAAAACAAATTAATAAACGATATTATTACCCCTAGATTAGAAACTATCACCCATTTACAAGACATGGTGAAACAAAAAAGCCCCAAACATAAGTTCAGGGCTTTTTAATTTTATATAAATGTATATACCTTCCGCATTAAACTACAAAAAGTACTATACCAATAATAGCTAATACCGTTCCTACAAAATAGAAACCATATCTGGTTAATTTATCTTTCTGAAAAATATAATTTCCTTTATCTTCATTTTTCTCTTTTACAAATTTAAAATCTTCTTCTCCTTGTTTCATATCTTTTATATTTTATGTTGAATTAATATCTAGACATGTATTACTTCTTCATACTAAAACATGTCTCTTTGAGTAGTTCTTCAAATGTATTTATTAAAGCCTTAACCGATTAACGGAATACTGTAAATTTTTAACGCAATGCATTAATTGAGTAATTCGAACAACTTTATACCTACACAGAATTCAATTGGGTTAACAATAAACGTTTTTGAATTAATACAAAGCAGGAAATAGCGGCACCTTTGAAAAAAACAAATTATGGAAAATATATTAGTAGCTGGTGCCAATGGTACCACCGGAAAAAAAATAGTAAACTTATTAAATGCATCTCAATATTTTAAACCTGTCGCTATGGTTCGTAAAGCCGAACAAGAAGAACAGTTTAAAAAAGACGGTATAGAAACCGTTTTAGGAGATTTAGAACAAGACATCTCGCATACTGTAAAAGGTATAGATAAAGTAATATTTGCAGCGGGTTCTGGAGGAAAAAACGTTATTGATGTAGATCAAGAAGGTGCAAAAAAATTAGTAGATGCTTCAAAAAAAGCCAATGTTAAGAAATTTGTTATGCTAAGTTCTATGGGAGCAGAAACCCCAGAAAAAGCAAGCGACTTAAAAAACTATTTAATGGCTAAACATAATGCTGATGAATATTTAAAACTAAGTGATTTAACCTACGCTATTGTTAGACCAGGAAGTTTAACCAATAATGAGGCTACAGACCATATTGAATTAGAAAAAAGCTTAAATAAAAATGGTTCTATTAGCAGAGCCGATGTTGCGCAAACTTTGGTGAGATCACTTCATGATGATGCCGCAGTTAACCAAACTTTTGAAATTATAGAAGGTAATACTCTTATCGGGAAAGCTTTAGATACGCTGTCTTAATTAAAAAATTTATACTTCAAGACTATTAGGTGTGTCTTTTTATTTTAAGAATAAAAAAGGCACACCTTTTTTAATAAAAAGCATGCACTCATTTTTAATCAATCCGCTTTTTAAACTTCATTAAAACTGCGCTGTATTATGGAAGAATTACAAACAACACACCAATTTAGCCTTAAAGAACTTCCTTCTTTAATAAAAGAAACATACACCTCTTGGATGGCCGACGATCCGTTTAGGCTTAGCGCCATTGTGGCCTACTATACTGTATTGGCTCTACCCGCTTTATTGGTGATTATAATAAATGTAATTGGTGCCATTTGGGGTGTAGAGATTGTACAAGGACAAGTGACCGATGAAATTTCGGCCGCATTAGGTAAAGACGCCGCAAGTGCTATAGAGAATATTATTAGTGAAACTCAAAATTCAGAAAGTAATTTCTTGTCTACCGTTATCGGTATTGGTACACTACTTTTTGGTGCAACTGGTGTGTTCTATCAGCTAAAAATATCGCTTAACGAAATCTGGAAGATCAAAACCAACCCGAATGCTAAAATTTGGAAAATTGTTACCGATCGTGCTTTAAGTTTTGCTTTCATATTAGTTATTGGCTTTTTACTTTTAGTGAGTTTTATAGTTACTGCAGCCATTAGCGCATTAAACAGTTATATACGTGACGCCTTGCCAGATGTTCTGCTATATATCGCTTACGTTCTAGATTTTACGTTATCTGTTGGTATTATTTCTGTGCTTTTTGCTTTAATGTTTAAGTACTTACCCGATGCTAAAATTAAATGGCGAACCGTATGGATTGGTGCTATACTTACCGCCATACTCTTTGTAGTGGGTAAATTATTACTGGGCATCTATTTTGGTCAAGCCGATCCAGGTTCCACCTATGGAGCAGCGGGTAGTATTGTTCTAATTCTCTTATGGGTTTCTTACTCCTCACTTATTTTATTTTTTGGAGCCGAATTCACTTACGTTTATGCAAAACGCTATGGCAAAGGCATAGAACCGAAGACGATTGGTATTATAACAGAATAACTCACAGTTCTATACGAGTTAACTTTTTAATCGATACCATTAATTGATTTCATCTTAAATCCTGAATTTTGATGTAATGGAAAACAAACCATTATAATCACCAACACTTATGAAACAAATTAACCCAAACATTATTAGACAAGTTTTTGTATTACTGCTTATAATACTTATGGGCGTACTTATATTTCAGGAAATTCTACCTTATTTAAGTGGTGTTCTTGGTGCAATAACAATTTACGTTATTCTAAAAAAACCTATGAAAAAACTAACCGATAAAGGTTGGTATCCCAATTTAGCGGCTATAGTTTTAATGATACTTTCTTTCTTATGTATTATGGTTCCTATAGCTGGTTTAGGTGTTATGATGGGAAGCAAAATTCAATACGCAGTAGATAACTCTCAGAAAGTAATTAACGCTGGTAAAGGTCAGTTAGAACGGGTAGAATCATATTTCAATATAAATATGGCATCCGATATAGACACAGGAGCAATTACCTCATGGTTATCAGATAAATTACAAAATTTTGCAGGTGGCACATTCAATATGGTAATATCCATAACTTTAATGTACTTCCTTTTGTTTTTTATGCTAACCAATAGAAAAAAATTAAAAGAATCTTTATATGAATATATCCCCATAAAAGATGAAAACCTAAAAACCATAGGCAAGGAAACTAATGCCAATGTAAAAGCAAATGCACTCGGTATTCCTTTGGTAGCCATTGGTCAAGGTATTGTAAGCTTAATTGGCTTTCTAATTTTTGGAGTTTCTGACCCGTTTTTTTGGGCTGCTATTGTTACCGTTGGCTCTATGATTCCATTTGTAGGTAGTGCTTTGGGTACCATTCCGGTGTTTTTACTAGCCTTATCAAACGGTGACACATTGCAGGCTTGGGGAATTTTAATTTACGGTATTGTGGCTATTGGGGCCACAGATAATGTGTTTAGACTATATATTTTAAAAAGGCTCGACGACGTACACCCTTTAATAACCTTAGTGGGCGTTTTGGTTGGGGTACCACTATTCGGTTTTATCGGATTAATCTTCGGGCCTTTATTAGTTAGTCTATTCCTTATTGTACTTCGCATTTACAAAAAACAATACGGAGAAACTCAATAAATAGTAATAGAAACAACTTACACGTTCAATACCATTTAATTTATAAGGATTTTATCCGGAATAATGGATAGCATCAAAAAAGAACGGGAACAAGTCAACCCACACCGTCATTGAGTCGTAATATTGAAGTAGTAAGAATAATGAACCGTTCTGAAGCAATTCAGAATATAAAAACATACAATTATGAAAATAGGAATAATAGGAAGTGGAAAAATTGGAGGAAATTTAGGAAAACATTGGGCACAAGCAGGCCATAACGTGCTATTTAGCTCGAGACACCCAGAAGAATTAGGGAGTCTTGTTAAAGAAGCTGGAGCTAATGCCAAAGCCTTAACTGTAACAGAAACTTTTGAAGCTAAAGCTGATGTATATGTATTAGCCATGCCGTTTAAAGCCATTGATGAAATCGCAGAACATTACGCAGGCGAATATGCAAATAGTATCATTTTAGACGCTACCAACCCATACCCATCTCGAGATGGCGACATGGCACAAAATGTAAGAGATGCTAATTATAATGCTTCAGAATATACAGCCATGAAATTTGGTACGGCAAAAACAGCCAAAGCATTTAATACCATACAAGCCGATCACTTAAAAAATCGTGCTTTTAGAATGCAAGATAAACTCTCTGTTCCTTTTGCAGCGCAAGATGAAAGTAGTAAAAACGTGGTAAAAGAACTTATAGAAGATATTGGTTTCGATGCTGTTTATGTTGGGAACTTAAGTGATTCTAAAATTATGGATCCCGATCAAGAAATTTACGGTATGTCTGTTTCTAAAACAGAACTTTTAGATACCATTCATTCTCAAAAATCATTTTAACATATTAATTTCTTTAGCTATATAAAAGAAATTAATTAAAACTAAAACACATGCAAATTATATATGAATATCACGATGTGTCTGCAAGCAGTAGCTTAGAGGCCATCGCAAAAGACAAACTAGAAAGCTTACAGAAAAAATTCAATTTTGTCCATAGGGCGGATGTATTTTTTAAAGCACAAAATCGCACAGACGATAAAGAACAAATTTGTGACATACGCTTAAGTTTGCCTGGCCCGCGAATTTTTGCATCTACACATGCAGAAACATTCGAAGCCGCTATAGCTGAAACTATTAGAGATTTAGAAATTCAGCTAAACAAGACAAAAGATAAAATGGGAGCTAGATAAACTCTTAATTAAAGATAACTATAGGTGGTTGGAAATGGTCTTGACAAACTTTTGGATGTTGAGGCCTATTTCTTTTAAAGCCATCCCATTTTAATATTAACCCTTAAAACATAATACAATGAAAACTTCAGAAAATATAAATAATACAGATGCAACTTATAATTCTAACATAACAGAAGATGATATTAGTGCCCTAGGAAAAAAAGGCCTGAGAGCAGACTCTGAAGATGATAGATTGTTACTAGACCGCGAAGAATCGATAGATTTTCAAGGGAAAGATTTAGATATCCCAGGAAGAAGTAAAAGTGGTATTAACACCACTCAAATTATTACAGATGAAGAAAACACCCTCTTTGGACAAGGCGGTGAAGACAAAGAGAATTTAGAAGCTCCAGAGCGTGCCAATGTAAGTAGAAGTGAGAAGTAGAAACGCGCCTGAGTCCATAAATAAAAACTAGAAAAAGAAAGAAACATTATGAGTAATACAAACGATAAAACCAATTTTGAGACTATTAATCCTGCAACAGGAGAAACAATAGAAACACATAAATACATGGACAGCAAAGAAGCTGCCAGCAAAGTAAAAGACGCCCACAACGCCTTTTTGAAGTGGAAATTAACATCTTTAGATGAACGTGCGAAAATTATAAAATCTATTGGTAAAACTTTAGAGAAAAATAAGGATGCTTACGCTAAACTTATGACTCAGGAAATGGGTAAACTAATTTCACAGAGTTATGAAGAAATAGAATTATGTATTGGCATTTGCGACTATACCGCTACAGAAGGTTTAAAACATTTACAAGATGAATACAGACCACTTTATGATGGTGGAAAAGGAACTATACATTATTCACCAATAGGTGTAATTTATGGTATTCAACCTTGGAATTTCCCGTTATATCAACCTATTCGTTATTCTATAGCCAACTTAATGGCAGGAAACGGTGTTTTACTTAAACACGCAAAAAACGTAACAGGATCGGCTATTAAATTGAAAGAAATATATGAAGAAGCAGGACTTCCAAAAGATCTATTTCAGGTACTAGTAATTAATCACGATGTATCGGATGAAATTATTGCCAACGATGCCGTTAGAGGTGTTACATTAACAGGTAGTTCTGGAGCAGGAAAACACGTAGCTATAAAATCTGCCGAAGTATTAAAGAAAACCGTTTTAGAACTTGGTAGTAATGATGCTTATGTTGTTTTAGACGATGCTGATATAGACTTAGCAGCAGAAGTTTGTGCCAAAGCTAGAATATACAATAACGGACAAACCTGTGTTGCTGCTAAACGTTTTATAGTAGCTGATAGTGCTTACGATGCTTTTAAAGAAAAATTTGTTAGCCATATGAAAGCTATGGAACTTGGTGATCCCACAAATTCGGATACCGATTTAGGCCCTATAGCTCGAAAAGATTTAAGAGAAGAACTACATGATAAAGTAACAAAAAGTGTTGAAAACGGCGCTAAAGTTTTATGCGGTGGCGAAATACCGAACACAAAAGGTTACTTCTACCCTTCTACTGTTTTAGATAATGTAAAACCAGGCCAACCTGCATATAGCGATGAGCTTTTTGGACCTGTAGCTTCTCTAATAAAAGCAAAAGATAATGAAGATGCTATGCGTATTGCCAATGATAGTAAATTTGGTTTAGGTGGTGGGATTTTCAGTAAAAATGAAGAGAAAGCTTTAGAATTAGCCAAAAATCATTTTGATACAGGAATGATACATATTAATTCTTATGGTTTAGCATATCCTAATATGCCTTTTGGAGGCGTTAAAGATTCCGGTTACGGAAGAGAACACGGAGGTTTTGGTGTACGTGAGTTTACTAATGCAAAAGCCATTACACAACAAAAATAATAAGCTTAGTTTGAATATATTTTCAAATTAAACAGAATTAAATAACAAAAACCTCATCTTGAAAGTAATTTCAGGATGAGGTTTTTTTATGCCCTAAACGTAAAAAGAGCCCTAATTATAGGGCTCTTTTTATATTAACGCAATCTATTTTATTAGATTTCTATTTCTTGATATATACCGTCTTTTTATTTACGAATTCTAATATACCTTCCTGAGACAATTCGCGTCCATAACCAGAAGCCTTTGTACCTCCAAAAGGTAATTGAGGATCCGATTTTACCATATCATTTATAAAAAATGCGCCATCAGGAATATCACTAATAAGCTTTCTAGCGGCTTCTAAGTCTTTTGTAAAAATCATGGTACCTAAACCAAATTTAGAATGTGTTGCAGTCTCAATGGCTTCTTGCTTATCTGCTACACGAATAATCGCTGCTACTGGTCCAAAAAGTTCTTCATCAAATGCTGGCATACCTGGCTTTACATCTTCCAAAATAGTAGGTTCAAAATAATTGCCATCGTTATTATAACCATAAGTTACTTTAGCGCTTTTTTTAATAGAGTCTTCAACTTGCTTTTCTAGACCTTCTACTAAATCCTTTCTAGCCATTACACCTATTTCGGTATCCATTTCCATAGGATCTCCTTTTTTAATTTCAGCAACACGTTTTTTAAAGGCTTCTATAAATTCATCGTAAATAGCATCGACCACAATAAAACGTTTAGCAGCAATACAACTTTGTCCTGCATTTTGCATTCTTGCCATTACTATTGTATCGATATGCTTTTCTAATTTTGCATCTTCTAGAATAATACAAGCGTTATTTCCGCCCAATTCCATAACCGATTTCTTTAAATGCTTTCCGGCTAAAGCTGCAATGCTACGTCCGGCTTTTTCACTTCCCGTAAGGGTAACACCAGCAACGCTTTCGTGAGCTATAATAGTTTCAATATCCTCATGCCCTATTAATACGGTTTGAAAACAACCTTCTGGGTATCCAGCATCTATAAACAATCGTTCCATAGCCAAGGCACAACCTGTGGTGTTAGATGCATGTTTTAAAATAGCTGTATTACCAGCTGTAAGTGTTGGCGCTGCAAAGCGCATAACTTGCCAAAACGGATAGTTCCATGGCATAATGGCTAAAATAGTACCAGAAGGATCATAACTAATAAAACTCTCTTTTGCATCGGTTTTAATTAATTCATCTGCTAGAAAATAGGCCGCATTTTTTACATAAAAATCACATACAGCACTACACTTCTCTATTTCGGCTATACTCTGTGAAATAGGTTTCCCCATCTCCTTCGTCATTAATTCAGCGTATTCCTGTTTTCTTTCTAGTAGCAATTGAGATACCTTATTAAGCATATCAGTTCTATCACCAATAGTTTTCATTTTCCAATCTTTAAAAGCATTAGCGCCTTTATCAATTATTTCCTGAACTTCAGACTCCGTATGTAATTTATAAGTCTCTATATCCTTATTATTAAAGGGATTATTAGTAGTTATCATAATTATTTCATTTTTAAATATACTTCAACAAGGTATGCACTTATTATTAATAAAGATAACACAATCCATTTACATTTTACCTCATATCCTTCTATGCCGACTAAGTCAATATTTTAAGCGTTTGCGTTAATACTAACCGTAAATAGCTTGCATCTTTGTAACAGAAACAAGAAGTAATATTAATTTAAAACATTTACAACATGAGCAATAATGGAAACACATTTTTAGGAGTATTAGCAGGAACAGCAATAGGCGCTGCATTAGGAATTCTTTTTGCACCTGATAAAGGATCTGCAACAAGAAAAAGAATTGCCGAACAAGCAGAATCTGCTAAAGAGAGCATTACAGAAACTACATTAGATATTAGAGATAAAGCTGCTTCTACGGTAGCCTCTAAAAGAGAAACCTTGGATACGCAATTAAACAATATTGTATCAGATGCAAGTCACAAAGCAGAAGACGTTATCTCTACCTTAGAAACGAAATTAGCAGACCTTAAAGCGAAGAATAAAAAACTTCAAAAATCATAATAAGAACTATAAAAAAGAAATCATAAATGGGAATAATTGAAGCATTAGACGAGACCAGCTCGAAGGCAGTAAAAACAGGAGAAGATTATGTGCAAACTTCTAAAAATTACTTTGAATTAAAAGTATTTCAGCAGTTAGCTATTTTATCTACTGCTGGTATTAAGTTAGCCATTTACGCTATACTTTGCACGCTGGGTCTTATATTTTTAGCCGTTGCAGGAGCAGCCGCTTTAAGTTCGTATTTTGAAAGTGCCGCTTTAGGTTACTTATGTATAGCAGGCGTATTCTTCGTTTTAATCGGTATTGTTTATTTACTGAGAAAAAAGATAGAAAATAACGTTATTAAAAAACTCTCTGAAAACTATTTTGACTAATGAAAAAAAAAAATTATAATTCCTTAGAGGAAATTAATACGGAACTACATCTATTGAGTATTCAACGCGAAATTCATTTAGAAGAACTCAAATTGACTAAACATCAATTAAAAGAAGACTTAAGTCCAGCAAATTGGATAAGCACAGCCCTAGCAGGCATTAAAAAATACGGCGTACTAATGCTACTACGCAAAATTATTAAATAGTAAAATATTCCCAAGATTTTTTTACAAAAACAATTTGATACAACTAGAACCTTAAAACGTTTTAGTTGTATTTTTTTTGTTTTAATATGAAGGGTGACCGTCTTCCTTATATTATCCTAAGTTTAAAAAACACCTCTTTCCCAAATTTTCAACACAGCGTAAAAACTCACCTTAACAAACTAATAATCAAACTCTTTATCAATAGAGCTAATAACTGAATGGTTTCCGTTAAGGTTAATCTTTCATTAATAGTAAATTTGAGTGTGATATTAAATAGGCTGTATCATTAAAGAAAAGCCTACTAATTAAAAACAAAAAAATACTATGAGTACTTACACAGAAACAATAGGAAATAAACTAAACGAAATTTTAGAAAAAACATACGATGCTGAAAAAGGATATGCCAAAGCAGCAGAAAACACAGATCACTCTTTATTAAAACCATACTTTAAAAAACGTAGTAAAGAACGTTACAATTTTGGACACGAATTGAAAGCCGAAATTTTAAAATTTGGTGAAGAACCAGAAAAAGGTGGTAGCGTTACAGGAACTGTACATAGAGCCTGGATGGATACAAAAGCCTTATTCTCTGCAAACGATGCCGAATCTATGTTAGAGGAATCTATTAGAGGAGAAAAAGCTGCAGTAGCAGAATATGAAGAAGCTTTAAAAGATACCGCTTTACCATTAAGTACGGCAACACTTTTAAACAACCAGATGAAAAGTATTAAATCTGATTTAAACACTATAAAATTTTTAGAAGACTTAAGTTAATATCAAACTTATGCTTACTAATAAAGAGGGATGCTAAATAGCATCCTTTTTTTGTTTTAAATTTATTTATACTAAAAACATTATCGGCTTTATACGTCGCAACACCCAGTTTTATTAGGGTAATTCGCAAATGGATTAACAATAGAACCGATTACGGCAATCTACACGCTACATAAATGGCATCTTTGTATAAAGGAAATTGATAAAGTATCAATTGAAAAATTAATCTTAAAAACAAATTACTATGTTACGTTGGACAGTCACTTTTATAATATTAGCACTAATCGCCGGAGTTTTCGGATTTGGAGGAATAGCAGCAGGTGCGGCAAGCATCGCTAAAATATTATTCTTCATATTTATTGTACTATTTATAGTCTCTTTAATTAGAGGAAATAAAAGGGTATAATTAAACTCACCTTGCAAATATTGGGGCAAGGAAAAAACTCACCAATAATACATTAACCATTAAAACATATACACAATGAAAAAATCATTTTTATTCTTAGCATACGCCTTATTATTCACCATTTCAATCTCATCTTTCACTAGTTGTAGAGACGAAAAATCGACATCAGAAAAAGTTGAAGAAACTATTGATGATGCTGG
This sequence comes from Algibacter lectus, assembly GCF_004368925.1. Taxonomy (NCBI): domain Bacteria; kingdom Pseudomonadati; phylum Bacteroidota; class Flavobacteriia; order Flavobacteriales; family Flavobacteriaceae; genus Algibacter; species Algibacter lectus. The sequence goes on from NZ_SORL01000007.1 coordinate 739,620, forward strand.
AGACAACATCGAAGAAGGTGTTGAAGAAATTGAAGACGAAATTGACGATGCTACGGACGACAATTAATAGTATTGAGAGAAAGAGAATTAATATAATAGCAAACAACGGGCATTTCTACTTAAAGATCTAGCCCGTTGTTTCTTTAAAATAAAAAATCATGGAAAAGAAAAATTTAAAAAGCGAGAAAGATTACATTAAAATGTACCAAGAAAAAGGTTTTACTAGCAATTTCATGATGGTGAACCATAAACTAGTGAGTACCGAAACTAAAAAGGAGTATTACCCTATGGATATAAAAGTAGTTGCAGAACACCGTTTTGAAGGCATCAGTAATCCATCAGACATGTCCATTTTATACGCCATTGAAACAAGAGAAGGTAACAAAGGCACCGTTTTGGCAAACTACAGCCCATCTAGCGATACTAGTACGGCCGAATTTTTTAAAGCGATTCCTAAGGAAAACGTATCTCAAGAAGCTAATTTTTTAAATTGATAGTTTAATTTTTTTATTAAACCCAGTCTAAAAAACGAGTTCTCAAACCTACTCTAAACCCCTAAATTACAAACAAATAAACACAATTAACATACTACAAAACACTTAGACTTCTGTAATATCAACTTCACCCAAAATCACTTTAATTATTTTTGAATAATTAACAGATTTAATTTGTTTTCTAAGCATTTTAAAAAAAAGTTTTGATATCGATAAAAGCACTATATTTATCGAAATAAAATTATACTCAAAAAAGTACATTTTTTTTAAATAATTTAGATCCAATATTAGTCTGGTTTTATGAAAATAAATATCAAATTTGATTATACTTTTATCTGTAAAGCCGTTTTACACGAACAATTAGAAGCACTCGGTTTAGAGTACAAGCTTAACAACTTAGGTGAAGTTGAATTCCAGAAAAAACTCTCTGCATTAGAAATCGAAAACGTAAAGGAAGCTTTTAATAAGTACGGCATTGAAATATTAGCCAATCCACAAAACGTATTAGTAGAACGCATAAAAGACGTAATAACAGAACTTATAAGCGATCCGGAAAAATCTAGAAAGTATAATGTTTCTAGTTATTTGGCCGATGAGTTAAACTATTCTTATGCACACCTATCCTCTGTATTTTCAGAAATAACCTATTCTTCGATTGAGAATTTCATTATTCTGAAAAAAATTGACCTTGCCAAGCATCTTATTATTCACGAAGACTTTACCTTAACAGAAATTGCACACCAACTAAATTACAGTAGTGTTGCCCATTTATCTGCGCAGTTTAAAAAAACAACAGGCCTTACTCCTTCTGCTTTTCAGCGCATTATTAAAAAACGACAAGAAATTGAATAATAAAACTATAGAGCTATGCCGTTAACTGTTATGAATATTGTTTTGGCCGACGATGATGAAGATGATCGCTTATTATTCGATGAGGCTATATCGGAAATTGATGTAAAAACTAAACTATCGTTATTTAATGATGGTAAAGCCCTTATGGATTATTTGGTTTTACCAGATACCATTTTACCAGAAATTGTATTTCTGGATTTAAATATGCCTATAAAAAATGGTATGCAATGCTTAAAAGAAATTCGTGCTAACGATAAACTTAATGAGCTTTGCGTTGCTATATATTCTACATCTTCATCTGAAGAAGATATTGAAAACACCTTTGTTAACGGTGCAAATGTTTACATCAATAAACCTAACAGTTTTTCTGCGCTTAAAAAAGCCATAGATAAAGTTTTAAAAATAAACTGGCAATACCACACCTCTGCGCTTAATAGAGACAACTTTTTATTGCGCTTATAACGTGCATTTCTTCAAGGTTTATCGCTGTATAGCACAGAAAACATTCTTTTCTGTGCTCATTTACTATTTTTTTTAACTCAATCGATTACAGGATTAACTGAAACGGTTTTTTAAAAAATAGTTTCCTTACTTTAGCGAGGTTATCATTCATATAAATTCGAATTAGAAGGTGATTAAAACATACAAAATATTTATTGTACTACTTATTTTGGCCCTATCGGTGTTAATGTATTTAGGCAGTAATAGCTACAAGCAAATTAGAGAATTAGAGAAAACCGCAGAAATGGTAATGCACACCTTACGTGTAGAAACCGAGATTAACAGTCTGTTTTCGCAATATGCCATGATGCAGTCTCGAATTTTTGAAAACAAGTTGCTAAACAATTTCGATCGCGAAACCTTATTAAAAAACCAAAAAGATACTACACTTAAAATATTTAAACGTTTAGATATTTTAACTAAAGACAACGCTAAACAGCAGAAGAATTTAGAAGAACTTATAGGTTTAGAAGCTTCTTTTTATAAAAGTATAGAAGCGTTAAATACCGAGGCTACAGCCGATAAAGAACTGCAAAACGCACATTTACGAGATGTTTCGGCATTAATGCGAAAAATAGAAACTATTAAGGCCAACATGTTGGGCCACGAAGAAATTCTGTTGTCGCGTCGCCAAGAAGAGTTTTCGGAATCGAGACGACTAAACCCAATAATGACGTTATTTTTAGGCATGTTTGCCCTGCTTATTTTTATAATCTCGTTTTGGCAAATTAACAAACAGCGTAAAAAAAACGATAGAACTACAGCCTTCCTAGAAAGTGTATTAAAAAACACTGAAAACATAGTTAGTTACTATACGCCTATTAAAGATGAAGACGATAAAATAACCGATTTTAAAATTATTTACGTTAACGAAAATATTGAAGATGTATTAGGCACATCGCCTCTTGTTTTAGAAAACCAATTACTTTCTAAGGTATTACCAATACATTTTGAAAACGGTGTTTTTGATGCTATGGTGACGTGCTACAACACTGGCGAAACCCAACGCTTCGAAAAAACCAATAACTTTAATGGTATCAAATATCGTTTTAAAACCAATGTGGTTAAACTAAACGATGGTGTTTTGGCTACTGCCAGCGATACCACAGAAGAATATGATATTAAGCAAAACTTAATTTCGGCTAAAGACCAACTACAAACTCAAAACCTTTTACTGCTAGATAATCGTGCTTTTTTAAGTAACATATTTAAAAGCACATCTAATATTGTTATGCACTTTAAGTCTATTAGAGATGTCGCTGGTAAAATTATTGATTTTGATACCTTGTTTATTAACGATGCTATTAGCGACGTTATTGGCGATATTCCAGCCGATGTTAAGCATAAAAAAGCTTCAGAAATTTATCCAACAATATTTGAAAATGGTGTATTCGAAAAAATGGTAACTTGTATTGAAGAAGAACGCCAAATTGAATACGAAACCAACTTTGAAAAAGATGGTGAAACCAAATGGTTTCAAGCTACAGCCATTAAACTTAACGATGGCGTAACGATAACTACCAGTGATATTACACTAGAAAAAACAAGAGCTGCAAAATTAAACGATTTAAATGCTGAACTAGAAATACAAAACTCCATTTTTAAAGATGCCGAAGGTGTTGCAGATATTGGTAGTTATGTTTGGTATTTAGATACAGGAGCTGCAAATATATCGGACAATTTTTATAGAATTTTAGGATTTACACCTAATGAATTTGACGTCACCTTCGATAGTTACCGAGAGCTGGTGCATCCCGACGATTTACCGCGTTACGATCAATTAGGTGAGGAAACTGTAGAAAAAGGAAACTCCAATATACACACCTACCGTGTTATTACCAAAAAAGGAAACGTAAAGCATATTTACGTAAACGGACAAAAAGTAATTAAAGATGGTAGGCCGGCATCTGTTGGTGTGGTTCAAGATATAACCAACCGTGTAAAAACTGAAGAAAAATTAAGAAATAAGAATGAAGAGCTAAAACGTTCTAATGCCGAATTGGAAAGTTTCAACCGTGTAGCGAGTCATGATTTACAAGAGCCTATGCGAAAAATACAAATGTTTATTTCGCGTCTTTCGGATCGTGAACTAGATAAACTTTCCGATAAGGGAAAAATGTATTTTGAAAAAATAGATAGTTCTGCAAACCGTATGCAAACGCTTATTAAGTATCTGCTTGCCTACTCGCGTATTAACCGAACTAAAAAAGATTTTATAAAAATATCACTTAACGATACTATGGAAAAAGTATTGGGTGATCTGGAAGAACGTATTGAGGAAACTGGCGTTGATATTGCTATAGATAATTTACCATCATTAAAAGCCATTCCTTTTCAAATGGAACAACTGTTTAATAACTTAGTTTCTAATGCTATTAAATATGGTAGCACTACAGAGCCTCCAAAAATTGTTATAGACTGTAAAAAGCTATCTAGGAATAAAATCTCTGAGGTTTTTGATAAGAAACGTAAAAACTACTACCGCATATCTATAATGGATAATGGTATTGGTTTCGATCAAGAAAATGCCGAAAAAATATTCGGCCTCTTCGAGCGTTTACATCAAAAAGATGAATATTCGGGAACCGGAATTGGCTTAGCCATTTGCAAGAAAATCGTTTTAAACCATAAAGGACATATTGTAGCGCAGAGTGAACCTGGTAAAGGTTCTACATTCTGTATTTACTTGCCTGCTTAGAGTTGGGCAGCCCGAAATGTTTCCTATAAAACAAAATTACAAAGCGCATCTTTAAACACGATGCGCTTATTTTTTGATTGTTTTTTTCTTCAACTTCATATTTAAAAATTCTACTAAAAGTGAAAATGCAATAGCAAAATATAAGTATCCTTTTGGAATAGCACCAATGGTTTGTCCGAATATTACGGTGTGCGATAAATGCGCTGCTTCAGTAATTAGCATAAAGCCAATAAGTATTAAAAAAGATAAAGCTAGTAATTGCATAGATGGGTGCTCGCTAATAAACTCGCGTATTGGGTTTGCAAACAACATCATTATTAATATAGATATTACTACAGCTATTATCATTAATATAAGGGCATCGTTATGGTGTTCGCCAATACCGTTTGTCATCCCAACGGCTGTTAGTATAGAATCTATAGAAAAAATAAAATCTATAATTACAATTTGCACAATGGCATTAGAAAGTGAGGTTATCTTTTTTCCTTTTAATTCTTGCTCCTCCTGCCCTGGTTCGTCTAGTTTTTCATGAATTTCTGAAGTACTCTTATACAATAGAAAGAGCCCACCGAAAAACAAAATAAGTGCTTGCCAACTTATACCAACTTCTAACCAAGACCATGTAATGGTGTAAAACGGCTCTTTTAGTCCTACAAGGAAAGATACACCTAATAATAATAAAATACGCTGTACCATGGCTAGCATGAGCCCTAAGTTGGTTGCTTTGCGCTGTTGGTGCTCCGGAAGTTTATCAGCCGCTATGGAAATAAACACAATATTATCTATACCTAATATAATTTCTAAAAAAGTAAGGGTTAATAAAGCTACCCAAGCATCGGGACTTGAAAATATTTCGAACATGGTTTAATCTCTTTTTTATGTGTAATTGAATACGGTTTAATATATAGATGAAATTTATAAAAAATTAACCACAGTTTGCTAGAAATACTTCGTTTGCATCAAAATTTAATGGTTTAACGGCCTAAAACAGGCACTTTCCGATAATTATATAACATAATACCAAAATTGTATAACGAAAAAGGTGTGTCTATTTCTGAACTTTGTATCAAACAAAATAGCAGACCAATTATGAAAAATAACAGCCAAAATTACCTAACAAATTCGAGAGTGGGACGTAGATGGTCTAAAGAGACTTTAAACGATACGGAACATAATGTTTCAACCCCATCTGATAGTTCTACAGAAGGAACTAAACAAGATTCAAATTATTAAAAAATATTGACTTTAAATTAATGATATGTCTAAAATATTAAATGTACTCGCTATAGTTCTTTTCGGTCTTTGGGCCATTGGATTTTTTGTGTACAACCTTATCATTATTTCACACATATTTTTAGTATCGGCAACAGTGGTACTAATAATAAGAGTATTAAAAGAAAAATAAAACCCTAACCCTAACCCTAAAAAAGCATTATTATGAAAGTTATAGATCTTAAAACAAATAATTTAGAACAAACCTTTAACCAACTAAAGGAAGACCTAGGTGGCCGTTTAGATTCAGCAGATAAAGAATACTCTTTAGACATTGATAATAACATCGCTAAGGGAGAAATTAAAGGTGTATCTGTTAACGAAAATATATCTTTCTTAGAATATAATATTACGTTTGAAAACGATACTGTAATTGCTAGAAACACACCAACCACTAACCCTATTTACTTTCTTTATTGTGCAGAAGGACAAATGAGTCACGGGTTTGGATTAAACAGTAAACAACGCTCTTTAAACCAGTTTCAAACTGGAATATTTGCCAGCGATCCACATAAAACAAGCTGTTTCTTTTTTAGAAAAGGACAAACAGTAAAATTCTCTAACATTAGTTTCGATACGCAATCTAGCGATAAAGATGCCGATGCTATAAACTTATTGCAAACACAACTTTTAAAAACCTTTATGCCTAAAGGTGATAAAGAAATTTTTGCATACATAGGATCTTATAACTTGAGGATTTCAGAAAAAATACAACAATTAGAAGCTATTAAGCAAAAAGGTATTGTTAGACAATTATTAACTAACGGTATTGTACACATGATTTTGGCTTTAGAAATTGAGCAACACAACGAGGATACTAAAAATGGTGTAACCAACTTCGGGTCTTTAAGCAGAGGCGAAATGGATACCATTAACGAGTTATCTAACTTTATACAAAACTACCCGGAAATTAAATATACACTGGCTTACTTAAGTAAAAAAGGTGGTATGTCTCCGGCAAAATTACAAGAAGGTTTTAAATTATTGCACAACCGTACGGTATCGGACTTTATTAGAAATACCCGTGTGGAAACTGCTGAAAACCTATTGAAAACAACGGACTTAAATATCTCTGAAATTGTTTACACCGTTGGTTTAACAAGTAGAAGTTATTTTTCTAAAATTTTTAAAGAAAAATATAACTGTAGCCCAAAGTATTACCAAGAAAATCAATATTCGGTAGCTGTAACAGCCTAATTAATAAACAAGTTTTTGGGATATACTCCCGAAATAACAATGAAAAAATCCGCTAGCTTAGCGGATTTTTTGTTTTTCTTCTGTTTTTAGCAAATCAATAATTTGTTTAAAACTCTTACTTTTTGTTAATTAAGCTCTTGGTTTTAAGAGTATTCTTTAGGATGAATTTTATATGTTTGTTATAATTATTTCTCACATTATCAAGTTTAACAAATTTAAGAATGAAATTTTGGGCCGGTTTACTTATATCTCTTTTTGGCGGATTAATTGGTATAGGTCTTTTTCGTGAATCCCTAAAACCACTAGTACCTAATCTAGACGATATACATCTAGACATTGCTTCTATAATTATACTTTTGATTGGCTTAATTATGACTGCATTTGACCATGCTGATCAATCGAAAAGCATGAAACAACTAGAAGACGAACAAAAAGGACGAATTATAAAACAAAAACTCAATTTCTTAAAAGCATTAAATAACCTGCCAAAAACTAAAGTAATTTTATACGGAATACAAGGTGATAGAGAAGCTGTTAAGTTTGCAAACACAATAAAAAATATTCTCGTTGATGTAAATTGGGATGTTGATGGTGTTTGGGAAGATATAATCGTAGGAGGTATTGGTTTTGGTGTTACAATAAGAGAAACAAGCACTGATACAAATTCTATAGGAAAAATTATGAATAAAATCATGAATGAAAACCATATAGCTACTAGAGTTGTCGTTCTAACAAATTCAGACCTTGAACAAAATCAAATTGAAATAATTGTTGGTTCACGACCATGAATATCTTTTAATCATAAATCACTCAACTTTAAAATAAAAAAGATATTTATTTGAGTTATCTTTAAGGGTGTTTTTCTTAAATACACTCTAAATATAGCCTTAAAAGAATCATGTAACATTACAACAAAATCAAACACTAATAGACAAAACTTATTTAAAACCATAAAAAATGAATAAATCAAAAAAATTAAATTATTGGTACTTAACTATTGGTTTTGTATTAATCATGCTAACTCTTGGGTACATTTTTGAACTTGGAGAAACACTAGGAAAAGCCTTAGCAAATTAATATACTAAATATAATAACAACCTGTATAGGAATAACGACACCTCTTATTTGACGTATTTACTTAGAATTGTTTTTATATGCTTGTTGTAAGTAATTTAAGAACTGCCTCGAAATCGACAAATTCGGTATCTGAATCTTAAGATTTCGCCAATTATAAAATTCTTAACTAAAAATGATTTTTGATTTTTTAACATTGCAACTAACCATAAATCAACGACTTTAATGAAAATTTTCTTCGCAATAACATCAATTTTTATAAGTATAATTCTTCACTCTCAAGAAAAAACAATAACTGGAGAAGTATGGAATTTTGAAAATAATGAACCTCTCTCCTATGTTAATATTGGAATTAAAAACAAAACCGTCGGAACAGTTTCTAATAATAATGGTTTATTCAAGCTTTTTTTAAATGACAAAGTATCTTCAAAAGACACTATTATTTTTTCATACATTGGTTTTAAAACCGAAAAATATTTGGTTTCGGAACTAAATAAAATAAAAAAACCGATTTTACTTCAACCAAAAAGTATGGAATTAGATGAAGTAATTGTGAGTTCAAAAAAGATAAAATTAAAATCTAAAAAAATTGGAAGAACGTCAAAAGGCCTAGGATTGATGCACTCGAATTTTTACTCATATTATGAAAAGGATATCGATGACCGTTTGAGTAAGGAAAGAGGTATGAAGTTTAAAATGAGACGAAATTGTCAAATCAAAGATTTGAATTTTAATATAACTTCAAATGACTTCAAATCTTTAAAATTTAGAGTGAATTTTTATAAAATTAAAGACGGTTTCCCAACAGATTTTATAGTTAAAAAGAATATCGTATTCGAAATAAAAGACAACTTTCTTGGTTGGTTTAAAGTCGATTTAGAACCTTATGAAATTTTTTTCAACAAAGAAATCGAAGAGGTTGCGGTAACAATTCAATGGCTTGAAAGCGTAAAAGCAAATGAAAAGAGTAAATATTTTGCAATTTCAACTGCAACCTCACCAACACATACAGCTTATTTCAGGGAAAAATCGATGGATAATTGGAATAAAGGAGGGCAAAATTTAAGTTTTTATTTAAACGCAATGTGTGAGTAAAAACTGCTTACAACACCAGTTGAAAATAATAACGGTTTAGTGATAAAAAAAAGTAGTTATGTGTTTGCTTCAAATGATTTTATTCGTTAAGCCCTCGTATGCAACACCGTAACTATCATTAAAAAAAACATTGTAAAGCATAAAAAGAAATGACAGAAGAAAAATTTTGGAAAATAATAGAAAAATCGTGGCAAGATTCTCCAGAGCTAAAAAAAAAGAGAGATGAAGCAAATAATGATGAGAATTCTTTAGAACAATTAAGTTATCAGTTAGAAGAGGATATTACAGAAAACTATATCAAACGGTTATCTAAACTAAAAAAAGAAGAACTCACTAAATTTATTCATATCCTTGAAGAAAGAATGTACCATATTGACAGAAAAGAGATTCATACGTATACAGATGGCTCTGATGATGGATTTTTATACTGCAGATGCTTTATTTTAGGAATGGGAAAAAGCTACTATGAATTAATAGACAAAACTCCATCTAAAGCAAAATTTGATTTAGAGGCGGAAGGTTTTGGTTTCTCGGCATATCAAGTATATGAGGAGTTATTTAATGAAGAATTTGATAGATACTCAAAACACTCTATGGAATCTTGTTCAAATTCTGAAGGTTGGATTGAATAGCGTATAACAGCGTTTTCAATAAACTGAAAATTCTACGGATATTAACAAAACCTAACCAATAATAAAGGCTTAAAATTTAAAGCATTAACTAAATGGAAAAATATAAAATAGCTTTTAAAAACTCTTTATCAGGAAAAAAGGGTGTAGAAACTACAGTCTCTTCTACTAAGGAAGTCATAGAACACTATAAAAGCATCAATTGGTTTGAATTACTCAGAAAAGCAACACCTGAAAACCAGAATGATTCGGATATCATGGATGATAATACTTGGAATTTTTCTATAGAATATGAAAAGTACAAAAAAGAATATATCCTTCATATTTATCCGCACCTTTACCCTACTCCAAGCGTAAAACCCGATGACATTAAATTAGTTATTGAATTTAAAGAATCTAACATAGTACCAACTTCAAAATTCGTTCAATTTTTCGGAGGTTCGAACGTAAAAAAAGTTGAACAATATAAAACGGAGGCCACAGATTTATTGCAAGAAGACATATTGGAATATTTAAAAGATTTTTTAAATACCAACCATATGAATTTAAAAAAGCTTAATTCTAATGAATTTGACACCATGTTTGAGAGAGTTTGTAAAGTTTATTAAAAATGAAAACTCATCAAGTTATTCTTGAAAAAACATCAAGGAAATCGATTAACCGTCGATATAGATAAATATGATCACGGATTACTTTTTATGACGATAAACTGATTGAGAAAGCCGAAATTTTATCTAAAATTGAAGATATAAAAAACTGCGTTCTAGCAGCTACAACATCTTCTATCAATAGCTTACAAACCAGTATTTAAGACTTCGTTTTAGGATTATACATAACGACAATCTGAATTACAATAGCCAAGAACACCAATATAAAAATCTCAATTTGGGTAAATAATTCTACCGAATCAAGCGCACGTTTACTTATAGACATTTGCCTGTTTCCTTCTGTAAGCTGTATTTTAGATAAATCACTAAGGTTAGTTTTTAAACTTTCAATATGTTTAATAATTTGAGCATTATCAGTATAACCTGAGTTTAAAAACTTTGTTTCAGCATCTACCAACAACTTAACATTCTGCTTTAAATCTGTAAATACATTCTCCTCTTGCGAGGTTAATTTTGTTTCCTCAAATCTAGAAACTAAAGCTTCAATATTATGGTTAACTTTTGAGTTTTTATTATCAAAAAAAGTAGAATCAGATATGGCTACAGCTAATTCCTTTTCTTGAACAGATTTTAGCATTTCAAAAATTAAATCATTCGCCACTAATCTGTCTTCGTAAATTGTAACCACAGAATCGCGAACACGAACAAAATTGTTCTTATCGATTAAGTTAGTTGCAATGATTAAAACAAAAACCATTAATATTCCAAGTATCCACTTTAATTTATTATAAAACCCCATATTCTATAGCTTTTTCGAGATTAAACGTTAGCTGTAAATATACAAAAAAGGGTGTGAATCGAGGCTCACAATGCGCTCTCAGGAAGATTGTATTTCCTAAATTTTCGTTAAAATTTTCTATCTATAATTTGTCTGTAAACTTTGGTGCTTAGATCCCGCTTATTGTGCTTATCCTCATCTTACAAAAAAAACTTCCACTATGGACACAAACAAACTGTAAGAAATAAAAATTAAATTGACTACCTAATGTCATAATAGTAGATATTCTCAAATTATATACATTTACAAATGATTAAAACTAAAAATCTAATGCAACAAGTAACAATCAATTTTTCCATTTTATTCATCTTACTTTTCTCTGTAACAAGTTGTAATAAACCTGAGGAAAAAGCTTCTTCTGATAAAAAAACAAAAAATGAAGTTTTAGTTTTAGGCACAATACACGGTGGGCACCTTACCGATAGTGTTTACAATATAGATTATCTCCAAAAGTTAATAACAGAAATAAATCCAGATTATATATTAACCGAGATTCCTCCAAAGGCATTTAAAACCGCCATGGACGGGTTTAAAAGAGACGATAGTATTTCGGAACCTCGTACCATGCGTTTCCCTGAATATGTTGATGTTATTTTTCCGTTATCAAAGAAAATGAAGTTTGAAATTATACCAACAGCTGGATGGACAAAATATATGGCAGCCGAACGTGGGGCCAAATTAAGAGCCATTCGCCAAGACACTTCGAGAGCTGATGATTGGGCTGAATATGTAAAAGGAAATAAACTTTCAGATTCATTATATTTGGCTAGTGGTAAAGTAAATAATCCATACTTTATCCATACAAATGAATATGATAGTATTCAAGATATAGGCCTGCAAACGTATAATACATTGTTTAATGATGAGCTTGGCCTTGGTGGCTGGGAAAATATTAATATCGCACATTATTGGAATATTGAAAAGGCTTTAGAAAAACACCGCTATCAAGGAAAACGCATACTAATTACATATGGCGCCGGACATAAAGGTTGGTTTTTAAAGGAATTACGTAAACGTGATGATATTGAATTATTAGAGATGAAGCCTTTTTTAGATGCTATTGAATAAAACAAACTATTACTTTAAATGATTGAAAAGCTCCAAAATAACGACATAGAAGTATCTAAAAAAATATATTCCGTTTTTCAGTCATCTTATAAAATTGAAGCGGAATTATTAAATGCTATTGATTTCCCTCCTTTAAAAAGACCTCTTGAAAATTATGTAAACAGTGATACAACCTTTTTTGGATACTTAAAAGATAAAGAGCTTGCTGGTGTTATTGAAATTAGCCATAATAAGAACTTTACACATATTAATAGCTTAGTGGTGTCTCCAAGTTTTTTTAGACAAGGAGTTGCAAGGAAATTAATGGAATTTGTTTTAAACACATTCGATTCTAAACTATTTGTTGTTGAAACAGGTGTAGATAATGGGCCAGCTTCCGAATTGTATAAGAAATTTAATTTCAAAGAAGTTAAACAATGGGACACCGACCATGGAGTAAGAAAAATAAAATTTGAACTAAGAATAAATGCTTCAGTATAACACCTAGAATTGTTATGCTAGGCTTAAAACACTTCAGTTTATCATGATTTTAGGATTCACTAATACCGCATACTCAAAAGTTGCCATCGTTTAATTACACCTACTGCAAAACAAAATGATACAAGCCAAGCATTGTGATTTATGTGAGTTTCCTAAAAGGAATTTGAAAACTGGCTTACATTGTGGTTTGACTGATAAAAAACCTGATTTTAAAGTTTCTTGTTCAAAAATTAAATTTAGTAATGAATTCAAAAACTATCTTCTTGAATTACAGAATCAAATTGAAAAATTAAAAAAACGAAAAACATCTGTTTACGTAAAATTTCTTCTAATATCTACCATTGGATTAATCGTTATATTTAAAAGCCATTCCCTTTTAGTGATCGTATTTAAAATGGAATTAAGTTATTCGAGTTGGAAATATTTTGAAGATACGTACTTAATTTATTTGGTTGGAGCTGCTATTTTATCAATAGCTTTGAGGCTAATGCTTCAATACAGGAAAGCATCAAAAGACTTGAAATCTGAAAAAACTGAAATAAATACAGTACTTAACAAATATAACCTTAATATAGAGTCTTTAATAAATCGCGATAAAAAGTAATGTAAAATGACAGAAATTATTGATTTAAGTCAGGAAATATATGAAGGAATGCCTGTTTTTAAAGACCTTCCACAAGTTAAAATGGAAATTCATAATTCTCACGAAGAATGGGACGGCATAAAAAACCCTAAAACAAGAACACCTGCAGTACATAAATTAGAACTCGGTGAACACACAGGAACTCATGTTGATGCTATAAACCATATGGCAAAAGAATATGAAGGACAATCGATAGATACCATGCCTTTATCTATGTTTTATACAGAAGGTATTTGTTTAGATTTTTCACACAAAAAACTTAGAGAATTAATCGAACCTATTGAAATTGAAAATGCTTGTAAAAAACAAAATTTAGACATTAAACAAGGTGATACCGTTTTGATTTATACCGACCATTACCGAAAACATTTTAATGGAATAGATTGGGGAAACGGACCGGGAGTTTCTATTGAAACTGCTCGTTGGCTAGGAGAGAAAAAAATTGCTGCATTTGGCGTAGAAACCATGTCTCCTGGCGTTCCAAAAATATCGAACAAAGAAGTACATCATATTTGCGGCGAATTAGGCTTTACTCATTATGAAAACATGATAAATCTTGATTTATTAATTGGAAGAGGACGATTTAGGTTTATTGGGCTTCCATTAAAAATAAGAGGAGGAACAGGTTCTCCTGTAAGAGCTGTTGCAATATTTGAAAAATAGTAACTATTACATGTAAAATTATAAAAATGACAAAAACAATATTTCAACTGTTATTACTCTTTGCTTTCTTTAATAGTATTGCTCAAAACTCAAAATTTGAATTAGGCCCTGAAATAGGCTTAAATATTAGTGATTTTAGATATATTGAAGCTAGGTATGTACAAGGTTATTCCATAGAAAGAATATCATTTGGACTTGTGGGTAAATTCAATTTTTCTAGAAATTGGGCGATAAAATCGAAGTTAAAATATGAAGGAAAAGGAATTCTGAATGAAAACGAGTGGGATACAGGATCTGTAATTCAAAAATTAAACTACTTAGTGATGCCGATTATGGCTGAATGGAGATTAGGCAAAGGAAATCTACAAGGTTTCTTTAATTTTGGAGCCTATGGAGCAAGATTGATATCCGCCAAACGAGAATATTATTTGAATTCTATTAGAGGAGAAAAAGATACTACGGATAATAAAGATGAATTCAAACCTTATGATCTTGGGCTTGCTGGTGGAGTTGGAATTATTTATCAATTAAAAAACAACTTAAAAATTACACTCGATTTAGGAGGGCAATTAGGTTTGAGTCCCGTCGATTCTGGATATAGAAGTAATACTGGCTGGAGAGCTAATCAACATTTAACCGGAAATATTGGATTACTGTTTGGATTATAAGCTTACTACTCTACATTATACAATTTAATGATAGCTCTACTTTAAAATCAAAATCTTTGTTTTTTCATGTTTATTTGGGTTAAATTCATTAAATTAGTTATTCACTCAAGTACGGGTAAAACCTAATTATAAACTAAAAATTAAAACCATGGAAAAGACTTCGATAATACTTTTAGCAATAAGCCTTTTTGTAGTAATTACTTTTCTGTATTGGAGATTAACTCGTGCTTATGCCGAAAAGGAATTCGGTAAAAACATGTGGAAACAATGGGGAACACGGACTTTCTATTGGCAAGGCGCTCTATACTTTAGTGGAGGACTTACGGTTGCCTTAATTTTCGTGTTAAAATCGGCAAGTGTCTTAACATTTTAATACATGAAAATCTCTTAAACATTGAATATCTCATCTCTATTAAAATCTCACAAAGAAGAGATTATCTTAAATTTGAGTATTGAGGATTTAAAAGAGAAACTCAATGAAGATATAGAAACCTTTCATTTTAGATGGGAATCTGAGACGCGTTTCATTATCAGTTTAAAGTTCTCGTTCGGCTCTAGCTTAACTTTCGATACACATTATCATAACACCAAAAGTGACATCATAGCCAAAGGGAATTTAACCAAATTATCTAGTTTAAAAACAAAAATATCTTTAGAGACTAAAAGTAGGTATTGGTTATTATTTTTACTTTGCCTCCCCATACTTATGCTAATAATAGATTTATGGTTGCAAATAGGCATTTTTATACCAGCTTATTTTATTTTCCCTGTAGTCTTTTTAATCCTCACAAAGGTGATTCAGAATGAGTATAAACGGTTAATAATAAATTTTAAAACTTATCTAGATCAAAATTAGAAAACAAAAAAACGGTAAGAGTTTCCTCTTACCGTTTTTTTTTCTAGCAATTTTTATTTTCTATTTAAACGTTTTTAAAGACGAACGTAACATCCAAGCCATTTGTTCATGCATTTGCATAATACCGGTAATAAAATCGGCTGTACCTTCATCGTTATGTGCTTCGGCGTTGTCGCCAATATTTTCTCTTATAAATTTTATCACTGTTTCGTGATCTTCTAATAAAACCTTCATAAAACTAGCACTATCATTAGTGTCTGGTCCGTTTTCTTTCAATTCAGAAAGTTCTATAAACTGTTGCATACTTCCTGGCGAATAAAAGCCTAACATACGGATACGTTCTGCAACTTCGTCAATGGTATTTTCTAGTTTTCCATATTCTTCTTCAAAGAACACATGCTTACTATGAAAATCAATTCCTTCAACATTCCAGTGCGCGTTTCTGTATTTAGTATACATTACATATTCATCGGCAAGTAGTTGCTTTAACATTTCTACTACTGCTTTTCTATTATCTTTCTTAATGCCTATGGCTGCTGTTGTTGTTTCCATTTTCTTTTATTTTTTTTATGTTTATAGTATAAAGATACTAGTAACCAGCAGTTTCAATTAACGCTAAACATTTAATAATTAGCGCTAAAAAATTAAGCCTTTAGAACAGTAAATTTTTCGGCTTAAGTCTCAACTTACTTTTTGTTATCTTCCTTTTTGCTTGCTTTTTCGGCATCTTCAAAATTAATATCATTATCTACAACACCTTTAAAAGCTTCTATCCATCCGTTTTTAAAGACGTTATAAATACTTGGCCATACTTTGGTCTTCACTTGGTTTAAATCGCCAGACAAGGGCACTTTTGTTGCCAACGTGTTATTCCCTTTATTTTTAAGAACAAACTTAAAAAAGCCTACAAAACCTTCCCAAAGCGTGTTTAAAAAACTGTCTTGTTCGGCACTTATTAATTTAGAATCTTTCAGTAATGGTTTTACATAACCAGTTAAAAAACCATCGGCAATGGCTATTTCGCTAAACACATTAAAACTACCCTCAGCAAAATCGATACCTGCGTAATAATTAGTAAAATCGTTTAAAGCCGTTACAGAAGCATCTTCCAAAGAAAACGATACATCCATATCTGGAATTTGCTTTACTAAATCCATTTTTCCGTTTAAGGTAAAACGACCTTCCCCAATAGACATGGCAGTAGCATTAATTTCCGAAGGCAATTCGCGCTCAGTACGTTCTACATTTCTAAGGTTGGTGGCGTTTAACTGAATTTGGTTTAAATTTAAATCGATATTTGGGTCGGCAGTAAGTTGCACAAAGGCTGCTTTACCATCTATAATTTTAAGATTATTAATATCAATAGGCACCAAATCTGTTAAGGCTTTGGTCCAATCGTCAATATCTGGATCGGCGGCTTCATCTTTTTGTTGATCTTCAAAAACATAAATAAACTGGGGACTCGTCATTATAATTTCACTCACTACTCTTCCCTTAAGTAAAGAGCGCCATTCTATAGAAATATCTGTTTCGGCTAACTTAATAAATGGCACTTCAGAGCCTGCATCTATCTTATTTAAATATAAATTATGAATTACATAAGCACCACGAAAAAGTGAAATATCAATATCTGAAACCTGACCATAATAACCCGGAATATCAGCAAGTACGTTGTTTACATACTTTTTAACCATAAAAGGTAATAATATTCTAAACAAGATTAAAACACCAATAATAATCACTGGTATGGTATATCGTTTTTTCCTCAAGCCTCTGTTTTTCTTCTTTTCCATGTGTTATGTTTTATTTTTTTCCGTTGCCAACTACTGTATTTTTAAGCCCATCTTTAGTGTTTAACCATAAATAGTTGAAAAATGACTTTGTTCTATCGCGTTCCACAGCAATATCTCCATATCTATAGCCGTTGGCATCAGTTTTAGAGCCATCATTGGTTAAAATATTAACTAAGGCACTAAGTGTTTTATTAATACCCAATTGGTCTTCATCTAAGATAGAGAATTTAAAATCTTCATACTTCATTTTCATGTCTCCCGTAGATTTAAAATTGTTACCATGTATGGTAAAATACATTTCATGAATGCGACCTAAGGCTCTTACATTAGCTTGAGATTCTAAAAACGGATTAATTGTTTCAGCTTCCAAATCGGTTAAAACAGCCGATGCATTAAAAGAATCGGCGGCATCTTTAGTATTAAAATCCCAATTAAACAATATTGGTGCTTTACCCATAAGTTTTGCTTGCACTTTAATATCAGTTTTTTCAGTATTAGTGTTAGAAACATTGTTCATTTCTGCATCGAGATCTTCAAAAGAAATAGATACCGGGTCGATATCTAAATCTACTTTTTCAGAATAAAATACATTAGCATTTTTAATAAAAAAAGATTCAATATTTAGTTTTACAGGAAGGCTTTCAAGCCGTGTACCATAAAGTGTTTTTACTGTAAAATCGTCTGCTATTAGTTTATTTCTATAGAGATGTAATTCGGAATTATTTAAATTGAAACGCTCTACAGAAACTGCAAAACTATCTTTAGCTGTTCCCAATTCTAAAGCTTCAAAATTTCCTTGAGGAACTGTAAAATCGACATAATCACGCTCTACAGTTAATCGTTTAGAAAGTGCTTCTTTATTATATTTTGAAGTAATTGATAAATTTTCAAACTCTAAATTATTTTCTTTAAATGAAAGGCTAGCCACCTTCAATGCTTCAAAACGACTTAAATCTAAATACAGTTCTTGCAACTCGGCATCTAAGGTTTCATAATTAAAAGGGATTTTATTCTGAAGCATTTCCTTGTCTGTTTTCACATCAGATATATTAAAGGATAACTCATCTACGGAAAAATGTACATCATCTGTATCTTCTTTATACGTTGTGATTTTTGCGTTTTTCACTTCAATATTATCGGCTTCAAATCGCTTATCTTTATAAAGTGGCCAATATGCAACATCGGTAATTTTTAAAAATTCTGCAGTTGCTAAAATCTCTATCTTTTCAGTTATTTCATTTAAAGTCTTTAAGTTCAAATTATGAAATTCAACCGACCCTAAAAGGATATTGATATCCAAATCATCATAAGTTAACTTCACGTTTTTAGGCGTTTTATCACTTATGGCTTCTGTTAAAGCGTATTTTCCATAAACCTGTAAACCTAATAAACATAGCAACAATATAATAGCGACCCCAAGCAATACTTGGGGCCATTTTTTATGTATTGTTTTTGTTTTATATTCTGTTTTAGGCATGGTCTTCTTCAGTAAATTGTTGGTCTAAAGGTTCTTTGTTTAAGCCTGCACTATCCGGATCAATATATTGTTTAAATTCGGCTGCACTTTTAATTTGCAAATAGTTTTCACCATCTATCACAATAGGATATTTTAATAATTGTGGTTCATTCTCTAATATTTTCAACCAATCGTGCTGTTCCATAATTGCTGAATCTTTACCATAAGCTTCAATAAAATCGGGATGATCCTTATTTATTAAATCCGATATATTTTTGCCCAAATTACTGGCCAATTCTGCCCATTGCGTTCCGGTAACATTTGTTTTAGATATATCTACTGCATGTAGTTTTTTCTCAGAAGACTTTACATAAGCATACGTTTGCTTACCTATAGAGTGCTCTGAATGATAATAAATTGTAATTTTTCTGTTGTCTGTTGATATCACGCCCATAATGTTTTAATTTAAGTCGAAAGATACCCTGATTCCACTTTTTTAATTAGCGTAATCAAATTCTTTTGTAACTCAAAAGCACGCGCTATCCAACTATCAACGGTACATTAACTATCTTGTGAATACAAAATAAAACAAGGTAATGAACACACTATTATGGACTTTTTACGGGATTGTAACCCTTTGGAGCATCATCAGTATTATACTGCATGGCAGCCGACCAACAAAATCATTAAGTTGGTTATTGGCTGTGGTATTATTACCATTTGCGGGTCCACTACTTTATTATCTATTTGGCGTTAATAGAAGAAAGTTTAAATTTTTCAGGTTGAAGCAAACAGAAAAGCGAAAGCTTTTTGATGAAAAATATAAGGACATTCATGAACTAGAAAATAGTGTTGATTTCCATTCAGCAAAAAACAAAAAACTCTCTAAACTTATAGAAAACGGCACACTACTTAAAGCATATGCCGGTAATAAAGCAACAGTACTAAACGGCGGTAAAGAAACCTTCGAAAGTATATTTGAAACTTTAGAACAAGCAGAACATTTTATCCATTTGCAATATTATATTTTTTCTGAAGGTGAACTTTCAGAACGTTTTTACAACATATTTAAGGAGAAAATTGCAAAAGGTGTCGAGGTGAGATTAATATACGATTCTTTCGGGAGTTCTTCTTTTCGTGGAAACACCATTAAACGTTTTCGTGATCTTGGGGTGAAAGCTTTCCCTATGATGCCAATTCGTTTTGGAAGTCTTCTATTTACATTGAATTACAGAAATCATAGAAAAATGATTATTGTTGACGGAAAAATTGGTTTTACAGGTGGTGTAAATGTAACCGATCAATATATAAAACCTATTTCCGATCTTGGCATCTGGAACGATATTCATATTAAGCTAGAAGGTCCTGTAGTGAAGAGTTTACATCGGGTTTTTATAAAAGATTATTATTTTGCTAGTGATGAAGAGTTACTTCTAAAAGAAAAATATATTCCTAAAATTGAACAAAAAGGAAACCATACTATACAAATTGTAGCTGCCGGACCAGATTCTAAACAGCCAGCCATTATGCAGCAATATATAAGTATGATTATGTTGGCCGAAAAATGCATTTGCATTGCCAACCCTTACTTTATACCAAGTACTGCTGTGCTACAAGCTTTAAAAATTGCAGCATTGAGTGGTATTAAAGTTAGTATACTTGTTCCAAAAATATCCGATTCTAAAATGGCAAAATTAAGTATGTTTTCAAATTTTGAAGAGCTTCTTGCTGTTGGTGTTAACATATACCTGAGACCCGATTTCTCACATAGTAAAATGATTTTAATTGATGGTGAAATTGCATCTATAGGTTCGGGTAATTTTGACTACCGAAGCTTCGAACATAATTTTGAAACTAACGCTTTACTTTATGATGTTGAGTTAACCAAGAGCATACAAACAGAGTTTGATACTATTTGCAATAATTACATACCATTAGATTACGAGTCTTTTAAAAACAGACCGGTCTGGAAACGTTTACTAGAAGGTATGGCGAAGTTTTTTAGCCCGCTACTCTAAAGTAAACATCGAAATAAAACGAATGAAATTTTTAATTTATATACTAATATTTATGAGTGTAGAATACACAAAAGCACAACACATTATACCCGAAATTATAAAAAAAGAAGCCACAATTGCGCTAGCTTACTATCCGCAATTAAAAGATACCGAAATAGAGTTTCGCTTTAAAAACGACATCAAAAAATCGACCATGCTGGCGCAACCTGTATTTTGCAGTCTTTTAAAAAATCGTAAAAAAAGAAAGTATTTGGTGTTATTGAGTAGAAAGTTTAAAATATCGGGGAAAGAATTTAAAACTACCGATGTAGATAGCGATATTTTAATTGGATGGCTTGGCCATGAATTAGGCCATATTTGCGATTACCAAAACCGCAGCAGCCTTAACCTTATTTGGTTCGGTATTAGATATTTACTTTCCGATAACCATATTAGAAAAGCAGAACGCACAGCAGACTCTTACGCGGTTTCATCTGGAATGGCAGAATATATTCTAAAAACAAAGCATTTTATTCTAAATAATGCTGAAATCGAAGAAACATATAAAGCCCGTATTAGAAAATACTATTTAGCTCCAGATGAAATTTTACTGTTAGTGAAAGAACGAGAAGCTGTAGAAAACTAATTTCTTACAGCTTGGAGGCTACAAAATCTTCCCATTCGGCAAATTTATCTTGCCCCATAACACGCTCCATTTTTACTTGTCCGCCTTTCTTTTTGTTACTTCCACTCCAATCGTGAAAAACAGAAGGTGATACTGTGTTAACCTTTACACCTTCTAAAGCTTTAGAACGTGCCACTTTATAATTTTTATTGGCATTCTTTAGAAATTCATCTAAAGCATTTACCAATTTATCAGTCTCTATGTTAGACTCTGTACCCAAATACCAGCAGTGGTAAAAATCATCATTAATTCTATTGGCACATAAGGTATATTCAGGTATTTCAATATCAAATTCCTTTTCTAGGTGTTGCACAGCATCATTCAATTTATTAACCGATAACTGAGAACCAACAGTATTTAAAAAGAATTTTGTTCGTCCCGTAATTTTAATTTCGGCACGTTTAATATCTGTAAACTCAATAGTATCACCTATTAAATAACGCCACGATCCTGCAACCGTACTAATTACCAAAACATAATCTTGATTAAGTTCTACCTCAGAAATAGATAACGACGGTGCATCTTGCACCAACGAACCATCGGCCTGAATGTACTCTGGCTTAAAAGGTACAAATTCAAAATAAACGCCATTATTGGTTACTAACTTCATAGCATCCGTATCTGGTCGTTCTTGGAATGCCATAAAACCTTCCGAAGCCAAATAAGTATCAATAACCGTAATCGGTTTTCCTAAAAGGGCATTAAAACTCCTTTTATATGGACCAAAAGCTACACCTCCAGAAGTATACACTTGTAAGTTTGGCCAAATCTCATGTATATTATTTAAACCGTGATAATCTATCACTTTTTGCAGCATTAACTCCATCCAAGATGGAATACCGCTTAGTGCACCAATATCCCAATTAGCAGCGTTTTCCGCAATACGTTGTACACGTTTATCCCAATCGTCAATTTGAGCAATTTCTTTTCCTGGCTTATAATAATTTTGAAACCAAAACGGGATATTACTGGCGCTAATACCACTAATTTCACCTTCTAGCGCATCATTATGTTCTTCAAGATCTGTAGAACTTCCCAACATCATAATTTCTTTTTCATAAAAATCGGCCGGTAAATCAAAATTTCTTAAGGCGAGAACTTGTTGAATTCCTGCATTTCTAATAGCTTTAACCATGGCATCTGTAACCGGAATACGTTTATTTGTTTTCCCTGTAGTTCCCGAACTTAGAGCAAAATAATCTGGGCTATCTGGCCAAGTAATATCCTTTTCACCAGCTTGCACCTTTTCCCACCACTGTTCTGTAATTTGATTGTAATCGTGAAATGGCACTTTAGCTCTAAAATCACGTTCCATAGTATCCGATTTTAGAATCTCTTCAAATTGATAAGCTTTACCAAACTCTGTATTTTTTGCTGTTTCTAGTAAATCTTTTAGAACCTCGCGTTGTTCTTCTGCAGCATCAAATTCTGAAGAAATGATTTCTGATGCATGAATTATTCCTTTAATTATATTTCCTATTATGGCCATATTTACAGTGGTTTTATCGGTTAATAGCTGTTTTTAAGCGTACGTAAATTGCGTTTGAATTTAATATGAAACGCGCCACGAACTCATCTATCAAAAATCCGCCAAAACCATAGAATAGTTTAGCTGTATCAAAATAATTATTAATCCAAAGCAGAAAAAAATAGCACAAAAAAACCGATGAGCCCCTGAGATTCATCGGTTTTAAAACTACTTAATCTAAAATATACTCTAATCTAAATATCGCTTTCGCGGAAAAGTTAAACGTCTGTTTTATTCCTTTTCGAACTAAAGCATTCTACTTCTCAACTTGACTTCCCCACCAATCTTTATTTGGTTTATAATCGGGAGACAGCATCTTTTTACGTTGTTTTTCTAACCTAGGTAACAACTGCGTTCTATGGTTTTCTAAACGTTTTTTTCTAGCTGCTTCATCCCATAACGGATCCTCTTCGGCATACTGCGTATTCATGCTTTCTAACCATTCTAAAAGCTCCGTTTTTAATGATGCTGTTAATTCTTTATTACTATCTGCAACGTTATTACGTTCCATTAAATCACTATCCAAATTGTACAATTCACTGTGTAAATCTTCCCAATAATAAATAAGTTTCCAATTTCCTTTTCGGATTATAGAACTTGGTTCTCCGCCTTGATTTCCATAATGTGGATAATGCCAAAACAAAGGTCTTTCATCTATAGTTTTACCCTCTAAAAGTGGTTTTAAACTCACGCCATCCATATGCGCTTGTGGTTCTAATGGTAAACCTGCTAAATCTAAAAGTGTTGGAAATAAATCGGTTCCAGAAACTGGTACATCGATATTGCTACCTTTTTGATCCATCCATGGAACATATACAAAATACGGAATGCGCACGCCACCTTCCCATTGATAACCTTTACCACCACGAATATCTAGCTGTGCTGTAGAAAAATTGTCACCAGAAGTCACACCTCCATTATCCGATGTGAATACTATAATAGTGTTTTTGTCTAAATCTAAATCTCTAAGCGTTTGCATTACAGTTCCAAGCGCCTCATCAACCTGCTCAATCAAACCTGCATAAACGGGATTATCTTGATGTTTTCGAGCTGGTAAAACACGTTCCATTTTAAATCCATTTTCATCAATTCCCATTTTCTCCGCCTTATCTCTATATTTTTTCCATTTTTCTTCAGAAGTTTGAATAGGCGCATGAACTGCGTAAAACGATAAATAAGCTAAAAAAGTAGTGTCTTTATTTTTTTCTATAAACTTTGAAGTTTCTTTGGCAAGCTTCATAGATAACGTCATCCCTTTTTCTTCAGGTAAGTTTGTTAAGTTAGGGTTTTTAAACGGCGAAAAATAACCGCCATTTGGTCCTCCAGATTTGTTTCCTCCTTGGTTAACATCAAAACCATGATCGGTTGGCAAAGAGTGTTGCTCTTTACTTCCTAAATGCCATTTACCAGCAAAAAATGTGCTGTACCCTCCAGCTTTAAAGGCTTCTGGCAACGTAAGCGCATCGAGATCTAAATGTTGTTTAAAATCTGGTGGTAATAATTTTGTATATCGGTTTTTGGCTTTCCAACCCTGTCCAGATTGAGCACCTTCGTATTGCGTGATACCATGTCTCGCTGTAAATTGTCCGGTAAGCAAACTTGCTCGCGACGGACTACATACTGTACATGTAGCATAACCATTTGTAAAAATAGTTCCAGATTTTGCAATTTTATCAATGTTCGGCGTTTCGTAATAATCGCTTCCCATAACGCTTAAATCTTGATAGCCTAAATCGTCTACCAATACAAATAGCACATTGGGCTTCTTAGGTTCAACTTCTGCTTTTTCAGATTTACAAGACGTAAAAACCGTACTCCCTAAAGTTAAAGCGAGTACCAAATATTTCGATGCTTTTTTTAATTTCATAAACTTTTATAACTATTTTTATTTATCTCAATGAAATAGCTCCCAAAAGCTATTTTTTTATTTTAATTTAATTACTGTTCTAGCTCTAAATATAAACAATCTACAACCATTAAAAAACTGCCTTCAACAAACAAAAATTAAAGGCAGCAATTATACTTAAACTAAAACAAAACAAACAAGAAGGTTTAATCTCCTTAGAGGTGAATTCCCCTTGCATCATATCAAAAATAAGGCGTTTTAATATTTTAAAATTCTCAAATATGGGTTCAAAATGAATCAAAAAAGCTCTATAAGCATGATTTACTATGCTAATAGAGCTTTTTTTAGTTTTATATCTATTTTAAATTTTCCTAAAAGGAAAAATATACTCGATAACTTAAATTAGAAAATTATCTAATAATAATTTCATCAATAAACAATCCTTTATCTTCTACTGTTTCTATCTTAATCGTATTAGCACCACGGTCTATTTTAATAGGTAATTTAGCTTTACTCCATGCTTTACCCATGTTGCTAGAATTTGGTAAAAACAATTTATCGTTAACCACTTTTCCGTTTACAGTAACTTTTATAAAAGTCCCAGCAGCTTCCTTTAATTTTATACTATAACGCATATACAAATCGGCAGGACCTGCACCGCCATCATTCTCTTGATACCAAGATACAGAAGCGCCTTGGGCCTTATTCATACTAACAAAACCTTTGCCTTTAAAGTTTGCTCCATTAGTAATTATCTTAGCATTATTAAGCGTGGCTTCCTCAGCTTGCTCTCCTATTTGTTCTCCATCTCCTGTGTTTTTGTTCCAAGTAAAACCTTCATTTTCACCAAAACGTTCTTCTAAAATTTGAGTTTCAATACCATCAACAACAATTAATGCTTTAACGGTAGTTTCTTTTTCAATTTTAAAACTGTTTTGATATTTACTAGAACTTATAGTTGGCACATTGCCATTTACAGTATAAAACACGTCAATTTTAGGGTCTACTTTATCACCTCTTAAATTAATAATTTCTGTATCAATACTTACCAAGTTAGAAGTGATTTGTTTTTTCTCACCTAAAATACAACTCGCTAACAAATTAATAGCTCCATTTTGGTCTGTAGACTCAATATAAGCACGTGTTAAACCGTAAAATGCTGTTCTGTGATTAGGACCAACATGTTGCTCTACATCTACCGGACTACCGTTATCTAGCGCTTTAATTTTACCAGCGCCCAAAACGTTAAAGTACGTTCTGTTTTCCCCGTAAGGATAAAAAACACCTAAACTATCGGTTGTAGAAACACGTACTTGTACAATATCCTGACTGCTATTACCAAGTGGTTCACCATCTATAGATAATTGTATTTTTGAAGGTTGTGCCGCGGTTTGTACAATTTCTTCTGAAACTACTTTTCCTGCTTTATAACCTACAGCTTTTAAAGTTCCTGGTTGCCATTTTACCATCCATTGGCATTGCATTTCATCCCAAGCTGTGCCAGGTTTTAATTTTCCTAATGATGTGTTATTGAAAAACAATTCCACTTCGTCACAATTAGAGTATGCCCAAACCGGAATTTCGGTATTTAAAGCCACTTTAGGATGTGTCCAGTGTGGTAAAACATGTACCATTGGCTCATTTGTCCATTGACTTTGATATAAGTAAAATAAGTCTTTTTCAAAGTTAGCTAAATCAATTGCTCCACCCATAAACGCCTTAAACGGCCAGCCACCATGTACATAACCAGCTTCGCCAATATAATCGTAACCCGTCCAACGGAACGATCCTGCGTAGGCCGGAATATCGCGAAGTTGTTCGATGTTTAATCTAGAAGACACACGCACTGTAGCATTATCATAACTAGAATTAAATATTTGTTTTCTATTTTTTCTATCTAATTCATCTACCCAATCGTGAGTAAAGACTTCTTCTTCTGTTAAATCAGGAAGTTCGTATGGTCTTTGATTTTTATTAGGATAACCATCTCTAAACCATGTTTTTGTTCGGTAAAAACCGCGAACTTGCCAAGTATGTGTATTTTCTGTTCCTATAAAAACTTTTCCTTTTTGCTTTTCAGTTAAATTTTCTAAATACCCTTGCTTTTCACTACTTCCGTTTACACCTAAAACATTCATAAAATCAGATCCTGAATGTCCAGATGTTACAGGTCTTGTTGGATCTAGGAGGTTACATTGTGCTACTAAATCTTTAGCAATAGCCCCACGGGTTTCGTTACCAACACTATAAATTACTATGGATGGATGGTTTCTATCACGCTTAATCCAATCGGTTAAATCTTTCTTCCACCACTGATCAAAAAAATGAGCACCATAATCGTTTTTGGCTTTTTTCATCCATCCATCGAAAATTTCGTCCATGACTAACATTCCCATTTCATCACAAAGCTCATAAAATATAGGCGTTTGCGGATTGTGAGATGTTCTAATGGCGTTTACCCCCATATCTTTTAATTGCTGAATTCTGAAACGTAAAATTTTATCGGGCACCGCAGCCCCTAAAGCTCCAGCATCTTGATGATTACAAACCCCTTGAAGTTTGACGTTTTCACCATTAATCCACATACCCGTTTCGGCAATCCATTCAATATCACGAACACCAAATTTGGTTTTCACAACATCTACCAATTTATTATTCACCAATAACTCACTTTTTAACGTATATAAATATGGAGTTTCCGTAGACCAACGATTAGGATTTGAAATAGCTAATTCTATTTTAGTTGCAGTATTTAGGTTCTCAATTTTTTCTTCGGAAGAAGCAACTACTACTCCACTTTTATCAAGTATTGATGTTACTAAAACCGCATTTTTAACATCCTTATTTTCTGGAGCAAATTCAGTTTCAACAAAAACCTGACCGCCTTTGGTTGTTACAAAAATGCCATCGCGAGCAATGTTTGTTTTATTTTTTACATCAATCCAAGTGTGAGCATAAATACCGCTACCAGTATACCAACGCGCCGATGGTTGTTTGTCGTTATCCACATGTACTGCAAAGGTAATTTGATCGGTACTATCCGCAATGTCACTAATATCGTAAGCAAAAGACACCCAGCCATAAGGTCGGTTGCCTAATTTTACACCATTGGCCCAAACCGTGCTATTCATAAACACACCATCGAAAGCAATTTCAACTTGTTTACCTTTCCATGAACTTGGTACATCAATGGTTTTTCTATACCAACCTAAACCTGCCGGTAAGTAGCCACATTGCGCTCCCATAGGGTTACTTTCGTCGTATTCACCTTCAATACTCCAATCGTGAGGTACATTTACAGTTTGCCAATTTGTATCATTAAAATCGACAACTTCGGCACCTTTAATATTCTCTTGGATAAATTTCCAATCGGCATCAAAACTAGTTCGTAATCGTGTTTCTATCGTACTACTTTCCTCTTTACAACCAACTAGACATAAGTATAGCAAACTGAAAAGAACAAGCGATATTTTAATATTTTTAATTTGTTTTAGCATATTATTTCTAACATTTTTATCCTTTACGTCTAATGAAAAACCATAAGGCCTATCAACTCTATTTTTCGGCTTTTACCGCTTCAATGGTATAACTATAAGTTAAGTTATCAGCTTCTATTTGATATTCCTTGTGTGGCATTCTACCCCAACTTGTATCGCCGCCAACACCCATTTGTTTGTAATCGATATTGATGTTTACTAAATCTCGTTTTTCGATATCGGTAGTATGGCGTTGTCTTTTATCTTCTCCAGCATCAAAATCGTCGTTGTACTGGTGGTGGGCACTAAATGACACTAAATCTTCCGCAGTTACTTTAATTCCGTTACCAGATTCGTTTGTAAACGTGATCCATCGTGTATCCGTTTTATAACCGTTTTCTTGTGGACGAATGTATGGAAAATATAAATCGCTTACCGATGCTTTATATAAACCAACCAATGCCGATGTATTTCTATCTTGATAATTTTCGTGAGGGCCTCTACCAAACCAAGCTACGTTACTAAACTCGTTATTAATAACCAAGTTATTACCAAATCTAGGCAATACAGGTAGCTCTCCATTTATACCAGAAAGAGTAGTGTTTACTAGAATAGATCCTTCCGTATTTATCGTGTAAACCATTTGTAAAGCGCCATTAATAGCGGCTAATTTGTAATTTACGGTTACTACGCTGTTACCAGAAGCATCTGTTTCTTGCTTAATATCTACACAACCTTGATTTTTGGTAGCTTCTTTCCAAACGCCCATTTTCTTAGGCATTTTAAAACCATAATCGTTATCGGTTGTTGGGCGCCAGAAGTTAGCTTGAATACCTTTTAAAATAACGTTACCATTACCGTAATCTAATTCATTTAAAACACCTGTAGCTTTGTTGAAAGCAACCTTAATATCTTTACTAGAAATTAATATTTTTTCAGCATCTTCTCCAACAATTAATTCATCAGTAGATTTATTTATTCCAAAATTAAATTGTCCTTTTTGAACTTCGAATTGCTCGTAAGCCACCGTATGTCCGCTTGGTACTAAATCTGTCGCTGTTTTTGTTTTTGCATAAATGTTAACATGATATTCTGCATTAGCATCATCCAACTTTGGTAAATCTATATTTACAGTTTTAGCCGTGTATGGTGCTACATCTAAAACAGGTAATTTTCCATCTGCGATTTCAACACCATTTTTCAATAAAGTATAAGAAAAATCTAAAGTATTTAAGTTTGTGAAATCGTAAATGTTTTTAATTCCAAACGTTCCTTTTTTAGCATTTATAGCTTTAAACTTAATATATTGATACACTTTTTTAACTTCAAATAAAGCAGGATGCGCCGTTCTATCTGGGTTAACAATACCGTTTAAACAGAAATTTTTATCATTATGTAAATGTCCTGCACCTAAATCGCCACCGTAAGCCCAAAATGCTTCGCCGTCTTCATTTTCAGTAAGAATACCTTGGTCTACCCAATCCCAAATAAAACCACCTTGCATGATGTCGTATTTTTCAATAACATTCCAATAATCTTGTAAATTACCAACACTATTCCCCATAGCATGTGCGTATTCACATTGAATTAAAGGGCGCGTTGGGTTATTTTCAGCATATTTAACCATACGATCAATTGTCCAATACATTGGCGCTTGAATATCTGTATTAGAATATTGTGTAGCTCCTTCATACTGCGTTGGTCTTGTACTATCTTGCTCTTTTAACCATTTGTAAGTTGCAAAAAAGTTTTCACCATTTCCGGCTTCATTTCCTAAAGACCAAGTTACAATAGATGGGTAATTTTTATCACGCTCAAACATGCGTACCGTTCTATCCATATGCATGGCTTTCCATTGTGGTAAATATGCAGGGTGAACAGACTGATCTTTTTTATTATTATTCAAACCTTGGTTGGTTGTCCCCATACCGTGCGTTTCAATATTTGCTTCATCAATAACATAAAAACCATATTTATCACATAATCTATAAAAATGTGGGTTTTTCGGGTAGTGACTACAACGAATAGCGTTTAAGTTATTTTGCTTCATAACTTCTAAATCCTTCATGGTTAAAGCTTCAGAAATTACGTGACCTTCAGTTTCGCTATGGTCGTGTAAATTTGCACCTTTTAATAAAATAGGCATACCATTTACAAGAAACTGGTTGTTTTTAATTTCAATGTTTCTAAAACCAACTTTAATGGCAGTAGACTCTCCATTAACAGTTAGCAAAAGCGTGTATAAGTTTGGAGACTCTGCGTTCCATGTTTTTACATTCGGAATTATTTTACCAAAACTCAACTCATTTCTTCCTACTTTTAAAGCTACCGATTTAGAATCGGTATAAATTTCTTTATCACCATCTAATAATTGAATTTTAACAACCTGCTCTGCTGCTTTAGAAGTATTATTATCAACTTTTAAATCTACTTTAAATACACCATCTTGAAAATTATTTTCTAAATCTGATGTTACTCTAAAATCTCGTAACGTTACTTTATTACTAGCATATAAGTACACATCGCGCTCAATACCGCTTAATCTCCAAAAATCTTGATCTTCCATATAACTAGCATCCGACCAACGTAAAACTTGTACAGCTAAGCTATTTTTTCCAGACTTCACTAAATCGGTTATTTTAAACTCCACCGGTGTTTTACTACCTTCATTATAACCTACCATTTCACCGTTTAACCAAACATACATAGCACCGCTAACACCTGCAAAATGTAAATAAACATCTTTACCGTCCCAATTTTCTGAAACTTCAAAATCTCTTTTATAACTACCGTTGCTGTTTAAGTTATGAGGTATATATGGAGGATTTGGAGGAAACATATACGTTCTATTTGTATAAATTGGCACACCATGACCTTTTAATTCCCAGTTAGATGGTACAGTAAGTGTATCCCATTGTTTGACATCGAAATTTTCTTTGTAAAAATCGGTTGGACGCGCTTGTACACTATCTGCGTAATAAAATTTCCAAACACCGTTTAAAGATTGATATAACGGAGAATTCTCCCAAGATTCATTCCCTAATGCTTCATTTTCATTAGTATATTTATAGAATGATGCCGTTGGCTCTTCTCTATTAATTTGAAATATTTCTGGATTCTCCCATTCTGGATTTTCCCATTTTTCAGCCGTATAAACCGGTCTTGTTTCTGTTTTATCACAGGATACTAATGAAATAACAGCGATGATGAGGATTAAATACTTTTTCATTTTATAATTAAGTTAGTGGTTCTCTTTATTTTGTTGTAATATGTTGATTTACCAGAGCACTTTCTAACGTTTTACCTTGTTTAGTAATGAATGCTTTTATGGTATAATTTGAATTTTGTTTAACTTTTGATAAAGGAATAAATGCCTGAAATTGCTTGGTTTCTTCAGGTCTTCGTGTACCTTCAATTTTAATATCTTCTACATTTAAATAAGATACATTATTGATAATAATACCAAAAGCGTCATTTTCCTTTAGTTGAAGTTTATTAAGTTTCACCTTTACAAGATAACCGTCTTCTTTAGTTTCAACAACTTGAATAGTAATTTTATCATTGTTTTCTGCTGAAAATGCCGTGGCTATATTTGGATAAAAATTACTTTCGCCAGCATCGGTTAACCCTTTTACGGTGTAATAATATTGCTTATCATTTAAGATATTGTTATCCAGAAAAACGGTGTCTTTTACAGCCGTCGCAATTTTGGTAAACTCATGCAACTTCTCACCACGATACACATTATAGCTTGTGCCTTCCAAGACTTGATCTTGGCTATGCCATTTAACCTCAATGGTATTTGATGATTTTTTTACAGCTGAAACATTACGCGGACTAAACGGTATTCTAGAAGATACTGTAACGTTTTCCTTATCGGAAGCTTCGCCTCTACCTAAACCGTTGTATGCTGAAACTGTAAATTGATAATCTGTTTGATCCTTTAAACCTTCAATACGGTAACCGAAAACATTATCGGTATCAATCTCTATGTCTTTTCCGTTTTCATCAACATAGTGTATTAAATAACCTTTGGCGTTTGCAACACTTTTCCAAAAAAGGGTAACACTATAATCCCGTCTTGAAACTTTAAAAATTTCAGGTTGTTCCGGTTTATTGAATGTTACTGAAACCACATCTGAGATTGGACTTTCGATAGCTTTATTTAATGCTTGTAGCTTAAAATAATACGGTTTTCCTTTCTCTACTGCTTCAAACAAAATGGCTGTTTTGTTTTTTACAGTAATCGACTTATTTAAATTTAAAGCATCTGTACCATAATAAACTTTATACGCTGTAGCTAAACCAACTTCTCCCCAATTTAACTGGATTCCATTTTTCTCAATACTTGCTTTATAAATAGTTGGTTGCGTAAGTGCACTGGAATTCGTTTTCCATTTACTAATCGAAATACTAAATGGTTTTACAGTTATAAGTCCGTTTTTATATGTAGTTTCCTGAATATCTGGGTTTCTCGTTTTCAAAACATCGGCAGAAATATAGTTCGTTAATAAAGTTTCCTTTAATGGTGTGCCGTTAATATTAACTTGAAACTGATTAGATTCTTCACTTCTATTCGTAATCACTAAATAATTGAATCCATTATTCCCTTTGTAGGTTTGCACAAACATACCATTTGCTTCTGTGCCTTTTAATCCCGGAACTTGTACCATTTTAGAGATATCGGTTTTATATAAGAAATTAGAGTTATTAGTAGCCTCATGATATATTTTTAAAGTTTTACCTTCTATATCACGATGAATACCTGTAATAATGGTATCGGTATCTATTTGCTGATTATTTTTAAAGGCGTCTTCTAACAAATTATTTTTATTTACCGCAGGCAAAAACTTGTTACTAACCTCGTGCGCTGCAACATAAGTGGTGTTGGTGTGTTGCAACTGACGCATAATATATTCCACGTTATAAATACCCGAATAAATACCATTTAACGGACTGTTCCATACACCAAATTCGGTGATAATCATGAGGGCACCTTTCCAAGTATAATCTTCTATTTCCGACATTGCCGACGGACTTGTCGCTTCTATTAATTTGGTGTTTGCCCGTTTATAAGCTTGCTCTAACGTTTCTTTTTTTCCGGTATGTGGTGCGTAAGAATGCTTTGAAAACGTATTCCAGTAAGCACCATTGGTTTTTTGAAATTTATTAATCTCTTTCATAAAAGTCCATACACCATCCCAAGTATAATTCAAGGCTAATTTAGCATCTGGCAGCACTTCTTGAATAGCCTCGGCATAAGGCTGCATTTTTGCCGCATAATCATAACCATCATTCCACCAATATCTATTTCTATTTGGCACGTAAAAATAGGGTTCGTTACAAAATTGCCAAGTTTCAACTTTAATATTATTATTTTTACAAAAGCGTGCCAATTCCATCACCATTTCTGGAGTTTCAGAAAAAGCATTCACCGTAATCACTAGTTTTCCGTTGATTTCACTTAATAAATGATATAAATCGGTAACGCGATGTGGACCTTTAACTTCCGTAAAGCGATGTCCTTTTAAATAAGGTTTTTGGTGATCGAACATGGCAATATAATCCAAATCATACTGTCCTGTTGCACTACTAAAAGCATCGCCCATTGTGCCAGAAAAATAACGTAACCAACCTGGTTTTAGCTCTTTTACTGAAGCTACAAAATCGGGATGTGTATAACTCCAAACTTTATCGGCTATACGCACATTGAAGCCACTTGCACCATTTTTAATAGCATGACCAGTTGTGGTATCTATATTTATAGATTCCGGATTTTGCGCATATATTGAAGCGGTTTGCACAAGGCAAACCGCTAAAACCAATTGTATGATTTTCACTTTTTTAAAAGCCATAAATTAAGATTAATCGCTTATTAAATTTTTAAAATGAAACCTGATCGAAGGTAAACACATCCGATGGTGTTCTTGCTTCTTTTAAAATACGCTCCATATCTTTTACAACCTCTGGATGCTCGCTAGCAACGTTATTTTGCTCACCTTCATCTACAGATAAATCGTATAATTCTATAGGTGCATTCGGGTTTTTAAGTACTTTATATTTTACTGCTTTCCACTTCCCTTTTCTAATCGCTTGGCGACCTCCTCTTTCATGAAATTCCCAATATAAATAATCGTGTTGTTTTTGTTCCGAAGCATTATCTAATAATGTTGGCAAAAATGAAATACCATCTAAATTTGATGGAACTGGAACATCTGCTACTTCAGAAAACGTTGGAAGTACATCCCAAAATGCAGAAATTAAATCACTTTTACTACCTGGCTTAATTTTTCCTGGCCATTTAATCATCATTGGAACACGAATTCCACCTTCATATAAATCTCTTTTAACACCTTTAAAAGGTCCGTTACTATTAAAATATTTTGGATCGGCTCCACCTTCAGTATGAGGTCCATTATCCGAAGTAAAAACAACAATAGTATTGTCCTCAAGACCTAACTCTTTTACTTTATCCATAATTTCACCAACTTGATTATCCATAATTTCAATCATGGCAACAAAAGCAGCATGAGACTCTGTTTGAGATTCATAAAAACCTAATCTATATTCCGGCCCATCATCTGTACCTTCAAACACTTTCTCTGGAGTATATTTACCTCTATATTTAGCTAAAACTGCTTCTGGAGCTACTAATTCGGCATGAGGAATAATGGTCGGCACATACATAAAAAATGTACTATCCTTATAAGTTTCTAAAAACTCGATGGCTTTTTCTTGAATTAATTCTGGAGCATATTGTTCTTTTTTATGCCCTGCATTACCTGTTAAAACAATAGAATCTTGATTAGACCATAAATGATAAGGATAATAATTATGTCCTAAACGTTGACAATTGTAACCATAAAAAACATCGAAACCTTGTTTGTTTGGATCACCTTCTGATCCTGGATAACCTAAACCCCATTTACCAAAAGCACCTGTAACATACCCCCCTTTTTGAAGCGCTTCTGCCATAGTATACGTATTGTCTGGAATTGGATATTGGCCTTCTGGCATAACTTCTTTATTACCACGAACTGGAGTGTGCCCTGTATGCATACCCGTTAATAAAGCTGAACGTGATGGTGCACAAACTGTATTACCTGCATAATGCTGAGTGAACAACATACCTTCTGCTGCTAATTTATCTATATGCGGTGTATTAAATTTTTGTTGACCAAAACTACTTAAATCACCATAGCCAAGATCGTCAGCCAATATATATATGATATTCGGCTTTTTATTCTCTTTTACAACTTCCGCAGAAATTACATTTTCTTTGGTTTTCGCTTTTCCACACGAAAACGCACTTGCAACTAAAATAGCCGACAGTAAAATTTGAATACCTTTTTTCATTTTTATCAATTTCTTTTCTAAGTTTTAGGATCTATTTCCTTTGAACATTTTAATACATTCAAATATACTTGTAAATTAAAGCTTCGTTTTATTAAAATCCCCCTACAAATGTTGCGATACCTGCAATACATGGTTAAACTAAAGGAGATGCAACATTATCACCCCTATTATTTTACATTATTAGGCCTAGCTCAAGCTAATTAAGGGTAAAAAATGATAAAACTTATGTAAATTGTGATGCTGTCAAGAATATTTTATATACAACATAATTACTCCTTTGATTTTTATGAGCATTTTTAAAACCACCATTACCTACATATGTTTAATTATTACATTTTTCACTTTAAACATTTCTTTCTCTCAATCTAATTCTTTAAACTTTCATGAATTAGATATACACGGTGTACTTTTTAACAAGAAGGTAAACGTGCTTTTTAAAGATAGCTACGGTTATTTATGGATAGGAAGTAATTCTGGCCTTTATAGATATGATGGACACGATTTGGAAGAATATCAATATGATGTTTTTGATGCCAATTCTATTCCTAATAATAATATCAATTCTATTATTGAAGACGCCCATAAGAACCTATGGATAGGAAGCGAAAGTTATCTTATTCATTATAATAGAAAAAAAAACCAGTTTAAAGGTTTTTTGAAGAATATTAGCTCGTTTGTAAAAACAAGTAGTAAAACAGGTGATATTTGGGTAAACATCCAAACGGAAGGCTTACTTAAATTTCAATCTAAGGAAGATATCTCTGAAATTAACTTACCCGAAGTTTTTACTAACACCCCTAGCGATAACATATACAAAACTTCTGCCAAAACCATATCTACTGTACTAATCGATAATTTTGATAGACATTGGATTGCTAACGATAATGGCCTATTTTATATCAACGAAAACAATTTAATTACAGCTACGAACTTCAATGAAAAAATTGTTGATATGAAGTTTTTGGCAGATAATAAAATAATGGTAGTAAGTGCAACCAGCATGTATATTCTAGGCACCAATAAAGCAGACTATAACATAGAGATTCTAGAACAATACCCTAATATTAATATAGAATTATCTTCCACTTGTTTTTTAACGACAGTCTCTATAGATGCTAAAAATAATGTCATTTGGATTGGATCATCAGAAGGGTTAATTAAAGCCAACAGAATAGATAATACTTATCATTTTAATTATTTTTCAAACACTAGCAAAGAGGTTAACTTATTAAACAATCATATTTCATCTACCATATTTGATGATTATGGCAATCTTTGGATTGGTTCATTTAAAGGAATTAATAAATATTTAGGCAGAACTTCTTTATTTGAATACAACAAACTCTCACAAAGCAATAGCATTACTACGAGTTTAAGGAGTTTGAACTTAGCCAATATTTTAGTAGGTACACGAGAAGGTCTTTTTCATTTTAATCAAAAAACCAAAGCCCATGTTAAAATTGAAAACGACATCAAGTTTATACAAACCATTACAAGAAATTACGAAAACACCGAGTTTTTAATTGCTGATAATAAAGCCATTTATAAAACCAACAATTATAACTCTAACGATACTAAACTAGATTTAATTAAAATTAAATCTTACAAAGAACTTATTAAAGATATTGTACCTATAAATAAAAATGAACTTTGGGTAGCATTATGGAACGGTGGTATTGACATTATTAATAGCAATAAGGCCATTTCTGAATTTAAACAAAATGTAATTAAAAAACTAGAAAATCACCATACCTCTACCCTCTTACTCGCGAAAAACAATAAATTATGGATTGGTACACGTGGAGAAGGTTTATACTGTGTAGATCTGTTAAATGAAACCATAAAGCACTATTTGCCTACCCTAGAAAATGGTTTAACATCCAATGCTATTTTAAGTTTACATGAAGATAATTTAAATAATATTTGGGTAGGAACACGTGGTGGTGGATTAAATATGTATGAAGCATCTCTTGACAAGTTCAATAATTTTAAAGAGAATAACGCCTATAGACCAAAAATAGTTTCGGCTATTGAAGAGGATTACAATGGTAATATTTGGATGAGTACCAGAAATGGCATCACAAAGTTTAATATTAAAACACAACGTTTTATACCTTTTGGTGTGGAAGATGGTATTAACGAAAACCAATTCCTTTTTAACTCCAGTACGGTTAATACTCAAAAGAAGATTATATATTTTGGATGTACCGACGGTTTTTATAGTGTTTTTACAACAAAATTAACACCGCAAACTATATTGCCAACTACGGTAATTACAAGTTTCGCTATTCTTGGTAAAACACAAGAAAACAAAGCTATGAATAGCTTTAAAAACATCAATGAATTTTACACATACTCTGGTGCACCAATAGAATTACCGTACAATCAAAATAACATTGCTGTAAATTTTTCTTCGTTAGACTTAACCACACCGAATAAAAACCAATACGCCTATAAATTAAAAGGACTCAACAACTATTGGGTTTATACAAGTGCTTCTAACCGAAATGCAAATTATAACGATCTCTCGCCTGGCACTTACACCTTTATGGTTAAAAGTACCAACAGTGATGGCGCCTGGAATGATACACCTGCCGAGGTTTCCTTTATTATCAATCCGCCAATATGGAAAAGTATTTGGGCTATTATAGCCTATGTTCTATTAGGTATATTAATTATTTACATAGGTTCTATTTTAATTAGACGTTGGTATTTACTAAAGAAAAACCTTGTAAAAGAAACCATTTCTAGAGAAAAAGACAATGAACTTAACAGAATGAAAATGATATTTTTTACCGATATCTCTCATGAGTTACGCACACCTCTATCCTTAATATTAGGTACTATTGAAAAAGTGGTTAAAGAGAAAAAATTCACATTAAGTCCTTTAACGAGTCAGCGTATTTACAACAATACTCTTAGAATGCACCGCCTAATAAACCAGATTATGGATATTAGAAAGTTTGACGAAGGAAAATTTAAACTCAAGGTTTCTAAAAATGATATTGTTAAAGATATTAATACCATAAAAAACGCCTTTAACGACTTTGCTAAAATTTATGAAATCGATTATGATTTTACGTCTAATACAAAGAAAACATCCGGTTGGTACGATGTAGATTTATTGGAGAAAATTCTATTTAATCTTGTTTCCAATGCCTTTAAATACACCGCTAAAAACGGAAAAATAACAGTAAATCTAGATGTTATAAAACCAAATAAAAACGAGAGTGAGCCTCACCCATTCAATGGTAAATATATAAGATGTAGCGTTCGAGATAATGGTTTAGGAATTCCTAAAAAAGATTTAGAATTTATCTTCGATCGCTATTACCAAGCAACAAAATCACAACGTAATCAAATACCAGGAACCGGAATTGGCATGGAACTCGTGCATAAACTTATCGAGCGTCATCATGGTACAATTAAGGTAGAAAGCGAAGAGAATGTTTACACAGAGTTCACTTTTTGTATTCCTATTTCAAAAGATAAATATAGCAAAAAAGAGCGCATGCAAACTAGTATGCCTCTAAAACGAAATTTCATAAAAAACTCGGAATTCCAAGTCATTGAAGAAGTTTCTACCGAGTTTAATAATAAAAAAAACATAGAACAAAAAACTAAAAAATCTAAGGTGCTTATTGTTGAAGATAATGATGATTTAAGGCAAATGGTAAAAGAAGAGTTAAGCGATGATTTTGATATTATTGAAGCTCCAAATGGCCAAGAAGGTTACGCACAAGCTATGGCAGAAAAACCAGACCTTATTATAAGCGATATTTTAATGCCTATTCAAGATGGTCTTTCTATGTTAAAACAGATAAAAAAGAATGCTGAATTTAACAATACGCCTATTTTTATGCTTACTGCTAAAAATTCTGACGAGTCTAAAATTGAATGCTTAAGTCTTGGAGCAAACGACTATATAGAAAAGCCTTTTAGTTTAGAATTTCTTAAATGGAAAGTAAAAAACACATTTAAAACGAGACATAATCTAAAGGAAAAATATAGCAAACTTATAACCACAGCTCCTGTTGATAAACACGTAGACTCTAACGACGAAAAATTCATTAAAAAGCTTATCAAAATTATTGAAGATAATATGAACAATAATTTATTAAGCGTAGAATTTTTAGCTTCTGAAATTGGAATGAGCAGAGCAAACTTATATCGAAAAGTACAGCAAATACTGAATGATACTCCTGTAAATTTCATTAAAACCATAAAACTAAAACGAGCTGCTCAGTTACTAAAACAAGATAAAATGTATATCTCTGAAGTTGCTTACATGACGGGATTTAACAACCAGAAATACTTTAGTAAATGCTTTAATAAAGAATACGGCATGAGTCCTACAGAGTATATTAAACAGAATACCGAATAAAATTATCTTTTATAAATTATAAGAAGTTTTTAAATCTCGGTTATACCATATAACTGAGATTTTTTTTGCACCTATTTTGTTAATTTTCAGATACATTCAATTAACATATTTCTCTATTTTTTAGCCGTTTTTCAGAAAAATTATATTTTAATCAGACTAATTTTTACATTATCTCATTATTGAAACAAATACCCCCCTTTTAATTGATTTTATAGGTAACTAGCTTTAACTTCGTTGCTTCTTAACGGACTCTCTAATTTTTTAAATTTAGCATAGCGAAACCAATGGATCATTATTTAGACCCTTTCTTTGAACTATCGATGGACTGTCTCTGTATTGCAAATTTTGAAGGCTATTTTGTTAAAATCAATCCTGCTTTTGTAGAACTTTTAGGATTTTCTGAAACAGAATTACGTTCAAAATTAATTTCAGATTTTATTTATGATGAAGACAAAAAGCGTACAGCCTCTTACAGGTCTAATTTAAAACAAAACAAACCGTTAATAAATTTTGAAAATAGATATGTAACCAAATCTGGCGCAATTATCTGGCTGCATTGGACAGCAATTCCTGTTGAAAAAGATAAGCTAGTTTATGCCATTGCAAAAGATATTACACACAAAAAAGAACTAGAGAACGAACGCATATCGCACTTAAGTAAGCTTAGTGAAGTAAACGAAAAACTTAAGCAACTTAATTACACAACATCTCACGACCTGAGATCTCCCGTAAATAATTTAATCTCTTTAGTAGATTTAATTGATTTAAGTAAAGTTGAAGATCCCGAAACCTTAAAAATGTTAAACTACATAAAGGTCTCTGCAGAAGGTCTAAACGATTCTCTAAACACTTACGTAGAAGCGTTTAAACAAAAAAATATCTCAAACGAAACCCTAGACCTTGTTAACTTTAATGCCATTTTCAACAAAGTCAGTCATTCCATAAGTACGCTAATCCAAAAGTCTGGAGCGCAATTCGAAATAGATTTTTCGGTTTTAGAAAACGTTCCTTTTAATCCGGCATATATGGAAAGTATTTTTCTTAATTTTATTACAAACTCTATTAAATACGCACGACCAGAAGTTCCGCTTATCATTTCGATAACATCTAATAACTTATACGGTAAACCCACTTTTAAATATTCTGATAATGGTCTCGGGTTTGATATGGAAAAAGTAGGTCATCTAATATTTAAATTAAATCAACGTTTTCACGGAAATGAAGACAGCAAAGGTGTGGGTTTATACTTAGTTTACAACCATGTAACCTCACTTGGCGGAAGCATTCATGTAGATAGCAAGATCAATCATGGCACAACATTCACCATCAGTTTTAATAGCTAGTTCTTCTTATGCACATCATTTTGACTACGCTATTATCATTATAAAATCTCAATCTACTACATAGAAAAAGCCCTTGAAATATTCAGAATTTCGAGATCCACTTATTGGCTCTAGAATTATTTTGTTTAACTTTTTAAAGAAAACATTAAACATTATTGTATCTTTATAAAATATTTAAAGCAGTTAATTTTTATAAATCATAAAAAAGCACACCAAATGTTTGGACTATTTAAAACAAAATCAGAGAAAGAAATGTTACAAAAACAATATGAAAAACTGATGAATGAAGCACATGCCTTATCTACATCAAATAGAAGAATGAGTGATCAAAAAGTTTTTGAAGCAGAAGAAGTCATGAAAAAACTAGAAAAGTTGAATTAATAAATGAGTGAAGAAAAAAAGCCAGATCAGGTCGTTTACAATACAGAAACCAAAAAGTATGATGCTTCTATTAAGCCGTATGCTACTTCTGTTGGTGCACCTGTAATTACTCCAACCGATAGTATTGCTTGGAAAAACAGAAGCATCACAAAAATCAATCATAAGGTTGAGGCTAAATATCTGGAGCTAAAAGCAGAATATGAAAAAATGATTCAAGAATTTGAATACAATAAACTCATATTCGATGCTAAGTTTACTTTTGAACCCGTTATAGGCGAAGTATATCATTTATACAAAAGAGAAAATGGAGAATCTTTTCTATCCATAATAGCACCAGAACATTGCAATTTTAATCCTCTAGGAAGCTTTTATTTAAATGCAGACCAAACTTGGGAAAAAATATAATTTCACGATGACAGAAACAAAACCATTAACAGAAAGAGAACTAGACCGTATTATTGAAATGGCTTGGGAAGATCGTACACCCTTTGAAGCTATTCTATTTCAATTTGGATTACCCGAAAAAGAAGTTATTAAAGTTATGCGTGGTAACCTTAAAGAGTCTAGCTTTAAACGTTGGCGTAAACGTGTAAATAGCGGAGTGAGTAAAAAGCATTTAAAAAAACGAAATCCAGATATTACTCGCTTTAAATGCTCTAGACAAAAAGTAATTTCTAGTAATAAAATAAGTAAACGCTAATTAAATTAATTCACTCACAAATAATAAAAAACACAAACAACCTCTTGAAAAGGCAATCGATAAATATTGTTTGGTTAAAGCGAGATATTCGCTCGCAAGATCATGAGCCTTTACAAAAAGCAGAACAATCAGGTACTCCGTACCTTATTATCTATCTATTTGAACCTACTATAATAGAATATCCCGATACAAGCCCGAGACATTTAAAATTCATTTACCACTCTATTTCGGCGTTAAACACAACAATAGAAACTTATAAAAGACGTGTTGAAGTCTTTTACGGAGAAGCTCTTACTGTTTTTCAATATTTGAATAACATATTCAACATCAAATCTGTATTTAGTTATCAAGAAAGCGGAATTCAGATAACTTGGCAACGCGATAAAGAAATAGCCAACTTTTGTAAAGAGAATACTATTTTATGGAAACAATTGCAACGAGATGGTATTATTAGAGGTCTTAAAAACAGAGATACATGGAACAAGCAATGGCATCAAACCATGCATACGCCAATTATAAAAAACAACTATTCCATTTCTGAAATCGAGCCTCTTAATCATAAATTTTGTATACCCGAAAAATTAGAAAATCAATTAAAAGCATATCCTAAACATTACCAACCTGCAGGTGAAGTAAATGCTTGGCGCTACTTAAAATCGTTTGCAGCAAAAAGAGGTTTTAATTACCAAAAACACATATCTAAGCCTACAGAAAGTAGAATGTCTTGCAGCAGACTTTCGCCCTATTTAGCCTGGGGAAATATAAGCATAAAGCAAGCTTTCCAATTTATAGGCACACACCCAAACGGTACAAAAAACAGTAAAGCATTTTCAGCAATGTTAACCCGTTTACATTGGCATTGCCATTTTATTCAAAAGTTTGAAGTAGAATGCCGTTATGAAACACAATGCATAAACAAAGGCTACGAGCTTTTAACTCACAATAAAAACGAAGCTTTCATAAAAGCATGGAAAACAGGCCACACCGGCTACCCTATAATCGATGCTTGCATGCGAGCTGTAGAACAAACTGGCTGGATTAACTTTAGAATGCGTGCTATGGTTGTCTCTTTTTTAACACTCAATTTAGACCAAGATTGGAGAGATGGTACTTACCATTTAGCACGGCAGTTTTTAGATTACGAGCCAGGAATTCACTTTCCTCAATTTCAAATGCAAGCAGGCACCACAGGTATTAATACCGTGCGTTTATATAACCCCGTAAAAAACTCACAAGAACATGACCCGGAAGGTATTTTTATAAAAAAATGGATTCCAGAACTAAGAGCTGTTCCAACGTTACACATTCATGAACCTTGGAAAATGACAGCTATGGAACAAACGTTTTGCAACGTTATTATGGGTGAAACCTATCCAAACCCCATAATAGATTTACAAGAAAGTGCTAGAATTGCTAGAGACAAAATTTGGGGACATAAAAAACACCCTGCTGTG
Organism: Algibacter lectus; assembly: GCF_004368925.1. Taxonomy (NCBI): domain Bacteria; kingdom Pseudomonadati; phylum Bacteroidota; class Flavobacteriia; order Flavobacteriales; family Flavobacteriaceae; genus Algibacter; species Algibacter lectus. The sequence continues at coordinate 783,655 of NZ_SORL01000007.1, forward strand.
TTGCAAGAAAAGAATAGACTTTTACAAACTCATGTCAATAGAAACTAATGAAAAAGGAAAATCTGCCAGAGAAAATATGTGTGGTTTGCGACAGACCATTTACATGGCGTAAAAAATGGGAGAAAAATTGGAACGACGTTAAATATTGCAGCACACGTTGCAGAAAGAATAAATGAAAAGCATCAACTTAATATTTCCACATCAATTGTTTCATGAATCACCAATTTTTGAAACCACTGCTCCTATCTATATAATTGAAGAATATTTGTTTTTTAAGCAATACCCATTTCATAAACAAAAAATAGCGTTTCATAGAGCTTCAATGAAGTGCTACGCAAATTTTCTTCGGAACGAAAAAAACCTTGAAGTAAATTATATTGAAGCGATTAGCGATTTATCGGATATTAGAAAGTTAATCGTCCAGTTAAGTGAACAAGAAGTAAAACACATTAACTACGTAGATCCAACAGATAATTGGCTTCAAAAAAGAATAGAAAAAACAAGTGAAGAGCACGGCATTTCAACAAACGTTTATACTTCGCCTTTATTCTTAAACACTAAAGATGAACTGGTTAATTTCTTCCGAAAGGATAAAAAGAAATACCAACAATCTACATTTTATACCGAGCAGCGTAAAAAAAGAAAGATTTTAGTCGATTCTGAAAATAAACCATTGGGAGGCAAATGGAGTTTTGATGCTGAAAACAGAAAAAAATATCCTGCTAAAAAAACACCACCATCGGTTCAGTTTCCTGATAGCGATGCTTATTATTTAGAGGCAAAAGCATATGTAGAAAAGCATTTTTCGAATCATTTAGGGAAGCTTACAGAGCAGGCCTTATACCCTACTAATTTTGAAAGCACAAACAATTGGTTGCAGCAGTTTTTTGAAAAACGTTTTATGGAATTTGGAACTTATGAAGATGCTATAGTTGCAGAAAACTCGATACTAAACCATAGTGTATTAACGCCTATGCTAAACGTAGGTTTAATAACTCCTCAGCAAATAATTGATGCTTGCTTATTATATGCTGAAGAGAACAATGTACCTATTAATTCTACCGAAGGTTTTATTAGGCAAATTACAGGTTGGCGCGAATTTATAAGAGGCGTTTATGAAGCTAGAGGTGGTGAAGAACGCACCACTAATTTTTGGGGATTTAAAAAGAAAATTCCTAAATCGTTTTACGATGGCACCACGGGCATAGCACCCATAGATAAAACTATTAAAAAAGTATTACAAACTGGGTATTGCCACCATATAGAGCGTTTAATGGTTTTAGGGAACTTTATGATGCTTTGTGAGTTCGATCCAGATGAAGTATATAAATGGTTTATGGAACTCTTTATTGATGCTTACGATTGGGTTATGGTAACCAATGTATACGGAATGAGTCAGTTTGCCGATGGCGGATTAATGGCTACAAAGCCTTATATAAGTGGTAGTAATTATTTAATGAAAATGAGTAATTATAAAAAAGGAGATTGGCAAAACACTTGGGATGGTCTTTTTTGGCGCTTTATGCATACACACCGCGACTTCTTTTTATCGAACCCTAGATTAGGCATGTTGGTAAAAATGTTTGATAAAATGCCTTCTGAAAAGCAAGAGCAACATCTTAAACATGCAGAACAGTATTTATTATCCTTAAAAATCTAATATGATGCTATTTAACACAACACAAATTAATGATGCTTTTGTAAAAGAAAGTGACAACCTAGTTGGAAAAGCCTTTTCTTTTTTAGAAAAAATAAAAATGGGAGGTATTGGATCTAGTAGATTTATGATTGAAGAAATAAGCGAAAAACTTCAACCTAAAAATCTACAAACTCTAGCCACAAATTATGCGAATATAGAACTAAGGCCAAAAGGTATAATCGTGCATTTTACAAATAGACTCGATCGTTACTCGTGGATAATCCCCTATTACAGATTAGTTACTTATAGCACAAAAACGTATACTATACACGCTAATGGACATTTTATTAAGTTTAAGAAAAATAAAAATTATGACGATAATAAAAAGTTTATTGATAAAATGATTAACTTAAAAATCAGCTTTTTAAAATTAGATTATTACGATGCTTAAAAGCCATTTCTATTCTAAAACTAAGACACTATGAAGCCTTTAATTTTAATACTTTTAATAGCCATTACTATGCAAACAGACACTATATTTAAATTTGAAAAAACATCGGATATTACTAATTGGACCGTGGTTAACGATGCTGTTATGGGCGGAAAATCCTCTGGAGCATTCACTTTAAATGAAACAGGACATGGTGTTTACACCGGGCATGTATCTTTAGAAAACAATGGCGGTTTTTCCTCTTTAAGATATCGATTTAACGACATTAGCACCGAAGGCTTTTCAAAAGTGATATTGAAAATTAAAGGTGATGGTAAAAATTACCAATTTAGAGTAAAATCTAAACTATCCGACAAACACTCTTATATCGCGCTTTTCAGCAGTTCAAAAACATGGGAAGTAATCGAAATATCACTAGCGGATATGTATCCGGCGTTTAGAGGTCGTAAACTCGATATTCTAAACTTCGACGCAAATAGCATTGAAGAAGTTGCATTTTTAATAGGCAACAAAACTGCTGAAGATTTTAAACTAGAAATTGATTCTATTGTTTTAAAGTAATTTGAATAAAAAAAGCCAATCTCAAATAAAGAGATTGGCTTTTTTTGTAAATTAATAACAAGAGTTAATCTAATACAAATTTAAAACCTGCTGTAATAATACTCGATGAAAACGTCGTATCTCTATCGTATTGATAAAATTTTAAATCGATACTTTTTAAACCATAGTTCCAAATATGTGCTTTCGTAAAAATATCGGTATAAGAGACTCCAAACCCATATTGATTTGCAGAGTATTCAGATAAATCATAATCTGAAGTATAAAACGCATCCGTAGATAAAGCGCCTTCATAAGGATTAAAATAATCGGCCGCAGTTTGATTATAATACCTGTAAGACGGATAAAGCTTAAATTTATTAGTAATTTTTATTGGCAATTCAATACTCGCGGTGTGCGAGTTAATTCCCCAATCGTCAAAATAATAACGATAAAAAGTACGCACCGTTAAAACTTCATTAATATACCAATTTAAACGTCCTCCAGCAGCCACTTTAAACCTTGAATCGGGTAAGCGCTCCACAGCATCGGCAAGCTGAAAATCATCTATAAAAGAATCGGCTACATCTCCAAAATAAACTCTTTGAAAAGGTGTAGATAATAAACCGTCTTGCTGAACAAAATCTAACGCCAACGACCCTTGCAAATTTTTATGAAGTATTTGTGAGAACCCAAAACCTAACGAATACGAATTACGTCCTTTACTATCAAACTCTGAAAATCTAGGATTATAATCGGTGTTACCCGTAATGGTGTTTTGAGTAAATAATCGATCACTTAAACCATTTCCTTCTGCTCCAAAAGGTCTTAGTTCTGTTGGATAAATAGGATTCCAAGTATCCAAATACACGTTTCCGCTTACACTAACCTCGGTATTCTTTTCATTAAAAAGTTTAGAGTACGTTCCGCCAACACCAACAGAAAAATAATCGTACTCTGAAGAAATAGCTAACTTAGCCGACCAAATATCGTTTCTATCATCCGAACTATGACTGTAACTTCCCGTTAAATTTGCCCAAGCATCGCTGCTTGAAGCCCCTGACGATGCTTGAAAGGGATCTGCTGGTCCATCATCAAAAGGATCAATATTACTCGATGACGCCGATGTATATGCAGAAATACCTGCATCTATGGTTAACACATCATCATCATTCAACGGAATAGAAACTACAAAAGTTCCTGTAACATCCGTTAATTCTTCAGTACCAACACCTCCTGTTACTGCTGCATTATCGCCATCTTGACTATAATAACTGGTTAAAAAATCGATTTCGGTAGTTTCTAAAACTCTTTTTTTATAGACTTTGGTATCGTCTTGCCCTGTTTGTGCGTAACCCTTCACGAAAGCGAATACACAAAACAAAATTATAAGTTTTTTCAATTTATTTTATTTTTTTTAAATTTCTAAATACAGATATATACTAAGAGTTTCGGTTAATTACAACCGCAACCACCACCTGTTTTTCCTCCGTTTGCCCCTACCGCTGCTTCGCGATAAGAGTGTGCCGTAGAAAGGTTACGATCTACTTTTTTATCAGATAATACCATATCTGGATCGTTTATATTCACTTTTTCGTATTCTTTAACCACAACACAACTACTAAAAGATGTGACGATTAATACGCAACATATTAACTTGTTTATCATAATTTATCTATTTCTATATTATTGGACTTAATTATATTTCCTTTATCATCTATAATGATGCATTCAATTTTTGGCAACTGATTTATTCTATCCAAACCCGCTTCTTTCCCCATTACAAAAACCGATGTTGCTAAAGCATCCGCCAATTCTGCTTTTGGTGCAAAAACGGTTACACTTATAATTCCTGAAGAAGGATATCCGGTACGGGGATCGATAATATGTGTGTAGCGTTTACCATTAAAATTAACGTACTTCTCATAATTTCCAGAAGTTACCACAGCCCCATTGGTTATAGGAAGTAATGCAAACACTTTGTTTTTATTCATGGGATTGGTAATGGCTACTTTCCAAGCTGTACCATCAGGTTGTTTTCCCCAAGTATTCATATCTCCCGAAGCATTTATAATACCGGAGACTACACCTTTTTCTATAAGCAATGCCTTTGCTTTATCGGCTGCATAACCTTTCCCAATAGCACCAAAACCAATTTTCATACCTTCTAATTTCAGAAAAACTGTTGTATTCACTTTATCTAAAACTATATTCTGAAACCCTACTTTTGCTACAGATGCTTTTATTTTGTTTTCGGGTGGCATCACCGTCATACTACCATCAAAATGCCAAATTCTATCCATAGATGCATAGCTAATATCAAAAGCGCCATCGGTCAATTTTGAAATTCCGATTGCGCGTTCAATTAAACTGAAAAGTTCCAAATCGACCTTTACCGGCTTAATTCCTGCATTCTTATTTATGGCAGATGTTTGAGAATTTTCGTCCCAAGAGGATATGAGTTTTTCAATCCGAATTATTTCCGCGACAGCGTTATCGATATATTCATTTCCTTTTACAGCATCACTAGCAACTACAGTAATATCAAAACGACTTCCCATAAGTTTTAGGGTGCGTTTATATGGCTGCTGAGCGAAGCCCAACATTGAAAAAAACACGATTAAAGCGGTTGCTAGCCCTTTTAAATTATTTTGTAAACGCATTGATTTCTTTTATATAATTTTCTGGTGTAGTTTTTTTATAGCTCGTTTCCCCCAGAACTTCGCCTTTAGCGTTTAAAACCACTACAAAAGGAAAAATGCCATTTTTATTATAAGCCTCGGCTAATTTGGCATTGGCTTTAGTTTGAGCTTCAGGCAAGGCATTTTTCTTTCTTTTAGGAAAATCGGCCTGTAACATCACATAGTTTTTATCGGCATAGTTTTTAAAAGCATCGGTACTCCAAATTTCGTGATCGAGCTTTATGCACGGCCCACACCAATCTGAACCTTGAAAAACCAGGATTATAGGTTTGTGCTCTTTAGAAGAAATATCTTTAGCCAGCGTAAAATCTGTCTGCCAATTTTGAGCAGTTATTGTAATGACACTAACTAGAAAAAGTGCTACTGTTAATATTATTTTTTTCATGTTTTTATTATTTACTTATTTATATATAGTCAAGAATTATCCAGTATCCTATCAAAAAGGGACTAGTTTTTTTATTAAAATATTTAAGCCAAATTCGTATTAAACAAAGCACCAATTACAGCCGTTAACCCCATAGCTAATGTGCCCCAAAATGTAACACGAAGTATGGCACTTAAAGGCTTTGCGCCTCCCGTTTTTGCAGAGATTGCTCCTAAAACAGCTAGAAACAAAATAGCAAAAACATACTGTATATATTCCATGGTATTTAACGGAGCTATAAAAGCAACCAATACGGGTAAAAAACCGCCCACTGTAAAGGATATCCCTGAGGATAGTGCGGCTTGCAACGGTTTTGCTTCCGTCATTTCTGTTATCCCTAATTCATCCCTTGCATGCGCGCCAAGAGCATCATGTGCAGTTAATTGTTTAGCAACTTCCAATGCGGTTTCTTGTGTTAAACCACGTGCTTTGTAAATCTCTGTAAGCTCCGTCAACTCTTGTTCTGGAGTATCAATAAGTTCTTGTTTTTCACGAGCTAAATCCGATTTTTCAATATCGGTTTGAGAGCTCACAGACACATATTCTCCCGCCGCCATAGATAAGGCGCCGGCTACTAAACCCGCAACACCTGCAAGTAAAATAGGCTCTCGAGTACTACTTGCCGCAGCAACACCTATAATTAAACTTGCGGTAGATAAAATACCATCATTCGCTCCTAAAACACTTGCTCTAAGCCAACCACTCCGGTTTATATAGTGCTTTTCTGTTGTTTGTATTTCCATAACTATTCTCCCAATAAATTAAACGCGCCACTAGTTAAAAATGCTGTATTCGCCTGAAAGCTTTCAGCTCCTTCTATCATTGAATACCCTTTATAATTTTCTTTTACTTCAACTTCTATTTGATTGAAATAATAAACATCACCATTCTTTTCATCTAAAACTAAAACATAAGATACGCCTCCTTCTTCAATAATAGATTCTTGAGGTAAGGCTTTCGCAGAAATGGATCCTGTAATAATATCTGCTTCTACAAACATTCCTACCAAGAAATGATTCTCAGATTCATTTTCTAAATGCCCATGAACATGAATAGTTCTATTGGGTTCAATTGATGTGCCCACAAGATGCACCTCTGCCTTATAAGTCTCCGAAGAAGCCTCGGGTATTTTAAAATCTATTTTTTGTCCTTTTTTAATAGCCATAATATCCTTCTCGAAAACAGATAGTTCTAAATGAATATGGTCGTTATCAATAATTTCCAAAATAGCTTCCGCAGGCGAAACATAAGTTCCTTTTGTAACGTTTACCTTAGTAACACGTCCTGAAATTGGCGCTAAAACATTTACTACAGAAGTTATTTCCCCAGAGCGTACTCGTGATGGCGATATATGAAGCATACTTAACTGCTTCTCTAAACCTCTATGTTTTGCAACAGCCATTTTATAGTCACTCTCTGCTTTTAAAAAGCTTTTTTGCGAAGTAATATTTTCAGCTTTCATGGTTACTTGCCTATCGTATTCCGCTTTTAAATACGTAAGTTGTTCGTTTACTTCCATATAATTTTGCTGAATGGTTACGAACTCTGGATTTTCTATAGTAACAAGAACTTGACCTTTTTTTACCTTATCACCAATTAATAAAGGCGTTGTTTTAATATAGCCTCCCATGGTGGCATTTACAACCGCTCTATATTCTGGTGGAACATCAATTAGTCCATTTACACTTACAACATTAGGAAATGATTTTTCCTCAAGACCTCCTAAAGTCATTTTACTTTGGCCAAATTGCGCCTGTGTTACCTGAATACGACTGTCTTTTATGGTGTTATTCTCCGTTTGAGATTTATTTGTTTCGTTCTTTTTTTCTCCGCAACCAAAAAAAGTAAAGAGAAAACTAAACAGCACTATTGTATATAATTTACGTGTCATAACGTTGCGTTTATAAAGTTAAATAATTAATGGTTATTATGGTTTGGTTGTACTCATTAAGCTTATCTAAGTAACTCAATTTTATTTCATAAGCACTTTCCAAACTCTGGATGTATTGATAGAAATCGATCTCTCCATTTCTAAAACTTCCATGAGCTGTTTTTAAAATTTCTTCGGAAAGTTTATCGCCTTCATTTTCATAATAATTCAAAGCCTCTTGAAGTTGTGATAACCGAATTTTAAGGGCATTATGCTTTTCATTTAATTGAATTTCAAATGCCTTGGATTCTGAAACAGCAGCCTCTTCTGCAAAACCAGCAGCTTTAATTCGAGCCGCTTGACCACTAAAAAATATCGGGATTTTTAAACCGAACTGATACCCTGAAAGACTAGCTCCTAATCCCGGATTGGTGCCTTGAAAATAATTAAGACTAATATCAGGAAGTAGTTTATGATTTTCAAAACGACGTTCTGCTTCGGAAAGGGCTACTTTATTTTTATAATAAGCTATTTCTGCACTTCCATCAATATCTAGCGTATTCAACACGGCTTTTAAAGAAGATTCTACAGCAATTAAAATGGGCTCGTCTACCTGAATTATTTTTATTAAGCTATTATACACTAATAAAACCTCTTTTTGAGCTTCGCTGTATTTAAGACTAACCTGCTTTTGTTTGGATGCTGCTGTAATTTTCTCTAAATAATTGGTTTCCCCTAGTTCAAAACGCCGAGCTGCCACTTTGGAAAAATTAGTATAGAGACTGTCCAACTTTTTATAAACGCCTTCCTTCTTTTTAGCAATTTGATATGCGTAATAAGCAGCTGTTACTTTGCGAGAAATCGTTTTTTTCTGAATATTATAACTGCTCGAAACCATGCCATATCGTGCTTGATTAACTTTCTTTTCGGAAAAATAAACCGTTGGAAATTTAAAGTCTTGTTGAATACCAAACACCCTTAATGGCGTATTGTTCTCCGCCAAATTATTCTCATCAAACTCATAATAAACATGCGTTTTATCAAAACTAAAAGCAGACCCAATTAAAGCATCCGATTGTTTTACTTGCAATCTCCCAGCTTCTAATCCGGCATTATTCTCTATTGCCATAGGGATAAGGTCTTTTAATTTAGCACCACTCCGCTGCTGACCAAACACACTAAAGGACGCCAATAATAATACCAAACCTAAAGTCTTTTTAGAACTGACTCTACCACGTATTCTTTTGCTGTTGTACGGACGATTAAACAAAGCATACAACACAGGTAAAACCACTAACGTTAATAAGGTTGCCGTAACCAAACCACCAATAACCACAGTAGCTAACGGACGCTGTACTTCTGCGCCTGCATTGGTAGAAATAGCCATAGGTAAAAACCCTAATGCTGCTGCAGAGGCTGTTAATAACACTGCACGTAACCTATCTTTAGTGCCTTGCTTTATTAAAGCTTCCATACTTTCAAACCCGTGATTTTTTAATTCTTTAAAGTGCTCGATTAACACAATACCATTAAGCACGGCAATACCAAATAATGCGATAAAACCAACACCTGCAGATATGCTAAACGGCAAATCACGAAGCCATAATAATAACACGCCTCCAACGGCTGCTAAAGGAATTGCCGAATAAATAATTAAGGCTTCTTTAACAGATTTAAAAGCAAAATACAAAAGCACGAATATCAATATTAAAGCAATGGGAACGGCAACCATTAATCGAGCTTTTGCACTTTGTAAATTTTCGAATTGGCCACCGTAAGTAATAGAATATCCAACTGGTAAATGAATGTTATTATTTATTAATTTCTGAACATCATCTACTACAGATTGTAAATCCCGATTACGCACATTAACGCCAACCACGATTCTTCGTCTGGTATCATCACGGGAAATTTTAGCCGCTCCTTTTTGATAACTAATCTCTGCCAATTCACTTAACGGAATTTTTCCACCGGAAGGTAGATCCACATACAAATTCTCTAGATTATCAATATCTTGGCGCTTGTCTTTATCAAGCCGCACCACTAAATCGAATCGCTTTTCACCTTCAAAAACACTCCCTGCAGATTTCCCTGCAAACCCCATAGAAACCATATCATTCAGTTCTTGAATATTAAGGCCGTATCGGGCAATTTTAGCACGATTGTATTGTACATTCATTTCTGGTAATCCTGCAATTTTTTCAACCGAAACATCTGCGGCTCCTGGCACATTTTCTATTAATGCACCAATTTCATTTCCTTTCTTTGCTAGAATATCTAAATCATCTCCAAAAATCTTGATGGCAATATCTGCTCGAACTCCGGTAATTAATTCATTAAAACGCATTTCTATTGGCTGAGTAAATTCAACTTCCATCCCAGGAATTACTGCAAGTGCTTCTTTAAATTTATCGGCCAATTCGTCTTTAGAAGATGCCGATGTCCATTCGTTTTTAGGATTAAGCACAATAATAACATCACTTTCTTCCATAGACATGGGGTCCGTTGGTACTTCTGCCGCACCAATACGCGTTACAACTTGTTTCACTTCTGGAAACTGCTTTAAAAGGATTTTTTCAATTTCGGTTGCCGTTTTAACGGTATTACTTAAGGACGTTCCTGTTTTTAATATAGGTTGAATAACAAAATCCCCTTCGTCTAAAGTGGGTACAAACTCCCCTCCCATAGTCGAGTATAAATAAATTGAAATCGCTAAAAAAGTACCCGCTATACCCAAAACAAGCTTTTTACTACGTAACGCCCAATCTATGGTTGGCTCATATATTTTATTAAGCCAATTCATTAATTTTACTGAAACATTTTTATGTGTTGCATTGGATGGTTTTAAAAATAAAGAAGCCACCACGGGCACATAAGTGAAGCAAAATATCATGGCACCTATTAATGCAAAACTAAACGTTAATGCCATAGGTTTAAACATTTTACCCTCTACGCCAGAAAGGGATAATATGGGGATAAATACAATTAAAATGATAAGCTGACCAAAGATGGCAGAGTTCATCATTTTTGAAGCGCCTTTAATGGTAATGTTATCTTTAAATGCTTGACGTTCTGTTCTGGATAATGCATTTATTTCAAGCTTCTTTTGAGTGATTTGAAACGCAATATATTCTACAATAATAACAGCACCATCAATAATAATCCCGAAATCTATAGCCCCTAAACTCATTAAGTTAGCATCTACTCCAAAAATATACATTAAAGACAATGCAAAGAGCAAACACAACGGAATAACCGAAGCGACCACCAATCCCGATCTAAAATTACCTAAAAGTAAAACCACCACAAAAATGACAATTAAACAGCCTAAAACTAGATTTTCTGTTACTGTAAATGTGGTTTTGGCAATAAGTTCGCTACGGTCTAGAAAGGCATTAATATACACACCTTCTGGTAAGGATTTTGAAATTTCATCTACACGCTCTTTTACGGCTTCAATAACTTTTTTAGAATTAGCATCTTTAAGCATCATCACTTGTCCCAGTACTTTTTCACCTTCACCATTCCCAGTAATGGCACCAAAACGCGTGGCACTTCCAAAGCCAACTTTGGCCACATCTTTAATATAAATAGGTAAACCATCCGTGTTTTTAACTACTATATTCCGTATATCTTCCAATGACGACACCAAACCTTCACCACGAATAAAAAAGGCTTGATTCACCTTTTCAATATAGCCACCACCAGAAACACTATTATTCATTTCCAAAGCGGTAAACACATCCCGAGCAGAAATAGCCATGGCATTTAGCTTTTCGGTATCAATAGCTACTTCATATTGCTTTAAAAAACCTCCCCATGTATTTACTTCTACAACTCCAGGAATCCCTGAAAGCTGTCGCTTTACTACCCAATCTTGTATGGTTCGTAAATCTTCTGCATTATAACGATTTTTAAATTCGGGTTCTACATCAAGAATGTATTGATAAATCTCCCCTAAACCTGTTGTAATGGGGCCCATTTCTGGCGTACCAAAACCTTCGGGAATCTTTTCGGAAGCCGACTTTATTTTTTCAGCAATAAGCTGTCTGGGTAAAAAAGTACCCATAGCATCGTTAAAAACGATGGTAACTACCGAAAGTCCGAATTTTGATATAGAACGAATCTCGATAACGCCAGGCAAATTTGCCATCTCCAATTCTACGGGATAGGTTATAAATTGCTCCATATCTTGCGTAGATAGGTTACGAGATGTTGTGATTACTTGCACCTGATTGTTTGTAACATCGGGCACAGCACCAATAGGTATTTGAGATAAGGAATACAGTCCAAACCCAATAATAAAGGTGGTAAATAATAGAACAATAAACTTGTTCTTTATGCTGAAATTGATAATGTATGATAGCATATTTTCATAAAATAATCGATGTGAACATTCCTAAACCAATACCTGATTAAGGAATAAAAAAAATTAAAAAAGTCCCTGATTACTTATGATAGCCTTGGTGGCTGAAAAAGCCCTTCCAAATGAAGTGAAGAAGAAGGTGCTTGATAATAAAATTTATGCGTATTAGATTCTAAAAATTCAACTGCTTTAAATTCTGCTTTGTGCGTATTTAACACAAAAGCAAGTACAGAAGACACGTGAGACTGGTGATGAAACGGTAATTGCTCGTGCTCCTCCTGTTCCTCTTGATGGTCCTTGTCGTGATCTGCCTTTTGCTCCCCATAGTGCTTAGAGATAAACACTAAAACATTATCCCCATACTGCTCGCTATGATATTGCGCATGCTCGATAAACTCATCGATTTGGGCAATATCCGTAACGCATATCCCAAAACTTTGAATCAGGATATTTAAAGATAACGCTATGGAAAATAATTTATTCACTTAAACAAAGGTAATAATTTTAAACTTTTATAACATTTTTTAATATAGATTATTTCTATAGTTATATTTACAACACCGTCTTTATAAACTATTCGACGGAGTACTTTTAGTGCTGAAACCTAGCCTATTTACTCTCGTTTTACAAATAAACTCGACCGTGATGGTGCTGGAACCATAGAACCAAAATAACGTTTAAGTGTATTATCATTTTGATCTATTACTGTATCTAAATTTTTGTTTTGTCCAAAACAACCTTTTGAATTCGCATCCGAAAGATTAGTCTTCACCAAGATTACCTCAGGTTTTACAGTCTTTTTACCACTACACCCCACGCTAAATACGAACGTAGAAACCATCACGAATAAAAAAACCTGTCTCAAAATAATAGCCAACTTTAAAGTTTGAATGAGCATATTAAGAATAATAACATAATTACAGTCCAATTAATTTGTTAAAATTCAACTAAAATATTAATCCGCCTTATATTTTATCATTTGTGAAAAGTACTTTTTATTTGAAATCATTATAACAAGAAGTAGATTTCAAATAAAAAAAATCCTGCTTAAAAAGCAGGATTCTTTCATAAATTATATTTTAATAATACTTATACAAACAAAGGTTTATCTTGCATCATAGCATTTACTTTTGCTTTTACTGCTTCTAAAGCGGCATCATCTTCAAAGTTATTAATAACCTCGTCAACAAGCTCTACAATAGCAACCATATCCGTATCATTTAAACCACGAGTTGTTACAGCAGAAACACCTAAACGGATTCCAGAAGTTACAAATGGAGATTTATCATCAAAAGGTACCATGTTTTTATTTACAGTAATATCTGCTTTTACCAAGGCTTGCTCAGCATCTTTACCAGATAAGTTTTTGTTACGTAAATCTATTAACATACAGTGGTTATCAGTTCCACCAGAAATAATGTTATAATCTTTAGCAACTAATGCTTTTGCCATAGCAGCAGCATTTTTCTTAACTTGTAATTGGTATTGTAAAAACTCATCGGTTAAAGCCTCACCAAAAGCAATTGCTTTAGCAGCAATAATATGCTCTAATGGTCCACCTTGATTTCCTGGGAAAACAGCTGAATCTAATAAAGACGACATTTTACGTAAGTTTCCGTTTTTAAGTTTAATTCCGAAAGGGTTTTCAAAATCTTTCCCCATCATAATCATACCACCTCTTGGTCCACGTAATGTTTTATGTGTTGTTGTAGTAACAATATGGCAGTGAGGTAATGGATCGTTTAAAATACCTTTAGCAATTAAACCTGCAGGATGAGAGATATCGGCCATTAAAATAGCACCAACGCTATCAGCAATCACTCTAAAACGCTCAAAATCAATATCACGAGAATAAGCTGACGCGCCTGCAATAATCAATTTTGGTTGCTCTTTAGTAGCAATTTCTTGAATTTTATCATAGTTTAAAACTCCTGTTTCTTGCTCTACACCATAAAATACTGGGTTGTAAAGTTTACCAGAAAAGTTTACTGGAGAACCGTGAGTTAAATGCCCACCATGAGATAAATCGAATCCTAAAATTTTATCACCAGGGTTTAAACATGCATGGTAAACAGCTGTATTAGCCTGACTTCCTGAGTGAGGTTGTACGTTTACATATACTGCACCAAACAAAGCTTTTGCTCTATCGATAGCTATTTGTTCAACTTCATCAACTACTTCACATCCGCCATAATAACGTTTACCAGGGTAACCTTCGGCGTATTTATTAGTTAACACAGAGCCTGCAGCTTCCATAACTTGGTTGCTTACAAAATTCTCCGATGCAATAAGTTCTATACCGTGTAATTGGCGTTCTTTTTCGGCTTCAATAAGTTCAAAAATTTGTTCGTCGCGTTGCATATTATGAGTTTGATTTTTAATATTCCGCAAAAATAACAAATAGATTACTTAAATTGATGAAAATTTCGTTTTTTACATTTAACTTTTTAACCAATTTATTAACGGTTAAAGAAAATTCATTTTTAAAGTAATTTTTCGTTGTAAAACAAAAAAATTATGTACGTTTGATAAGAATACAACAACCCGAAAACAAAACAGAATATGCCATTAACAGCGAACAACCCAGATAGAAAGTCGTGGCTACACGTCGATAAAAACTCCGATTTCCCGATACAAAACATTCCTTTTGGTGTTTTTTTAACCCGAGATGATATTATAACCATTGGTACCCGTATTGGTGATACTGCTATAGACTTAGGTGCTTTACACCAATTAGGCTATTTTGATGGCATCCCGTTAACCGACGATATTTTTCTTCAAGATACCTTAAACGATTTTATTGCAGATGGCCGTAAAACATGGCGTTTGGTTCGAGATAGAATTGCAGAAATTTTTGATGCAGAAAATGATGCCTTAAAAAGCAACATGCAACATAAAGAGGTTGTTCTTTTTCGTTTAGACGAAATTGAAATGCAACTTCCTGTTCAAATTGGTGATTATACCGATTTTTACTCAAGTAAAGAACACGCTACTAATGTTGGTACATTATTTAGAGATCCAGAAAACGCGTTGTTACCTAACTGGTTGCATATTCCGGTAGGTTACCACGGGCGTAGTTCGTCTATTATTCCATCTGGAATTCCGGTGCACCGCCCTAAAGGTCAAACTTTACCAAATGGAGCAACCGAACCTGTTTTTGGACCAAGCCAGTTAATAGATTTTGAGTTAGAGATGGCTTTTATTACAACCGATGCTAACGATTTAGGAGAACCAATACCAGTTAACGAAGCAGAAGAATATATATTCGGACTTGTACTTTTTAATGATTGGAGCGCACGCGACATTCAAAAATGGGAATACGTGCCACTAGGGCCGTTTTTAGCTAAAAACTTTGCATCGTCTATTTCACCTTGGATTGTAACGCTAGATGCTCTAGAACCTTACCGTGTAGAAGGACCTAAACCAATTAAAAAACAATTGGATTACCTTAAATACAAAGGCAAAAAAAGTTACGATATTAATTTAGAAGTCGCCATACAGCCAAAAGGCGCTAAAGAAACTACTGTAAGTCAATCTAACTTTAAGTATATGTACTGGAACATGTCTCAGCAACTAGCGCACCATACCGTAAATGGTTGCCCAGTAAACTCTGGCGATATGATGGGTAGCGGAACCATTTCTGGACAAACACCAGATTCTTATGGCTCTATGCTAGAGTTAACATGGAAAGGTGAAAAACCTTTAAAAATGAAAGATGGTACCGAACGTAAATTTATAAATGATAACGACACCGTTATTATGCGTGGTTATTGTGAAAAAGATGGTACTCGTATTGGTTTTGGAGAAGTATCTACACAATTACTTCCTGTATTCGAACCAAAAAAATCCAAATAACTCTATAAAAATCAAACACTTAAAAACCCTCAAACTAAAAACTTGAGGGTTTGTTTTTGTTTGGCATCAAAATTGAAATTACCTCCAAATAACATAAAACCTATACTTATGAAAAGATTACTACTATTATTGTTATCCATTTCATTTTTAATATCCTGCGGTGGACGCAAACAACTCGAAAAAGCCATAAATACAGGCAACTACAATCAAGCCATTACAGAGGCATTAAAAAAACTTGAAACCAATAAGGATAAAAAACGAAAACAAGATTACATTGTAATGCTTCGTGATGCTTATTACAAAGTGGTCGAAAAAGATTTAAACACCATTAAACATTTAGAAAGAGATAATAACCCAGAGCTATTTGAAAATATTTTTAATGTTTACAAAAATCTAAATACACGACAAGAGGCCATAAAGCCTGTGCTTCCATTATACATTAACGGAAAAGAAGCTAAATTTGAATTTAGCGACTATAGCTCTCAAATTTCGAGCTACAGAAACAAAACCTCTAATTACTTATATGAAAAAGGTCTCGACTTACTAGAAAGCGATAACAAAGAACAAATTAGAGATGCGCACCAAATTTATAGCTACATAGAATCTATAAACCCTAATTACGAAGATACTCGCGAACTTATACAAGAAGCTCATGCACGCGGTACAAAATACGTTATCGTAACTATTGCAAACCAAACAAAACAAGCCATACCTAGAGATTTGGAAAGCGATTTACTAAATTTCGACACTTATGGCCTAAACCAATTTTGGACTGTATACCACGCATCACCAGAGCGAGCTAGAGTATACGATTTAGCCATGCAATTACAGTTAAAACAAATTATCATCTCTCCAGAACATGTAAAAGAACGTCAAATTCTAAGAGAGCAAACCATAATCGATGGTAAAAAATATGTTTTAGATAAAAAAGGAAACGTAAAAAAAGATAGTTTAGGTAACGATATTAAAGTAGATAATATTATAAAAGTTAAAGCTAAGCTATATGAGCTAAGCCAACAAAAATCGTCTCAAATTCTAGGAAACGTGATTTATAAAGACATGAAAACAAATCAGGTTTTACAATCTTTTCCTGTAGATAGTGGTTTTAACTTCCAAAACATCTACGCAACTTATCGTGGAGATAAACGTGCCTTAACCACCGAAGACTTACAACTTATAAGATCTCGTAAAGTACCGTTCCCTATAAACGAACAAATGATATTCGACACCGGAGAAGATCTCAAACTACAACTCAAAAATATTATAACCACTTACAATCCCGAATAAAATCAAAAAGTCCTCTAAATTTTAGAGGACTTTCTTTTTCAATAAAACTTCAAATTAAATACAGTAAAAATAGTATTACATCGCTGTTTTTGTATAAGTAAATGTTGTTTTACTAGTTATAGTTTCACCATTTACATCAATATAATTAATGTTTCCTTCAGAGGTAAATTCAGTAAAATCATCATTTACCTCAAGTTGGCTCGTTTGGCTAAAACAACTAGATACTACCGTTAAACCATAAGTTTCATTTAGTTTCCAAGTACCAATAGTAGTTTGCTCATTATCACAATCACTAGTACCACCTGCAACAAAAGAGTAAGCTCTATCGTCCTCAAAACCGTAAACAATATCTTTCTCACAGTCATCATATTGCACAAACAAATCTGTACTAGCATTATCTTCACCGTCATCGGTTAAATCAATTTCATCTTCAGCAACAACAGCAGTTAATACCCAAGTACCACTAAAACTCATTTCTACATCGGTTAATTCCCCCGTTAAACTATCGGTACAAGTTACACCATCACTGTCGTCGTCGTTACAACTAACAAATAGTAAACTAAACACCATTAAACTCTTCATTAATAAAATACTTTTCTTCATAATTAATTATTTTTATTTTCAAGATGATAAATCTATTCAAAGGTTGCGTTAGAATTATTCGTTTTTTACACAAAAAACCTTACAAAAAGACCTATTAAACTGCATATCAAACTAATAAACTCAAAATTATGGAAACAAAAAAATGCCCGATACATTTATCGAGCATTCTACACTTTATCAAAACAAGTAAGTTATTAAATAAACTTACTTAAATCCATTTCATTAATCGCACCATGGCTTTCATGTGCAACAGCTACACCATTTTTAATTACCAAAAGCTGTGGAGACTGGTGCATAACCTGAAATTTATACCCCACCTCATTAGATATTTCTCTAAAATTCAGTAAATCTAGAAAATACAAATCTGCATCCTTCTCAGTAAAATCATAAGCATCTACAAACTGGCTCATCACCATTCTACTAATTCCACAACGCGTAGAATGTTTAAAGATCATTTGAGTTTTAGTACTCGATTTTTCCTTTATTAAATCCAATTGCTGCATAGCATTCAACGGAATCCAAGGCAATACCTTTTCTTCTTTTGCTTCTCCCGAATCACCAAAAATTTTATTAAATAATCCCATGTTTTTATTATTATACTTCTTTGGGCGTTACCACAAGGGTCGGGCTTTCACTACTCGCTACCTCCTACCGTCGGGGAGCTCAAACAAGCCGTTCTATCCCTAACGCAATTGTCCGCCAAATTAATGTTAAACCCGAAACTTTTTCGAGTATTTGGTTCAAATTTAAGTACTTTTATAATACTCAAAAACAAAACTTACCAGAAATAAGTCGACAGCTAAACTAAAACCTTACAAACCGACAAAAAGTCATTTAAAACTACAACACAACCGCCATTTTGTCTTGCAAATCAACTTGGTAGGGAATTTGAAATATACATTCCGAAATAAAAAAACAACAAGATTTCCCGTTAAACGGAAATCATAAAACATATTAATTATGAACCTAAACGATTATACTATTAAATCGCAAGAGGCCATACAACAAGCACAACAAATTGCGCAAGGTTTTGGCCAACAGCAAATAGAAAACGAACATATTTTTAAAGGCATTTTTGAAGTCGATGAAAACGTGCTACCGTTTATCTTAAAGAAATTAAACGTAAATATCCCGATACTAAAACAAGCTCTAGACAAACAAATAGAAAGCTTCCCAAAAGTATCAGGTAGCGAACTTATGTTATCTCGCGAAGCAGGAAAAAGCTTAAATGAAGCCTCTATAATTGCGAAAAAACAAAAAGACGATTACGTTTCTATCGAACACCTTATTCTAGCTGTTTTTAAATCAAAGAGCAAAATAGCGCAAATGCTAAAAGACCAAGGTGTAACCGAAAAAGGACTACAAGCTGCAATTGATGAGTTACGCCAAGGCGAAAATGTAACCTCACAAAGCCAAGAAGACACATACAATTCGTTAAACAAATACGCTAAAAATTTAAACCAGTTAGCTAAAGATGGTAAATTAGATCCGGTTATTGGTCGCGATGAAGAAATTCGTAGAATTTTACAAATCTTATCACGTAGAACCAAAAACAACCCAATTTTAATTGGAGAACCTGGTACAGGTAAAACTGCTATTGCCGAAGGTTTAGCACACCGTATTGTAGATGGAGATATTCCAGAAAACCTGAAAAACAAACAAATTTTTGCTCTAGATATGGGAGCACTTATTGCAGGAGCTAAATACAAAGGTGAGTTTGAAGAGCGTCTAAAAGCCGTTATTAAAGAAGTTACTACTAGCGACGGAGACATTGTTTTGTTTATTGACGAAATACACACACTAGTTGGTGCAGGTGGCGGACAAGGTGCGATGGATGCAGCAAACATTTTAAAACCTGCTTTAGCACGTGGCGAATTGCGAGCTATTGGAGCAACCACTTTAGATGAGTATCAAAAATATTTCGAAAAAGATAAAGCTCTAGAGCGTCGTTTCCAAAAAGTTATGGTTAACGAGCCAGATACAGAAAGTGCCATTTCAATACTTCGTGGTATAAAAGAAAAATATGAAACACACCATAAAGTACGTATTAAAGATGAAGCTATTATTGGAGCTGTAGAACTTTCAACACGATATATTACCAATCGTTTTCTACCAGATAAAGCCATCGATTTAATGGATGAAGCCGCCTCTAAGCTACGCATGGAAATAAACTCTAAACCCGAAGAACTAGATGTTTTAGATCGTAAAATCATGCAACTTGAAATTGAGATTGAAGCTATTAAACGCGAAAAAGACGAAACGAAGTTAAAATCTCTACGTTCAGACTTGGCTAATATCAAGGAAACTAGAAATGAGCTTAACGCAAAATGGAAAAGTGAAAAAGAAGTTGTAGACAATATTCAAAACACGAAGCAAGCCATTGAAAACTATAAGTTAGATGCAGAAAAAGCAGAACGCGAAGGTGATTATGGTAAGGTTGCAGAATTGCGTTACGGGAAAATAAAAGAAGCCCAAGAACAGCTAGAGATTTTCCAAAAGCAATTGGATGAAAAATCGGAAACATCTCTTATTAAAGAAGAAGTGACTTACGATGATATCGCTGAAGTAGTTGCTAAATGGACAGGTATTCCTGTTACGAAAATGCTACAAAGTGAACGCGAAAAACTCTTAAGACTAGAAGATGAGCTACACAAACGTGTGGTTGGCCAAGAAGAAGCTATAGAAGCTGTTAGTGATGCTGTACGCCGTAGTCGTGCCGGATTACAAAATCCGCAAAAACCAATTGGAACCTTCCTATTTTTAGGAACCACCGGAGTTGGTAAAACGGAATTAGCAAAAGCCTTAGCTGAATATTTGTTTGATGATGAAAGTGCAATGACCCGTATAGACATGAGTGAATACCAAGAGCGTCATGCTGTAAGCCGTTTAGTTGGAGCACCTCCAGGATACGTTGGTTATGATGAAGGTGGGCAATTAACTGAAGCCGTGAGACGTAAACCCTATTCTGTAGTGCTTTTAGATGAAATTGAAAAAGCGCATCCAGATACATTTAACATCTTATTGCAAGTTTTAGATGAAGGTCATTTAACAGATAACAAAGGTAGAACAGCAGATTTTAAAAACACGATAATAATTATGACCTCTAATATGGGAAGTCAAATAATTCAAGATCGTTTTGAAGCTACAAAGGATATCGACTCAGCTATTGAAGCTGCAAAAGTAGATGTACTTGCTTTATTGAAACAAACCGTAAGACCTGAGTTTTTAAATCGTATTGACGATACCGTGATGTTTACGCCTTTAAGCAAAGAAAACATTGTATCTATTGTTGGTTTACAAATAAAAAGTATCACCAAAATGATAGCAAAACAAGGTATTACTTTCGATGCTACGCCAGAAGCTGTAAGCTATTTAGCCAACAAAGGCTATAACCCAGAATACGGAGCAAGACCCGTAAAACGGGTAATACAGAAAGAAGTTTTAAACGCCCTGAGTAAAGAAATTTTAGCAGGAACCGTAACAACAGATAGTATTATTTTACTCGATGCCTTTAATGACGAGTTGGTTTTTAGAAATGAAAATCACTTGGTTAGCGAAGAAATCTAAGTTTTTGATACTAGAATTTAATTGTTAATTTGAAGCAACACAGAACTCGAAATGAGGGATGTGTTGCTTTTTTTTATTAGCGGAATAATGTAAAACGCCAATTAAAGATAAAATTCTGATACTATTTTTACGAATTACCTTTCAAACTAAAAACATCTTTTAGAAACACATAAAAACAGTTCATTTTACCGCGAGTCTTTTATAAATAAGCCTTGCCATAGATAAATTATATTACAAACACCATGTTTTTCTTAATTTTTCTATGAAAGTAGGAATTAAGTTACCGTTCGTCTAAAAAATTAAATTTTACCCAAACAACACTCGGTTAGTTTCTAACTTTACAGAAGAATTACCCTAAACTTTCATTATTTAAAACTAATGAAGACTAATTCTGCCCCCTCATAAAAAAATATAGCTTAACCTAAAACTCCCTAACAATGATTATTTCGGAATACATAGACTATACCCTATTATCTCCCACAACAACAGAAGCAGAAATAATAGCACTCTGCCAAGAAGCAAGAAAAAGCAACCTCAATAGCATTTGCATAAACAGCTGCTATGTAGCACTAGCAACAGAGCTACTTATAGGCACGGACGTTAAAATATGTTCTACGGTTGGTTTTCCTGCAGGAAGCGCTTCAACAGCAACTAAAATTTTTGAAGCAACCAACGCCATTAAAGAAGGTGCTAGCGAAATCGATATGGTTATCAACCTTGGTTTATTGAAAAGTAAAAACTACGTATCGGTAATGAAAGATATTAGCGCTGTAAAAACAGCAATTTCGAACATACCACTAAAGGTTATTATTGAAATTTCAGAATTAAATAAAAACGAAATTGTAAAAGCATCTCAAATTTGTTCGGATGCTAATGCCGATTTTATAACCACTTCTACCGGTTTTTCTAAAGGTGGCGCCACATTTACTGCGGTAAAAATTATTAAAAAAACAGTTAGAGATACCATAAAAATTAAAGCTTCGGGAGGTATTACTAATTTAGAAATGTCTCAAAAATTTATAGATATTGGTGTAAGTCGTATTGGAGCCTCTCCAAACTTAAAACTTAGAAAAGCGCTTTTAAAACTAGCATAAAACAAGTTTTATTTACTCAATTTAAATGAAATGGCTTGTCCGGTATATTTCTGTGACAAGCTATTTATCGCAGTTTCACTTAACTGAAGCACTCGTGGATAACCACCAGTAGTTTGGCAATCGCGCATTAAAACAATAAGCTTTCCTGAAGGTGTAAGTTGAACTGTTCCAGGAATAACTGGTCCGGTAATAATCGCTTCTAAATTATTTTGAAAATTTTCATTTAGCTGATATCCCATTCTGCTGTTATTATTTGAAATAGTAAAACGTATAGACAACAATTTCTTTTGCTGAGCATCAGTTAGGTTTTCAAATTCTGGACCTACATAAACTTCCAAATTCGATGAATTTATATAGGATTCATCGTATCGAATTCTAGAATATCTATTTTGATTCTCCAGAGATGAGGCATTAATAGCTAATTCGTCATTTTTAAGCAACCTGCTTGCTTTTGTAATGTTCGAACACATACTTTTACTCTTCATGACTGTTTCGGTTTTAAAACCACCTAAAACAGCTAAATAACACCTAAAACCCCATTTAAGTTTTCCGAAATTTAATATATCTCCAGGTTTTATAGCAATCGAACCATTGTTCGTTATTTCAACATCATTTAACTTAGCGTCCATTTGTGCGCCAGAAAATGCAATATGTGTATTTACAGAAAATTGAAGACTAGCACCTAACATCGTCATTTCTAAAACCGCTTCATCTTCATAATTACCAACTAAGCTATTTGCAAAAGCTGCCGCTTTTCGATCCATAACGCCTGAAAATGGCACACCAAATTCCTGATAACCGTAGCGACCAAAATCTTGAATGGTGGAATAAAAACCTGCTCTTAAAACCTTAATCATTTACTTCTTCGCTTTCTAATTGATATACTCCCGCCTCTACTAAAGTTTTAATATTGTTATACGTTTTTAATGAAACTGAATAAAATTGAACGCGATCTCCGGCTTTCGCAAAACATGGTTTTTCTTTAGAAACATCGAAAAAATTAAGAGGAGAATTACCGATAATATTCCAACCACCAGGACTCTCATTTGGGTAAATTCCTGTTTGATTTCCGCCTATAGCAACAGCTCCTTTTGCAACCTGTAATCTTGGAGTAGATTTACGCGGCATTTGGAGTAATTTATCTAAACCACCCAAGTATAAAAAACCAGGTAAAAAACCTATAAAGTAAACGGTGTAAATAACGCCACAATGTTGTTTAATAATATCATTTTTAGATACCTTTTTTTCAATTGAAACAGCATCCAAATCGAGACCAAAAGCCTCATCATAACATACAGGAATCTTCCACAATTGAGAAGCCACATAAATAGCATTATTTTTACTTGAATAGATTTTATCTATAATAGCAATTCGCTCCTCTAAAGAAATATTTATGTTTTCATAAAAAACTAATAATGAGCTATATGAGGAATTTACCTGAATAATTTCTTTAACATGATAATTTTCGATTTTAGTCTTCAGAATTAAGACATCCTGAAGAACATCTTCTCTAATTTCAGCCGGCCACTCTACTAAAACGGCATGTAAACCTAAGGATTTATAACAAAGTTTAAAAGCCATTTAAACTAAATAATTTTGATTTGATTAAGCTCCAATTTACCTTTTAAATATTCAATTAAATTTACAACATTTGGTTGGTCGCCGTGAAGACAAAATGTATCAGCTAAAATATCGATATCACAACCTTGAATCGTTTTAACTTTTTGTTCAGAAACCATCTTAAAAACATGGTTAAACAAGTCGTCTTTTTCATGAATTAAAGCTTCTTGTTCTTGCCTAGAAACTAAGCTTAAATTGTTGTTATAATTTCGATCAGCAAAAGCCTCGTAAACTATTTTAATATTATTCTCTAAAGCTAAATTTGCAATAACAGACTTATAAGGCACATAAAGTTTAATAGGCAACATAAGTGATTTTATAACCTCGATAATAACGTTTGCTGTTTTAACATCGGTAGCCGCTAAATTGTAAAGCGCGCCATGTGGTTTTATATGATGAAGTCTTGCGTTTTCAGATTTTAAAACAGAAAGCAAATCTCTAATTTGATGTTTAATGGAAGCGTAAAGCGCAACGCAGGACATGTCCATAATCACTCTTCCGAAGTTTTCTTTATCAGGAAATGATGGATGTGCGCCAATTTTAACACAATGCTGCTTAGCTAAACGTGTAACATCTCGCATAATCTCTAAAGTTCCGGCATGCCCACCACAAGCAATATTGCATGAGGATATATGCGGCATAAGCAAACTTTCGTTGCCAATCCCCTCGCCTACATCAACATTAATATCTATAGCTTTAATTTCCACCAAACCAAGTTAGCGAATTTAAATTAATTATTAGAAAGAATTTAAGGCGTAAATAGCGAAAGAGCCTAACCAATGTCCACCTTCGTAGCTATCACCAAAAATACTAGGTAAAGAATGGTTTAAGTGTTGTATAGCCACAGGCTTTAAATGTACATATTCTGGCAAACCTTCTACTATTTTATTTAAACTCCACGCTCTAGAAAAATTTAAACCATCTAAGTGTACTAAATGCCCATCGTTTCTATCAGAAACCTTACCCGTTTCTAAGGAAAAGCTTCTAGATTTCAGTTGCGGAAGAAAATCATTTAGCCATGTTTTATAAGTTTCAACAGGTAACAATCGCTTCATTAAAGCAGCCTCTTCTAAGCAAGGCGATAAAAAATCTGAACCGCCAGGCTCCCAAGACATCGGGCAATTTTCATCATTCAAAAAGAAATACTTTGCACGAGCTTCAATCGCTTTCTTAAATGCTTCATCATTTACCGCAACAGCATAATCGTAAGCAAAAGACATTCCGAAAGCTGTATTCCCATGTGTTCCAACTCGCGTTGGGTAATTTAATTTTGGAAGATAAACGGTATATTTTTCAACAATTAAATTTGTTAGAGGCTGAAGATTTTCTTCTAAAACTCTTGCAGTATCATCGTCCCAAGTATGAAGCTCTTCCGCCAACTTTAACAACCAAGCCCAACCGTAAGTTCGCTCGAAAGACGCATTATGTTTACCTAAAAAATAAGCAACCTCACCTTCAATGTTTTCTTTAGACAAATTAAGCAATAACCTATTCTTTAAATCATTACGGTTTTTTATATCAGGATTCGTTTTAAGTAAACTCACCAAACTCCAATGTCCATGTACAGCAGAATGCCAATCGAAACAACCATAAAAAGCAGGATGTAATGTTGCAGGATTTTTTAAATCTTCTCCACTTCCTAAGGTTTGAGATAACTTATTTGGGTATTCAGCATTTATACAATGAAGCGGTAAAGCAGCCAATTTATTTGCCTGCTCTAAATCTAGTTTTGGAACATCTTGACTTATAACTTGAACCACATCATGATCAGAAACAATCTCCTGTTTATTTTCTGATTGTTTGCAAGCTGTAATAAATAATAGAAAAAGAATAATAACATGTGGTTTCATATAGAAGCTATTTATCGAGGTAAGAATCTATCAAAAGACTGCCAATATTTATCCTTGTAAATATCAAAAGTAACTTTTAATCTATCTGAGTATTTTGTTTCAATCTCATAAAAAACTTTAGAAGGTTTTCTAAAATCGGTACATGCAAAATATACCTCGCGCATACTATCAGCTGTTTGTCTACCAATATTAAGATAGCCATCAAAATCTTTAAGCTGCGCTAAAACTTCATCTTCAATAACACTTAAAAGATTATAAGTACCTTCATCTGGCATACCATTATCTACAATACCTTGATACTCCATTTCGAGCACTGCAACCCATGGATGCGATGCTTTGCTATCCCATTGTAGCAAATCGGTATTAACAACCGCTAAAAGCGATAAACCAGACTCCATAGTAGCCTCTAACGCCGCATAACGATCTTTATCCGTAGAATGCCGCAATCCATCATATTTTTCAATGAATTCCTTTTCTCGCCAAATTAGAAAATCTTTTAATTTCTCTATAGGCACTAAATCTGCTTGAGCATCAGCGGTATTTACAACATTTAGATTATCGATAATAGAAACCGCATTTAACTCGCCCAAAGCATTATCTAAAAATAGATAAACCCCATTGGTGAAATCTACACGTTGCTCTTCAGTTAAACCATTATGAGTTATGGTGATATCAATTTCGTCAGGATAATCTCCTAAATCGTTAGAATAAAAATGAAGTGTATTTTTACTAAACTCCAACTCACCTATTTGGATGTTCGAGTCATCGAAACCAGATTCCGGTTTTAAAGCTGTAATTTTCCAGCCTTTAATTTCTGGAGCTTCGTTTACCAAATCTTCAACAAAAGCAATGTTTCTTAAATCACCATCGGCCGTTAAAATAAGTTCTGCTGTGTCAGTATCACACATTCCTGCAAGAAACCAAAACCCTTCTTTTAATTCATCTAATTTTAAAGATAAATCATTAAAAAACAAAACATTAACATCACCTTCCTCACTAATCGCTTTAAAAAATGATTTTTCTTTTTTAACAAACCACTTCCAAAAATCTGAATAAGATTTTACAGGCATATCTTTCTTTAGTAACTTATTAAAAAAACTCATACCGCACCATTAGGTGATTTCGTTTTAAACAAATATAACAATTGAAAATAAAAAAAAGAAGAACGTGAGATTACTCTACACGTTCTATTTTGGCACCAATAGCGCGTAAACGCTCATCGATATTTTCGTAACCACGATCTATTTGCTCTATATTCTGTATAGTCGATGTTCCTTTTGCAGAAAGTGCTGCAATAAGTAAGGATACACCCGCACGAATATCTGGAGACGTCATGGTTGTTGCTTTTAAAGTCGATTTAAAATCATGACCAATAACAGTAGCTCTATGCGGATCGCATAAAATAATTTTTGCTCCCATATCAATCAATTTATCCACGAAGAATAAACGACTTTCGAACATTTTTTGATGTATTAAAACACTACCTCTAGCTTGTGTAGCTACAACTAGAATGATACTCAATAAATCTGGAGTAAAACCAGGCCAAGGCGCATCGGAGATGGTTAAAATAGAACCATCTATATAACTTTGAATTTCGTAACCGTTAGTATGTGCAGGAATATGAATATCATCTCCTTGCTTTTCAACGGTGATTCCTAATTTTCTAAAAACACTAGGTATTACGCCTAAATCGTTCCAGCTTACGTTTGAAATAGTAAGCTCACTTTTCGTCATAGCCGCAAGACCAATCCAACTTCCTATTTCAATCATATCAGGAAGCATACGGTGTTCCGTACCACCCAAAGTCTCAACTCCCTCGATAATAAGCATATTAGAACCAACACCACTAATTTTAGCCCCCATTCTATTTAGCATTTTACAAAGTTGCTGCAAATAAGGTTCGCAAGCTGCATTGTAAATTGTAGTTATTCCTCGAGCCAAAACAGCAGCCATTACAATATTTGCCGTTCCAGTAACCGATGCTTCTTCAAGCAACATATAAGTTCCAGTTAAATACTCGGCTTCTACGCCGTAAAACTGATCTTCTTTGCTGTATTTAAATTTAGCACCTAAATTAATTAAACCTTCAAAATGCGTATCTAGTCTACGGCGACCAATTTTATCTCCTCCTGGTTTTGGAATATATCCTTTACCAAAACGAGCTAATAAAGGCCCTACAATCATTATAGACCCTCGTAAGCCACGGCCATCCACTTTAAAAGCATCAGACTCTAGATAATCTAAATCTACTTCGTCTGCTTGAAAAGTATAACTTCCTTTGCTTATTTTTTCAACCTTAACACCTAGCTTTATTAATAAGTTTATTAGCTTATTAACATCTATAATGTCCGGAATATTATTTATTGTAACCAATTCTGGAGTAAGTAGAACGGCACATAGAATTTGTAAAGCTTCGTTTTTTGCTCCTTGAGGTTGGATACTACCTTTTAATTGGTGTCCACCTTCAATTTTAAATGTTCCCATGCGTAAAAATTAGTAGCGTTTTCTTTGGCGATTGTTATTATTGCTCTTTTTCTGACCGCCTTTTTTGTTGTTATTATTGGCGAATTTCGATTTAGTCCTCAATAAACTAGTAGAATCTGATAAATCTTCTTCAGAATTTCGAAGATCTATTTTCCCTTCAGATAACTCGAACAAATGTCCATAAATTATGGCATCTTCAACGGTATCTTTATTCCAGTTTAAAAAACACTTTTTCATGTGATTTGCAATGGTATAAAGCAACGCTTCTTTTAATTCACCATCTTCCCATGTGTTTGCCACATCGATCATGGTTTTAATATTATTTCCGTAGAAACGATATTTCGGGAAGTTTTGTGGGTATTTTAAAGGCTCAGGACGCTCTTCGTAAATTTCTTTAGTAGGAATTTCATAAGGAGAATCTGCATCTAATTGAAAATTAGACATAATAAAAAGCTGATCCCAAAGTTTGTGTTTAAAATCTGGAACATCGCGTAAATGCGGTTGCATATTACCCATTACAGCAATAATGCCGTTTGCTAATTTATTACGTTCTTCTTTTGTTTCTCTTGTTTTAGCGTAATTAATCATTTTCTGCATATGTCTTCCGTACTCTGGAATGATTAAATGCTCACGCTCTGTGTTGTATTCTAAATCGTCTATCAAAATAATGTGTAGAATTTATATTGTTGCATGTAGTTGTTATGCTTGCGCAAAATACAAAAAAAATTGAATAGCACGATTATTATTACCAAATCAATTATTGCGCGTACTTATTTATTAACCTAACGAGCAAATTATTTAGAAATTCAACCTCATATTCTCCAACAGTTGGCTCTATATGGTCGTTGCCAATTCCGCTATCGTTTGTAATAAACACATAGGTTCCGTTGGTTGCAATAGCAAAATAACGCATTAAAAACTCGGTAGATTTATCGATACCACTTGCCGTTACCGGAATCAATTTCACACCATTTTTGGCCGCTTTAATTAACGATTTCTTAATACTTAAATTTACGTCATCGGTTTGGTGTGGTGGCGCATCTAAAAGTAAAAAAGCAATTCGTGTTTTAGAATTTGTACCCCATTGCAAATCGTTTATTGCTTCATCTAAAGCTTCCTCCACGGCCTCTTCAAAATCGCCTCCACCATCTGCGCTTTGCTTGCTAATGAAATCTACAGTAGAAGAAATACTCGTTGTAAAATCTGATCGTTTTGTGACATAATCATCGCCCTGATCTCTATAAAACACCGTAGATGTTAAAATTGTAGAATTGGCATTATCCTCTTGTGCCCGACCAATAACATCTTTTAAATCACTCTTTAAAAACTCTAGCTCGTCGCCCATTGAGCCTGTAGCATCAACAATAAAAGCCACTTCTATTCTATCGGCAGTTGCTGTAGTATTTTCAATATTAAAAACATTTACACCTTCATTAAAAAGAGAAACCCCTTGACTTATTACTTCTCCATTAATTTGAACATCGTAATCGTCAAGATTTACTGAAGAACTCGTTTTTCCGCTATCAAACAAATCTATAAATAAATTAGCTTCACCTAAATTATCTGTTTTAGCTTCACTGATAATTTCGCCATCTTTAAAAAGAGAAAGCGATACATTATTTAAAGGTTGCGAGGTGTTTTTATCTAAAACTTGAAATGCAATACGTTTTGATGTATTGAAACTCCAATTTGCTTGAAATGTAGTATAATCTTGAGAATTTAATAAATCGCTCCAGAAATCCCATTGAGTTAAATCGTTCCATTCACCAGCCGTGATTTGGCCGGCACTTTCACCATTACCACCATTACCAGAATCTCCTGAACCTTTTGAGCTCGAAGATGACGATGAATCGAGTTCAGAACTTCCATCGATGGCACTATCACCATTTTCACAACTGAATAAAACAAAAACAGAACATAAAACTAAAGCAATTTTTTTCATCTCAAATATTTTATTTCAAGATGCAAAATTATACAAAAGGTTGCTTCAGAATAAAAAATAAAGTTTCAATTCTATACTGCTTATAGCAATTTCCTTAAATTTTGTAACAAAAAAAATAATGCTCCCGTTTTCACGGAAAACAAACACCTACAAGTATTAAAGACTAATTACGCCTTCTACTTTAGAAGATACCTCTTTGTATTTCTCTATAACAGCCTCAGGTTTTTCCATAAAAACATCAATAGAAACACTTGTGTATTTTCCGTTTTTAGATTCTTTTGTTTTGATAACAGCTCCTAACCCATCGAAAATAGTCTCAATTTTTTCAATTTTTTCTTTGTTTGAAAGCACAATGAATTTATATAAGTATTCTGCAGGCCAAACGTCTGTATCGTATAATTGTTCTTTTAATTTATCGTAAAATTCTTCTGAATTTGGAGGTGTGCTCATTACATATTTATTTGGCTGCAAATATACAGTTTAGTTTCCATTTTTTTTATAGATTATAAATTCCGATTTTTACACAAAAATAAAGCAGCATTGAACACTAAAAAGATTGTTATTACGGGCGGTCCAGGAACTGGAAAATCAACTTTAATTAACGAATTAATAAAAAGAGGCCACACTTGCTTAGAAGAAATTTCGCGACAAGTAATTTTAGATGCCAAAAAAGAAGGTATCGATCAGCTCTTTTTAACCAACCCGCTCATGTTTAGCGAACTCCTTCTAAAGGGCCGACAAAAACAATTTGTTGATGCCGAATTATTTAAAAATGAAATCGTATTTTTCGATCGTGGTTTGCCCGATGTACTAGCTTACATGGATTTTATTGGCGATGAATGTCCAGAAAACTTCATTGAAACTTGTAACAAATCTAAATACCACACCGTTTTTATATTAAAACCTTGGGAAGCTATTTACACCAGCGATAATGAACGCTACGAGACTTTTGATCAAGCCTTAGAAATTCACGATCACTTAGTAAAAACCTATGAAAACTACGAATATAACTTAATAGATGTACCTTTTGATACTGTTGAGAATAGAACCAATTTTATTTTAAACAAATTAAAGATGTAAGCGTCCAGAATGGAACACCCTATTAATATACTAGAACGTTATTGGAAATTCACCGAGTTCCGACCAAACCAAGAGGCCATTATAAATTCTGTTTTGGCTGGTGAGGATACTTTTGCGCTTTTACCAACTGGTGGTGGAAAATCGTTATGTTTCCAAATTCCTGCTCTGGTAAAAAAAGGGATATGCATTGTGGTATCGCCACTTATTGCTTTAATGAAAGACCAAGTACAGTCCTTAAACAACAAGGGGATTAAAGCGATGGCACTTACAAGTGGAATTTCATATAAAGAATTAGACACACTTTTAGATAATTGTGTTTACGGTAATTACAAATTTCTATACTTATCTCCCGAGCGATTGCAGCAAGAATTGGTTCAAGACCGCATTAGGTTAATGAATGTGAATTTAATTGCCATAGATGAGGCACATTGTATTTCGCAATGGGGTAGCGACTTTAGACCTGCTTACAATAACATTGCACTTTTAAGACAACTACAACCAACGGTAAACGCTATTGCACTAACAGCATCGGCAAAACCTGAGGTAATTGATGATATTGTAAAACAACTGGATTTTATTAATCCTAAAATATTTAAGCAGTCTTTTTTAAGACCCAATTTGGCTTATTTAGTTTACAATGAAAATGATAAGTATTACAGAATACAGACGATATTAAAAAAATATAAGCAGTCTTCCATTATTTATGTTAGAAATAGAAAACTAACTATTGAACTTAGTGCTTTTTTAGAGTCTAAAAACATAACAGCTACCTTTTATCACGGTGGTTTACACAATAGTGAAAAGGATAAAAACATGGATGCCTGGATTAATAACCGAAAACAGGTTATGGTAGCTACAAATGCCTTTGGAATGGGGATTGATAAACCAGATGTAAAAACCGTGGTACATATTAGCCTACCAGAAAGTATAGAAAGTTACTTTCAAGAAGCCGGACGGGTTGGCCGAAATGGGGATAAGGCTTTTGCAGTAATTTTGAAAAACAAAAGTGACGAAGCTAGTATTAAAAAACAGTTTTTAGGATCACTTGCTAGTGTCGATTTTGTAAAGCAAGTTTACAGAAAACTATGCAATTATTTTCAGGTGCCTTACGGTGAAGGTGAATATTTAACTTTTGAGTTCGATTTTAACACCTTTTGTAAAACCTACAAGTTTAGTCCGAGTTCATGCTACAGTGCTTTATTGATTTTAGATAGAAATAGTATTATTACGCTTTCTAAACAATTTAAAAACAAGGTTACCGTGCAGTTCATAATTTCTAATGCGGCATTGTTTAACTATTTAGATACACATACGGAGTACAGTATTATTGTAAAATCTATTTTACGTATGTATGGCGGTGTTTTTGAGCAAGTCACCAAAATTGCATTGGCCAAAATAACCGAAAAATCGGCGATAAGCGAAGTTAAAATAGTGAACGCTTTAAAGCAGCTAGAACATGATGGTATTATTACCTTAAAACTATCTGCAACAGATGCCGAAGTTACTTTTATTCAGCCGCGAGAAGACAACAAGACTATTAACAGAATAGCGAAAACAATAGAGCAACAAAATAATTTAAAGCAACAGCAAGTAAAAGCAATGCTAGATTATGTTGAAAACGAATCGACTTGTAAAAGCATGCAACTCCTCGCCTATTTTGGAGAAACAGAAATTAGTCCTTGTGGTATTTGTTCCGTTTGTACTCAAAAAAAAGTTAGGGTCACATCAAATGATATCAAAACTATAAAAAAGCAAGTTATCGGGCTTTTAGAAAATGGAGATCAATCTTCTAGACAAATTTCAGCTTTATTAAACACTTCCGAAGAACACATAAAACAGGTTTTAAAATTACTTTTAGAACATCAAATAATAACGATTACAGCTAAGAATACGTATAAATTGAGCCATTTATAATTCAGCTTAATTATTAAACTCAAATAGAAACTTCAGCTACACCTAATACATAGGGTATAAAAAATAAAATATTAAACATGTATAAGCACAGACTAACATGTTAGGAAAATAAGATTAAAATGAAAGATTTAAAAATAGTATTTATGGGAACGCCAGATTTTGCCGTTACCATTTTAAAAACATTAGTAGAAAACAAACAAAACATAGTTGGGGTAATTACTGCTCCAGATAAACCTGCAGGACGTGGCCGTAAATTAAACGAAAGTGCTGTAAAAGTTTATGCAAAATCGGTTGGGTTAAATATTTTACAACCTACCAATTTAAAGAGTGAAGACTTTTTGGAAGAATTAAAAGCACTAAATGCTAATTTACAAATTGTAGTAGCATTTAGAATGTTACCAAAAGCCGTTTGGCAAATGCCTGAATATGGCACCTTTAATTTACATGCTTCTTTATTACCTAACTATCGTGGAGCGGCTCCTATTAATTGGGCTATTATAAATGGAGAAACAAAAACAGGTGTTTCAACTTTTTTTATTGATGAGAAAATTGATACTGGCGCTATGATTCTTCAAGAAGAAATAACAATTGAACCGGAAGAACACGCAGGAAGTTTACACGACAAATTAATGCACTTAGGAAGTGATTTGGTTTTAAAAACAGTCAATCTTATAAAGGAAGGCTCTGTAACTACGGTTCCGCAACAAGAAACAGCCGATATAAAAACAGCTTATAAACTAAATAAGGATAATTGTAAAATAGATTGGAATACTTCTATTGATGATATCCATAATAAAATACGAGGATTAAGCCCATACCCAGCAGCATGGTGCACCTTAATTAATGGTGATGATGACCTAGACATTAAGATTTATAGTGCGAAAAAAGAAATTATTGAGCATAAAGATACCATAGGAAGTATTGTTTCTACCAAAAAAGAGTTAAAAGTCGCTGTGAGTAAAGGTTACCTTATTATAGATGATATTAAGCTTCCTGGTAAGCGCACTATGGATGTAAAATCACTTTTAAATGGCTATCAATTTGAAAGCGATGCAAAAATGCTGTAAAGCCTTATTCCTGCTGATGTTATTAAAAAAACGTTAAATCAACGGCTCTTTATTAACAAATGCGATAAGTTATTAACAAAACCACGAATTTCCCTTGCTATTACTTGTGTTATTGAGTAATCCGTATAAATTTGTATAGGATATAACAAAATGTTTAACCAATTTATTAATAATTAAATTTTATATTATGAACAAGACAGATTTAATCGATGCTATGGCAGAACACGCAGGAATTAC
Source organism: Algibacter lectus (assembly GCF_004368925.1). NCBI lineage: Bacteria > Pseudomonadati > Bacteroidota > Flavobacteriia > Flavobacteriales > Flavobacteriaceae > Algibacter > Algibacter lectus. The sequence continues at coordinate 818,244 of NZ_SORL01000007.1, forward strand.
TAAGGCTGCTGCTAAAAAAGCTTTAGAATGTGCAATTATTGAAATCGAAGGAGCTTTACAAAAAGGTAACAGAGTTTCTTTAGTAGGTTTTGGTTCTTGGTCAGTTTCTAAAAGAGCTGCAAGAGAAGGAAGAAACCCTCAAACAGGTGATACTATCCAAATTAAAGCAAAAAACGTTGTAAAGTTTAAAGCTGGTGCAGATTTATCTAATGCAGTAAACTAATTATTTGCTTCATAAATATTCAGAAAAGCCTTCAAATTTTGAAGGCTTTTTTTGTATATATACATTAAAGACTTGCTTTTTTAATAAATTAATATTAGATTTAATTACTAATTCCTGAAAATATGGTGACTACACAACCAAAAAAAGGTGATTTATTAATAGCAGAACCAGCTATTATTGGAGACGTTTCATTTAATCGCTCTATTGTTTTACTAGCCGATCATACTAATGAAGGTTCTATTGGTTTTATTTTAAATAAGCCTTTAGAATATACTATAAACGACTTAATACCAGAACTTGATGCGTCGTTTAAAGTTTACAACGGCGGCCCTGTTGAGCAAGATAATCTTTACTTTATTCATAAAATACCAGAACTTATACCCAATAGTATTGAAATATCTTTAGGTATTTATTGGGGTGGTGATTTTAATGAAGTAGCAGAACTTATCGCTAATAAAACCATTAATGAAAACGACATAAAGTTCTTTTTAGGCTATTCTGGATGGGATACTAACCAATTATCCGATGAACTTAAAGCTAATTCCTGGGTGGTTACCGAAAACATCTATAAAAAAGATGTTATTGAAAAAAGCTACAAATCTTTCTGGAAAGAAAAAATGTTAGAATTTGGAGGAGAATATAGTATTTGGTCTAATGCTCCAGAAAATCCGAGTTATAATTAACTCACTCTAATTTTAATATTTAATTTTTGAATTAGAAGTTTAGATACTTCTGATTTAAAAGTCTTTTTTCTGTATTTACTCACCGCTTGTATACCAACAATAACATTGGTAATAAAGATTTCGTCTGCCTTTTGAAGCTCAAAAGGAGAAATTGCTTCCTCTACCAGTTCATATTCTGGTAAACTCTCTATTGTTTCTATAATTTGCTTACGCATTACACCTTTTAAACAACCGTTTTCTATTGGTGGCGTTTTTATAGTATTGCCTTTTACAACAAATACATTTCCGTTTAAAGCTTCAATAACCTGCTTATCGGTATTTAAAACTAAACAATTGTCTAACTTATTTTCTTTAGCGTAGATACTACCAACTACGTTTAAAGCCTTGTTGTTAGTTTTTAAGCTTGATAACAAACTTGGAGACACGTAGTAATCTTTAAATAAATCGACCTCGTAGAAGGTGTCTTGCACGATATAAAAATCGGTATCGACAGGTTTTACAGCAATTAGAAAACTAATATCATTAGTTTCGGGTAAATATAAGCCACCTTCATTTCTAAAAACAGTTAATTTCACTCTAGAAGACGCGTTTGATAAATTGTTTTCCGTTAAGGTCTTTAGTATTTGCTCTTCTAAATATTCCATGGTAAAATTCATAGGAATCTCCATGCGCATAATTCGCATAGACGCCATAAGTCTAAAATAATGGTCTTCCCAAAACAACAATTTACCATAAGAAGCTTTAATTGTTTCAAATAAGGCATCACCATATGCAAAACCTCTATTATTAATAGATAACAATGTATTATCTTCTAAAATATTTTCGTTAAAATTTACCATAAAAAAATCCCGTTTTCATTAAGTGTAAAAACGGGACAAATATAATCGAATATTATGTTTTTTATATTACGCTGAGCCTAATACTTGCTTTAAACTTGATATTTGGTTAGTCCAAAGCATTTTAGATTCGTCTACTTCATCTTCTTCAGCATAATCAGTCACCATTAAAGATACATCCTTTGTGATTTCATCTACTTGAATTCTGATTTCAAAATAATAAGAATCGCCTTCCTCTTCATCTTCCAACCATCTAAATTTAACACGCTCGCCACTTTTTTTATTTAATAGTTTTGCTTTTTCTTCGCTACCATCCCAAATAAAAGTAAACAGCTCTCCTCTGGAATTTACGTTGTCTGAAAACCATTCAGATAACCCAGAAGGCGTTGATATATACTGATATAATAATTGCGGTGATGCTTGTATAGGAAACTCTATATTATATTTTACTTTCTCGTCCATATATGATTTAATCTTTATGTTGACCAATATATACATTAATTAAGAAGTACCACAGAAAATTTAATAATATTTTTTGCAACTAATGTTTGTGTAATCTAATTATGTTTTTATCTTTGCACCCGCGGAAACGCATATGGCGAGGTAGCTCAGCTGGTTAGAGCGTCGGATTCATAACTCGGAGGTCATGGGATCGTGCCCCATTCTCGCTACAAGTAAACAAAGGGAAAGCCAAGAATTTTATTCTTGGCTTTTTTTATTTTGCTAAAACATAGCTAAAAAATTCCTGTATTTTCTCACTCACTACACAATCAACATCAATTTACCTCAAATTCTATTAGATTAATAAAATTTTCACATTAATTCCTCTGAAAAATAAAAATTAGCAGGTAAACCATAATGTTAGCACCTTTTCTATTTTTATACGATCTAACATTCCGTAATGTGCGTTGATCTTCAATTTTCGCAAAATATTTTATGTCATCAACGGTTATCGACTTACCATTAATCTCTCTATTAAAAGACCTTGCATAATCATGCATTATTGCTCTAGTATATTTTTTTAAATCTTCGGAATTGGTTTCCGTTTACTTAATTCATATTTACTAGGACTAACTGTAATTCAATAAAACTATGGCTCTTTCTTTTTGATTTTTACAGTATTACTTGAAAATGAAGTGTTACTTTCCAGCGAAGCAGAAAGCATAAACGCAATGAAAAGTCAAAAGTGAGGATTGGGTCCAAGACTTTTTAGTGAAGTGTTTTTTTCTGGAATGTAGTTTTTACGGAATGTAGGGGAATGTGATAGAGCAATTACCATATTATTACTAATAACTTATTACTCCATTTAAAAATACCTTATCTCCCCCTCCATTTATAGGTAAATAGAATAAAAAAAGCCGCAGACATAAATGTCTACGGCTTTTTAACAAAAACTAACTCTTTAAATAAATCTTATAAAATAATTATTCAAAAAACCACTACCAACCTGGATTTTGATTATCGTTAAAATCAGGAATAATAGAAGTATCTTTAATCGGAATTGGAAAAATAAGAAACTTATCCTGCCACGCATTTCTTCGTTCTGTTACAAAACGCTCATACTCAAAATTATCTCCGTTTTTTATAACTTCCATACCGGTCACCAATTTATCAGTTTGGTCTAATATTTTCCATCTTCTTACATCCCAAAATCTATGCTCCTCAATAACGAGTTCCACCCTTCTTTCGTTTCTAACGCGTTTCCTAAATTCATCTTTTGAAAGTCCTGCAGGTAAATTAGGCATTCCAACTCTTTCTCTAATTTTATTAATGGCATTATAAGCCTCTACAGTTGGTCCATTAGCTTCATTTTCAGCCTCAGCATAATTTAGATAAATTTCAGCCAAATGATACTTTTTCCATCTAGATTGCGCATTTTGACCATTCTGTAATTTTGGATCATGAAATTTACGCAAATAGTACCCCGTATGGGTATTGTTTTTGTTTGGCGGTGTTTTTTTAAGTGCATCGGCACCACCTAAAAAGGTTTCAACTACATGGATTTTTCCAGCAATATTATCTAAAAGTGCTCCGTTATACCATACGGTTGCATAAAATCTAGGATCTCTGCCATCATAAGGATTGGCAGGATCATATCCTGAATTGGTATTTATAATAGGTTCCAAATGATCTTCGTCGTTATACCCTAAGATAGCTGGTTCACCAGTTCCTAACATATCGTAACTATCAACCAACTCTTGCGTTGGTGTAATTCCTGCATTATTTTGACCTGGCATACTTGGTAAGGCATTGGTATTTCTAAAGCTAGGATGACCAGTAGCTTTTATTTCCAATATGGTTTCTCTATCTCTAGGAGAAGGATTTATATCGGAACTAGAGAAAAAGTATTGTTCATAATCTGGGAACAACTCATACTCCCCTCCATCGGTAAGCTTTGACAAGGCTTCTTCTGAAGCCGTTGAAGCTGCTTGCCATTTCGCAGTGCTATTTTCTGGATTCCATAACGGACTTGCATTATAAAGTAATGCTTGTGATTTTATTGCGTAAGCTACAGCTTTACTAAAGCGCCCACGTTCTGGCTCTAAGGTAATACGAAGAGGTAAATATGAATTAGCAATGGCTTCATCACAATCATTAACTATAAAATCCGTACATTCTTGAAATGTTGGCCTAATTAAAGTTGTATAGTCAAATGCTGGACCAAAAGGTTTGGTAACAATAGGCATTGGTCCATATTGCTTTATTAACTCAAGATAATAAAAAGCTCTTAGTATTAAAGCTTCTGCTTTATATCGCTCTCTATTTTTATCATTGGGAATATTGGCTGTTTCCACATTTTCCAAAAATACATTAGCGTTTCTTATCCCTGCCCAAAACGTATCATAATGCTTTTTTCCATGACCTCCCGGTCCATTTTCAAGAGGATTAAAATCGGGGGTCATTGCCCCTGTAATCCAAAGGTTGGCAATATTACCTGGTGTATTTCCCACAGCAGCGTCTTGACACTCATCTGTAACCCCTGCTATATAAGTGAAAAAATGGTAATAATAGGAATAAGACGGAATGCTGCTATAAACCGTGTTCAAATAGGCTTCCGTTTGATGCTCATCTTTAAAAACGTCTTCTAATGTTAGCCTACCATCTGGCGTTATGTCTAATGCTTTATCACAACTTATTATGACTAGAGCACTTACGAATAGATATAAAATTTTATTTTTCATTTCTTAATATTTTTTCAGTTTTAAAATTTCAAATTAACACCTAAACTATATACTTTAAGTAGTGGGTAAGAAAGGCCGTTAGCTGCTTCTGGATCATAATTTTTGCTAGGTAATTTATCCCAAGTAATTAAGTTTAACCCATTCATGTAAAGTCGCATATTTGCAACTCCCTTTAATTGAATTCTATATCCTATTTCTAAGTTCTTCAATCTTACATAACTAGCGTCCCTAATAAAAAAGGAATTTTCTTTTTCACTTGGTGATGGTTCGGTACTCAATCTAGGAAAATTAATAGGCTCTCCATTATCCGCACGCTCTTGAGTCCAACTAGTTAAATGTTGGTCAAAATAATTGGTTTGTCCACTAGCAAAAGTCCCTCTACCACTATAAAACTTATCTACATTGGCAACCCCTTGTACAAGAGCACTCAAATCAAAGTTTTTATAAGTTGTACTCAATCCTAGTCCGAAAGAAGTTTCAGGCATGGTTGAAGCCCCAATTGGTGCAATATCCTTCTGATCTACAACACCATCTTCATTAAGATCTTTGTATTTAAAGTCTCCTGGTCTAGATTCATGCCCACCAACAATTTGTACTGGAGAGTTATCAATCTCTTCTTGAGTATCAAAATATTTCTCAACAATATATCCGAAATTTTGACCAATTCTATAACCTGTTTGTCTGTATCTATAAGCGTAGTCTTCTGGTAATAATGGTTCATCAGCAAATTTTTGTTCGTTTCTTGCGTAACCTACAAACGCCCTTCCTCTAACAAAAAAATCTGGTGAAAACGCTTTTTTATAATTCAATTCCACTTCAAAACCTTTATTCTCAACAACCCCAATATTAACAGGTGGTAAAACGTTAGTTGACAATCCGTTTAAAATAGGAATTGTTCCCCTATTTCTTAAAATATTGTCTCTCTTTTCACTAAATACATCTACAATTAATTCAAAAGACTTTAAAAAATCGACTTCTAAACCAATATTAATTTTATTTGCAACTTCCCATTGTAACTCTCCATTTCTTAATTGATTAATAGCTATTCTTCTCCCTTGATCCAAACTAGATGAATAACCACCACCACTTACTGATATATCATCTAAATACAAAAACCTATCATTTCCAATCCGGTCGTTACCTACTTTTCCATAAGAACCTCTAACTTTTAATCTATCAATTCCTTTTACATTCCAAAAGTTTTCTTTAGAAACCAACCAACCTCCTGAAACAGCTGGAAAAAAACCAAATCGATTTCCGGGAGCAAATTGTTCTGAACCGTTATAACCTGCATTAAACTCTACAAAATATTTATCATCGTAGGCATAGGTGACCCTAGAAGAAACCCCTATAAGGTTATAAGGAAGTTGTTCATTAATAATTTCTTTTTGCTGCTGATAAAGTAATAAACCACTAACATCATGCTTATTAAAAGTTCGCTTATAATTTAAATAGGTTTGAAAATTTGAAAAACTTTGAAACGCTCTACTTCCTGAAATATTTAGGGGCGTTTCTACATCATCAGAAAAATTCTTATAATAAATACTATCCCTTCCAGATGCAGTTTTATCAATCACCTGTATTTCTCGTATATAACTTTTACTAGCATTCAAATTATTTGTCCCCTTTGTATCAAAGGACATAACAGCTTTAGCCGATAAGCCTTTTGTTATAAAATCCAACTGTTGTTCCATTCCAAAAGTTGCTGTAGTGTTGTTCCTTGTTTGTTGTCTATATCCTGTCCTATTCAATAATCCATAAGCAGGATTAACTAACTCAGTAACAGTTACAACTGCACCACTAGGAGAAACAGGGCCTGGCACATTGGATGGCATATCAAGAATACCCGCTAATATGTTAACAGAAGGGGAAGCCCCTCCTTGTCCCGTTGAGGCTGTACCAACTGAAAATGGTGCATTTTGTTTTTCAACATAACCAGCTAAATTAAGGAATGCCTTTAGGTTATTATTAATCTGCATATCTATATTGGACCTAAAGTTGTAACGATCCAGTTTAAAGCTGGGATCATAATTCAAATCTTTTTCAGTTTTAAATGACCCTCCTTGATTTAAATACCCTGCATTAATATAATATTTAACAGCCTTACTTGCTCCAGAAATATTAAGGTTTATTCTTTGCTGTGGAGCAAAATCTTCTACTAAAAGTCCAGCCCAATCGGTGTCTGGATATTTTTCGGGATCTGAATGCGATTTGTAAGCCTCTAAAGCTTCCGCAGAAAAGGCATTCCCTAATCCGTCGTTGTTCTGAGCCAAATTTCTTAATGTTGCGTATTCATATGCATTTACTGGTTGCGGCAATCTTGTAAAAGTTTGAACACCCGATTCCATAGATACATTCACCTCAGGCACCTCAGAAGTCCCTCGCTTAGTTGTTACCAGAATTACACCATTAGCACCTCTTACCCCAAAAATAGCCGTTGAAGAAGCATCTTTTAAAATGGTTACAGATTCCACCTCGTTAGGATCCATATAAGTTAAATCACGCTCAACTCCATCAACTAAAATAATTGGAGATCGTGCATTGATAGTTCCCTGCCCTCTAATAAAAAGCTGGGTAACATCTCGACCTGGTTCTCCTGAAGTTTGAATAGAAGTAAGCCCTGGCAATCGCCCAGCTAACGTTACTGCAAGATTTGCCGCTGGACTTTGCTTAAGTTCTTTAGTGCTAATTGAAGATATCGCCCCTGTTACAGTCGCTTTTTTCTGCTCGCCAAAACCTACAATTACTACTTCGGAAAGTTGCTCACTATCTTCCTCTAGTTTGAAATCAATTTTGATTCGTCCATTTACTACTTCTTCTACAGATTTATACCCAATAAAAGAAATCTGAAGCACATCATTGGAAGTGGCCTTAATACTATAATTACCATCAAAATCGGTTACCGTTCCCCTCGAAGTTCCTTTTACCATAACCGTTGCTCCCGGCAACGGCAAATTACTTTTAGCATCAAGAATCACCCCTTGCACATCTGTGAGGCTCTGTGCATATATCGAGCAACACCAAAAGGCGCTCAATAAAAACATTAAATAAAATTTAGTTAATTTTTTTCTCATTAGTCTTATTGTTTTAGTTAAAATAGTTGGTTGATAAATCTTATTAAACATTAACCATTACATGTCATCATCATGCTGTAGCCATACCCAAATAGATTTACTTTTATTAATAGGGGTTAAATTATATATTTAGACTATTTTGTTCATCCTGCCGTATCAGGCTCGCCTACTTTATCAACAAACAAAACATAAACCACTAAACAACAGTAAACTAAACAGATATATAGAAAAAAAATTATAGATATAGAATCTACTTTTTTTATAAAAAATAACAAGTCTTAGTATGAAATATTATTTTATAAGTAGAAAACAAAGTAGCGTGTATTATCAGACTTTAATAGAAAGTGTTTCCTATAACAGAAATTATTTTTAAAGTAAAGACTTCAAGTTAAAATGAAACAAAAAACTTTGAATAATATTGAGAAGGTACTACTAGAATTCTTGTTAAGAAAAAGAAGTATATTTTCTAATAACAATAAAAATAATACAGTGAAATCTCGAAATGAATATACTAACTCAGACTACCTCGATTATAAGAAAAAAAAGAAACTCTAATCTAAGGACTTAGTGAGACTCAAACAATTTAGATAGAAAATGGACCCCTACTTTTGAAATTTCAGCATCAATTTCTGAAGGTGCTCCAGAAAAACTAGCAATTAAGTAACCACATGATACTTTTTGAATCACTCCACCTTTATATCCTAATTCACCAATTAAAGGAGGTCTATTGCTAGTACCTGAATTCTGAAGTGTAACAGCCATTTCCGCAGATTTAGCACTTGCAACGCCTAAAAAATTATGGTTCTTTGTACTTAACGTTCCTACTACCCGCATTCTTGAATTCCAAGATTTTGTGTCCTCCCCAGGAACAAATGAGACTACAGCAACACCCGTTTCAGAATATTTTAGAGCCGTCGCTTCCATTATGTCTAAGCACTCTTGTACATTCAAGTTGAATATCTCGTAGCCTTCACATTCACAGGATTTTTCTTTACTTTGACATATGTATGACTCGTTTTCAAATTGAACATAGGCGTAAAAACTAAATATAGCTATAGTTACAAACAAAATTATGATGCTTATTTTTTTTGTCATTTTTTAATAATTATTTTATTTTCAGAATATCCGCAATCATTTATAAAGTTCATCGTCATACAGAACTCCTGTCGGCGGGCATTTAGAACACCTTGATTATAGCGCAATAAATTAAAGAGATAAAAAAATTCAAGAATTCAACTGTTAGGACAAAATCATACTCTTAAAAACTAACACGGATGCATTGATTTTGTGAAAATCTGTAAATGTTTTTATTCTTGAATTCGTGTAAAAAATGGCAATTAACTAAAAACATGTATTTAGCTTGATTTAGCTTTGAAGCCCACTTTTTCTTAAATATTATTGATATTAATTATTATTTCACTACAACTTTACATACTTTACCTGCTTGCTTAATTATGTAAATACCCGGCTTTGGATGGGATAGTTTAACTAGATTGCTATTTCCCGTTTTTAGCTTTTGTCCATAAAGTGTAAATACGGTCCAAGGTGCAGATTGTCTTAAATGAAATACACCATTGGAACTTGGATTAGGATAAACAGAGGTTAATGTATCTAAATGCAAATCTTCAACGTCTAAACTAGATCATATTGCAGCAAAAACTTCAATCTTAGCTAAATTATCAAGACATTCCTTTGGCGTACCATAAACAATATAATATTCTGCTCGATACACTTCTCGAATTCCATCAACCAATGCATCAGGATTAAGTAAATAATCTACTCTATTTCTAAAACCAAAAGTACTCATTCCTCTAGAAGTTGCAGAGATTGGAATTCTTAAAAAACTTTCTGAAGCATATGATTCAAAAGTTCTTCTCAATTCATAAATATTCTCCCATACCCCATTTACTTTCTTTCTTCCTACTATTTGCTTATCATTAATTACTGATTTTGGTCTAAAAAGCATTAATGCAAATCCTACATCGCTATCCACATCCTCTTCACTAGTCAGCATAAATATTTCCTTAAAATTCCCTGTATCCGATCGAAAAACAGGCTTTTTAGGTTTTTCACCTCTAGCAGTACGTACCCAAGTATCTGTGTCTTGATTAAAAACAAAGCGAAATGCAGGCTCCCAATAATCGTTATCCATACGCAGATTCCAGGCATTAGACATGTTACTCAAATCTTTATAATCTGTTTTATAACCACTGTCTTTTAAGTATGCTAGAGGTATAGGAAATAAACTTGTAGCAGGATTCTTAAATAAATCACTTTTTAAAATAGGTTTTCCAGCATCTTGTTTACTATCCGCTCTTATCGTTCCAAATCTGAACTGCTCTAAACTATGATCGGCTTCATCATAATATCGTGCCTCATAATAATGTCTGATAATAGATCCAGATGCATCTGTAAAACCAGATTCGCCAATCATGTCTTCGTAAGTTCCGTAATAAGTAAATGGCGTTCCTACCTCATCGGTGTGGGTAATCTCAAGACCTTCTTCTATTTCATCAATATCTAAAACTTTATTATCTCCAGCAATCAAAATTTCATCTTTTGGATCTGCTGTCGTTCTATCTAGGAATAATTTATCATCATCATTATAAGGATCTTTTAAAACTACTTTACCGCCATTGCCATTATCTCCAATCTCATTTTCAGTAAAATCATAACCATTATCAGCCCTCCAAAGTGCCAATCTAAATGGGCCTACAATTAACTTTTTAGCAGTTCCATTTTTATTAACGGTTTCTACTGTAGTTCTTGTACCTAAACGCTCGTGAAACCCTGCTTGAGTAGGGTTGTATTTTGAAGAATGTGCACCATCTCTAAACGTCATTTGTCCCGAGCGTCCGTAAAGATCTGCTTTGGGGCCTGAAACATCCTTATCAGGATTATCACTTTTCGCCGTAATTCCTGGTATAATTAATTTATTTATTACACCACCTCCATTTGAAGTGATACCGATGGCAAAACCATTATCACCCGAGGTTAACATATCGGTAGTCACTCTTGGATTTGAAGGAAGCACAATATTTGCTGGCGGATTTTGACTGTAGACATTAACACTTGTGACTATTGATAATGCCAACTTACCAAACGATTTTAATTTTATCATAATTCTATTTTTAACATCAATTATTCCATGAAAATCAATTCATTCATGGTTTTGAAATTAGTTTTCTCAATTACTTCGTTATTTATTATATATTCTTTCGGAAATTTCTTAAAGTCCTCAAGTGTGAGATAATCAACTCTACCAACAAGTTCATTTCTAAACTCTTTTATCACATGTTTTGAATCTTTTCTATAAGCTAAATTATTAAACTCACTAGGATCATTGTTATGATCGTAAAGTTCTTCAAGCCCTAATTTTTCGTAATAAATATAACGAAAACGCTCTCCTCTTAGAGCATGACCAATTATTGGATTTTTTCGGTAATTTGCAGTAGACCTGTTAAAGTTAAAACTGGTTAAAGCACTCTGGTTTCGTTTCTCTTTTGAGTTTTTAATTAAAGGAAGTACTGAAACACCATCACAATGTTCAGGCACTTCAAACCCTGCTAATTGAGCTAAAGAAGGATAAACATCAAGTAATGATACAGGTTGGTAGCTGCTACTTCCAGCAATTGTAACACCAGGAGCTTTTATTATAAGCGGCACACGAGTGGCCTCTTCCCATAAGGTGAATTTTTCCCAGTTTTCTTTTTCGCCCATATGCATACCGTGGTCAGACCATAGTACCACAATGGTATTTTTATGATACTCCGATTCTTCTAATGTTTTTAATAAACGTCCCAACTGCGCGTCTGCAAAGGCTATAGATGCTAAATAACCTTGAATTACTTTTTTCCATTGTTTATTCATTAAAACCCATTTATGCCAATTACGACGACCATGATCAAAAGCATCTTTTAAATCATTTTCTTGAATTTCTAAATCTGGTATATCCTCTAAAGGATATAAATCAAAATATTTTTGAGGCACTTCCCAAGGCATGTGAGGACGAAAAAGTCCACAAGCCAAATAAAAGGGTTTATCGTGCTTTTGTTGAAGTTGATATCTCGCCCAATCTACCACTTGATAATCCGCCATTTTCTCTTCAGGAATATTAAGTGGGCCCCAAGTAAAATACTCAAGTCTCTTGCCTTTAAAATGAGTTGGATTAATAATACTATCCTCCGCTCGTATTTGATAGGGTAATGGCGCATGAGCACTAGGGAAATAAAAACCCCAAGATTCTGGTTCAGTTTGATTTAACACCTCCCAAGGCGGCGCTAATGTATGATAGATTTTCCCTCCTGCAAGTGTTTTATATCCACGGTTTTTAAAAAACTGCTCTATAGTCTCTATGTCTTTAAATATAGGTTCATTGCGCCACTGCGCACCATCATACCACTCATTTTGCATATTACCAGATTTTGAAGGCTGTACACCTGTCATGATTGAAAGGCGAGACGGAGAACATGCTGGAGAAGCACAATGTGCATTTTTAAATAGCATAGACTGCGATGCTAATTTATCTAAATTCGGGGTTTTACTTAACTCCATACCGCCTAGTGGTCCAATCCAATCGTTCATATCATCGACTGCTATGAAAAGAATATTAGGTTTTGACTCACTATTTTGAGCAAAAACCGAATAGTTAATCATCAAGGTGAAGCTCAAAAAAAATAAATAATAGGAATGTTTAAAATGAATATATTTCATGCTTTTTTATTTTTTATAAACACCTTTTGGCCCATCATAGTCATACGTAAACCAATCAATATCTATTACGCCTTGATCTTCTTTATCATTCCAACAGAAAAACCCAAGCCGATCTCCTGTCCAATTCCCAAATTTCAAGGTAAATTGTGGCCCGAATTTTTCATATTTATTTCCATCTAAGCTATATTCAAAATAAGCTTGATTTCCTGTATTGGATGTTCTAATAAACAAATCATTAGACTTTATTTTAGGTCCTTTAGTTTCCTCGCCATCTTTGTTTACATAAAATAGATTACGACCTCCTAGATTATCCACATAAATTCCCAATACATGATAAACACCTCCAAACCTAACAAAACCCGCTCGTTGACCGATTGCCATCTGCGAAATATCAAATTTAGCAACTGCTGCACCAGTTGTATTTCCCATAATGCGTTGGCTAATTGTATTAGATGCCCGCCAGAAAGGAAAAGTAGTCCCTGTACTTTCTGACCAATTATTATTTCCGGGGCCATTGGTAGTTTCTTCTGGTAAAGGCATACTGGCCTTTAACCGCAACCAACCAGGTCTCTCAGTGAGCGACCAATGTGAATTTCTAGGATTGTGATTCCATTCCCATTGACGTCCCAATGTTGTGTTTGAAAAATCATCATCTGTAGAAGGCGCATCTATTGGAAAACCTTGAATGGGCTTTTTATGTTGAAGTACAGGTTCACCAATACCATCGTTATCTATATCCTCACCAATTATTGGCCAACCATCTACCCAATTTACAGGTTGTAATAATTGTGGGCGACCTTGAAATGGCGTAGCTATATTTTGTATTAATTGATGTGTATACCACCAAGTATTATCTGGCGCTTGCATTAATGCTCCTTGACTGCAACTTCTCTCGATACCATTGCCGCGCTCAAAAACAATTTTCTTTTCATAGGGGCCATAAATACTGTTTGTAGTAGACCTCAATACTATCTGCTTTCTATCGTTTTCTGGACTATCTATCTTTTTACTCCTTCTAGGTTTTTTAACATACCACTCACCCATTAAAATATACCACGTGTCATTTATGTTATAAATTTTGGCTGCTTCAGCACCAGGGCCTGTATAAATGACCTCTCCAGAATCAAGAATTTCTTTTCCATCCCAACTCATTTTGTACAATCGGTTCTCGTTGCCTTCTGCTGTATTTTCTCTTGATTTTTTAAATTTCCCTGTATTACATATCATATAGGCCTGATGGTTCTCTTCATCCCAATATACCGCGGGATCGTCAAGCACCTCATTAGGTGGTAACATTAAGTGTGGTTCGGTCCACGGACCTCGTATATCTTTGGCACTACTCATAAATAATCCATAGTTTCTATCGATAACGTAACAATACCAAGTACCATCATGATAGGCCAAATCTCCGGCCCAAACCCCAAGAGCATAACCATTCATTTGATTCCAATCGTATTTTTTAACCCAAGAAAGACTCTCCCAAACATGACCAACGGTAGTCCAGTTAACCATGTCTTTAGACTCAAGAATAACCATACCTGGCGACATGTGCTGCTTAGAAGAAATCATATAATAGGTATCTCCCACCTTCTCCACATCGACATCTGGATAATCTGCATTTAAGATGGGGTTTTTATAAGTACCATCACCTTGATCTCCCCAGCTACCTGTTATAGGCTTTTCATTTTCATTTGATTGTTTATCTGCACATGAAAAAAAGCAACAAAACAAAATAGGTAATACATACTTTAACTTCAGTAACATGATGTTGATTTTAACTCTTGTTGATAAATAAACTTCTGCTAAACTGGGCAGTTATTACTTCATTATAATAATATAATTTCCTGAACTAAACGAACCTATATTTGTAAATTGAGAGGACAAATCTAGATTGTTTAATGCTTCCCCATTTATAGTAATAGCAACTTCTTTTCCATAGTTAGGAACATATACATCCCCTGTAGAATTCTTCGGAATCTGAATTTCCCATGAAAAGATTCCTGCTTTATTTTTCCAAGCACTTTTAATAACACCGTACCTAGACTCATACGATGCTTGAGCGTGTTCCATTTGTTGTGTTAAATAAGGTTTGAAAATCACCTTTTTAAATCCAGGCTCATTTTCATCTGGATTAATTCCTGCTATACCCGAATAAAACCATGAGTCAAATCCGCCTTGCATAGGATGACTATGACTCCTTAACATCAATTTATCATATTCTTCAGGATTCGTGTTAACGGGTAAAATTTCCCATAATGTAGTAGCATCATAATGCGCCCACATCGCTTCAAAACTATGATTCCCTTTTTTAGTAAGTAGTTGGTAAGCCTTATCCTCGTAACCATTTTCACTTAATGCTTGAAAAACTCTAGAAACACCGAAAATTCCTGTACTTAAAAACCCATTGTGATTTGCGTTACTATCTTCCACTATAGCTTTTGCTACTTTCGTTTTATACGCTTCGGGTGTAATTCCTATTTCTAACGCCATACTATTAGCGGTTTGGCTGCCATAAGTTCCTTTTTGTTTATCTAAAAAAGCATTATTAAAACTAGCTTTTAGTTGATTTTCTAATAGCTCATACTTTTTTTCATCGTCTTTATAACCAAGTACTTTTGCTGTTTTCCTTAAAATAGAAACATCTAAAATGTGATAAGCCGTAGAACTCACTGGTACCGGACACTCAATACTAGCGTTTCCATCTGGCGGGCACCAATCTCCTAAACCATGCACTATTACACCGTTTTCTTTTTTAGAACCTACATAATCAACCCAAGTAGTCATATCCTTATAAAACGCTTCTAAAATACTTTTATCGCCGTAATACGTATAAATATACCATGGCAACTGCACTACAGCAGTTCCCCAGTCTGGAGAAGCTGTGCCACTAGTACGTCTTCCTGGAGCAATCATGGTTGTTATGCCTTTGGGCTTTGTAATAATACTGCGGTCGTGAAAGTTTCTTCCAAAATAAAGTTCTTTTTTTTCATTTCTCCCAGAAGACCGCATATCGTAAACGTATTTAGTCAAAAACTGATGCGCGTCTAAATTATGAATTAACGTTTTGGCAACAGCATGTGAATCTCCTGTCCATCCACATTTTTCACGATGTGGACAATCTGTTGGAATGCCCTGCATATTACCTTTTAGAGTCCAAAGTGTTAATTGATGTAATTTATTAATATGAGGTTCTGATGAATTGAAACTTCCTGTTTTTTCCATAGCAGAATACACGATCATCCCTGTTAATAAATCCTTAGATGGTTTACTAGTTAATCCTGACACTTCTGCATATCTAAAACCATGATAAGTAAAGCGTGGCTCCCAGATTTCAACCCCTTCACCTTTACAAATATATTTTTCGGTTTGTATATTTTTAGTAGCCTTAATACCTGTTGACCTAAAATCTAATTCGCCATCCTTCCCCATTTCTTCAGAAAAACGAATTGTGATTTCCTGTCCTTTTTCACCTTCAACTTGCAGTTTGCCCCATCCTGTAATATTTTGTCCAAAATCATAAATATAATTTCCATACTTAGCTGACGCTATTTTTACTGGCATGATACTATCCATAACTTTTATGGGTTCTGCAAACTGCTCTAATACTTTATTAGGGTGTTTTTCTGCTAGTGTTGCATCTTGCCATTGGGCATTATTTTCAAGACTTGATGACCAATTGGCAACTTCCTTTCGGGCATCATAATACTCGCCTGTATAAATATTGGTATATGTAATTGGCCCTGCCGTCCATTGCCAAGACGTATCGGTACTTATAGTTTTCTTGCGTCCATCTTTATAAGTTATTTGTAACTGCCCCATAACAATAGGTTGACCATAAATCATGGATTTGCCCCAAACCACATTTTGATTATACCAACCATTACCAAGCATAACACCTAATACGTTTTCAGTTTTTAATTGTTCCATAGGAATATCGTAAGCTGTATAAAACATATAATCGTTAAAATTTGTTTGAGCGGGATCTAATACATTTTCACCTATTCTTTTTCCATTAATATAAGCTTCATAAAAACTAGGTGCCGCGATATAAAAACGTACAAAATCGATTTCTTCAGTATCCTTAATACTGAATTTTTTTCTAAATAAAGGCAAAGGGTCTTCAGGTTTATAACTATAAGTAATCCATTTAGCCGACCAATCTTCTGGATATTTTAAAGGCGCTATTAGTCTTTTGGGGGTACTCCATTTTGATTCATTATTGTTTTCGTCCCATACCTTAACCTTAGAATAATAAACCTGTCCTCCTTTTAAAGCTTCGCCTAAGTAAGGAATAAAAGATTGTAATTTACTCTCTACTCTACCTGAGTCCCAAATAATATTACTCTTATTACTATCATTTTTATTACCCGCGTAAACCCTAATTTGATAGGCTGTTTGCTCCTTGATTTCTTCAGTTTCAATTTTCCACCTAAAAGTGATAGCATTATTAGCAAGTGTGTTTAATTCTGATTTATGAGCAATTCTATATTCAACCGTTTTTTGACAGCTAAAAAGGATTGAAAACATAAATAAAACAAAAGCGTGTCTCATCATTATTCTAGTAATTTTAATATTATCTTATAAAGGTTATTATTATTTTTTAAACATGTATCCTGTATTATCCTTGGCAACCTTAACTAATATATAGTAGTTGCCAAGTTATACCTATTACTATATTTTAGTACTGAAAACATAATTCCCAGATCCAATTTCAAGAACCGTTTCTTTACTATTAGATTTTAATATTTTAATTTCAGACAACTTTGAAATTGCTTTATTTCCTTCTTTAATATTGGACACATTTGAAGTTGGAATATAGACTTTAGCTCTAGTATTTACAGGAATTTCAATATTCATTATTAACTTATTTCCTTTCCAGTTCCAAGCTGATGATATATGGCCATTTATACTTTTATAACTTCCATTTATAAAATCCATCTCTTTGCTTATTGCTGGTTTTATAATGATGTTTCTATAACCAGAATCTTCTGTATCGATACCAGCAGCATGTAAAAACATCCACTCTGCTACCGAGCCAAAAGCATAATGACTAAAAGAATTCATTTTTCCATTCAAATCTGAATTCCCAGCTTCGTCTTTAGTATAACTATTCCAGCGTTCCCATATAGATGTACTGCCATTTTCTACGGAATACCCCCAACTAGGATATTCGGTTTGTTTAAATAATTTGTAAGCCAGATCATCGTAACCATATTGTGATAAAACAAGCATCACATGTTTTGTCCCCAAGAAACCTGTAGAAAACTTAAATCCATTTTTCTTTATTTTCTCAGCAAGTCTATCAGCTCCTTTTTGAGCTAGCTCTTCCGGGAATAAATCAAAATATAATGCAAATGCATAGGTAGTTTGTGTATCTTCTGAAGTATAACCCGTATCTAAAATGTACTTTTTAACAAATGCTTTTTTGATATTTTCGAAAAGTGTTTTATACTTTGCAGCATCCTCCTTTTTACCTAGAGCTTCTGCCATTTCAGCCATTAATTTAGCATCAAAACCATAAAAAGAAGCCCCAACATAACCATGGCTAGTGGTTTCGTTTACAGACAGCCAGTCTCCCCAATTGTTTCCTCCTCCTGGGCGAATAAAATCGGTACTGGCATCAGCTTGAAATTCCATAAATTTCTCCATACCTTCATACATATATTCTAAAACACGGGTATCATTATATACTTTATACATATTGTATGGAATGATAACACCTGCATCCATCCAAGCCGGAGAATATTGAGCTGGTCGCGAATACGGAAACGGTGCGAAATTAGGGTATGCTCCATACCAACGTTGAGCATCATCAAGGTCTACTAAAAACTTGGTCATAAATGGAGCTACATCTGCATTATAAGTGGCAGAGCGCATATAAGTTTGTGCATCGCCTAACCAACCTAAACGTTCATCTCTTTGTGGACAGTCTGTAGGAATGTCAAAAAAGTTAGCACTTTGTGTGGTTTTTATGTTTTCATAAAGTTGGTTGTTCATCGCATTTGATGAACTGAAGGTACTTGCATCATTCACTGTAGAACTTAGCACGATACCCGTTATGGCATCAAGATCTGGTTTACCAGGAAAACCGGTTACCTCAACATATTGAAAACCGTGATAAGTGAATTTAGGTTGCCACACTTCAACACCATCACCCTTTAAAATATAGGTGTCGGTTGCTCTTGCTAGTCTTAAGTTTTCAGTTTGAATGTTACCATCTCTTTTTAAAATCTCTCCAAAACGCAACTGAATTTTAGTGCCTTTTGGTCCTTGAACTTTTAGCTCGGCAATACCCGCTATATTCTTCCCCATATCAAAAACATAAGTTCCAGGTTCTGGTTCTGTGATTTTTAGCGGACGAATACGTTCGGTGTTTTTCACTAAACCACCAGGATGCACTTGTAATTCTCCATTAGGATAAGTGTATACTTTTGGCTTTTTCCAAGATACATCATTATAGCCTGGAGCATCCCAACCTGTATTTTCCATAGTTGCATCATAAACTTCTCCCATTAAAATATCGGCTTCACGAATGGCGCCTTGGCTAGATTTCCAAGATCTATCGGTAGCAATAATTTCAGTAGTACCATCTTGATATTCCAAATGTATTTGTCCCATAAATGATGGATTTACGCCATAATATTCGCGTACTTTATCTAAGCGAACTAATAGCCCATAGCCTATATATCCGGCATACCATCCGTCTGCAATAACAGCACCAATAACATTTTCGCCTTGGTTTATACTTTCGGTGATATCATAAGTTTGGTAATATAAACGCTTGTTATAATCTGTCCACCCAGGTGCAAAATAATCATCTCCAACTTTACTTCCGTTTAGTCTTAGTTCATATAAACCTAGTGCTGTTGTGTAAGCCGTTGCTTTTTTTACCTTTTTTGCAGGTGTGAATGATTTACGGAGGTATCTAGCTGGTGGCAAGTATAAACTATTGTATTTATCTGTTTTATCATAGCCAACATCGTGA
Organism: Algibacter lectus; assembly: GCF_004368925.1. Classification (NCBI taxonomy): domain Bacteria; kingdom Pseudomonadati; phylum Bacteroidota; class Flavobacteriia; order Flavobacteriales; family Flavobacteriaceae; genus Algibacter; species Algibacter lectus. The sequence continues at coordinate 837,940 of NZ_SORL01000007.1, forward strand.
CTAATAAAAAGCCCTTTCCAATTTGAAAACTTTAATAACCCCATAGACCAATGTGCTGTTTGGCTCCAGTTAGATTCGGCACTAGATTCGTCCCAAACTTTTACTTTCCAAAAATAAGTTCTATTTGAAGTAAGCGAAATACCGTTATATACAATTTGATTGGTATTATTAGAGGCCGTCTTTCCACTATCCCAAACATCGCCTTCATTTTTATCTAATGCTTTTTGCGAGGATGACACTAATATTCTATATGATGTTTGCGCTCTACCTCTTCCTTCGCCTAATAAAACCCAACTAAATCTAGGTTTTAAAACATCAATGCCTTTTGGGTTAACATGATACTCTAACCGAAGCTCCTTAACTGTAATCGCTCTGTTGTTAACATCTTGAGCAAACAGGAAACTAGAAGATAAAAGTGTAATAAATAAAGTTAAAAATTTAATTTTCATGGGTGTTATTTGTGTTTAAAAATTGATTGCTTACCTAAACAAGATTCAGCTCTACACTACTGAATTCCAATAATTAAAGTAATATTAATCTAATTCCCGTAGAAAAGTGTCCTGTAAAAACCTGTATACTCTCACTTTCATTAATAAAAAATCAATGGATTATCCTTATTAAATGAGTACTGAGTGTAGAGTTATTATAAAAAAAATATATGTTATACTAAAAAACAAAAAGGCTACTTTACAGTAGCCTTTAGTGATTTAAAACATCTTAGAATAAGACATTACCAATCTGGATTATTTGTTAGTATATTGGGATTTGTTTGAACTTCCGCTATTGGTAGCGGCCATAAATTAAAGCCTGCTTTATATTCTGTATGTGTTGGCGAAAAAGTTATATTTTCAGCATGCTGAGATAAAGCCTCTTCAACCTTACCTAACCTTCTAATATCATATACTTCTTGGAATTCAAAGGAAAGTTCTCTATAACGTTCTTCGTAAACATATTCGGAAAACTCAGACTGTGTCATACCTATTGGGGCATCAGTAGCAATGGCTCTACGTCTTACTCTATTTAAAAACCCATAGGCTTTTTCTGTTGGTCCATTTAAGCTGTTTTCAATTTCAGCAGCCATTAACAGTGCGTCTGCATACCTGTAAATAATCATATCTGGATCTCCGTCACAACAGGACTGATCGAAATCAACATATTTATTTTGAAAAATACCCCAACGCTCATCATACTCTTCACCTTTATAAGTGCGTATAACACCTGTATTATCTTCATAAGAATACAACATGGTAACATCTCTTCGCTCGTCCGTTTCTTCAAAAGAATCATAAAACTCTTGGGTATATCCACCATGAAATTGCCCAATTCCTAACGAAGGATCAAACCTGTTACTTGCTCCCCAAACATGACCAAAAGCCGTACCTTGATCTGCAGAAACCTGTGTTTGTTGCATCGCAAATATGCGCTCATTATTATTATCAACTCTTATAGCGTCTTCATAACTACTTAAAAGGCTATACCCTTGAGGCGTATCTTCTAAATTAAGCACTTCTTGTAATTTGTTTTGAGCTAAGGCCATAGTTGTAGGATCTTGCAAAGGCAAGCCAGCCATTGTTAAATACACTTTTGCTAGTAAAAACTTAGCAGTAGCTTGAATAGGCCGTCCTATTTCTGTTTCGCCACGCTTAATACTAGGTAAACCTGTTTCAGCATCTTGTAAGTCTAAAATAATTTGTTCGTACACTTTAGCTATTGCAGTTCTTGGTAGTTGCGCCCCTACAACCGTAGTTGTAGGCTCTAAAGGCAGTGGTACATCTCCAAAAAGTTGAACTAGATTAAAAAAGGACCATGCCCTTAAAAATTTAGCTTCAGCAATTATTTCTTTACGCTTAATTTCTTCTGCTTCACTTTCAAATTCGCTTCCTTTTAGTTCGGACATAACCACATTAGCCCTAAAAACACCTTGATATAACGGATTCCAAACACGTGGCAAAGAAACGGCATCACTTGCGCTTGTAGTATAGTTACCCCACATTCTTCTCCAAGGAACTCTGGCAATCATTTTTGGAGAAGGCATTACCGCTAAAGAGGCCAAACCAAAATCGAAAAGACTTACAGCTCTATTGTATGAATTATAAACCGAAGTTAATGCTACCTCTGCCTCACCTGCATTTTGATAAAAATTTGATGGGCTAATTTCTGAGTACACCTGTTCATCCAAATCTGAACACGCTACAAGCCCAAAAAATAGAATTATATATTTTAATTTTTTCATTATTATTTTATTTAAAATTAGACAATGATTATAAACCAATATTAAGACCGATTGTGAAATTTTGAGCTCTAGGATAAGAACCAAAATCAATACCTTGAGAAAGATTATTTCCACCACGTATATTAACCTCTGGATCAAATCCTGAGTAATCTGTAATAGTTATCAAGTTTGTGGCTGTAGCATAAACTCTTAAAGAATTTACACCTTTAATTTTTTCTGTTGGAATATTATATCCAAGACTTACATTTTTTAGTCTAATGTATGACCCATCTTCCACAATTGCAGAATTTGGTTGTAAATATTGATTATCAATACGGTCAACATACCTTGGGTTATTTGTAGGATTTTCGGGAGTCCACCTGTTTTCGTACCAATCTTTAAAAACATTATTTGCAGTTCTACCTGTGCTTAGAAAAAGGTTATTAATATTCATTAAATCATTACCTACTGAACCTTGAATAAATATGCCTAAAGTGAAATTTTTATACGAAAAATCGTTGTTCCAACCAAAAATATAATCTGGATTAGTATTTCCAATAATACTTCTATCTTGTCCGTTTATAACGCCGTCCGGAATTCCTTCTGGGCCAGATATATCTTGATACTTATATTGTCCTGGCTCTGGTGTTGTTCCAAAAATAGGCACTGTTGCGGCTCCACTACTGTCAAAATCACTTTCTTGAAGTAAACCTATAACTTTATAACCATATAGTGCACCAAAAGTTTCTCCAACTCGCATAATATTGGATGGGTCGGTAACAATATTTGCTGCGGGTCCAGGTCCAAAAATATCTGCATCTGTATCCCCTAAACTTAAAACAGTTGCTTTATTATTACTCCAATTAAAGTTACTATTCCATTTAAAATCTTTATTATCTACAACATAACCTCCAACTACAATTTCAATTCCTTTATTTTCAATACTTCCAGCATTTGCTGTAATAGAACCTAGTCCGGCAGAGGTTGGTAGCGGAAAATTTAATAATAAATCCTCCGTTGTTTTGTTGTAATAATCAAAAGATGCAGAAAATCTATTTTTTAAAACCCCTATATCTACCCCAACATTAAGTTGTTTTGTTTTTTCCCATTCTAAATTTGGATTCCCAATTCTTGTAGGAGCCAAACCTGAATATAGTACATCTCCATATACCGCATTAGCAGTACCTAAAAGTGTTAAAGATTGTAATGGTTGTATGGATTGCGAACCTGTTATACCATAACTTGCCCTAAATTTTAAATTGGACATGATATCAACATCTTCCAAAAACGCTTCATTTGATGCCGTCCAGCCAAAACCAACTGAAGGAAAATAACCCCATTTTTTATTTTCGGCAAAAACACTTGAGCCATCAGCGCGCCCTGTTAATGAAATGTAATACCTTTTATCATAATTGTAATTTAATCTTGCATAGTAAGAAGACAATACCCTTTCAATTCTAGAACTTGTTGGTATAAAAGGAACCAAACCTAAACCGATATTGTCAGTTGCTAAAACATCTACCGGAAAACCATCTACAATAGTATTTAGCCGACGTGTATCATCAATTTGATAAGAATAACCAGCGGTTGCATCAATATTGCCTAAATTAAATGATTTATTATAAGACAAATAAGATTCAACTAAATAATTACTTGAAGAACTTACATTATAAACAGCTCTACTATCTCGTAACGAACCTATTCTTGTTGTTTTTGGAAAAAACAGTTCTCTTCTACTGTTTGAACTAGTAGTTCCTGTAGACAGATTAAAGGTTAAATTATCTAATATTTTATATCTTGATAGTATACTTATAATTAAGTTTTCGTTATAGGTTTCGTTACGGGTATCTGCCAATTCGACTAGTGGATCTGTAAAAAAATTGGTTGTTCCATCACCTTCATCTATATTATCGCCAGGCGTTGCTGTAGGAGAGTTTTTGTAAGCTGAAAAAACTGCTCCCGAATTAATTATGGCTCCAGAACCTTCTCCTGATCTGTTATTTTTTGTACGCACATAATTTACAGATGTACTTGTGGTTAACCTATCGGTAAGGGTATTATCGATATTCAATCTAATATTACCTCTAGAAAAATCAGTAAACTTAACAACACCTCCATTTTCTAAATAGTTAGCCGATAAGAAATATCTAGACTTGTCTCCACCTCCAGATAGCGTAAGCTGGTACCTATTTGTTACCCCTGTTCTCAAAATTCTATCCAACCAATCTGTAGTTGATGTGTTTTCTGGTAATGGTCTTGGGTCTCCATCAAAGGGTAGTTCTGCATCACCGTTTCTTAAGGCTACTTCATTTCTCCATGCTGCATAAGTTGGACCATCTAAAACTTCGGGAAAATCTTGAATATTACTAAATCCTGTTTCAGCTGTAAAATTAATTTGAGTTGCTTGCTGATAGGCTCCCTTTTTTGTTGTTACAATGATTACTCCGTTAGCACCACGAGAGCCATATATGGCGGTTGATGATGCATCTTTGAGAATCTCAACAGATTCAATCTCTGCTGGGTTTAAGAAACTTAAAATATTAGATGAAGTTTGGTTACCATCCCCAGCTCCATTCGCACTTGCTTCAGACCCTGTAGGCATGGGGTACCCATCAATGACTACCAGCGGAGAATTATCTCCCAAGATAGAATTATTTCCTCTAATCCTAATTGTAACCTCTCCTCCAGGCTCACTAGATGTATTCACGATATCTAATCCAGCAGTTCTACCTTGAAGTGCCATATCAAATGTAGGCACTGGCATTGAAGCAATATCTTCTCCTTTAACAGAACCTATAGAACCGACTAAATCAGCCCTGCTTTGTGTTCCATAACCAACTACAACTACTTCATTAAGGCTCTGTGCATCTTCTTCCAAGGATAGGTTAATATTAGATTTTCCACTAACAGAGAACTCTTGGGTTTTAAAACCTACATAAGAAAATACTAATATCTGTTCTCCTTTTATCAATTTAATTTCAAAATTACCATCAAAATCTGTTACCGTTCCATTGTTTGTAGTTTTTTGCAAAACATTAACTCCAGGCAAAGGAATACCATCTTCAGAAGTCACTGTTCCTTTTACAACATTCCCCTGCGCAAACATCCCCAACGAGAATATTATTAAACAGAACGATAATGTTTTTTTCATTTTTTTAATGCGTTTGTTTTTCATCATATCATTTATTTTAGTTTAATTGGTTATTAAGTTGATTGATGTAATAATAAATTGATTTTATTATAAACGCATCCTGCAAAACCCTGCAAACAAACTAGCAAACAAAGACTTATAAATAATAAATGAAGTAAAAATTGATTTTAAGAAGAAACCTCTATAGAAAAACAAACGAAGCTTAAATACACAATCTTTATAGGTGCTAACCCTATATAATATTAGGAGAATAACCACAAATTTTTCTTAAATAGATTTTTTTATATTGTAATCTAATGACCCAAAGTATGGCCGTTTACAATTTATTTTTTAGACAAAAAATTAAAAAGCAGGGTATTGCAGGATAACTATATTCTTCTTAATATATAATTTTACATTGCGCTTCCTTTGAAGCAAAATTACCGGGCTAAACATTTAAATTATGAACAAAAAATCACTTTTACTTTTTTCTCTTTTGCACTTTACTATTTTATTTAGTTTACAAAGCCAAAACACAGATAGGCCTAATGTTATTTTAATTCTTGCTGATGATCTTGGTTATAGCGATATAGGGTGTTATGGAGGCGAAATAAAAACCCCTGCTTTAGACCAAATGGCAAATGGAGGCATGAGACTAACTAGCATGTATAATGCAGGTATGTGCGTAATTTCTAGAAGTTCTATGTTAACAGGAAAATGGTGGCCCAAAGTTGGTTACTGTATAAAAAACGAAATGAACATTGCACAAAAACTTAAAGCATCTGGATACCGAACAGGTTTAATAGGCAAATGGCACCTTAATGGAGAGCCTAATGATAAAGGGTTTGATTATTTTTTCGGATTTTTAGGTGGTTATTCTAGTTACTATAAAGGTGGTAAAGATTATCGTATTAATAAAAAACCTTTTAATAATTTTGGAGATGATTTTTACAGCACAGATGCGTTTACAGATTATGCTATTGATTTTATAAATCCAGAAAAAAACAAAAACAACAAACCCTTTTTTTTATATCTAAGCTATCAGTCACCACATAATCCTCTGCAAGCGCCAAAGGAACAAATTATGGCACATAGAGGCAAGTATTTAAAAGGATGGCAGGCTATCCGTAATGCCCGAATAAAAAATCAGATTAAATTTGGCATTATAAACAAAGAAACTCCATTACCAGATTATCCTAAAAATTTACCCAATTGGGATACTTTAACTCCAGAACAGAAAGATTTGGAAGATCTACGCATGTCAGTATACGCCGCCATGGTAGAGCGTATGGATAATGGTATAGATAAACTATTACACGCACTAGAAGCCAATGGCCAAATAGAAAACACGTTAATTCTATTTATGAGTGATAATGGCACCGACTCCTTTTCTGTAATGGATGATGTGATGCTAAAAAAAGGATTGCTACCAGGCGATGTAGGCTCTAATTACCAACCGGGAACAGGATGGGCTTATGCTAGTGTTACTCCCAATAGACTATATAAAATTAGCCAACATAATGGTGGTGTAAAAACTGGGGCAATTGCGTATTGGCCTAAAGGAATTAAAAAGAAGGGGGCAATATATACTGAAGACTTACATATGGTAGATATTATGCCTACAATTTTAGATCTTACAAATTCCTATAAAAAAGACAAAAGCATATCAGATAATTATGTAGGAGAATCGTTCTCCTCGATATTCAAAGGGCAAAAGTTTAATAGGAAATCAGCATTATATTTTCAATTTATGGATAATAGAGCCATACGTACAAAAAACTACAGTTTAGTGGAAGTAGATGGTTCTGGTTGGGAAATATATAACACCAAAAAAGATCCATTAGAAACAAATGATTTATCCCAAACACTAAATAAAAAAACAAGTAAATTAGACAAAAAATGGCTGAACTGGTGGAAAGAACAAAGTAATGAACCTAGCTACACGCCCAAAAGCACAGCTACTAGCATCCATTACACACCTCAAGGAGATAAAGGCTCTGGCCGCCAATATGTGCCAACTGCCATGCCACATAAACTTAAAGAAAAATACTCTATAAATTAAATATACCTTCAAACCAAAGGCAACCCTGCGTAGCTTGAAATTATAAATTATTAAAATCCAGAGACTTTAAACATTAACAAAACAAACTGTTTTAGCGTTATTATAATCTATTCAAAACCCGAATCTAAACTAAAAAAACAGCTTGAACAACTTAAAGCTAGTTGTCCATTTTAAAAGTTTTTAGATATTCACTAGGCGTTTTTTTAAATTGTTTTTTAAAACAAGTTCTAAAATATTTAGGATCTGAAAAACCAACCATAAAAACGACTTCTGTTATTGAATAGCGCCCAGACTTAATAAGGTTTGCTGCTCGTTTTATTCTAATAGTTCTAATAAACTCTGTTGTTGACACCCCAGTAATAGACTTAATTTTATTAAAAAGCGCAGAGCGACTCATCCCCATATCTGACGCAAATTTTTCTGAAGAATAACCGGAATTGTCAATGTTTTTCTTAATTATTTTTAAAGATTTTTTTAAAAACTCTTTATCTAATTTACTGGATAATTCTTTCCAAGAAGAGGATGTAGACTTTGTTTTAAATTTTTCTGCCCATTGTTGTTTTGTTCTTAAAATATTATTAACACGAAGTCTTAACACTTCCATATTAAATGGTTTTAAAACAAATTCATCTGCCCCTGTTTCCAAGCCTTCTTTTTCGTTTTCTATACCTGCCTTAGCAGTGAGTATTATCACTGGAATATGGCTCGTTGTTAAATTATTTTTAATTTTTTTACACATTTCTATACCTGTCATTTTAGGCATCATTAAGTCTGAAATAATTAAATCAGGGGCCAATTCTAGAGCTATTTTTAATCCCTCTTCTCCATTTGAAGCGGTTAATACTTTATAGAAATTTTGAAAGTATTCAAATAAATACTCCCTTAGATCCTTATTGTCTTCTACTACTAAAATAGTTTGAGTTCGTTTTTCGTGTTTCACCGTTTTAATCACCTTAGACGACTCTGTAAGCATGTCTTTAAAATCCTTAACTTCATTCTTTACAAAACTAAAATCATATTGTTTTGGTTGCAATTCCAGTATAGAATCTACTTCATAATCCTCCTTAGAAATAGGAAAAGTAACAGACACTGTGGTTCCTTTTTCAATAACACTATCGATACTAATTTTTCCTTTATGAATTTCAATAAGTCTTCTTGTATACGCTAGCCCTAACCCAGACCCAACTTGTATAGCATTACTTTCCTTATTAACTTGATAAAACCTTTCGAAAATACCTGATAGCTCTGCTTGAGGTATCCCTATACCCTGATCCACAACCTTAATAACAGCATCCATTTTATTATTAATAATTTCTGTTTCCAAGATTAACTCAATGCTTTTATTTGGGGCCGTAAATTTAAAGGCATTGGATAATAGGTTATATATTATCTTTTCAATTTTATCGTTATCAAACCATGCATCAATAAAACTTTCGTTTGTTTTAAAAGTAAATTTTATTTGTCTTTCTTTAGCTATTTCTTGAAAAGCACGATGTATTTCTTCCAAAAAGCTTACCAAATCACTCTGCTCTACTACTAAATTTATATTACTAGATTCTGCTTTCCTAAAATCAAGCAATTGATTGATTAAGCGCAACAAACGTGTTGAATTTTTATACATTATAGCGTTTAAACGCTGCAAATATTCTACATCATTACTCCCTTTCATAATCTGCTCAAGTGGCCCAATGATTAAAGTTAATGGTGTTCTTAATTCGTGAGAAATATTGGTGAAAAAACGAAGTTTCATTTGGTTTATTTCTTCAGACTTTTCATAAAGCGCACTATCTAATTTAAGTTTATTTTTTAGTTGAACTTGATGTAAACGAACCTTAAAAACAACATATATAATTAATATAATAACTCCTATAAAAGTGATAACAGCTAATTTTGTAAAATACCATGGAGGAGCAATTGTAATGGCAATTTCTTTAGGGGAATCACTCCAAACACCCGAGCTATTTGAACCGTAAACCTTAAAAACATAATTACCTGGAGGTATGTTTGTATAAGATGCAAATTTACGTTCCCGAATTACAGAAGCCTGTGATTTATCTTCAAACCCTTCCAAAATAAATTTATATCTATTTTTTTTGGGGCTAGAAAAATGCATACTCGAAAAAACAAATTCAAAAGAATTCAAATTATAAGGTAACGCTATTTTTTTGGTATCATTTATACCTGACGTTAATAGAATTTGTCCATCAACTTTTTGATTAACCTGAACAGATTCATTAAAAAGTTTAAAATCGGTAATCGTTATCTGTGGCTTTTTAGTATTAACCGTTAAATTATTTGGCTGAAAAAATGTAAAACCATTAACTCCCCCGCAAAGCATTGTTCCAGAAGATGTAAACTCCATAGCATTTCCCATAAATTGGTCTACATTAAATCCATCTTTTCTTTCGAAATGTATAAAAGCACCGGTAGTAGGATTTAATTTTGAAATTTGCCTAATATGCATTAACCATATATTTCCTTCAAAATCTTCTCTTATTTGTGATACCACATCATTTGGTAAACCATTTTCCACGTTATAACGAGTAAACTCGACCTTGCCCGTATTTGAATAACTTAAGCGATTTAAACCGCCGCCATAAGTTCCAATATAAAGATCCCCGTTTTTAGCTTGATGAATATCGAGTATATGATCGCTACTTAAAGTATTATTATCTAAGGGATGATTAAAAAATTTCTCGAAAGTTACATTTCCCGATTTAGAACGTTTCAATTTATTAAGGCCCTTAATGGTTCCTATCCAAAGATTTCCATGGTTATCCTCTACGATATCGGTTATATTATTATTAGATAAACTTGTAGAATCTCTACTCGACATTCTATAGTTCACGGTTTGATAGGCATTATTTGCTTTATTAAAAACCAGTTTCATCAAGCCATTTTCCCATGCCCCAAACCAAATAGCCCCGTTTCTATCTTCTTCTATTGCAAAAACACGACTATTTATTTTATTACCCAGGTTGTCTTTTATGTCCTCTATTTCTTTAATTTTATACTGTTGAGATTGCTCTTCAAATTCAATCTTAAATAAACCATTTAAAGCACCTACCCAAATAGCCTCTTCTTTATCGCTCATTAATCGCTTAACTTCTGGCAAAGCAGATGGCTTATTTATTTTCTCTTTATTAATTGAAGAACTATATATTATGGGTGTTTTAGGTTTAGTTCCTGTCTCATCCTTTAAAGTGCTTTTATGAAAAGCTTTAATAATACCGTCTCTAGTACCTATCCAAATATTTTCTTTAAGATCTTCACACATAGATACTATCGGCGATCTGAACAACTCCAAGGATTGATTAGAATTTAAATATTCGGTAGAATTGTAAAACGTGTGGCTATCTAAATCCATTTTATACAACCCAAAATCTAAAGTACATAGCCAAACTATATTAGAATTATCAATAAAGATGTCTCGGATGTCCTGACTACCTATCAAGGATTTTAATTGATTATTTCTAGATAGGTCATTAATTACTCTAGATTCGGTATCAAAATTCAGAAGTAATTTATTACCCGCAATCCATATTCTGCCTTCGTTATCACTGCATATACTTACACCCCGAACAACTTCCGATTCATCGTAGTTTATTGTTGAATATAGTTCTATTTTTTCGGATGCGGTAACCTTAAAATCTTCATCAACTTTTAATTTTAATAGCTCAAGTTTATTATTAATAATCCAAATGGTATTCTTTGGATATTCCAACATATCCAACACAACAGTCCCCTTAGTAAATGAGGCATCTGTATAATTGGTAGATTCAATACTTAATTGCGGTGTTTTACCGTCTCTAATTATATCAACTTGATGTAACTTTACTTTTTGATTTGGTGTAAAAAACCAATATTTATCATTTTTAGAAGGAATTATATTTTGAATATTTAAGTTTAAGCCTCCATATTTACTTAAAAAAAACTCATATTCTAATTTCCCTTGATCATCTATTTCAAAAAATTTTATTCCGTTATAATCATTAATAAAGAAAACACCAGATTTCGATTGTTGAATACTAACTTTACCTTCATATCGAGGCTCTCCTCTTCCTTTAAAATAAACATCAACTTCATCTGTATTTGGGTTTATTCTGTTCAAGCCCTCACCTGTTCCTACCCAAACATAACCTGCTCTATCTTCAAACAACTTATACACCACATTACTACTAAGCCCCTTATTATTAAGACCATAATGATATTGTTTCATGGAGTAACCATCATATTTATTCACTCCATTTAAAGTGCCAAACCACAAATACCCTCCTTTATCCTGTATAATACTTGTTACAGAGTTATGAGATAAGCCTTCTTCGCCGGCTATCTGGTTTAACCGCCATTGCGAAAACATGGATGAATACAGAAATAAGAAAGGAATGAGAAAAGTAAATTTCTTCAATTTTTTATTGATATTTTAAAATTAAACAACTGTGCTAAATTTAGGTATAAATTAATACCAAAGTATCCTGTAAAGAGAAAATTATCCAAACTAATGTATCTAACAAGCACGACAAAACCTACGCAACCAACTATAATTAAGCCACATACTAACAAAATAATCTTTATTACCACAGAAACAACAGGATGGTATTTTGGGGTTTTGAATGTATTATTGCTTAATAACACACAGTATATTAATTCAAAACTCTTTATTATGAAAAAATATTTAAAAGTATTATTATCTCTTTATTTCTTATTTGGCATGTCAATTATGGTCAATGCACAATCTCCAAATGATGAGCAATCAAGAAAAGGTGCTGCTAGGTTTGTTCAAAACTTAGAAAAAGAAATCACATTAACAACAGAGAAGAGCGAAAAAATCAAAGAATTTAAGTTTGTTCACATATCTAACTTAAAGCAAGTTAACCAAAAATATAAAGAGACTCCAGAATTTAAAGCTAAAAGACAAGAAGCAACCAAAATATACAATAGAGCTTTAGTTAAAGCTTTTGGTAATGAACGAGCTAAAGAAATTATCAAAGCAAGTAAGAAAAAAAAATAATTATCAATTAATCTAAAACTATTTATTATGAAAAAACAATTACTATTTATTGCCGCACTAGTAATGTGCGTAACACAATCTTTTGCACAAGACTTTGTTGCTGGAAATTTAAACTTTTCTATTCAAACGAACGGTACCGAAGTAAGTTGCAAGGGTTTTGTTGCTGGAATGGAATCGGCCTCATTAGTTATTCCAGAAAAAGTAACTGACCCAGCTACTAATACAGAATACAACGTTGCCGTTATTGCAGGTGGTGCCTTTTATAATAATACTGGGATCAACGACCAAATTATCACTTCTATTTCGTTACCTGGAAGTATAAAGCTTGTAGGGGTTAATGCGTTTAGAGAACTGCTTAATTTAACTACAGTGACTTTTGCTCCTTCTACTGTTGATGTTTCTTTATTAAGATTTGAAGATGCTATTTTTTGGGGCTGTACTAGCCTTACCAGTATTGATTTAACAGGAACAAACATTAATTTTGGACGTGGTATAGGAACTCCAGCTAGTAAATCAGGTAGGAATTTATTTAGAGATTGTACTAGTTTAACATCTTTTACACTTAAAAACAATACCCTAACAAGTAGAGTATATACAGGTGCATTTAGTGGTTGTACAAGTTTAGAAACTGTTGATTTCTCAGGTACTGCAATTACAACGTTTAGTCCTAATGCATTTCTTAATTGTACTGCTTTAAAAACTTTATACTTAGGTGCAGATGCGGCTCCAAATACCGTAAATGCAACTGCTTTTGGTGGTATTACTGCTCCAATTTCTGGGGGTCAATTATTTGTGCCAACTGCTACTGGGGTAACTAATTATACAGACGCTACTAATTTTGAATGGGAATCTTATTTCACTATTCTATCAGGTACTACTTTATCAACTGATCGCATAGTATCTGCATCTAACTTTAAGTTATATCCTAACCCAGCAACAAAGAGTATTAGTGTATCTAAAGCCGTAGTTTCTGCAAAAATATATAGTATGTTAGGTAAAGAAATCAAAACATTTACTAATCAAAAAGAATTTGATGTTTCTAACTTATCAAAAGGTGTTTACCTTTTTAAAGCTAAGTTTGAAAACAATACGACAGAAACTATTCGCTTTGTAAAGCAATAACATTCATTTTTGCTTTTGCTTTTGCTTTTGCTTTTGCTTTTGCTTTTGCTTTTGCTTAAAGCTAAAAATATTAGATAAACAATAAGGCTCATAGGTTTTAAAATCCTATGAGCCTTTTGTATTACAATAACTTAATGTGTAATATTGATATAAGTAACTCTATGTATGCCATTTAACCAAATTTATAAAACAAGACCATGCTTATTTCAATAAAATTTTAATTCAATATTATAGAAAAAAATATAAATTAAAACAAAGCCAATAAAATAATGAAGATCGAAACTGATTGCCATAAATATATTCACTTAGTGTTTATTATTTAAATTGAATCTCTATCAATAAAATTAAAAGGTACTTTAAACCTCCCTCTCTCCTTGTTTAAAATCATTTTAGCTGCTGTTTCTCCCATAATATCAAAATCTGTAGATACAACTGAAATTCCAAAAAGAGACTTTAAAGGAGTGTCATTGTAAGAAATAACGCCAACATCTTCTCCTAGCACATATTCTTGTTCTCTAGCCTGTGTTATAAAATTTACTAAATCAGACTCCTCAATGATTATAAATAAATCATCCTTTTTCATTATGATATCATCATAAATCTCATCCAACACTTCAAAATCAAATTGATATTCTCCACAAAATTTTCCAATGCCACGCCAAATTCTTCTTGGATAAGGATAAACAGATTCTCTGGGATATACAAGCACTACTCTCTTGTACTTGGATAATTTTTGAATCCCAAGCTTTAAAGCTGTATAAACATCATTCTCAAAATCTTGATAAACCGTAATAATCTGATTTTCGTCACTCTCCAATGCATTATCCAATAAAATAAGCTTATTCTCTGGTATTTTTTTCAAAGCTAAAGATACCGTTTCAGTCATACTAACATGCTGAAGCTTTTCTGTTTTAAAATGAGGCATAATTACATAATAATCATAAGACGATTTATGTTTGGTTAACAAATTTAAGAATAGCGTTTCATCACAATGATAAATATGTAAATCGGTTTGAGCATTAGCCCCCATACCATTTACGAAAGAGTTATAAATTCTCATTTTATAAGAGCTCAATTTATTAACAAGAAACAAAATATTAATTTTAGAAATAAGTTTGGTTCTTGCTATATAAAATCCTTTACCTCTAATTGATGAAATAACATTACGCTCCTTTAAAATATTATACGCCTTTTCAACGGTGTCTCTAGAGACATAAAGCTCTTCACTGAAACTATTAATTGATGGAATTTTTTCATCCATTTCTAAATTTCCAATGGCAATATTATGAATTATTGATTTTACAATTTGTTGATATTTTGATTCTCTTGAATCCTCATCAATTTGAACAAAATTTGATATTTCCATAAAATTTATTTTTTTAAAGTTGAAAAAAAAACCGTTCCTAAATCTTTACATGTAATTTTATAAACTCATTTAATTTATTAATTTCTAATAAAAAAATCGGTATTCAAAATTACCTAAGAACGAAAAAAAAATCGGGGAAATATAGCTTTTATAAGAGGTGATATGTCTTCAATAACGAAAAAAACAAACACACAATAATCTGAATAACAACAAATTAAATAATTTACAAGTCAATAAAAATGAAGGCATTATAAAAAATGCTAATTTAAACAAATACACAAATTTTGAAGTTTAAGCTGTTGGTGTTTCCTCTAGCAAATATTTCTTCATACACGTTTCTGCCTTCTCAACCATAAGTCTACTGCCGCAAAAAATTGGACACCTTTGATGTAGAGTACTCGGCTTTATATCCATAATTCTTATGTAACCATCACTAGCTTTTCCACCAGCTTGTTCTGTCAAAAACGCCATAGGATTACACTCATATAATAAACGCAACTTTCCTTCTGGATTTTTAGAACTTGTAGGGTACATATAAATACCGCCATTAATTAAATTTCTGTGAAAATCTGAAACCATCGAACCTACATAGCGATAAGTATAGGGCCGGTTTCCTTCTTCTGCTTGGCAAAATTTTAAATAATCTTTTACTCCTTGAGGGAAATGGGTGTAATTACCATTGTTAATAGAAAACGTATTTCCATTTTCGGGAAAACGCATATTGGCATGCGATAAATAAAACGACCCTATGGCAGGATTTAATGTAAAGCCATTAACTCCATGTCCTGTGGTGTAAACCAACATAGTAGATGTACCATAAATTATATACCCTGCTGCTACTTGCTCATTTCCTTTTTGTAAAAAATCTTCTTTTTTTACCGGCATTCCCATAGGAGTTGATCTTCTGTAAATTGAAAAAATGGTTCCTACACTTACATTAACATCAATATTAGACGACCCATCTAATGGATCAATTAATACCACATATTTATTTCTATGTGAATTTGTTTTACCTTGAATTGTAATAAAATCCTCCTCTTCTTCACTAGTAATACCACATACTATTTCCCTGTTAATTAAGGCTGTTTTAAAAACATTGTTAGCAAAAAGATCTAATTTTTGTTGATCTTCACCTTGAATGTTAGTTTCTCCTACCGTCCCAATAATATCTACCAAACCAGCTTTTCCAACTTCATGATTTACCACTTTGGCGGCCAATCTAATTGAATTTAATAATCTTGAAAGTTCACCAGAGGAGTATTTAAAATGTTTTTGATTTTCAATGATAAACTCACCCAAAGTTATATGCTTATTCTCCATAATCAACTTAGCATTATTGCTTAAATATTATATTTATTTATTTATTTACAGCATTAAATTGTGTTTCTATTGGCACACCATAAATAGATTCTAAATCGTTTACACTTTTTTTGTAAAATGCGGTTTCGGGAGGCAAATTAATAGTATCCCAAAAGGTAGGATTGTATTTTATATCAAAGTCTCCCATATCGCTACGCTTACTATTTATATTTTCAATATCAAATTTATTTCTATCCGAAATCACACTTAAAACTATGGCTTCATGTCTGTAAGCACATTTTACTTTTGTAGTTTTCAACTTCAAAAGTTTCCTTTTTTGTTCACTAATGGTTCCCTGAAAAGACGGGTCTCTGTTATGATAACTCAAAACTAATTTTCCATTAATATCTTTCTTATAAAGAAAAAGAGAATTTAATCTAGATAGTTCCATTTTGTAAATACCGTAAGTATCAATACCTATATAGAGCCTTATAAATTTCTTTGGATTGTCCTTTTCTTTACCTAAAATAATAACAATATCTTCACCATCATAAGAGGTATCACCTGTTTTACTCCAATCATAATCTTTTAATGAAAAACCTTGTCTTATTGGGTCTATTTGAGCCATTACAATTACGGTATGCACAGGTTGCTTTTTATTAACGAATCGATAATCGGCAGATTTTCTTTGCTCTGCAATTTCCATTTCATCAAAACTTGGTACCGTAGGCCCATAATCTAATATTTTAAGATAATGCTCTACCATAAAACGGGTTTTTCCATCTTCTACAGAAGAGCGCCTGTATATCATATTTAACTGATGTTTAGAACTTAACGTATTATATTTAACCTTTTTTACAGCATTTTTAACATACGCACTAGGATTTAAAAGTTTAACCTCAGAAAGTGATACAATATCCTCTTTTAGGACTATACTTTTCACTTTTTTATCTAAATAATCTTGAACTTTTATTTTATATGTTTTATAGCCAATACTTGAAATTTCTAAAGAATCTTGCAGGTTGCTTTTAGCCAGTGATAGTTGAAAACCACCTTCGTCATTACTTGCAGTACCCATATATTTGGAAGGTATACCTATGGCAGCATATGGCACTACCATCTTATATTCATCTATAACAACACCTTCCAGTAAAACCTCATTTTTCTGTTGGGAATAAGCATAATTTGCACCTACAAAAAGCATTGCAACCAAAAGCATTATTATATTTTTTTTCATTTCTAATTTTATTTTAGACATAAGCTTAATCTAGTCCTCAGATTACATTTTAGGCGGACTAACTACTTAAACCTCAGCCTGTAAATGTTTTATTTTTTACCTACTTTAATTTTTTTATTGAGCTTTCCATCTAGATAATAATCAAAATAGGCGTTAGCATTTTTAGACATTTCTCCTTTTGAAAACCCGGTTGGAGTCAATCCATTACTCCATGCCAATAATTCTTTTTTTAACTCCTTAACTATTTCCGGATGCTTAGCAAGCAAATCATTCTTTTCTTCAATATCCTCATCCAAATTAAAAAGATATTCTCTATCATCACCTTTCAAGAATTTCCATTCACCTTTTCTAATGGCCGATTGTCCTCCCCATCTCCAACACAATTTATCATGAGGAGCTCCCAATTTTTCTCCGTTTAAAAAGGGAATTAAATTAACACCATCTAACTTATCATCTGTTGATAATCCTGCCAATTCTACTGCCGTTGCAGCAAAATCCATGGAGGACACTGGGTGCTTATATGTTCCTTTTACCAATTTATCTTTCCAATACACCACGAAAGGGGTCCTGATACCTCCTTCAATTAAGGTGCCTTTTTCACCATTCAATGGATCGTTTAAAGAACCATCCCATCCAGGACCACCCCCAGGTTTATCTTCTTTTGTAATCTTTAAAGGTGCGCCGTTATCTCCAATAATGAAAATAACCGTATTGTCTGTTAAATTATTTTCATCTAAAGTTTTCATAATTTCTCCAACACCATCATCTACAGCTGAAAGCATGGCTAAAGCTTGACGACGACGTTCTGGCATTTTACCAGGGAAGCGATCCAAATATTTTTGTGTCGCATCCAATGGCACGTGTGGTGCTCTATATGCTAAATAGAAAAAGAACGGTTTATCCTTATGCATTTCTATAAAAGTTGTTGCCGCTTTACTACACGCATCTAAATGATACATTTTAGTAGTTCCAGCAGCTAAAGGAATAGACTTACCTTCAAAATTAAAATTAGCCACTCCTGGTTGCGCACTGTTTTTGTAAAACACATGGTCGAAACCATGTTTGGTTATTTGATTTCCAGGGCCCAAATGCCATTTTCCAGCCATACCAGTAGCATAACCAGCACTTTTAAGCCTGTCCGCAATAGTGGTTTCTGCATCAAATCCTTCCAAAGAATCACCATTAAGTTCTAATCCAAATCTAGATTGGAAACGTCCTGTTAAAATACCGCCTCTAGATGGCACACATTGCGGCGCTGTAGAATATCCACTTTCCATACGCACCCCATTACGAGCTAAATTATCTATGTTTGGAGTTTTAACATCATTTTTGATACCTTGAATTGAAAGATCTGAATATCCATGATCGTCTGTATAAATGACAATGAAATTTGGTTTGGATTTTTCTTTATTAACACCACTTTTTTTCGCGGTGTCGTTTGTACTTTGACATTGCGCATTTAAAACGCAAAAAGCAAAGGCGAATGCTAGTTTTATATAAGATTTCATAAATAATATTTTTTTTATAGTTTCTAAACACTAATAGAACACCCTAGAAATGGGTGTTTTTCTTTAATTAATTTCTAGTTTCTCTCCTTTTAATCCTTTTAGTTGTTTTCCAACATTTTCTGGTCTGTACTTGGTTATATCGAATTTTGGATTTTGAATGGGTATAATAGCTTTTGTATCTTGAATATGTTTCTCAATTAATTTATCTAATTCCGTAACTTTTTCCGGATATACTTTGGCTAAATTATTATGCTCGCTCACATCCCATTTTAAATTATATAATAAATAATCGTGCTTAAAATCATTTCCTTGATGAAATAACCTAATTAATTTCCAATCTCCAGAGTGCACAGACATTGCTGTTGGCAACCAATCAGGAACTCCTGGTTGATGCGGAAAATATGTAAAGACCCCTTCTCTTTTTACATCTTTACCTTTTAAAGTTTCGGTAATATCAATACCATCAACAGTGTAATTTTTAGGCATTTCTAAACCTGCTAAATGCAACAACGTTGGATAGAAATCTGTAGACTGAATTAATGCATCACTCGTTGTTCCAGGTGCAGTAATTCCAGGATATGAAATAACTGTTGGCACTCTTACGCCGCCTTCAAACATCGTTGCTTTTCCGCCACGTAAAGGTCTATTGCTTGTTGGTGGAGCTACATATTCTTCTCCGTTTGGTAAAACATCTGTTACCCCATTGTACATATTCCCTCCGTTATCACTCGTGAAAACAATAATGGTGTTTTCGCTTAAATTTAATCTATCCAATTCATCTAGCAATCGTCCAATGGCATCATCCATAGAATGAATCATTGCTGCATAAGTTGCAGAATGTTGCGCATCCGTTAAATCTACTTTTGTTCTATAATATTTTTTTAGAGTTTCCTTGGCATCAAAAGGCGCATGCACAGAAAATTGCCAATAATTCATAAAAAATGGCACAGACTTATCTATAGATCTTAACCAAGAAACGGCTTCGTCTGCCATTCTATCTTCTATGTGTTCTTTAGTATATTTTTCTTTAAAACTTGGATATTTCCATGGAGCAACAAAACTACCTGCAGGCCCTGGCCCTGGCCAATGTGGAATATCAACATCAAAACCATGTTCTAAAGGAGAATAAGGTGTTTTTCCTAAATGCCACTTTCCAAAATGTGCTGTTTGGTACCCCGCATTTTTAAATTGTTTACCTAAAGTTGGTAATTGATTATCTAGTCGTGAAACAGATTCTAACATGACCGCTTTATTCCCAGGAGCTGGATTTTTTTGTAGTGTTGCTTTTAATTTCACCTCTCCTAAATGTGCAGTAGGCGCTGTAATACCCGTTCTAGCCGGTGTTTGTCCCGTTAAAATACTTGATCGTGTTGGAGAACATAATGGACTTGCTGCGTAAGCTCTTGTATAAGTAATACCTCTAGCGGCCAAACGTTCTAAATTTGGAGTTTCGTATAGTTTAGTTTTACCGTAAAGTGTAACATCGCTCCAGCCTAAATCATCAGCTAAAATAAAAACTACGTTGGGTTTATTTTGAGCCTCTATTCTAGTGATTAAGGCACAAGTTAAAATTAAAAAAAACAGTTTTTTCATCTTAATATTTTTATCGAATTATTATTTGTTTTTAGCTTCAAAAAGCTCAACAGGATTTTTGGTATAATTATACTGCCATGTTTCTTTTGGCTGAACGGATTTAAACTCATCAGCCCCATAAAAGTCATCATGGTATTTATCCATCCATTGGTAAGTCAACTCTTTGAGACGACTCTTAATAACTTTGTATTCTGGATCTTCATATAAGTTATTTAATTGGGATGGATCTTTTATTCTATCAAACAAAGTATTGGTAATAGGGTTATTATCTTTATCCATAGAAAATGTAAATTCTTCTGTAACAACACCTCGCCAATTAATGTTATTTGCATGGCCAAGACGATATACCCAAAGTGGTACATAATTATCTTTATTAGATTGGTTCTTTATTAATGCCGCCGACAAATCACGACCATCAAACTCTTGTTTCGTATCAATATCCAAATACCCTAAAAGGGTAGGTAAAATATCTAAAGTCCCAAAAAGCGTTTTTGTTTTTAAGCCGCTTTTTATTTTCTTAGGATATTTAATGATAAACGGAATTTTGTTAGAATAATCGTGTGGGTATTGCTTTGGCAAAACGGCGTTATGAGATTCTAACATATCTCCATGATCTGCAGAGAATGCTACCAAGGTATTATCTTCCACATCCATACTCTTTAATTGATCCATCAATCTACCTAAAGCAATATCTACTCCTGTAACTTGTGCCATATGGCCGTGATACATGCGTCTTCTATCTGGAGTATCTTCTAAACCAGGACGTAAAATTATAGAATCTCGATTATACAAATTCATCAACTCATCCTCTGTGTCGTATCGATAATGCATTTTACCATCCTCTCCTTTAAACTTGCCCCAATCGTGTGGTGGATGTAAAGACAAAATTATGGCGAATGGTTTGGTTTTATCTATTTGCTTTAAATAATTAATAGCTTGACGTGTTTGCCCATAGGGTTCCCACTCGCTAAAAAATTCCTTTTCCCCGTTTTTATTCCAAAAAAAGGCTTTCCCTGCCCTAAAATCTACATGACAGTTGTTGGTTAAAATAGTATCGAAACCATAAGTTAACGCTTCAGGAATAGGTCTATCTCTATCGCCCCCCAATAAATGCCATTTTCCAAAATACGCGGTTTGATAGCCTTTTTCTTTTAATATTTCTGCCAACAAATTTGTTTTATTAGGCAATAAAGGCGCATCGTTAACAAAGGCTCCATTTTTTAATGGATGCATGCCACTCATTAACATCCCTCTAAAAGGTGTACAAACGGGTTGACTCGAAAATGCATTTTCAAGTAACATGCCTTCGCTGGCAAGCTTATCTAAATTTGGTGTTATTATTTGTGTATTGCCATATGCTCCAACCATATCGGCAGAGTGTTGATCTGAAAGTACTATAACAAGGTTTGGTGATTTTCGCGAAGTTATTTCACTAGATTCTAAAACTCTAGACTTACAAGACAACAGTACAGCTAAGCTAAATAATATATATATACATCTCATATTCTATACTGTTATGACAGTAAAAAACTAATTATTGTTTAGTAATAAAAGCCACAAACATAAAATTTGCGGCTTTTACTCTTCTAAAATGTTATACTACCATCCTGGATTATTAGGCAATAAATTTGGATTTTTACTTATCTCAGCATTAGGTAATGGAGATAAAATAAATTTATCATCCCAACTATTATTTGGGTATCTCCATTTTCTTAATAAGTGATCTTCAAACTCTTGTTCTACAGTCCCCCAACGTCTTAAATCGAAAAGTTCTCCCATTTCAGCATAAAGTTCTCTTGTTCTCTCTTCTCTAATAATGGTTCTTAGAGCAACCGGATCTGTTTCTGTAATTTCACTAGCATTTACTCTATCTCTAGCAATTTTTAAATATGGCAATGCTTTTGCTGCCTCTCCATTTTCATTATAAGCTTCTGCCAACATTAAAAAGGCATCAACATACCTATAAACAATATGATCTTTTGTGTGCGCTACATTATTTGTAGCTCCACCATCCATGTATTTAGTAGAACATATACCACTTCTACCCTGATAAGTCGTTCCACGCGATACAAGCGGGGTTGCTTTATATGGTACTTCATTACCTGTACGCTTATTGATATATGTATTTTGATATCCTTGAACCAATCTCACATCATCAGCCTCGTAAAGATCTAAAATAGCAGGATGCCATGCTAATAAATAATTACTACCATTTGCTGACTGTATTCCTCCAACAGTGCTTAAGTTAGGATTTGCCCAAACAGGTAATACGCCTCCAAGTCCATTTTCGTAAATATTTCCAAATGCAAAAATAATTTCTTTATTTCCTTCATTAGAAATATCGAATATTCTTCCCCAATTATCTTCTAATGCCACATCGTAATCTTGAGGATTATCTGCCAACGGCTTTAAAACCTCTATAGCTTTTTGATAATTCTCTGTTCTTTCCAAAGGTAATCCTGCAGAAGTTAAATACACTTTACCCAATAAGAAAGCTCCTCCTGCTTTTGTTACTCGGCCTGAACCTGTTTTAGTCCAAGTTACTGGTAAGTTCTCATTTGCAAATATTAAATCTTCAATTATTAAATTATAAACATCTCCTACAGAGCTTCTTCCTTTAAATAAAATATCTGGATTTGCCGATGTTACTGGTTCTGTATAGATAGGTAAATCGCCAAAAACTTGTGTTAACTGAAAATAAGTATATGCACGCATCCATCTTGCTTCTGCTAAATAGCGATTAGCTATTTCTGGTTGTTCTGTAAAAAAAGGAGATAAAGGCATATTTTTAATAATGGTATTAGCCCGTCCAATCGCAATAAAACCAGTACGCCATATACGGTCGTACCTAAAAGGTTGTTGTTCTGGAGTTAAATAAGCTGAATGAATAGCAAAACCAAGACTCCTAGAAGTAGCATATTTACTTCCTGCCATAGTTCCTAGCATATACATATCCTGTTCCCAAACAACATGCTTAAACGCTTCGTAAATCCCAAGATTTTGAGCTTGTAACTGATCTTCATTTTGATAAAACGTATCACTACTGTAGGTTGAAAATATTTCCTCTTCTAAGGCAGTATCACACGATACAAGGCCTACAATCATTAAACAGAAAACTATTATATGTTTAAGTTTCATAATATATTTTTTTATTTTAGACTATTAAAATGTTAAGTTTACTCCTAATGTATACACCTTTGGTCTTGGGTAAGCCGAATAATCAATACCTCTATTTAAGGCGCCATTTCCATTTGTACTAACTTCTGGATCTGGCCCGGTATAGTTTGTAATAGTAACCATGTTAGTTCCTGTTGCAATTATAGACGCATTTTTAAAAAAGGGAACCTTTCTTAAATTGTACCTCACACTTAAGTTTTTAAGTCTAACATAAGAACCATCTTCTACATAAACAGAATTTGGAATATTAACAACTTCAGGACTTCCATTACTTGGGTATCTGATATCATTATGCTGATCATCTAGGGTCCAACGGTTTTTAAGATAATCTTGAGAACTATTAGCACCTACCCAACCAGAGCCAATAAAACCTCTATTCAGATTAAGAATATCATTACCGAAAGAGCCTTGTACGAACATGGAAATGTTAAAATCTCCAATCTTAAATTGATTGTTCCATCCGAAGAAAAAATCTGGATTAGGATTACCTATAACTTGCCTATCTTCTATACTTATTACGCCATCTCCATTAAGATCGTCAAACTTCCATAACCCTGGTGTATTTGCTTGTGGGTTACCATTACCATTGTTATTTCGAGCTGTGGTTGCAAAAATTTGAACATCGACTGGATTACCATCAGAATCTATCCCTGGCTCAGTTCTAATATTGAAGTTACCATTAGCGTAATCTACTAAATCGTCCACTTGAATTAACCCTGTAACTTTGTAACCATAAAACAAACCTAATTCTTGTCCCGGAGCTGTTCTTGTTCCATCTATTCCAAAGAAATTGGTCGCTAAATTAGGCCCTTGAATAAACTCATTTGTACCATATTCAATCAACTTAGTCACATTTTTCGTCCAATTTAGTTTGGTTGTCCATGAAAACTTTTCATTATTAAAAATATCATACCCCAAATCTATTTCAATACCCCTATTTTCTAATTCACCATCATTAATTGGTATTGATCCAAAACCATTCTGTAATGGTATTTGTAGGTTGTTTAATAGATTATCAGTTATTCTTTCATAAACATCCACCGATGTTCTTAACCTGTTTTTAAAGAAATTTAAATTTACACCTAAATTTAATGTTCTACTCGTTTCCCAAGTCAGGTTTTTATTTGCAATACGTTCCGAAAAAGTAGCAGTATTTAAGGTATTGTCTGTTAACCCTATTCTACCTATTGCATAAGTATCTAATGTTGAATACGGCCCTACACCAATAGAACTACCAACTTCACCATAAGAGACTCTTAACTTAAATTGAGAAATGGATCTTATTTTTTTCATAAATCCTTCTTTATTTATATCCCAAGAAAGCGCGGCCGAAGGAAAGAATCCCCATGGCTCTCCTTGACTAAATTTAGAATCCCCATCATTTCTACCTGTTGCTGTAAAGGTATATTTCTTTTTGTAGGAATAAACAAACCTGAATAATAAGGATTGGATATAATTATTTGATTTAAAAGATTTAGGATCCGAAATAGTTCCTGCCAACTGGATAGCATCTACGCCTAAATCATCGAATGTAAAATCGTTATACAATGTGCTTTTTCTAAAACTTGTAACATCGGTATAACTAGCACCTGCCGTAACATTTATGTTATGACTATTGAAGTTTTGATTATTATAATTTACAAATGATTCGGCTGTAAACCTATTAGTTTCAGCATCAGAAAGAAATAAGCGTCCATTAGCGTTTCGTCCAGATCGTGTTTTTTTGTTTTGAAAACTTTGATTTGTATTATTGTTATAATTAAAACCAATTCTATTGGTCCAGTTTAAACCTTTGGCTAAGTTATACACCCCGCTTGTAGAGAATATCATCGATTTACCTCGCACAACATTATCTGCTTGCGTTGCTTCAATTAAAGGATTTTGTACAATTTCGCCTTCTTGGTCAAACTCATTCAAGTCGCCAGCTTCATCAAATAAACGAACATATGGGTTAATCCTCATGGCCGAAAAAACAACACCTGCCAAACCACTTCTTGCACTAGTTTGCACCCTTTGATTTTTGGTGTTATTTAATTGAAGATTTGTATTAAGTGTGAAATTATCACCCACTTTCATTTTGGAATTATATCTCAAATTCATTCTGCGAAATACAGAATTTATAATATTACCTTCATTTTGATTATAATTCACAGATAATAGCTGAGAAAATGCTTTTGTACCACCGGAAATACTAAAATTCACAGTATTATTAAAACCTTGTCTAAAAATAGCATCCATAAAATTGGTACCTACACCAGCATTTTCAGGTAGCGGTCTATTTGGTTCTGATCCATCAAATTGAATTCTATCATCATCTACCAATTGTTGATACGTTAATTGTGGAGTTTGTATTACCGTTCTATCATTTGCAAATTGAGCAAACTGGCTTGCTGTGGCTAACTCGTAAGGTAATCCAATACTGGAAATAGAGCTTTTAAAAGACATCTCAATTCTTGTTTTTCCTACCTTTGCTTCCTTGGTTTTAATTAAAACAACACCATTTCCTGCTCTAGCACCATAAATGGCGGTGGCCGATGCATCTTTTAAAACTTCTATACTTTCAATATCATCTGGGTTTAAATCTGCCAACGGGTTAGTACTTGTAAAAAAGTTATCGCCTTCTGCCTGAGTATCTAAACCTAATGGAATACCATTTATTACATATAACGGCTGACTACTTCCACTTATACTATTTATCCCCCTAATATTTACAGAAATCCCTCCGCCTGGTTCACCTGAATCTTGAGAAACCAATACACCTGAAGCCTGACCTTGAAGGGTCTCAGTTATACTAGTATAAAATTGATCTTCTAAATCTTTACTTTTAACAGAGCTTATAGCACCTGTTACATCTTCCCTTTTTACCGCGCCATAACCAATAACAACCACTTCGTTTAATGATTGAATATCTTCCTTTAAAGTAATATTTACAGTACCCGAACTATTTATTGGACGTTCAACAGATACAAACCCAATATATCTATAGACTAATGTTTTAGAGCCTGGCTTTAAAGTGATTTCATAATTACCATCAAAATCTGTAACCGTCCCATTGGATGTTCCTAATTGCACAACAGCAACACCTGGTAAAGGTAAATCGTTTGAAGATTTAATAACACCTTTAACAATTTCTTGAGCATAACTTCCTAAAGAAAGCATAATAAAGAAAAAGAATAGAATCTTCTTCAAGACATTCTCGTAATTAATTAATTTCATAATTTAGTTTTTAATTTTTTTTAATCTTGATGATTAATGGTTTATTCTAACTCCAACAATATTAATATAATCTTAACATAATTGCATCCTGCCGAATCTGCAATAACAACTTTTAATACAAGATACGCCCTTAAAACAATAACAAACAGGAAACAAAAAGAACAAAAAAAATGCTTTCATCTTTCTTCTGTCACTACCTTTGGAAGATACAACACTAGTAATTTATTGAAACAAGACTTTATTTATCTCTATTACGCAAGAAAAGACCACCACTTATACACTTATCTTTTAAACTATAAAACCTATTTACTTTTATAAAACGTTAACGTATGTTTTGTCGTGTCTTTATTTTTGCTGGATTTTCAACTTCATCCTGTGTTTCCTTTCGCCATGTCTTCAATGCGTTTTTTAACTCCATTTTTTTTGTATTATAACTAGCATCGTTAGCCAAATTAACAAGCTGATATGGATCTGTTTTAATGTTATAAAGTTCCTCTTCCGGCCGTCCAGATTCTAGTAACCTTAAAATTTTATACTGTTTTGGATGGCTAAACTTAGCCTGTATAGTAGCCTCATAACTTCTATTATTCCAACCTTTAACATCACTTAAATCGGCAGGAAGTAAATAATCTTTATTTGGCATTAAGTTTTTAATAAAATAAAATTCACCATCAAAAACCATACGACTTGGGTAGTGCTCCTTTGGGTTTGGTCCATGAGAATTATGCTCGCCAAAAATATATTTTCTGCTCTGTATTTTTTTTGCTCTACCAGATAAAATAGGAATTAAAGATTTACCTTGAACAGTCTGGGGTACAGGAATATTTAAAAAGTCTAATATAGTAGGCATAATATCTACATGAGAAACTAACGCCTCAGAGATTTTATTCTTTCTAATATTTGGACCAACAACAGCGAAAGGCACATGTAATCCTTCGGCATAAGCTGAGGCTTTCGCTCTATGATAAGGTTGACCTTGATCGGAAGTAAAAATAATTAGGGTATTTTCAAATTTCCCTTTAAGTTTTAAAGCTTCTATAATACTTCCCGCACAAGCATCGGCTAACTGTATACACCCAAAATATTTACTCAAATCCTCGCGCATTAACGGCGTATCTGGTAAATATTCTGGAACAGTAATGATACTTGGGTCTACCATATATTCAGGAAACTCATTCATATGAGTGTCAAAATTTCTATGTGGCGGCGAAATATTTGCTTGAAAAAAAAACGGCTGACTTCCTGCATTATCTATAAATTCTGAAATCACCCTTTTATACTCCTCCGGATTATTATGAACAGGATTCCTATCTGAATATGGAAATTTCCAAGGTGGACTCATGTGAAATTTTTGAGTTATAGCTGTGAAAAACCCATATTCCTTCAAAACTTCTGGTAAAGTTTTAATGTATTCATGAATACCTACTGCATCAACCGTTGGAGATTCTTTTCCAAAGAAACTATCTGGATCACTTAATTTTGGTGTTATGGTATTTCTCCAATGCCCATTTGCATGCGGAAACATACCGGTATTAATAGAACTTCTACTTGGCGAACATGATGGTACGCTAGCATAAGAATTAGTGAAACGCATACCTTTTCTTGTAAACTTATCAAAATTAGGTGTTTTAATACCTTTTGTTCCATCTATGGCTGTATCATAACCTTGATCATCTAATAAAATAAGTACAACGTTTAATGGCTGTGTATCCTCAATTCGTTCTTTTACATCGTTTTGACTTTTACAACTTTGAAACCACATAGAAACACTAATGATTAGAAGAGTAAATCGAATTCTAGCAAAAAACATAAAATCACATATTAAATTAGTCCTCAAAAATATTAAATATAATCCCCTAATGTATCCTGCTATATCTGCTATACTCCTTTTTTATATCAATGATTTTAAACCAAAAACAAGTAACCGCCTTTCATTTAATATATAAAGGCAACAGGTTTCAACAGGATACTATTTATTGTATTCTGAGGTACTTTTACAAGCCAGTGTAACACATAAAAATTATTAATCTTTTTCAATAAAGTCAAAAAATGAAAAAAACACACGCTATATTATTGGTTTTCCTTTTAAGCCAAACCTTATTTTTCGGGCAACTCCCTCCTATTTTCAACGAAAGTGATGAAGCTAGAGCGAGTCATTCAAAAATGGTTAAAACCTATTTAACCCCGCAAAAAATCATTTGGCAATCGGATAATACAGATACGTATATCCAAAACGAAGAAACCTTATTAAAAAAAGGAAACGGCCAAGTAGCTGTGAATGATAAAAATCAATTCAGATTAATAAGCACAGACACTCACAAACCCGGTATTATTTTAGACTACGGAAAAGAAATTCATGGTGGTGTAAAAATATCAATGGGCATTAGACCGAGTAAAACACCACTTAAATTAAGATTGCGTTTTGGTGAATCGGTCTCAGAAACCATGTCTGATGTTGGTGGTGAAAATACAGCAACAAACGAACACTCTTTAAGAGATTTTATTATTGAAGTCCCATGGTTAGGCTCTGTGGAAGTTGGAGAAACTGGGTTTCGTTTTCTTAGAATTGATTTAGTTGACGCTAATGAAAACGCACCATTAAAAGAAATTGCAGCAGCATTTACATATAGAGACATTTCCTATTTAGGCTCCTTTGAAAGTAGCGATAAACGTTTAAATGATATTTGGCTAACAGGTGCTTATACTGTGCATTTAAACATGCAAAGTTATTTATGGGACGGTATAAAAAGAGATCGTTTAGTTTGGGTTGGCGATATGCATCCCGAAGTGATGACGATTAATACTGTTTTTGGAAAAAATAGTATTGTCCCTAAAAGTTTAGATTTGGCAAGAGACCAACACCCGTTACCACAATGGATGAATACCATTAGTTCGTATTCAATGTGGTGGTTATTAATTCATAAAAACTGGTACGATTATCATGGTGATTTACCATACTTAAAAGAACAAGAAACCTATATGATTGCATTGTTAGATCAGTTAAGCACTTTTATAGATATCGATAATAAAGAGGTTTTAAACGGAATGCGTTTTTTAGATTGGCCAACAAGTACAGATCCTAAAGCTATTCATGCAGGCTTACAAGCTATGATGATTATGACTTTTGAAGCTGGGTCGGACATTATGGGAGAATTTAACAGACCCGATCTACAGAAAAAATATAAAAAAATATCTAAAAATTTAAAGAAACATATCCCTGAAGGCAACACAACAAAACAAGCAGCCTCCTTAATGGTATTGGCAGATATTGCAAAAGCAAAACAAATTAATTTAGAAATTTTAACAAAAAACGGCGTAGAAAATATGTCTACATTTTATGGCTATTATATTTTAGAAGCTATGGCTAAAGCCGATGATTACAACGGGGCTATAAATGTTATTAAAGACTATTGGGGTGGCATGTTAGATTTAGGTGCTACAACGTTTTGGGAAGATTTTAATATTACAGAAGGCAAAATTAGCGGAAGAATTGACGAAGTTCCCACTGAAAACAAAAGTGATATTCATAAAGATTTTGGAGCCTTTTGTTATGTAGGATTAAGGCATAGTTTATGCCATGGTTGGGCAAGCGGACCAACATCTTGGTTAACACAGCATGTATTAGGCGTAAATGTTTTAGATGGCGGAAATACTATAAAACTAGAACCACACCTTGGCGAGTTAGAATTTGTTAACGGTACGTTTCCAACAAAATTTGGAGTATTAAAAGTCGGTCATAAAAAAGAATCTAACGGTAAAATAACAACATCTATAGAGGCTCCAAAAGGGTTAAAAGTAATTCAATAAATTCATGATAAAAACATTAAAAACCTTTGGTTTAGCAACGCTTCTTGCAAGCGTACTTGCATGTGGTTCTCACACAAAAAAAGAGATAAAAACAGTAAAACAACCTAATATTATTTTCTTCTTAGTTGATGATATGGGTTGGATGGATACCAGTATAAACGGAAGTGAATACTACGAAACCCCTAACATGGAGCGGTTAGCAAAAATGGGAATGAAATTTACGCACGCCTATGCAGCTAACCCGCTATGCTCGCCAACCAGATCTAGTATTTTAACAGGTCAAGACCCTGCAAGAGTTCGTATTACTATGCCTGGAGGCCATTTACCTCCAAACCCAAATCAAGATTTAAGTGCAAAAAAAGGAGCGCCTTGGCAAAAAATGGCAACACCAGATTCAAGAACCTTTCTTACTACAAATCAATTTACTATTGCCGAAGCCTTAAAAGAAAATGGATATACAACCGCTCATATTGGTAAATGGCATTTAGGTCAAAAAGGCTATTGGCCAGAAGATCATGGATTCGACATAAATATTGGCGGCCAACAACATCCAGGACCTCCAAGTTATTTTTCGCCTTATAAAATACCGAATTTACCAAACGGAGAAAAGCACGAATACATAACAGATAGAGTTACAAAAGAAGCGATTAACTTCCTTGAAAATCAAACTAAAGACCAACCTTTTTTCTTAAACGTATGGCAATATGGTGTGCACGCCCCTTATCAAGCACCAAAAGCATTGATTGCTAAATACGAAGCTAAAAAAGACCCTCGTGGAAAACAAAACAGCCCGATTATGGGTGGCATGATGGAGAAAGTAGATGAGAGTTTAGGTGCTATCTTAGATAAATTAGAAGCTCTTGATATTATGGAAGATACGGTTATCGTTTTCTATTCTGATAACGGTGGAAACATGTACGACGTGGTTAATGGAGATTTTCCAACCAACAACTACCCTTTAAGCTTTGGTAAAGGAAATATCTATGAAGGCGGCATTAGAGTGCCTTGTATTGTATCTTGGATAGGTAAAATTAAACCAAATTCTACTTCAGATGAAATCATTCAAAGTACCGACTTTTATCCAACCCTATTAGATATCACAAATACAAAGCAAAACCCAGAGCAAAAACTAGATGGTATATCGTTAAGTGACTTACTAACTAAACAAAAACCATTAAACAGAAAAGCTGTATTTTCTCACTTCCCTCATTATGTTCCCGCCACCGGCAACTATCCTACAACAGCAGTATGGCACGAAGATTATAAATTACTAAAAGTGTATGGTGAAGGACCTAACAGAACTCCCGAATATAAATTATTCAACTTAAAAGAAGATATTTCTGAAAGCAATAACATTGCGGCAAATGAAGAAAAACTAGTTCAGAGCATGACAAAAATGCTCGATAATTATCTTAACGATATTGATGCTCTAGTTCCTGTAAAAAATCCTAATTATAAAAAAGGAAGTAAATCAAAATTTGGAATACCCCCAATATTTCCTATTAAAAACTATCCAAGCTACTAATACATGAAAATTATTTCAAACTCTTTATTACTCTTTTTAACTATACTTATAAACTCTGGCAGCTTATATTCTCAAAACCCCATTATAAGAGGCTATGCAGATCCCGCCATGAAGGTTCATGATGGAAAAATGTATATGGCTATTGGCAAAGACGATGCTATTGGAAACAAAGGATTTAAAATGACCTATTGGACTATTATTTCATCTACCGATTTACGAGATTGGAAAGTTGAAGCACATATAGATCCAAAAGATACTTATTTAGGTGAAGCTAGCACAAGATGTTGGGCCGCAGATCTTGCTTTTAAAAATGATAAAGTGTATTTCTACTTTTCTAACGCTGGCGAAGAGACAGGGATGTTGGTTGCAGATAAACCAGATGGTCCTTACGTAGATATTTACAACAAAGCCTTTTTACCAAAGGAAATGTCTAAAAATTATGAATATGACCCAACCACTTTTACAGATGACGATGGGAGACACTATCTGATATACGGTAGAAATGGGTTTATTCTTAATAAAATGTTGTACTACCAACTTATTGAATTAAACGATGATATGGTCTCACTAAAAGGAGAACCAATTTCGTTAAAAACCGATACCGAATTTGGTTTTGGAGAAAAAGGGAGAGCTAGAGATCATCAATATTTTCATAAATATGGAGACACGTATTATTTAAGCTGTGCAGGAATTTATAGAACGTCCAAAAACATAGAAGGCCCTTACGTTAATGAAAGAAGTACTGGACAACCCAAAGGACACGCTAGTTTTGCAAATTACAATGGGCAAAGTTACCATGCTTGGGAATTTACTTGCGCACCTTATGACAATAGAGCATATCGGCAAGTTATGATGACTTATTTACACTATAAAGATAATGGTGATATGATTAGCGACCCCAATTTTATAGAAACTGGTAAATATTATGAAACTGGTGTAGGAAGCTATAGTGCGCTATGGAAAAGCATTGAAGCCGAATGGTTTTTTAAAAAGTCTGAAGGCATTCAGAAAAAAGAAGGACAAGATGGTTTTGTTTTGAAAAACATTCAAAATAACGACTATGTAAACTTTCCAAGCATCATAAAAATGGATGCTAATACTACTATTAATTTTGAGGTGGCTTCAAAAGTTGATAATGCAACCATAGAAATTCGATTAGATAGTCCCACAGGAGAATTATTAGGGACCTGTAACATACCAAATACAGGCAGTTGGTACAGTTATAAAACCGTGTCTACCCCATTAAAAAACAAAAAGAAAACGCATAATTTATATTTCGTTTTTAAAGGAGATAAAGGAGAACTGGTTCATCTTAACGCTTTTTATTTTAGTAAATAATATGAAAAAATACATCCTATTAACTTTAATGGCATCGCTTTTTTTTAGCTGCAAAACGATGCAATCACAAAGTAAAAACCCAACTAAACCAAATGTTATCATTGTTTTTATAGATGATGAAGGTTATGGCGATGTGGGAGTCTATGGAGCTACTGGTTTTCAAACGCCTCATGTTGATAAAATGGCAAGTGAGGGTATGCGCTTTACTAATTTTTACGCAGCACAACCCGTATGCAGTGCATCTAGAGCTGGAATCATGACTGGATGCTACCCAAATAGAGTTGGCATTAACGGTGCGTTATTTCCATTTCATAACACGGGATTAAACTCAGATGAGTACACTATAGCTGAAATGTTTAAAGATCAAGGTTATGCAACAGCTTGCATTGGTAAATGGCATTTAGGTTGGCAGAAAGAATTTTTACCATTACAACATGGTTTTGACGAATTTATAGGATTACCATACTCTAACGATATATGGCCTTATAGTAGCCAGACAGGAGAAAGACTTCCAAAAGATAAAGGACGTGGTAAGCTTCCTGACTTGCCTTTAATTGAAGGCAATAAAACGATTAGTTACATTACCAGTTTTGAAGATCAAGATAACTTGACCACTATGTACACTGAAAAATCTGTAGAATTTATAAATAAAAATGCAGATAAGCCTTTCTTTTTATACTTGCCGCATAGCATGGGACATATTCCTTTAGGAGTCTCTGACAAGTTTAAAGGAAAAAGTGAACAAGGCATGTATGGCGATGTCATGATGGAAATTGACTGGTCTGTCGGAGAAATTACAAAAGCCTTAAAAAAGAATAATATAGAGGATAACACTATTGTTATTTTTACTTCTGATAATGGCCCTTGGCTTAGTTTTGGAAATCATGCAGGATCTTCAGGTGGTTTAAAAGAAGGTAAACTAAGTAGTTGGGAAGGCGGACAACGTGTGCCGTTCATCATTCGTTATCCAAATAAAATCCCAGCAGGAACGGTTTGTAATAAATTAGGTTGTGCTATTGACTTACTTCCTACTCTAGCAGCAATGTCAAAAGGAAAATTATCTAAAAACAAAATTGATGGTGTCGATATTAGCTCACTTTTTAAAGGCGATTTTACATCTGATCCACGAGAAACCATTTTATACTACTACGGAAAAAACAACCTAAACGGCGTTAGAAAAGGAAATTGGAAACTCATATTACCTCATACATACAAAAGCTATCAAAACGACATAGGAAACGATAGAAAAAATGGTAAACGGAAAAATGTAGTTATTACAGAACCCCAACTATTTGACATGACTCGTGATCCTGGGGAACAATACAATGTGATTGCAACATATCCTGAAAAAGAAAAAGAACTCATGAAAGTCGTTGAATATGCCCGTAGAGAATTAGGAGACTTAAATGTTGGTTTAGCAAAAGGAACTGGAAACAGAGCAGCTGGACATTCAAATAATTAAATATCTCCAACAAATACAAATTATATTTTACAATAAAAAAATGCCATGAAAAATAAATTATCAGTAGTTGTAGTTTTAGCTTTTATATTAGCAAGTATAAATTGCCATAGCCAATATGAAGTTTGGCTAGGAACAACTTGTACTCCAAGAAATTCTATTTTAAAAAAAGAAACTTGGGCAAATACAGCTCAATTAGTTGAAGGCTTAAATATTAATAATACACCTGTAAATCCAGCAGCAGGAACACCAAGTGAAGGAGAAGAGTCTCTGACTACTGGTCAATTTAATAATCTAGTCAACACTTATGAATTAGGTGGAAAAAATGGTTTTATTCCAGTTCCTAGAACATTTTTTAAAAGTGATGCTTTCCCTGACAGAGATGATTTAATACCTTTTCTAGAAAATAGATTTGCACAAGTTGATCAAGCAGGCTATACGGTTAATGGGATTATGTTTTTTGATAATTTTGTAGGCAGCGACCCAAGCACTAGAGTTGTTTACAAATATACTTTAGAAGAAGTTCAAACCATGAGAAATTGGTTGGATGCTAACCGCCCCAATGTTAAACTCATCTATAATGCCCGAAATAATGGTGCTGAAAGTAGAGGCTGGTGTGAAAGCCCTTTAGTAGCAAATGTTGCTATTGAAGCAAAACCTCAATTATGGTATAATAATGGGGGTTCAAGGCAAACGTTGCTTAAATGGCTTTGGACCAATCCTAACACCATCAACAAACGTATTATTTTTCAAGTTCCCGTAAATACAATGACCAATCCTTATGGAACACCTAACGGTTTTCAACAATTTAGAGATTTTATGAGATGGCTTGGTACAGATCTCATGGATTTTAATTTTATGAGAAGTAATAGAGTGGTTATTATGCCTGTAACCTACAACCCTGCTTTTACATTTTATCCAGAAACCATAAACGATGGTACTACTTATGATAATACTATGACAGGAATTGCTTTATCCCTTATAGAACAAAGACGTTTATTTCAAGGTTTAGACGGCACTCCAACACAGGCTCAAGTTTATGATAACACTAGATATGCAGCATTATCTACAAATGACTTTGAACTTGATGATAGTGCTATCAAATTATTTCCTAACCCATCAAAAAAAGGGCATGTTGTTAATTTCAAAAATTTAAAATCTGATGATATTGAACAAATTATTGTAACAGATATCACAGGAAAAATAATTCAATCTCATTCTAAGGGTAATACTATAAAAATAACCAATGCCGATACTGGATTATACTTTGTAAAGTTCCGTTTTGATAATGAAAATAATTTCATCACTAAAAAATTAATTATAAATTAAAGATAACATAGCTTTTACTTACTGTATTAACTTATTTCCGTTCCTAATAAAATAAAATCATATGAAATTAGTGTCAATTATTACTTTATTAATTCTTTCATCTTGTGCTTCAAATACACATAATAATAATAATAATAATAATAATATTCAAAAACCAAAATATAATGCTACACCAAAGTATAATGAGTTCTTTACTCCTGCAATGGAAACTGCTGTAGAAAATATACTTAAGCAAATGACATTAGATGAAAAGCTAACTATGTTGCAAGGTGATATAGACGGACATGCACCTCCTAGCAGAGGTTCGGCTGCAGTAAAACGTTTAGGTGTAGGTGCCATGATTTTTTATAATGGTCCTAGGGGACTACAGACGTCATATAAAAGCACACTTTTCCCCACAGGTATTGCGCAAGCTGCAAGTTTTAAACCTGAATTGGTTAATAAGATTGGAGCAGCTATTTCTTCAGAATTACTAGAAGCAGGCTGGGATATTCTAGAAGCACCTTCAATCAACATTATTAGAGACCCTTTGAATGGAAGAAATTTTGAATATTATACGGAAGATCCATATTTAAATGCAAAAGTAACAAGTGCATTTATTATAGGTGGACAAGGTGCAGGTGCATTAAATTCTGCCAAGCATTTTATAGGAAATAATAAAGAACAAAATAGAGGTCAAGTAAATGCTGTTATTGATGAACGAGCGTTACATGAAATTTACTTACCCGCATTTAAAGCAGCATGTGAAGTTGGAGTATTAAGTATAATGACTGGTGCAAATAGAGTTAACGGACCACATGCCTCTGACAATCCGGATATAATCAATATATTAAAAGAAGAATGGAATTGGCCCGGTTTTTTATATACAGATTGGAACGGGGTACAAACATCAAAAGAAGCTTTTGAAGCAGGTTTAGACTTATCTATGCCAGGAAAAGTTAGATCTCCTTTTTCTGTTAATAAAATAAAACCTATAGCGAACGCAAGTCAAACTAATTTACTAGCCTTAGATGATAAAGTGAGACGTTTATTACGTGGTAATTATTTTGCAGGAAAACTACCTGGATCTCCAGCGAAACCAACAGTAATTGTTGATTATGATAAACATCACCAATTGGCATTTGATGCTGCATTGGCAAGTATGGTGTTGGTTAAAAACAACAATAATATATTACCTATTTCTAATAAAACAAATAAGATAGCTGTACTAGGACCTATGGCGAATAAAAAATTCTTTAAAGAATCTGGAGGAAGTTCAGGTGTTAGAGGGGTAATGTATGAAATATCAGCGCTACAAGGTCTTAAAAAAAGATTTGGAGATAAAGTTACGAATGTACCTTTTTCAATCAATGAATTATACAAAACCATTGCAGCTCCTAACGTATATCATATTGATAAAACTGGTAAAAAAAGAGAAGGGTTCTTAGCTACTTACTCAGGTAAACACCCTAATACTGATAAAAAAAATATCGTTTACCATAATACTCCCGATATTAATTTTAATTGGGAAATGGCTTCACCGGACCGTGATGAATTAAGCTCTGATAGATATATTGCAGAGTTTACTGGTACACTAGTTCCTCCAACATCTGGAAATTATACCATTAGAATAAAAGGGAGTCAGCAAGTAACACTTGAATTAGATGGTAAATTGGTTTCTAACAAAATGTTTATCCAAAGGTTTCGTGAGTCTACAATGAGATTAGAAAGCGGAAAAAAGTACGAAATCAAACTTACGTTCCGTAAAGCTCGTGGTGATGGAAATATTCAATTATCTTGGATAACTCCAAATTCTGAGCAACAATTAAATGACAAACTTGACAGATCCGTGGAAGCAGCTCGTAATGCAGAATTTGTTGTTTTAGCTGTAGGTTTAGATCATAATACCGAATCTGAGGGTATGGATAGATTAAGTATGGGACTTCAAGACTATCAAGATAAATTGATAGAGCGCGTAATAGCTGTAAATCCTAATACCGCCATAATACTATACGGAGGAACACCTATGGCTATGCCTTGGTTTGATAAAGCTCCTGCCCTAGTCTTACCTTGGTATGCAGGAATTGAAAACGGAAATGCATTGGCTTCCTTATTAGCTGGAGACAATGATTTTGGAGGAAGAATGCCGATAACTTTTCCTAAAAAATATGAAGACTCACCGGCAGCACCTTTTCGCCAAAACTCAGCTAAAAATGATACTATAGAACATCATGAAGGTGTATTTGTTGGATATCGTTGGTATGAAAGTAAAAAAATTGAGCCATTAATTCCTTTTGGAGCAGGCTTGAGTTATTCAACTTATAGTTACGGAAAACCAAATATAAAAATAGAAGGTAAAAATGTGACTGTAAGTATGACAGTAAAAAATACAGGAAACGTAGAAGGTATAGATGTGGTTCAGTTATATATACACGATCAGCAATCTACTTTTCCAAGACCATTAAAAGAATTGAAAGGATTTCAGAGTATTCAATTAGCACCTGGAGAATCTAAAGACATTGTCTTTCATCTGGATGAAAGCGCATTTTCTTACTTTAATCCAGAGACACATAAATGGTGGTTAGAACCAGGTACTTTTGATATTTTACTTGGACAATCTTCAACTAAAATTTTAAGAAACGTGTCAATTACACGTTAATCAAGAAGAAAAACATCAAATCTTAACCCCTGTATACATATATGTATATAGGGGTTTAATGTACTATAAAGCCTCCTTAAACCACTGACCCCTAAACAGCAGGATGCAAAAAAAAAACAAAAATGATAATTTGGTAAAGCTTGTTTTCCTTCGATTAAAAATAAAGGAAACCTAATAAAATAAGAAGGTACTCTACTTTAAACCTCTAATTATGACTTCGTACTCCTATATCTATAAACTTATGTGTGTGTTATTGTTCTCTATAAACTGTCATAGTCAATATTTACTTTAAAACAATCCTCCTCTATTGAAATAGTATTTCCCTATACCCACGGAGTTATCATCCAATTATATAACGAATACTTATCACTAAATACACAAACAAAATGAAAACATATCTGTTATTCTATTCTAAACATTTTAGCTATTTACTAACTCTTTTATTACTCCTATCAGGGGGAATGATGCATGCTAGCAAGGTAAAAAAAACTAAGAAATCACAAAAAACAGGTGTAGCTTTTACCGTTGTAGAATCGAAACCTCATACAGGAAATGTTACTCTACCTGTTGGTAGTAATATCACAGGGTTAAAAAAATGGTCCTCTGCTGAAAGTTGGATAGGAGAAATTAAACCATCCCAAGAAGATGATGTTGTTGTACCCGAGAATTCTGTGTTGGTATTAGATGAAAACATCAGTGTAAAATCTATTACCGTTGCCGGAAAATTAATTGTCGATCTTTCAAAAGACATTCGCATTTCCACAGAATTTATTTTCGTAAAAGGAGCACAAGCCTACTTTGAATGGGGAACAGAAACGGAACCCTATTTAAAAAATGGACTCATAACTTTGATTGGTACGGATACTGAGAAAAAAATACCCAATACAAACGTCACAACAAAATCAATTGTTGTTATGAACCATGGAGTTCTTGAACTACATGGTGAAAAAAAATTATCTTGGACAAAACTAAGTGCCAATGCAATAAAAAATAGAGATGTTATAAGTTTGGTAGACCCTGCTACAAATTGGAAAGTTGGAGACTCTATTATTATTTTATCTTCTCGAATTAATATGAATCAAGCAGAAGTCAAAACCATAAAAAGCATATCAAATAATGGAAAAATAATAAGATTAAATTCAGTATTAAATTTTCCTCACATAGGTACAGCACATTCTTATACAAGTCCATCAAATAAAACATGGAATGCCGATATTAGAGCAGAAGTAGGACTGTTAACCAAAAGTATAAAAATTCAAGGAGATGCTGATTCTGAAGCTTTAAACTACGGTGGCCATATGATGATTCATAACAATGGTGTAGCTCATGTAGAGGATGTAGAATTGTACAAAATGGGTCAAAGAAAACAATTAGGACGCTACCCTTTCCATTGGCATTTAGTTGAAGAAAGAGGTGCTGGACAATATTTAAAAAACACAAGTATTTATAGAAGTTACAACCGCGCGATTACTATTCATGGGACAGAATCTACATTAGTTGAGGGTAACTTCTGTGTCGATCATATGGGGCATGGATTATTTATGGAAGATGGTGGAGAACGTTTTAATATTATTAGAAATAATGTAGTAGCCGTTACAAGAAAGCCCGCAAAAGGAGACGAATTAACACCTTCTGACAATCAGTTTAGTACCCCACAAAATGCTTCGCCATCTAGTTATTGGATTACAAATCCTAACAATATTGTTACCAACAATGTAGCAGGAGGTTCAGATGGTACCGGTTTTTGGTTTATTTTTCCAGACAAGCCCATTCAACAGTCTTCAGGCGTAGACAGACTAAAAAATTTAAATCCGAGGGGAGATAAATTGGGAGCGTTTTCTGGAAATACGGCACACAGTAATAAAAATGGCTTTGATATATTTGATATTCTAAGAAAAGATCATTCCATAGGAGCCAATGCAAGTTGGAATAGATCTGAAAAACGCTATTTAGACAACAATACTTGGTATGCTAATGAAATTGGCGTGTATGGTGGTATTGGTGGTGGTGTCCCTACTAGAAATGTTATTTTTAGAAATAATGTATTCATTGATAATGAAATACATTTAATGCATGCTAACTATTCAGATCATCTAAACTGCATATTTGTTGCAAAATCAGGTGAAAGTGTATTCAATGGAGAACGTGTTTTAATGAAAGCGTATGACGGAGCTTTTTCTATTACAGATTCTTATTTAGTAGGTTGGAATCAGCCAGAAACAAAATACGCATCATCAATTGGAGGCTCTAAAAAGCATCCAAATTATGTGGT
Source organism: Algibacter lectus (assembly GCF_004368925.1). Classification (NCBI taxonomy): domain Bacteria; kingdom Pseudomonadati; phylum Bacteroidota; class Flavobacteriia; order Flavobacteriales; family Flavobacteriaceae; genus Algibacter; species Algibacter lectus. The sequence goes on from NZ_SORL01000007.1 coordinate 879,241, forward strand.
ATCAGGTATTGAGAAAGATTTTACGGGACCTCCTATTTTTAATCTTCCGAATTATAATAGATTACAAAAAGGTCCTGCAGGAGCGAATTCTGCTGCACAAGTACGTGTATGGATCTTTGCTATTTGGGACAAAGACGGTTCTTTAACTGGTGTACCAGGTGGAGGAACTATAATATCTAATCACAATATGCTCCGTGACGGTACAGAAAAACCTTTTGAAAATTGGAGGAATACCTATTTCACAAAAAAACGTATTGGACATCTTAATTTCCCAATAACTAGCGGTAATGAAAATGCTACAAACGTTCCTAGAATGACTTTTACAAGAACCAAACCAGGTACATCCAAAGCAGGACACTACCATTCTAATGGTTTTTATAATATTCCACAAACTGCTGTCATATTAAATGATGATTTTCTCTACACGATTCAATTTGAAAATCTACCTGATAACAGAAAACTTACGTTAAGACTGGAAGACACTTACAAAGATGGAGACCATGTAATCATTAGAATGAAGAATTTTGCGAAACTTGCAGGGATTACTACTGAAGAAAACTATCCTGTAGCTACAACCTTAACAGCTTTAAAAAACTCAAGCGAAACAACAGTTGCCAAACTAGGAAACCATTATTACGTAAAGTTCTTTGGTACAAAACTAGGAGTTTCTGTTATTAATTTTAAATGGAATATACAACCTGCGGGTTGGCCTGTATTAGATACCGATAATGATGGTGTTACAGATAGAGATGAAACTTTTGCAGGAACCGAGTATATAGGTTTAGGGCCATTATTTGAAAACAATCCTGTTTTAAATGTGGAAAATGTAATAACAAACAATAATACTTTAACGCTATATCCAAACCCTATTACTTCTAGACAAATTGTTCATTTAAATGGTTTAGAAAATTATAGTAATCTTGAAGTTGTTGTATATGATATTACAGGAAAGGTAATTAACTCTCAGAAAAAAGGGAACACATTAAACCTTAAAAATGCAAAATCTGGCATGTATTTTATCAAGTTCTTTCTTAAAGATAAAAACACATTTATTACTAAAAAGTTAGTGGTTAAATAAAACTAATTTCAAAAACAAAAAACACTTTTGTTGCCTAGATTTTGATGGAATTATAAACTCAAAAACTGCAATTATTTCATCATTAAATCTACGGATATATAAAAGCAAACATTCTATAATAAAATTAAGATAAGTTTATCTTAAAAACTTAACAATTTTTGTCAGTATTTTACTTTATATATAGGTTTAATCATGTTTTAATTGGCAACTACAAACTCTTTACAGGCTTAGGTTTGTGGATATAAATATTAAAACAAATTAATTATGAAAACACAATTTATTACCTTATTTACGTTATTATCAGTTTCAATTATTTTCGCACAAGATTCAGAGGTTTCAGTAGATTCTAAATCCTTTGATTTTGGTATTCGGCATGGTTACATAGCAACAGCACTTTCAAATGAAAACGGCAACAACACTAATCAAGATATCTACTTTGGGCTATTTGCAACAAAAAGGCTATCAGAAAAGTTTAGTTTGCAAATTGAGACCAATATTAGGCAATACTCAGTCATAGAAATTCCATTACTTTTAAAATATAAACTGACTAATAAGTTTGACATTTACTAAGGTCCCCAATTGGAAATTAACACGAAAGATGATTCTATTTTTAGAGGTTCTTCTTCTGAAAGCCTTGCTGCTTCTTTAACTCTTGGAACGCAATACAACATCAATAACCATTGGTTTATAGAGGCCCGATATAATTATGGTCTAGCAGATAAGCATGTTGTTAATAATAACTTAAATGAAGCCCCTATTTTGGGTAATAAAAACAATTTTAGTTTTGGTGTTGGGTATAAGTTTTAAAATTAATTATGAAAACGCTATTTATTACCTTATATACGTTATTAACAATTTTGACTCGTCCTTAATAAAGGCTTTTGAATAATAAAAAAGGTAATGAAGATAAATTAATGTTCACATAAATTTTCTAAAATGAAAAGTCTTAAAACTATCAATATCTTTGTTCTTTTTTTAATTGCATCACATTGTGCTCATGCTCAAAAAGGTAAACCTGCACCATATTTAACCAATGTTAAATATGGTGAGCATGAGCGAAATGTTTTAGATGTTTGGTTTGCAGACAAAAACAAAACAACACCTTTAGCTATATTTATTCATGGAGGAGGATTTTCGTAAGGTAATAAAGAAAGGATCAATGATGATGAACTGACACAATTGTTAGAAGCAGGAATTTCTGTTGCCTCCATAAATTACCGCTATAAATCAATTGCTCCCTTGCCTGCCGCACATAATGATGCTAAGCTTGCTTTACAGTTTATTCGTTCAAATGCTACCGAATGGAACATTGATAAAAATAGTATAGGCGTATTTGGGAACTCTGCAGGTGCACAAATATGTATGTGGCTTGCTTTTAGTGACGAAATGGCTAATACCAAAATTGATGATCCAATAAAAAGGGAATCTACTCGTGTTGCTTGTGTAGCCACAAAAGGTGGACAAACCACTATGGAATCTGACTTCTGGATTAAACATATTGGTAAATATGCTCCTGGTGAAGAGGCAACTTTTAACGGTAAAACTCGCCTTCAAACCTTTGGCGCTAAAACACTAGAGGAAGCCGATGAAATAGCAAAAACGATATCTGCTCTTGTTTTGGTAACTGCCGATGATCCTCCTATTTTCATGCAATATGCAATGTCGCCAAAAACTGCAGTACCAAACAATGCAAAGAGAGCTAGAGGTTGGGTTGTGCATCATGTAGATTTTGGAACCGCACTAAAAGAAAAAATGGACAAGCTAAATGTTGAAGCCGATTTGAAATATCCAGGGGCTAAAACAAAATATAATTCATTCATTGAGTTTTTTGTGGATAAGTTATTAGATAAATAAAATTGAGTTGAATAGGATAAAAACTACTGGCAAATATGAAAAAAAATAGCCGAGACAGCAGTAAAATCAAGGACTGCATCCCATTTAATGTTTTTTGTAATTTGACGATTAAATACCACGAAACGAAATCATACATTAACCGTTGGGTAATATTGGAACGCAATACAACATCAATAACCATTGGTTTATAGAGTCTCGATATAATTATGGGCTAACGGATAAACATGTAGTTAATAATAGTTTAAATGAAGCCTCTATTTTGGGTAATTAAAACAATTTTAGTTTTGGTGTTGGTTATAAGTTTTAAATATACCGAGACGTAATAAAATAGAGTTATAATTCGTCATATCCCTATAGGTTTTTATAGTGACTATTATCTTTCTAAAGTTGGTTAATGAAAAAGTAATAATCACTTTAATAACTTATCAAAAATTAATAAAAAATGAAACGATTTTTAATAATACTTATTATTATTGCTTCCCAACATATAATAACTGCACAACAAACGGGTAGTTGGGGAGATCAAGGCGATGGAACTTACAAAAACCCAATACTTCAAACCAATTATACTGATAATGATGTGATTAGAATGAGAGATACGTTTTATATGATGTCTTCTACTAACCACTTTGTGCCAGGTATGGTTATTTTAAAATCAACAGATTTGGTCAATTGGGAGTTTTCAAACCATATTATGAATGCACCAGTAGATTATGATGAAAATTTTAGTATTACTCAAAAAAGAAAATTAACCAGTAGAGGAAACTGGGCAGGTTCTTTTGGATATAATGGGGAAGAATACTTTGCCTATTGGTGCTACAACAAACGAAACATAAAACCTGGAGGTACACATATTATAGTCTATTCTAAAGCGAAAACGATGGAAGGACCATGGAGTATCCCAAAAGAAATTACTTGGGCAGATGGTAGTCATATAAACACCACTGACCCTGGAGTTTTTTGGGACTTAGAAACTAAAAAGGCATGGATAGGGCTATGGACTCATGGAGAAGTGAGAATTTATCCTATGACATGGGATGGGACTGAAATATTAGAAAATAAGGGAGAAGGAATTCTCGTAACAAATACTTATCAAGGAGAGGCTGTAAAGATCTTTAAGTACGAAAACATGTACTATGTTTCGAATGTTTATGTAGAAAAAGATACTGAAGGCACCAGACTTAGAAAAGGAGCTATTCAACGCTCAAAAAGTATAAAAGGCCCTTGGGGAAAACTTATCTTAGAAAACGGAAATGGAACTAATAGAAACCCTGCACAAGGAGCTTTCATTAATTTGGAAAATGGTACAAGCTGGTTTTTACATCAATTGTCTACAGGAACTCCACAAGAAAGATATATGGGAAGACCACAGTTTCTAGAGCCAGTAATTTGGAAAGATGGTTGGCCAATTGTAGGTATTGATACCGATGGAAATGATGTTGGTGAAGTTGTCTGGCAACACACAAAACCGATACAAAATAAATCTATAAAAGCACCAGCATTCGATGATAACTTTGATAGAGCTATATTAGGGATGCAATTGAACTGGCGCTTTAATCCGGATATGTCAAAATGGTCACTCACAGAAAGACCTGGTTTCTTAAGATTAAAATCATCTGTCCCTTCTTCTTCAAAAAACAACAGTCTAGATGAACTTCCAAATATAATCGGACAACGTTTAATGGGGAGATACGATAATGTCATGACGACCAAAATAGACCTTTCTAAAATGAAGTCTGGACAAGAAATTGGATTTCATATTTCTTCTCTTGAAAATAATGCCATTGCTATCAAAAAAGAAAAAAAGAAATTACAACTCTTGTTTAGATCTGGTAAAAATGACGCTCTTAATATTCAAAAAGGAAGCTTTATAAATCAAAAAAATATTTGGTTTCAGGCGAAAGTCACAAATGGTTTAGCTACTTTTTATTATAGTTTAGACGGAAAAATGTTTACACAATTTGGAAATGAAGTCCGTTTACTATTTAGTGGTTTCGCACCCAATTTGGTTGGCTATTACAGCATGAACTCAGAAGCAAAAGGATATATTGATATTGATTGGTTTCAATATGACTATGATGGTCCAAAAGGAGATACAAAATAATAAACTTATTCATTAAACAAATTTGTAAATACAAAAGACCTCCTTAACATTCGGATGAGTAAAGGAGGGCTTTCTTTTATATTTATAAGCTAAAAAACTATTAGTTTATTGTGTGTAAGGCACAGTACCAGTTGCGTCTAAAGGATATCCCCATTTCTTTATATATTCCATGCCTGGAAGAAAATCGTCTTCTGTTTCAACTAAGCGTTCTATTAGCTTTTTATCTAACTCTTTTTGTAACGAAGCATAGGCTACATTTCCAATTAAATTGTTCATTTGATACGGATCCTTCTCGTCATCAAATAACAACCAAGGACCGTCTAAGTCTTTCGCATAAGTGTATCTTTTAGTCTTAAGCGCTCTATACTCTTTACCTCCATGTTGCACTTTATTCCATTGTCCAAATGGCTGTACACAGGTTAACAAAGTAGACTCTCCAACGTTCTTTTCTTTGCCTTCCAAATAAGGTCTATAGTTAATACCTTCTACAGTGTTAGGAATTGTAACATCACACAAAGCTAAAATAGTTGGTAATATATCTTCCGAATTCATCAAAGCATCTTTTATACCTGGAGCTATTTTTAATTTTTCAGGAATATAATATAACATAGGAACTCCAGCAGATTCGTTATAAGGTTGTTGTTTTTTATAGGCGCCATGAGACCCCAAAAGATCTCCATGATCTGCGGTTACAACAATAATAGTATTATCTAGCTGGCTATTTTTCCTTAAATTTCGGACAACCTTTCCTATCATATCATCTAAGGCCGTAATATGTGCATAATAACCAGCGAGATCCTCTCTTACTTTTTTCTTCATATTAACAGGGACATTTTCACGTAACTTAATATCGTCTGGGTTAAATAAGTCTCTATATTCTTTGGGGGCTGAATGGTAAGGCGCGTGAGGCGTTCCATAAGAAAGTAACATTAAAAATGGGTTGTTAGCCAATTTTCTATCATTCATATAATTAATAGCAGCATCAGTTTGTGCAAACGTGTCATAACCTTTCCAAATTTTTCTTTTAGGATAATCATTATCATAATATACAGATCCATTGTAATTGTGTGTACATTCATTTCCCATCCAAAATTGAAATCCTTGTCTTCTATTACCAGGCATTACATTTTGTAACCTTCCATGTCCGTCAATATGCCATTTACCCACAAAACCTGTACTATATCCTTCCTTTGCTAAAATTTTTGCCATAGTTACCGCATTGGTATCTAATTGCACATCATTCATAAAAACACCATGTGTTAAAGGTCGCTGTCCTGTTAATAGAGATGCTTTAAAAGGAGAACATACAGGCATTCCTGATACCGCATTTTTAAAATTAACACTCATTGCCGCTAAACTATCCAAGGCTGGTGTTTTTACATTAGGGTCCCCGGCATACCCTGTTGCTTGGGCCCTCCATTGGTCTGCCAAAATAATTAGGACATTGGGTTTAGATTCTTTTGTTACTTGAGTGGTATTCCCTTTTTTTAAGTTACAAGAAAGTAACATAGTAATGCCTATAACCAAAAGGCTAAGTTTCTTAAATGGTATCATGTATTTATATATTTTAATTAATCTACAAATTATTCGGTAACTACATCCCAAACTTTTGAACGTATGTCTTCGCCTTTAGGTCCAGATACTGTTAAAACAACAATCCACTCTCCGGCTTTATCATAAAAGTGAGATGGACTTTTTTCAAAAGACTCTTTTCCATCTCCAAAATCCCAATGCCATGTTTCTATTACTCCAAATGACTCATCTTTAAACTGAATCCATCGTTCTTTTCTATCTAATTCTAGAAATGACCAATGAGCTTCTATTGGTTTTCTGTGATTTTCATCTAAAGGCATTAACCGAAAGAAATTCAAATAACTGGCATCACGAATCATTTTGAGGTCGTCTGCCAAATGGATAAAGTCTCTAGATTTTTCGCCATCGTAATCAATAACACACCATGACAAACCAATGATTTCATTTTCTTTTAATTGACTTATTGTTGATTTATCAATTCCAGAAATGTCTGCATGATCGAAAGGTGTTATCCAAAACTCCATTTTAAGATTTCCTTTTTCGCCATGTTTAAAATTATAGTCGTAAGCAATATTGAAATACGGAAAATTTTTTATCCAAGGTGTATTGCCCCAAACCATAGCTGGATCTTTATCTAGGACAGGTGTGAAAATATGATAGTTTTGAGCATGTGCGCCATGGCCTTTAAAATGCAATGCTTCAAAAGTGAAATGATCTAAATTGCCATTATCTTTTTTAATGAAAGGCCCTCCAGATAAATTACCATCAACTACTAATTCAAAAATATCCTGACGAAGTCCTTTCTCACTAAAATCCCAATAATCATCATAAGCTTCAACATAAAAATAGAGTCTATCTAAGTCTTTAACCCATGCTACTTTAACTTCAATATCATAATCTTTTGGGTCTAAATTTGAACCTAAACCTTTTACAGCTTTTTTCATTTCTTTTAAACCAATGGTATAGGATTCTGGAACATTTTTCCAATCTGAAAAACGACCATCAATTCTAGGGATTTCATTTTTTGGAAACTGGTAAATTTTATATTCCTTACCGCGTTGACCAAAAGTGAATAATGACAATCCTAACAAAAAAGTTAAGCAAATTATATACGACTGTTTTTTAATCATGATTTAATCCTTAACTATTTATAATTAAAGGCGATTATTTAGTTTATAAATTTCTAAACGAATGTCATCAAGGCTACCTATGACTAACCAATAATCGTATTCAAAAACATCATTTTTCTTTAATTGTACAGATTTTAATGGTGCGATATAAGAGGTTTGACTATCTGTACTTTCAAAACCCGGAGCACCCGCCATTCCTGCTAAAAAATTTGAAGATATTGGCGTATAAACACCCATACCCCATTTATTATCATCTACAAATGCCATCCAATGTTCTGTAACTTTATTTTCATTATAACGCCCCCAAAAACCATCTTCTAGATGTTCTACTTCAGGATTATCAAGAGTATCGTTCGTAAATGGTGCTTCTCCAAAATAACTATATAAATTTTTAAGTGCCGAAATAGGATATACTGCAGGAAGCTCTTGACTTCTTGCTCCCGTTTCTCCATAAATAGTGTCTGTACGGTGGCAGGTTAATTTATTATGTACTTTTATAACATTGCCTTCTAAGATGCTCCATTGCTCCATTATGGCTTCTGCAGGTTTATTATTCATATCCCATAGCATAGGAATACATTTTACGTATAATGTGTTCTCTGTTTTTGTAGCAGCTAATATCTCCGCTCTATTTCCAAAAGAATCTCCTACCTGAATAGGATTCCACGTCCATGGCGACCAATTTGGATTTTGACCTTCCTTAACCCTATTTAACATATTTCCTGCATAATAAGATTGCTGAATATAGCGCCCTTCGTCATGCACATTTACAATATTTCTTTCTTTTCCAGATTCCGAAATATAAAAAATAGCCCCACCTCTGGTTAAATCTAATTTTAATTCTAAAATACCATTATCTATGCCAACTTCCTTTAAGTTTGTATCTACGATTGTTGCAACTGGTTTTTGTTTGTTTTTCTTGAAACCTTCACAACTTATTATAGTTAATAGAATTAATACTCCAACAATAAAATTTCTCATGGCTAGCTATTTCTTTACTGTTTGAATAGTTACAGGCCCTAATAGTCCTGATGAAATCAATTCCTCTTCTTTTTTGGCACTATCAACAATAACCCAAGTAGTTCGCTCATCTTTATCTAATTCTCGGTCTCCCGTCAATCTGTTTCTCCAAACATTAACCACTTCTATTTCTATAGTATTTTCGCCATTTTTAAGAGCAGAAGTTGCGTTTAATTTAAAAGGAGCGATCCATGTGGTACCTATATTTTTTCCATTAATTTTCACAGATGCCATAACTCCAACTTTTCCTAAATCTATATACACATTTGTCATTTCTTCTTCTTTAGAATACTTAAAATTAGATGTATAAACAGCAGTACCTGAATAGAACTTTATTTTATCATTTTCACTTTCAATCCAATCTGTTAATTTAGGAAGTTCTATAACTTGTTTTGGTCCAATGTCTTTGTTTTTAAAATCAACCTTCCATGGATTATTTAATGTTTGAACGATATTGGTTTCAGGAAAATTACTTTCACTTTTTAATGTTTCACCCATGTTATTTGATGTACTAAAAACAACAAACCAACTTTGTAAAGCTTCCATTTTTATTGGTACTGCTGTACGGTCATTTAGTTCTTTAAAATCGGGTAAATCTTTAATTGTTCCATTAATGGCATCCCAAAGTTGAGGTTTCATCCCTTTTACTCTAAATGAAGGTGTAAACTCAATAGCTTTATCACTCTGATTGGTTAAGAAATAAATTTCTATTCCTGGCATTGTTCGGTGTGTCCAAAGTACAGAGGCTTGTCCGTTTAAATCAACATCTTTATCAATATTTAATTTTGTAAGTGCCTCTTGTAATTCCAAACCATCAGCAATAGCCCCTTGCCTATACGTTTTTAATGCTTCGTCGCTAGATCCCCACATTTTATTGGCTATTTCTTTAACTTTAATATCACTTTCCGGATAATTTTGTAAGCTTGGAGATTTTTTGGGTGCTTGTCCGTAAATTTTTCCACCTTGACTAACTAAAGTTTCTATTTTCTCTAAAAGTTCTGGTCTCATGGTATCAAACGGTGGCAACACCATTAAACTATAACTCATACCATCAGGCAATACAAATTTGCCATCTTTAACCGTCATTCTATCTAAAATAACCTCAGCATTAATATAATCATAAGAATAGCCTTCTGGTAATTCAGGGTTTCTAACACCAGTCATTATTGGTGCATCTTCGCCTATAAAATAGCACACGTCTGCAGCATACTGACCTTGTTGTAGCATATGCTGTGATCTTCTCAAATAATCAAAATAAGCTTTCGATTTTTTAAACCATGTATTATGGCGATTAAATTCTGTACTAAACCAAGCATTAACACCTGGCACCCTATTATCGTCTGGTTGATGAATGTATAAATGCAGTACAAAATGATTAATACCTTCGGTTAAAGACCAATCGCCTCGTTTTTTTAACATTGCTGGGTGCCTAACATATGAACGTTGTCCTGCGGTAAACGCTTCGGCAGAGACTCTGTTTTTCCCATAAATGTGAGCAGCAGACGATGCCGACTTACATTCAATATCTCCTAAAGTACCTTCATTCCAAAACTCGCCACTTACCAGATCCGACTGCCCTCCATACATTAAAAACTCTGAAGGAAACCCCCAATGTCCATAGTTTTCTAACCACAATTGCAAATTATCCTCATTACTTGACTCTCTAAGCCCACCTGTATATTCATAAGCTACGGCATCTGCAATAGAGCGACGTAAATCCCATAAAAAACGTTCAGATTCTTCCACACTTCCTACAATTCTGCCTGTAAAAACAGGTAAGTATTTTATAGGGCTATAACCAAATTTGGCTTCAAATTTTTCAGCATAACCATCTGTCCAGTTTTGCGACCCCATTTCATAACTATCTGCAATAACATATTTAAAAGCACTTTTGCTTTCTTCTGGAATTCGTTTTAAAAATTCTCCAATAAATTGTTTGTAATGAAATTGAGCCAAGGCTTTATTAGCTTTATCAACCTCATACCCTTTTCCTTGCGGTGCCGATGGTGAATTTCTTGTACCGGTTGGAGTCATCCCAAAACGCTGAATGGTCCACAAACCTGCAGGAGCTTCCCAATTAAGTTTTCCATTAGCATCCATTTTATCGCTGATATTAATAACTGCGTTAGACCCCACTTTTAAAGCCGAATCTACAGATTCTTGCTGATTCCATTTATAACTATCCCAAGCCGGAAATGGTGTTGGGTGCATTTTTGCTAAACTTTTTCTAGCATAACTTTCCATTCCTGAAGCTTCTGAAATTGAAATCTCTGCTAGATCCCATTCACCTTTTTGCTGAGCAGGGTTCCCTTTTATTAATTGTTTAAATTTTATTTTAAAACTGTTAGATTTTATATTTGCTAAGCTTACCAATATGGGTGCATATTTATCTGCCCCCACATTTGGTGTTAGCTTTCTCCTGTCAACAGTAAATGCTTTAATCTTTTTATATTCACCATCCATTTTAGCAAAAATCTCTCCACTTAAAAACATGTTTTTTCTACCAGGAATAATGCGCAAACTATTAGCGTTTAATGCTTTTTCTGTAGTTAATTCAATTTCATAATTACCGACGCTATTTGAAAAACTGGCTACAGATACCGTATCAGCATCTATAAGATTCATAGCGTTTTTGATACTCGGTTTTACCACAATTTTGGTGTTTTTTACTGAAGTCGTATTCGCTTCGTAACCTATTGACGGGAACGCTAAAACATAAGTATCTTGGAATTCTTTTTCAGGTTGTACCAAATTTAAATCAATAGTTTTACCGCCTTCAACTTTCACTTCAGAATACGTTACATAGCGCATCGCCATTTCTGATGTTATCCAAGGGCCTCCTGATTGACTCCATCCTGGACAGTTAAATGCTCCTATATCAACACCAATACGCTTTCCTTCATTTACAGCGTGTACCATATGGCTCCACCAATCTTCACTTAGCATAGGCACTTTACCATCTTTTTCATCAGGATTTATATTTCCTATTAAAGCGCCACCAATACCAGCAGCTTTCATAGCTTCTAAATCTTTGGTAATTCCATCTTTAGAAATATCATCACCAATCCAATACCAATAACACCATAATGTATTGTCTTCCGAAGGGGTTACAAATCCGGTTTTCAACTTCCCTAAATCGGGCTTTTTAACTTCATTCGGTGTTTCGCAACTATGGAATATAAATGCGGTTAAAACTATGATAATTTTAAAATTTTTCAATAGAAAATTCATACGTGATACAACTTGTAATTATTAGACTCTTTAATAAGTTTGTGTAAATAAACACATAAATGTTATAAAATCTATCCTGCCCTTTACTGCCTATCACTATTAGGCTAAGAAGATAAACTAGAGATTATACAAGTGTATTACCTTATTAAACACATTCCTTTTTTTACTAATTACTCAAAAAGAAAAACAAGTAGCTATAATTACCTTAAACCATAAACAGCAGGATACAAATAGAACTTCAAAAAGATATATTTGACATTCTTAATACTTTTTATATCAAATTTTAAGCACGCGTTATGAACAGAAATAAACTTATTTTTTTAGGCATCATATTACTTACAATCTTACCATTGCTAAATAGCTGTCAAAAGGACTCCGATATTGAAGATATCCAAAAAGAAGAGGAGGAAGAAACTCAAAATGGAACTTTTGAAATCATCTCAGAATCTAATCCTAGAATTACAACACACCATTTAGCATCTGGCTCATCTGGATTTCAAATTGGTATTACCTCAAATGCTGGTGGTGTAATCAATGAAGTGATTATTCCTGGTTTAGGCGATATTATGGATAAAGAAGCCGATCTATATGGTAGAGCTGGACAAGTAGCCATTAGGGACGCTTCTCATGGCGGGCGATATAACCCCACTCAAGCCGGTTTTAATGAAACCTTAGGCTCAAAATGTGAAATTACTCAATCCTCAGATTATAAAACGCTAGTCGTTGAACCAAGACCGTTGGCGCTTTGGCATGGTGATGGGCAATATGACTTTACAAGATGGGAAAATGTTGGGGCCGATCCATACAAAACTGATGGCGGAAATACCGATGAAGATGGATTAGATGAGGAAGATTTACCTGGAAAACAATTGGATGAAGTACGAAGTGAATTCGATTATTATGGCACTTACGAAGACCTTTCTGGTAAAAATGGCATTGATATAGCCATCATACGTCATTACTACCAAATATCCTTTATCCGTCCGCCAGGACATTGCATCAATCAACATAGAGCTGGCACAAAACTATGGAACGCCAATGCGGTTCAGCCTGATATTTCAAGAAATGCTCCTGATGGTGTACATCAAGGATCTGACAAGGATATGAATAGAATGACGAGCGTTTGGTCTTTAAGACATGACAGGGATAAATGGACGCCAACCTACACCTATTATAGAAAAACAAACGGACAATGGGAAACACTTATTATGGATGATGTTGGTAAAACTGATGATGAGTTTCCAAATGGCGATCATACCCTATTTATAAATGCTGAATCTAATATTGAAACAGAAGGCAGAGCATTAGCAATTTATCGTCCTAAAACAGATATTAACAGAAATATGATTATAGGCCTTAATGAAACAGATGGAAGCATTAGTTATAAAGACAATAGAGCTGTTAAGGATGTCATACAATATTCCCCTAAACGGATTGCTTCTATGAGTAAATATGGGTTTGTAAACATTATTAGAGGTATGATCAACAGGACACGATTAGATTCAAATACTTATGAAGCCTTTAGAAATGAAGTTTATATACTTTATGGCACGCCCCAAGAAATTATGGATGCTATTGCACTTTTGGATGTTAGTTTGGGTATTTAATTTAAACTGAAAAAATATTTAAATACTAAAAAATGATGATAAAATTAATAAATATCTTCATTTTTAGAAAAAATCACTCAAATTACACCTGGTTCAGCTTAAAGATAGCACAGGAACAGCAGGATGCGAATTACATAGTGGAATTTTATATTTGCTTCAACAAATAAACTAAAACCTTGTAAATATGAAAACATTAAGCTATCTAAAAAAAATATCTTTAATCGCATTAGCGACTTTTGTAATTTCATCTTGTGAAGAAGACGGTATTACTCAAATTAAGAATGATGATGCTATAAATACTGAAGAACTGAATATTATTGAAATTTTAAGTGCGGATCCAAATTTTAGTTCTTTTGTTGCATTTTTAGAGGAAGCTAACCTAACTACTGTTTTAGCTGCGGATGGAAAGAAAACCATATTAGCACCAACAAATGACGCTTTTGAAAATTATATTGATGATAATGATTTTCTTAGTTTTGAGGATATACCAGATACAGCTTTAACCGAACTTTTATTAAACCACGTTATACCAGATAGCAGTTACACGACTACAGGCCTTAAAGCGCTAAGAACTGGATATGATAAAACTTTGGCAACGGGACCAAATAATACTAACGTAAGCATCTTTTTTAATGGAATATCTGGATTAGCCTTTAACGGTGTGCCAGTAACTGGTAATCAAATTAACGCTAAAAATGGTACTATACATGTTGTAAATGGTGTTGTTCCTCCGGCTACACTTGCAGTATTAATTGGTTCAAATCCCAGCTTTTCGGGTTTAGTTGATGCTATTATTCATGTAGAAGATTTAGGTTCTCCCACACTTCAACCATCATACAGTGAAGTTTTAAATAACCAAACAGAATTAGGCCCTTTTACCGTTTTTGCACCATTAGGATCTGCATTTAATGCTTTAAAAAAAAGTTTAGGAGTTCAAAATATTGAAGATATCCCTACAGAAACAGTTGACGCTGTTTTGTTAAGACATATTGTTAATGGAATAACACCAATTAACGGGTTTGTTGATGGAGAAATAACAACTTTAGATGAAGGAACAATTACTGTAAATATGGCTGGTTTAACACTTACAGACAAGGACGGTACTGGCAGAATACTTCCAGCAATAAGTGACTTACAAGCTACAAATGGTATTTTACACGTTGTAAATAGAGTCATTGGAGAAACAACAAAGGAATAAGTGAATTTATTAACTATAAATTATGTTCTTTTAAAAAACGCCTTAATTTCTTAAGGCGTTTTTTTATGTATTTAGCCCCTAATAACACACCAAGTGATTCCTGTGGTAGCGTGGGAATAAAGCCCTAACTCTCGCTCGTTTATAACGAGTGCCGTCTAAAACATCAAACCTTTACCTTTTTATTAAACATGAAGCAACAGGATACTAAAACCTATTTAAAATCCTAATATTGTTAGTAATAATTATGGCATAGTATTACTCAACCCAAAAGTATTAGTACAAATGAATAAAAAAATAGTACTTCTTTTTCTACTAACCCTAGTATTTTCTTGTAAAAAAACTAACGAAGGTATTTCTATTAAAAAAGTAACCGTAAACTATTTTGAAAATCCTTTAGGAATTGATGATCCACATCCTAGTATCAGTTGGTCCATGGTTTCAAAGGAAAGAAACAAGAAACAATCTGCATACCAAATTAAAGTCGCTAGTTCTGAAAAAGCCCTTGAAGATGATAATAACCTGTTATGGGATTCGGGTAAATTAAATTCACATCAAAACTCACAAATTCGTTACGCAGGTAGCAAACTGAATTCGAGACAACATTGCTATTTCAAAGTCAAAGTTTGGGACGAAAATGATAGCGCTTCAGAATGGAGTGACACAAATTTTTGGACTATGGGTTTACTAAATCAAACGGATTGGAAAGCAAAATGGATTGGTTTTAAAACAGACGATAAGAATAAAAAAGACACTTTACACTTACCTCCTGCTCCATATTTAAGAAAATCATTTTCAGTTAACAAAACAATCCAAAACGCCACACTTTATGTCACAGCATTAGGTGTTTTTGAAATAGCATTAAATGGAAAAAAAATAGGACAAGATTTATTAACGCCTGGATGGACTAACTATAATAAACGCATCTATTACAGAACCTATGATGTTAGTAATACTATAAACCAAGGAGAAAACACACTAGGTGCTATTATAGGCGATGGTTGGTATGCTGGTTATGTTGGGCCAAAAGTATTATCAAAACCGAGAAATAGAGAACTCTATGGATCACATCCAGCATTATTGTCTCAGTTAGAAATTCAATATGAAGATGGCACCAAAAAAATCATCGTTTCAGATGAAAGTTGGAAAGCTAAGGAAGGTCCCATAGTTTATGCCGATTTACTTATGGGAACTGGTTATAACGCTAATTTAGAATTACCCAATTGGAATACTTCTAATTATGACGACCAAAATTGGGATAACGTATACATTCACGAAGGGACAAAAGGTGTGCTTCAAGCCTATCCAGGAAATAGCATACAAATCTATGATGAAATAAAACCTATAGAAATTACAGAACCAACAAAAGGTACTTATGTATTTAACATGGGACAAAATTTTGCTGGTCATGCACGTTTACAAGTTCAAGGGAATAAAAACGATACAATTATCATGCGTTTTGGAGAACGTTTATATGATGATGGCAAATTAATGACCGAAAATTTAAGATTTGCCCGAGCAACTGATACTTACATTTTAAAAGGTGAAGGTGTTGAAATATGGGAACCAAAATTTACATATCATGGTTTTCAATATGTTGAGGTTACTGGACTAAAAAACAAACCAGACCATAACACCATAACGGGTATCTCTTTTGGCTCGTCCATACCAATGGAAAGTTCATTTACATCTTCTGATACTATCTTAAATAAAATGTTTGAAAATGTGATTTGGACGCAGCGTTCTAATTTCATGGAAGTTCCTACAGACAGTCCCCAGCGCGATGAGCGTTTAGGTTGGTTGGGCGATGTTCAGATTTTTTCTAAATCGGCACTATACAATGCAAATCTTGGTGCTTTTAATAAAAAGTGGTTTGCAGATGTTCGAGATGCACAATATGATTTTGGACCTTATTCTGTTTTTGCACCTCAACCCTACCCCAAATTGGAATGGTTTTCTCCTGGTTGGATGGAAGCTGGCGTTATGGTACCCTACAATACTTATAAATTTTATGGAGACACTAAAATAGTGGAAGACCATTATGAGTCTATGACGCGCTTTATGGATTATCATATAGAAAAAAGTAAAAACGATAAATTTTACCCTGAAGATTCATGGGCAGAAGCTAAACCAAAAGGCGGCTTTGGAGATTGGCTATCCATGACCGACAAACATCTGGCACACGATATTATGGCTTCTATGTATTATCAATATGCATTAAAAATAATGGCAGAAATGAGTGCCGCCATAGGTAACCAAGAAAAGGCTGATTATTATCAATCCACTTATAAAACTTCAGTAGCTGCATTTATAAAACATTATTTAAATGAAAACGGAAAATTTCAAATAGATGAAACTATTTATGGCGATGGAAAAGGCTATTTTGAAGGCGAAAAAGGATTTACAGGACATACTCAATCGGCTTACGCTACAGCCATTTATTTTGATATTCTCCCCGAAGCACTAAAAATAAAAGCGGGAGAACATTTAGTAAATCTTTTAGAAGAAAATGATAATTTACCCTCCTCAGGTATTTTAGGAATTCGACAATTACTTCCTGCACTTTCTAAAATTGGTCGTTCAGATTTAGCATACAAGATATTACTTAAAAAAGAATATCCAAGTTGGGGCTTTCAAATTGCTAATGGAGCCACAACTATTTGGGAACGATGGAACAGTTACACACCCGAAAAAGGGTTTAATGGCGAAATGAATGCCAAAATGAATTCTTTTAACCATTATGCTTTTGGCGCTTTTTCTCAGTTTCTGTTTAGTGATATGGCAGGAATCAATACGAAAGATGCTGGCTTTAATAAGATTATTATTCGTCCGAAACTAGGCGATAAATCATTAACTAATGTACATGGTGAATATGGTTCCATAAATGGTAAAATTGTGTCTTCTTGGTCTATAAATGACAATACATTTTCATTAGACGTTGAAATTCCTGTAAACACCACAGCGAAAGTATTTGTTCCTGCCAAGAAAGATTATACTATTAAAGAAAGTAGCACTCCAATTACTGGAAAAAAATTAAAAATATTAGAAAGAGATGGCATCTACCAAGTCTTAGATATTGGTTCTGGAAGTTACTCTTTTAAATCTGAAATATAAAAAACATATGAAATTACTATCCTTTTTTTTGATATCTACCATGTTCCTGAATGCACAACATCAGGATACTATGAAACAAGCTACTAAACCAAACATCCTTTGGATTGTTTCAGAAGATCACGGTCCACATATGGGTGCTTATGGCGATACATTTGCTACTACTCCAAACATAGATAAATTTGCAAAGAAAGGCATGTGTTTTAATTACGCATGGTCTTCTGCCCCAGTTTGTGCTCCTGCTCGAACCACACTCTGGTCTGGCATTTCTGGACCAAGTTCAGGAGGAGAGCACATGCGTAGTATGTCTCCTTATCCTACGGAGAAAAATATGTTTCCTAAATATCTCCGAGATATAGGATATTACTGTTCCGGAAATGGAAAAGAAGATTACAACCTAAGTACTCCTAAAGGGGTTTGGGATGAATCTTCTAACAGAGCACATTACAATAAGCGCAAACCCGGACAACCCTTTTTTGCTTATTTTAATAATACACAAAGTCATGAAGGTCATATACATGACATAACTCGAACTGCTAAAAACAAGAGAAAACCATCTTTACACGACCCAGCCAAAGTAAAATTACCAAAATACCATCCAGATTGTGAAGCTATGCGATTAGAATGGGCTGCTTATTATAATAGTATTACTGTGGTAGACTCTATTGCGGGTAAACGTCTTGCTGAACTTGCAGAAGCTGGATTAGAAGATAATACTATTGTTTTCTATTTTGCCGACCATGGCGGTGGACTTGCACGTAATAAACGTTGGCCTAATAATGCCGGGCTTCAAGTACCAGTAGTGGTTTATTTTCCTGAGAAATGGAAACATCTTGCTCCTAAAGAATATAAAGCTGGTGGGCGGTCTGATCGTTTAATAAGTTTTGTGGATTTCGCACCAACCATGCTTAGTATTGCGGGTATTGAGCCACCTAAATGGATGCAAGGACATCCTTTCGCAGGAGATTATCAAACTGAAGAGCAACCATTAGTTTACGGGTTTCGTGGACGTATGGACGAACGGTCAGACTTAGTAAGAAGTGTTTCTAACGGACGCTATGTTTATCTTAGAAATTACATGCCCCAGTTTTCACAAGGGCAACGTTTAGAATCACAAATTCGTTTACCTTTTTCTTCTACAGCAGCATGGAAAAAGCTTTATGACCAAGGAAAACTCAACAAGGCACAAAGTCTTTTTTGGGACACACCAAAGGCTCCTGAAGAACTTTACGATTTAAAAAACGATCCAGATGAAGTAAATAACCTTGCCAAATCTAAAGCACATCAAGATATTCTAAAAAAAATGCGTAAAGCACAACAAGATTACGCGCTTGCTATTCGAGATGTTGGATTTATTCCAGAGCATGAACGATTTAATACTAATATGGCACCTTATGATTTTGGACATAATGAGAAATTATATCCTTTTGAACGCATATTTTCTACAGCTGAAATAGCTTCATTTATGAATCCGGATGATGTGTGTGAACTACAAAAAAGAATGACCGATGAGAACATTATTGTGAGATATTGGGCCACTATGGGCATGATGATGCACGGTAAAAAAGCCGTATCAAAAAGTAAAAAAGCATTAAAAAAGGCACTATCAGATACTTCTGATGATGTAAAAATTGCAGCAGCTTGGGCTTTGGTTAAATACGGTGATGACCCTGAGACTTCTAAAGAGGCATTAGTACTGCTTTCTGAATTAGCGCAAAGAAAAGACAATGTATTTGTTGTAATGTCTGCACTTACTGCTCTTGATGATTGTGGGATAAAAACCGCTAGCTTAAAGCATGAATTTGCAAATTGGTCTACAACTCCGGAAGCTCCCAACAAACGCTATGCTGCATATCCACAACGATTGATGAAAAGTATTTTACTGAGGTATGGTATCCCTGTTAAAAATGTTAAATAAAAAACACTCCTAATTAAAAATCTAAGTTTTTAATTAGGAGTGTTTTCTTGTGTTTTTTCATAAGAAATATTTAAATTTTAACGGTACTTATTTGAAAATAGGGTTGCACATTAGTGTAGTTTTTTATATCTCCCATAATCTCTTCCATATAAGGCTCAAAAGCATTGTGCATGTCATCTAAAGTGTCAAAATACAAATGGCCGATAGCCATGAAAGGTTTTTCAGAATCTCTATCAAAAGCACTTAAACCTTCTTCTACAGCAGCATGTTTCATTGCATCTCCTAAAAACTTAGCAACCATTGGAGTATGCGTATTACAATAATAGTCGATATCAAAATAGCTATCTTCTGTATTTGGATACAACGCACTTAATTTTATCATTCCTTTTTTCATAATTTATATTTGGTATTATTAATATTTCTCTTTCCTGATGCTTCATAAGATAAATGCCCGGTAGAACCTTCACCTAAAATCTCATAGTGCTCTTGAGGTATTTCAGCGCGATGCTTTTCAATAACATCAACATATTCGAGGTTGTTTATAGCGTTGTGCCATTCTTGTGGATCAATCTTATGATTATAAAATTCTTCAGAACCATCTTTATACTGAATAAAACGATAGTCTTCAGAAGTTATAGAATAGTTACCAGGACCGAAACTCGTTCGTGCATAGTGAGACCAATCAGCATTTGTGTTTTTCAATAATGGCACTAAAGAATGTCCTTCTAGTTTTGAATCTGATTTTAGATTTGTCAATTCCAATAACGTAGGATAGACATCCAACAATTGTACAGGTTTATTACAAACTTTTCCTTTTTCAATACTTGGACCAACAATAATTAAAGGCACTCTAGTACCATCTTCCCATAAACTTCGTTTGGCATAACGTTCTTTTTCTCCTAAATGAAATCCATGATCGCTGAATAATACAATATATGTGTTATCGCCATATTCGCCATTATCCAGAGCGGTAATCACTCGTCCTACTTGTTCATCTACAAAACTTACACAGGCCAAATAAGATTGCACAAGAGGTTTCCAAGCATCATTTTCTAAAACCCATTCATGAGTTGGAGACACGTGTTTTTCTCTTGTAATATCTATTCCATAAGGTGAAATATCGTCCAAATCATCTGATATAGTTTTTGGTAATTGAAGAGTTTCTAATGGATACATATCAAACCATTTTTGCGGTGCAAATTGTGGCACATGCGGACGATAAAAACCAACCCCCATCCAAAAGGGCTTTTCGTAATTTTCTTTTAATTTACTTTCTGCCCAAGAGGCTATTTTATAATCTGGCATTTGATTATCTGTCTCTGGAAAAGCACCCCAATCCCATAATGGATGCCCTGGATATGTACTAATTTTTTCTTTTGGCATAGGCCCAAAACCTCCAAATTGTCCGGCGTAATTTGGAATATGAGTTTCGTTTATCCCTTCGCCATTGTGCAATAATTTACCGCCTCCAAAAACAGTATAGCCTTCTTGCTGAAATCGCTTTGGCATCACAATATTTTTACTTGCTATAGGCGAATCTTTAATGTCTGGATTTAAAAAATAAATCCCTGAAGTACTTGGGTATAAAGACGTCATCATACTTGCTCTGGAAGGATTACAAACAGGTGCTTGACAATGTGCATTACTAAAAAGCACACCTCGGGAAGCTAATTTATCCATATTAGGTGTTTTAGCTTGCGGATGTCCACCCAAAACACCTATCCAATCATTAAGATCGTCTACAGCTATAAATAAAACATTTGGTTTTTCCAATGATTGACCTCCCCCCGTTTTCTGATTAGAATTACAAGCTCCTAAAGCAAAAATTAATACTAAAACAAATACTATTTTTTTTATCATGATTCCAGTTAAAATTAAAGACTCAATCGATATAATTTATAGCTATAAATAAAAGAAATAAAACAACCATAACCATCCTGTAAAACCCTGTCGGGTCAATATTTATCTATTAACATAAATATTTCAAAGCAAACTTCTGTAATCCACTTTATTCCACAGATTCTACAGGATGAATAATAAAAAAAACACTGTTAATTTCACAACCAAGTAGAAGGCAACCTTCTACTTACCACATTTTTTAATTAGAGTGAAAGTCAACTCTAATTTTCAGATTAAAAATTTAGAATCCAAATGAAAAAACTATTACTATTAATTATTGTTGCAAGTATGAGTAATTTAGGAAACTCTCAAGAGTTTTTCATTATCAAGAAAAACACAGCTAAAAGAGGGTATGTTACACACAGTATAAACTCGGGAGGTTTTATAGTTGGAATCAATAGTTTTGGTGGTGGCTACATTACACAAATTGAAATGCCAGGACTTGGAAATATTATGGGTTTTCAAGCGCAAAGATATGGTCGTGGCGGGCAATCTTCAATTCGCGATATGGGTAGAGGTGGTCAATGCAACCCTACTCAAGCTGGTTACAGTGACCTTTTAGGTACAGAATGTGCTATCACTACAGTATCAAGTAGTAAATTGGTAATTCCTAGTCGTGGTTGTGCTTTTTATAACGGAGATGGTGGCTACGACTATACAGAGTGGGAAAATATAGGAGCAGATCCGTACAAAACAGATGGAGGTAATACCGATATTGATAATATTACCGAATCGAACCCAGCTATTTCGGTCACTATTAATGGTAAAACCTTTGGAAGACAACAAGCCGAGGTATATAGTAATTTCGATTATTATGGCGAATATGAAGACTACACTACAAAAGTAGGACTTGCTATACCAGCTATTCGTCATTATTTGGAATATCGTTTTGTAAGGTCGTCTATAGGACCAAATTCTGGAATGAAACAATTTAATGAACAAGGACTAAAAGCTGCTGGAAAATGGAATGACAGTAAATTTTTATCAGATATTTCTGTTGAAAACCCTGTAGGTGTCCATCCTGGTGGACTTGATAATATGAACAGTATTATTTTATCTTGGAGTATTAGAAACGATGTAGCTACTTGGAATCCAGGCTACCGATACCAACAAAAACAAAACGGAGATTGGGAAATTAAAGATCGTCAAAAACAATTTCAAGGTAAGATAGAGCAATTAAAACTTCGATTTATTGTTGCAGATTCCAATGATGAAAACTCAGGAAATGCTTTAGGTTTTTATTTACCACTATCGTATCTCAATGAATTTAATGTTGTTGGTATAAAAGAGTCAGATAACTCAGAAGTCTATGTGGATAATAGAACAACTTCCGATTTTTATTTGGATGGACAATACCGTACACCTTCTATGTCTTGGATTGGTTTTAGAAGTGAATTGAACGGCTTAATTGATAGATCGAAACTAACCGGTCAATATGCAGGTGTTTATGAAAAACTAAGACAAGAATCCATATTGCTTCAAGGCACTCCAGCCGAAATTAAAGCCGCTTTTACGCAATTAGACACCTATTATGCTAGTTTACTTTCTGCTTCGGATTTTGAATACAAAAACAAAGATGATTTTCAACTCTTCCCAAACCCAGCCGAAGATCAAATAAACATTGTTTTAAATAACACAAATAACAATTCTAAAATAAGTGTTTTAAATGCGCTTGGTGCACTTGTTTATTCCTCAAATGAAATAATTGGTAACAAAATTTCAATACCAACAAACCAAATTGGAGCTACAGGATTATACTTTGTAAAGGTTGGGACTTTAACAAAAAAGCTTATTCTAAAATAACTAAAATATACACTATCTCAAAAAACATATATTTAACGTGCTTTACTAAGTATAAATATGAAAAATAAATTTTCAAGACCTGCACATTACAGTCATATTTCATTACTGTTTTTATTGATTTTATCAAGTTGTTTAGCACAGAACGGATTAGAAAAAGCCTTTTTAAATCCACCAGAATCAGCAGGCGCACATACCTGGTGGCATTGGGTTGATGGAAACGTATCCAAAGCAGGAATTACCAAAGATTTAGAATCGTTTAAAAAAGTAGGCTTAAGTGGTTTTCAATTATTTGATGTTGGTCTAAGACTACCTCATGGAGGCACCGTATTTAATTCAAAAGAATATCATGATAAAGTCACATTTGCTATTGCAGAAGCAGAACGTTTAGGTTTAGAAATGGGAATTAATAGTGCTTCGGGTTGGTCAAGTACCGGAGGTCCATGGATTACACCTGAAAACTCCATGAAAATGTTGGTTTGGAGTGAACACGAAGTAAGTTCAAAAACAAGTAGCCCAATTAAACTTAAACGTCCTGAGTTGAATGAAAAGCAACAAAGTCATGATTTTTATAAAGATGTTGCCATCATTGCTTTTCCAAAACCTAAAAACGCCACATTTAGAGTATCAGATTGGGAAGCAAAATCATTAACCGACCTTAAAGCAAAGGCAGATCAATTTATTCCCTCTTTAGAAAACGCACCAAAAGATGCCATAATAAACCTAGATGACATTCTAAACTTAACTGATAAAATGGGTACGGATGGAACGCTTAACTGGACACCACCATCTAAAGACTGGGTGGTATTAAGGATTGGCTATACTACAACAGGTGCGCAAACTAGACCTGCATCAAAAGGTGGTATAGGTTTAGAACTAGATAAATTAAGTAAGGAAGCTGTTACTATGCATTGGGAAGCATTACTAGATAAAATAACAGAGGATGCAAAGGGCAGTAAAGCATACACCACAATTCTTATAGATAGTTACGAAGTTGGACATCAAAATTGGACAGCAAACTTTGAAGACACTTTTAAAGAAAAGCGTGGTTATGATTTAATTCCTAGATTACTTTGTGCAACAGGACGTGTTTTAGAAAGTACTGAATATTCTGAACGTGTTTTGTGGGATTTCAGAAAAACTGTTGCTGATGAAATGTATGAAAACTACTTTAAATTCTTCAAAGAAAAATGTCATAAAAACGGACTTAAATTAGCAACAGAGCCCTACGGCTCTGGGACTTTTGATGCTGCGCAAGTAGGGAAACTTGTTGATATTCCTATGTCTGAATTTTGGCACAAAGATAAAGCTAAGGGTCAAAGAAATATTTGGAAATGGACTAGCCATATGACGTCTTCAGCGGCACATTTATCAGGACGATCCATTGTAGGAGCAGAAGCATTTACTAGAATGAAGGGGGATTGGACGGTACATCCTTACAATTTGAAAGTTATAGGGGACAAGGCCTTTACCGAAGGTATTAATCGTTATTATTTCCACACATCGGCACATCAACCTTGGAGTGATAACATCAAACCAGGCATGACCATGAGTCGATTTGGGTCTAATATGCACCGAAACAACACCTGGTTTTATCAGTCTAAACCATGGCTCGATTATATTGCTAGATGTCAATTTATCATGCAAACAGGAACTCAACAAGCCGATGCGTTGGTTATGTATGGAGATGAGCGTGGTTTTAATAATTTTTTAGGAAGAGTAGAAAAATTAGATTTTTATTTTTTAGAAGGCTATAAGTTTGATGTAGCTGGTATTGATTCTTTAGATGACTTAAGTGTTGATGAAAATGGCGATATAAGAGTAAGTTACGAAGGTAAATTATTAGATACTCGATACAAAATACTCTCTTTAAAAAGAGATCTATTAATGCGCATAGCGTCTATCAAAAAACTTGGAAAACTAGCCGAAGATGGCGCCATTGTGATTGCTCAAAAGCCAATACGAACCCCGGGTATAGAAACCAATCCAAACGCTACTAATGAATTTAATATATTAGTAAAGAAATATTGGGACTCGGGATTAATACAATTACCATCAACTTATAAAAAATCAATTAGTGCATTAACTCCAGATTGTCAATTACCTTTAGGACTCGATTATGCCCACCATAAAATTAATGATGGAGACTTCTATTTTGTATCCAATCAATCTTATGATTCTAAAAAAGGGACTTGTACTTTTAGAGTAACAGGAAAACAACCAGAACTATGGGATCCTGAAACAGGCGAAATTTCTAAAAACCTCAACTGGAAACAATTGAAAGACGGAACTACTGAAGTTGAATTATCTCTAACTTCTGCACAATCTATATTTGTTGTATTTCAAAAGGAAACTAAAAAAACAAGTGGATCTTATACCTACCCAACTTATAAAACCATTCAAAATATTAACGGCGGCTGGCATGTAACTTTCGATAAAAATTTTGGAACAAACGAAACGATACCATTTGAAAAATTAAAACCATGGAATGAACATACCAATGAGGCTATAAAATATTATTCTGGTACCGCTACTTACAAAACAAATTTTGAATTTAAGACAAGTACAAATAAGAAATCAATGCTTTTAGATTTAGGACAAGTTGCCGTAATAGCAGAAATTAAATTAAATGGAAAAGATCTTGGAACATTATGGAAACCCCCATTCCAAGTAGACATAAAAGATGCACTGAAGAAAGGAACAAATACTCTAGAAATTAAAGTGACAAACCTTTGGCCAAACCGTCTTATTGGAGATGCACAATATCCTAAGTTTAAAGAATCTAATAAAACACTTCCTAGTTGGATCGAAAAGGGAACGGGAATTCCTGAATCTTCAAAGCGTAAAACATACGCTGCTCATAATCATTTTAAGGCAGATGATGACCTTCTTACTTCTGGATTAATAGGTCCAGTTACAATTATGAAAAGTACAGATTGATATTAAAATAGTTCTAAATAAAATTATGATAATATTAAAAAAAATAATTTGGTTTTGCTTTTTACTAGCCTATAGTTTCTGCTTTTCACAAGCTAAAAAACCAAACTTTGTAATCGTAATTGCAGACGATCATGGCGTATTGCATTCTACACCCTATGGTTCTAATATAATACAAACACCAAATATGCAAAAACTGGCAGATGAAGGGATGCGGTTTGATAATGCATATGTTGCTTCACCAGCCTGCGCACCCAGTAGAGCTGCATTATTTACGGGCTTGATGCCTTATAATAATGGTATTGTAGGAAATCATGAAATGAACTTAAAACAAGGTGTTCAGTCGCTGATTCCTAGCCTGATTGACCAAGGGTATGAAGTCGTTTTTCAAGGTAAGGTAGCCCACGGAGGAAAAAACCATCATGGAGGCTACATTCCTAACAATGTAAAAGTTCTTAAAAGATCCCCTCGAAAAGACACAAAAATGAGCGTTGTAGCAAATTTTCTTAAAAACAGAAAAGACACACGTCCATTAGCTTTGTTTATTGGATGCATTGACACGCATACACCTTTCCCACCTGCCGGAGAATCAAGAATCAAACCAGAGGATGTTATTATAAACAAACGAATCTATACCACTCCTGAAGCTCAACTAGAAATGAGTAGATACATCCAAGCAGCAGAATCTATAGATACCAAACTTGGAAATATCCTAAAAATGTCAGATATCTATTTAGACAAAAAAAATACGATGACGGTATATACCTCCGATCATGGAATGGCGTGGCCTTTTGCTAAATGGTCTCTTTATGAAACAGGAATACGTACACCATTACTAATCTCTTGGCCAGGAAAAATTCAACCAAATTCAACAACAAAAGCCATGGTAAGTTGGATTGACTTACTTCCTACAATGATAGATATTGCAGATGGAACAGTACCTGAAAATATTGATGGGAAACCTTTTACAGCAGTCATTTTAGGAAAGAAAAACAAACACAGAGACGCTATTTACGCAACGCACAAAGGTGATAATGAAAAAAACGTATACCCTATCCGATCTGTTAGAGTTGGGAAATGGAAATATATTCGAAATTTACATCCGGAATTTGCCTATACAACCCATACTGATGCATGGGCTACAGAAGTACCAATGACAAAACTACATGCCAATCATGCTGGTCATCATTGGAATTCCTATATTAAAGCAGCCAAAACAGATCCAGCTGCCGCCAATTTTTTAACAGATTATCATACTAACCCTGCTGAAGAATTGTATAATCTTGAGCTAGATCCATTAGAACAGCACAATCTTGCTGAACTTCCAGAATACTCTAAAAAACTGAAATCATTACGTAAAATGATATCAAAACGAATGATAGAAGTTAATGATGACGAATCGCTTAGTGGACCTCCAAAATTACTTGAGAATTTCTCGATTATGGAATCCAAAATCAAATAATAGTTTAGAAAAAGCATTTACAAATTCAGTAAAACATAATATTCAATAATGGAAAACGACTTTAAGTTATTTAAATTTTCTATCCTAGCCACACTAATCTTCCTTTATGGATGCAATAAACCTTCAGTTCTAGAAGGCGAAATAACGCAATTAAAAGTTGAAGGTTTTGACCAATGGATAGTCACAGATGAAGTCACACCAAAGTTTTCATGGCAACCTATTACCAAGATATCAGAAAAAAAAGTCATTGGTTATGAATTGCTTGTTGCTGACAACAAAACGGACTTAGAAAACAACAACGGAAATCTCCTCGAATTAACAGTTACTAAAATCGAAAATGGCCCTTGGTTCTATTTTGATGCTTCAAAACTTCCATCACGAACCGTTGCTTTATGGCGGGTAAGAGCCGTATTAGAAGATGATAGCCGAGGATGGTGGAGCGAGACTTTTCATTTTGAAATTGGTTTAAAAAATAATTCAGATTGGACTGGAAAATGGATTGGTATGCAACCTGAACTTCGCCAAAAATCAGCGCCTTGGTTTCGAAATTCATTTGAAATAAATAAAACCGTTACCAAAGCAAGACTTTACGTTTGCGGATTAGGCATGCATGAAAGTTGGCTAAACGGAAAAAAAATAGGTAATGACCTATTACAACCTGCTCAAACAGATTATAATATCCGAAGTTTTTATGTTGCTCACGATGTGAGCAAATTAATAAATCAAGGTCAAAACACGTTAGGCTTTTGGTTAGGCGATGGCTTTTACAACCAAGATAAAGTTTGGGGAACAAACGGATTGAGTTACGGACAACCAAAAGTACTCGCACAACTTGAAATCACTTTTGATGATGGCAGTACCTCTATTGTTTCAACAGATGAAAACTGGCTTTGTAAATCTAGTGCTATCACAGCCTCTAATGTTTATGCCGGCGAGAACTATAATGCTAATCTATATGATCCTTTGTGGGCTAAAAATCAAAACGACATTAGTAACTGGAAACCTGTAAATATAGAAACTGTACCAGGAAAAACATTAGTTGCACAACAGCTACCGCCTTGTCGCATAACAGACACCGTAACTGTAAAAGAGATTAAACAATTACATCCAAACACTTGGATTTTTGACTTTGGGCAAAATCTTGTGGGATGGGCAAAAATGAAGATTGATGCAACACCTAATACCAAAATCACTATTCGCTTTGCAGAAGACAAACTTTCTACGGGGGCTTTAAACTTTGCTACAAGTGGAGTTAGAGCTACTAAAGTCATTCAAACAGACACCTACATTACTAAAGGCGAAGGCGAAGAAATTTGGGAACCTCGGTTTACCTATCACGGATTTCGTTTTGCTGAAGTAACCATAAGCAATGGCGAATTAAAAAATAAAACACCAACAAAAGATTTACTTCAAGGTATGGTTGTTCATACGGATATGACTATAACTGGGGAATTTTCATCTTCAGACGATACTCTAAATCAAATTTTTGACATGGCACATTGGACACAATCTGGTGGTGTATTAGGCATACCAATGGATTGCCCTGTTCGAGAGCGATGCGGTTGGACAGGCGATGCACATTTAACCGTGCCTTATACCATGTATCGTTTCGATGCCGCGAGTATGTGGCGAAAATATACAACAGATATTGCGACAACAGCGCAAGTTTCAGCACCTATGTTATGCTTTGGAGACGAATTTGGCGAACGTACAAGACAAATAAAAAAATCTGGCATCCCTACTATGGTTGCTCCAGGCAAACGATTTATCGGGGAAGGCTCTCCAGATTGGGGAAGTGCCATCGCATTTATTCCCTGGGACATTTATGTACATACAGGAGATATTAGATCATTAAAAGAACACTATAGTTCTATAAAACAATGGACTGAACATTTACAAGGCATATCAACCAAAGGCATCGTATATTCTGGCATGGGCGATTGGTGTAAACCTATTATAAACAACCCAGAAGAAAAAACCGAGCGTGAAATTTATGGTAAAATAACACCCATGCTATCCTCTGCATGCTATTACCGCTCTGCAAGAATTACTGCTGATGCAGCGCAACTTATCGGTAATAAAGAAGATTATTTATATTTCGATAAACTGGCTAGTGACATTCGTACAGCATTTACTAAAGCTTTCTATGGAAAAGACAGACTATTGATACCAGACCAGACTATTAATGCCATTGCTGTAGATTGGGATATTCTAGCACCAGAGCATCAAGCAAAAGCTGCAGAAAATCTAAACCAACAGGTTATTGATACTGGTTATCACTTTGAAACAGGCGTTTTTGGTATGCCTTCTCTGTGGCCTGTACTTGGGAAATTTGGATATCATGAAACTATTTGGAAAGCGCTTCAAAATGAAAAGGCACCCAGTTTTAAACATCTTATGAGTAAAGGCGCTACGACGTTTTGGGAAGTCTGGCCAACCGAAAACGAGAACTTGGATTATTATAAACAATCTATGAGCCATCCGTTTCAAGCGGCCTTTGTCAGTTGGTTTTATGAAGGGTTAGCGGGAATTAAGCCAAATTCAAAACTAACAGGTTATCGCTTGATTGATTTAGAACCACAAATTATTCCTGAATTGGAATGGGTTAAATGCCGTTTTTCATCTCCAATGGGCGTGATTGAAAGTTCTTGGAATCAGAATAAATCTACCTTGACATGGCAAGTTGAAATTCCTGCAGGTGCTGAAGCTAGGCTAAGAGTTCCAGGTAAGCTTATTAAGATTCAAAAAGATTCAAAAGAATTTAAAGTAGAAACTAACAAGATTACAGACGCCCAAGGCATAGGCGAAAAACTAACACTTAACGCTGGCAAATATCTAATTACTTCAAACTTAAAATAAAAAGTAAATCTATTTAGAATCCTGTAATTTCTTTGAGTTTTTTAAAGAAGGCTTTTTTTCTAGGTGAATTAATTCCCCAATCTATAGGTACACTTTGATAACCATCTTCAAAACCTTCTCCATCCAAACGGAAATCAAAATACCCCCAAGAGGCATACGATTCTATTGCTGCTTTAAAATTGTATTGATCTGCGTCAAAATCAAAATGGTCATCCTCTGTAAACAGAATTGGTTGGTTTGAAAATCCAGCTACATTTTTTGCTTTTTCAACCATGTTGGTAATTCCAGAAGGTTCATGAACACCATTACCATGAATCAAAATAAAATCTGACACTTTAAGTACATTTTCCTGCGGAATAATCCCGCCTCCATAACTCGTTGTTACCAGTAATTTATTATTACTCATTTTCTTTACGCG
This sequence comes from Algibacter lectus, assembly GCF_004368925.1. NCBI lineage: Bacteria > Pseudomonadati > Bacteroidota > Flavobacteriia > Flavobacteriales > Flavobacteriaceae > Algibacter > Algibacter lectus. The sequence goes on from NZ_SORL01000007.1 coordinate 910,397, forward strand.
TTGAATGAGTTCGTGTACACGAGATTGTGTAAGAATCGTGTGGTCGTATGGTCCGTTACATTCATTATTAATTTCGATAAGAATATTTTTATACCCCTTCTGAAGAATCCATGCAGTTATATTATCTGTAGCATTCAATACAGCTGATTCATCTTCTAAATCTTCATCTTGCCTAAAGTAAAAATACCCCAAAATAACCACCATCCCCAAATCATCAGCTTTGTTCAATACTTTTTCAAGACGCGCCATATATTCTGGTCTCAAATTTCCTTTTTCATCAAAAGTAGAATTAATCCAATTGTGGTTTTTATATCCAAATGGCCCCCCACCTTGCAGATTTAATGAGAACGCTAATAGACCGTGTTTATGCCATTCAGCCATATTTGCAATAAACTCATTGGTATTTCTATTCGCATCCCATTTTTGAGTATCTGGATACTTAAACACATCTACAGTCTCAGGATTCAAATCATCAAAAATTCCCTGAACCATTCTGGAATTCATAAGTAATCCTTCAATTTTATTGCCTTCCCAAAATCGCCCTTTATACGTTAATTCCTCATTAATATAAAACTGATTATCTTTAATTGAAACCTTAGTTTTTAAATTAGGCTGCGCTAAAACAATAAGATTAAAAAAAACCGTTGTAAAAACAAATAATACTATTTTAAATTTATTAAGTCTCATAGTGTTTGGATTATAATTTTAATTCCTTGTATAAATAAAACAAATACTCTAGTAAAAACTATCCTGTAAAACCATGTTAAGTAGTTTAAGGTTAATAATTTTATATTTAGTATTACCTATAAGCAGATAGTACAGGATAACTATTTTTAAAAAGTTTTTTAAATTTAAACACACTGAAGGACACCGAGACCTTCCTGTAAAAATTATAATAAAACAACTACACCCAATTTATTTCCAAAAATAAAAAACGAAAGTATCTAGATTCTTTTTGTTTTTATTACAAATAAAACAACTTAAATGACTGAAGAAAAAATAACTAAACACCCAACCACCTACGATGCCATTGTAATTGGCACAGGAATAAGCGGAGGTTGGGCTGCAAAAGAGCTTTGTGAGAATGGATTAAAAACGCTAGTCCTTGACCGAGGTAGAATGGTAAAACATATTGAAGACTACCCTACCATGCATTTAGACCCATGGGATTTAAAACACCGAGGTAAATTTACCGATGGTGATATAAAAGGACATACAAAAAACCGTAGAAGTGGTTTTATCAATCAATATTCAAAACATTGGTTTGCAAATTATGAGGAGCACCCGTATAATGAATCTAAAAAATTTGATTGGATAAGAGGCTACCATGTTGGTGGACGCTCCATTATGTGGGGTAAACAAAGTTACCGTTGGAGCGAAATGGATTTTGAAGCCAACAAAAAAGATGGACATGGTGTGGATTGGCCTATTCGTTATAAAGATATTGAACCTTGGTACGACAAAGTTGAAAAATTCATAGGTGTTTCTGGTCAAAATTTAGGCTTATCGCATTTACCTGATGGAAAACTATCAGATCCTATGGAACTAAATTGTGTGGAGTTAGATTTACAAGAAAAATTAAAAGACGAATTTGATGATGATAGATTACTAACTATTGGTCGTGTGGCGCATTTAACAGGAAACGCTATGCATGAAGGCCGTTCAAACTGCCAATTTAGAGCACGTTGCGTTCGCGGTTGTCCTTTTGGAGGCTACTTTAGTAGTAACTCTTCAACATTACCCGCAGCAGAACGTACGGGCAATATGCACTTACGTCCAGATTCTATAGCTTATGAAATTGCTTATGATGAAAAAACAGGATTAGCCTCGGGAGTAAAAGTTATTGATGCAAATACCAAAGAAAAAATATTTTTTAAGGCAGCAATTATTTTTAATTGTGCTTCTGCCATAGCATCTACAAGTATTTTAATGCAATCTAAATCTAAACGATTCCCTAACGGTATGGGTAATGATAGCGGAGAACTTGGGCATAACTTGATGGATCATCATTATGGCATTGGAGCATCAGCAGAAGTTGAAGGTTTTGATGATAAATATTACAAAGGCAGACGTCCAAATGGGTTTTACATTCCTCGATTTAAAAATCTTGGAAATGATAAAACAAACACTAAAAACTATGTTCGCGGATTTGGTTATCAAGGTGGAGCAAGTAGAACCAATTGGCAGCATGCCGTTGCAGAGTTAAGCTTTGGAAAGGCACTAAAAGACAAAGCTTTAAAACCAGGCCCATGGCGCATAGGCATGGGTGGTTTTGGAGAATGCTTACCATATCACGAAAACAAAATGATACTAGATAACAATAAGCTTGATGCATGGGGCTTACCAACTATAACTTTTGATGCTGAAATAAAGGAGAATGAACGTAACATGCGAAAAGATATGAAAGCCCAAGCGGTTTCCATGTTAAAGGCCGCAGGGTATAAAAATGTGAGAGCTCATGAAAGAGAACCTATTTTGGGTGCCTGCATTCATGAAATGGGAACTGCAAGAATGGGAAAAGACCCTAAAACATCAGTTTTAAATAAACATAATCAAATACATGCCGTACCAAATGTTTATATGACTGATGGTGCTTGTATGACGTCATCTGCTTGCCAAAACCCATCCCTAACTTATATGGCATTAACGGCTAGAGCAGCGAACCATGCCGCAACCGAATTCAAAAAAAATAAAAACACTTAAAATCATGAACAGAAGAACCGCTATAAAAAATTTAACCATGAGTTTGGGCTACACAGTAGCAGCACCAACTATTTTTAATATGTTATCTTCTTGTACGGCAGAAGTTAACACTTGGTCTCCTCTATTTTTATCTTCTGAAGAAAAACATATAGTAACCCTGTTGGTGGATATTATTTTACCAGCTTCAGATACTCCTGGTGCTTTAGATGTTAATGTGCCTCAGTTTTTAGATATGATGTATTATGATATTGAGAAAAAAGAAAATCAAGACCTATTTAAAAAAGGGGCTTCAATTTTTTCTGAAAAACTTAAAAATCAGTTTGGTTCTGACGTAGCAAAAGGCAGTAAAGAACAGTTTGAAACGCTATTAGGATTTTATTTCGATATTTCTGGTAAAGCTACTGCAACTATTTTTAAAGAACAAAGACTTCCTATTGAAAATTTAACAGATCCACAAATAGAAAACCGTTCTTTATATAAATTTTTAATTTCTGTTAGAGCATATACGTTATTTGGATATTTTACTTCTGAAAAAATTGGAGAAGAAATATTAAATTACGATCCTGTACCAGGAATTCAAATAGGTTGTATGTCTATCGAAGATGTTCCTAATGGAAGAGCTTGGTCTTTATAAACTAAAAAAGGATGACAAAATTATTCAAAATACTCTACCTTCTTTTCTGCATTTCATTTTTATTCAATTGTAAAAAAAATGAAGAAAATAAAACTTCGGAAATAAAAAAAACATCATGGAAAAACCTATTAACGAGAAACGATCTTAACGATTGGATTGTTAAAATTAAAGGCCATGAAGTTGGTAATAATTACAATAACACTTTTATAGTTGAAGATGGTGTTATGAAAGTAAGTTACAAAGCTTATGACTCATTTAACAATAGTTTTGGGCATATTTTTTATAAAAATCCATTTAGTAATTATAAATTTAGAATGGATTACCGCTTTATAGGAGAACAAGTTTCAGGAGGTCCAGCCTGGGCACTGAGAAATAATGGTATCATGATTCATTGTGAAGATCCAAAAAACATGGGAGTTGAGCAAAATTTTCCAGTTTCTCTAGAAGTCCAACTTTTAGGAGGAGATGGTATTAATGAGCGCCCTACAGGAAATTTATGTACTCCAGGAACACATGTTAAATATAAGGATTCACTAATCACTAGGCATATTATTAAATCTTCTTCTGAAACTTATCACGGCGAACAATGGGTTCATGTAGAAATGGAAGTTAGAAATGATTCTATTATCAAACACATGATCAATGGAGAAGAGGTATTACGCTATAGTAAACCGCAGTATGGCGGCAATGTAAATTTTAACGCCGAATTTTGGAAAACAAAACAGGGAATGCCTTTAAAAAGCGGCTATATCTCACTCCAAAGTGAAAGCCATCCTGTTGAATTTAAAAATATCGAGATTATGGAATTATAAAGCAACAGCTTATAAAAAGAAAAGCCCTTTAGTGTTTTAAACTAAAGAGCTTTTCTTTTAATCACAAATCTAAAATAAAGATTATATCTGTTCTTTATACGACGAAAACAGATCTACAAACGGCTGCTCTCTTACTTCTTTCTTAGGATTATAATTTTTATTTACACTTGGCCAATAGCGCTTATCTATATTTAGTTTTAACCAATCCATTAATTTATTAAACATCTCTTTTTTTAATTCTGGGCGTTCTTCAGCTAAATTGTGTTTTTCAAAAGGATCTTTTTCTAAATTATATAAATACAATCTACCATACCAATCAAAAATAAGCTTATAATCACCATCCCTAATAGCAGAATGTGGTGTAAGCGCAAAAGGCTCATATGGACTATTATAAATTACATTAAACGGATAATGCCAATAATGCGTTGTTTTTGAATAGCTTTTATTTTCATTATCTAAATCTGAAAGCATAGCTATTAAACTTTCGCCATCTAAATTATTTTGAGCAACAATTTCTTTTGAATTATATCCTGCCGCCTCTAAAAGCGATGGATAAATATCCGTACAGTCTACAGGAACATCTACCCACTTCCCTTCTTGCACTTTACCTTTCCATCTAAAAACTAAAGGTACTCTAATCCCACCTTCGGTAACACATGCCTTTCCTCCTAAAAATGGATCGTTATTGGTTCCTTTATCATTTGGAGTAACTTCTGCATCTATACCTCCATTATCAGACATGAACACAACAAGTGTATTTTCTTCTATATTTAATACTTTTAATTTATTTAAAATAGCACCAACGGAACGATCTAAACTCTTTATCATAGATGCATAAACCGGATCCTTATGCCCGTTCCATCCTTTACTTTCTTTACCTTGAAAATGAGTTATTTCGTCGTCTTTTCCTTGGTACGGTGTATGAATTGCAAAATGTGAAAAATATAAAAAGAAAGGTTTATCGGTATTTGCAGCTTTATTTTCTATAAATTCAAGCGCCTGTGAGGTAAGATCATCGGTTAAATAATCCTCGTTAGTTTCTTTTCCCGAATCACCAATTTCTAGAGCCTCAGGAGAAACTTTTGGAAACATTTTATTGGTTCTATTATTCCAAGCCCCTTTCCAGTTATAATAAGCTGATCCGCCTGCATCATACCATGCTAAAGGTTGAAAACCTTGGTCTTTTGGTTGATACCCTTTTGCTCCAAAACCACCCACATGCCATTTACCAATAAAAGCTGAATGATAATCTTTCAAAGCTTCTGCTATAGAGAGTTCATCTCTACCTCCATCAATGGCACTTCCTGTTGGAACGGCCGAATTAGAAATTCCATTTATTAATGCTTGCTCTATCTTAATATTATCTTTATGCTCAAAAACATCGTGTACATAAAAACCTTTAGGCACGTCTGCTTTTTGATTATAATAAGTTGCTCTTGGTGGCATTGCTGTAGTAAAACCAACACGTCCAGCATATTTACCTGTTAATATACTTGCTCGTGTAGGTGAGCATAATTGGTTGGCATAAGCTTGTGAAAACGAAGTGCCTTCACTTACTAGTTTGTCAATATTTGGAGTTTCATAAAACATTTCATCCGGATGCGTACCCGTAAACTTATTGGCATAAGCCTGGCTATCCATTATACCAAAGTCATCGGAAAGAATAAAAATAATGTTGGGACGTGAAATTTCTTCCACTTCCTCTTTATTTTTTTTGTCCTGTTTAAATTGGCAACCTACCAAGAGTAGTCCTATTAAGCAGTACATGCTATTTTTTATTACTGTCATAAATATATTATTTAATATGAATTTTGTTTTAAATAACCTGTTTTTACTATTTAATTGGATCCTTATGATGAATTTCATCCCAATGATCAATTCCAATAATTTCTTTATACTGGTCGTAAACTTCGGCTTCTTTTTCGGTACCAAAAGCTTGATACACCTTCCAAACGGGTTTAATACCACTAGGGTCTTCTTTATCATCAGGAAAACGTCTTAGCCCAATACGCAGTCCGCCTTCTTTACGATTATCTTGCCAATTATGATATTGAAAACCATCAATACCATCTAAAAACTTCAACTTTTTCATAGCATAAGCCATGCCTGCCGCTTGTTCTTTTAAATCTTGGGCACTGTAAGTTGGAGAGTTTGTTCCGTTTTCAGACAAGTATACAAGTCGTTTCTTTTGTCCTTTAAAAAGGACTTCAGGCTGTTTTACCCAAGCATCTAGCACTTCTAAATTCTTAAAAGTAATTAGCTTCGTATTAAAATCAAAGCTCACTTTTTTATCGAGCCAAGTCTTAGGCTCTCGTAACGACTCAGGGTAAGGGTGTTGAGCAATAGCCCATTCAAAATCGCCCTCAGCTTTAGAGTATTGTAACAATTGTTCAAGCAGTTCTTTAGAATGATAGAAATGTGGATTAGACGTCCAATTCCAGTAATGAGTAAGTGTTATAAATACTTTTGAATTGGGATTATATTTTCTTGCAATATTATGAGACATACGCATGGATTTATGGTATATATCCATAAAAACTAAAGCGGTTTTTTCTCCTGCATTAGTCCATACCCATCCAGCATCCACTTCGTTATGGATTATCCAATGATGGATACGCCCATATTTTTTATCAGACCTCATATAACGACTTGCTAAAAAATCTAGAATAGCAGCGTAATATTGCACACCTTCTGGAGTGGTTAAATTCGGCATGCTAAATATTCCTGAAGGGTCGCAATCTGGATGTTCTAATATACTACCAATTTCTTTATCTATAGTCTTTGAAGCCTTATCAACTAATAAAATAGCAGATACTTCAATATTTCTTTTTGATGTACTCAAAAATGTTTTGTCATACTCTAGTACTCTTTTTTTATTTACATAATAAGTCTCGCCCAAGTACTCGAACGGCATATTTTGAGGAGAAGATTTAGAACTTAATAATTTAGACACCATCACGTTTACAGTCACACTTGTAATTCCTAAACTATCCAAATCGGTATATGGCGCTGCCCGATTGATACTATAACCTCCCAACCCTTTTTTAGTAGCAGGTTTAACAAATGAGTAGCGATATTTCGGAACAACAGAATCGGTATATCTTGCGTGAGAAACGCCTTTGTATTGATTATCTTGTTTTTCAACAATCATCCATTTTGACAACAATCTATCTTGTTTATATCCATTACGTTTTACATAGCGATTTACTTCAACATCAAAGTGCCCGTTTTTAGATTTTATAGGTTCCAAAAACTCAAATTTCTCCAATTCTGTTCCATTTTCATGAACATCAATTTCGGCTATATAATAGTTTTTTGTTTTTGAAATTTCTCCTACCAATTTCACTTTGTCGTTGGTAACCAAAACATTTGATATGCTATTTGGAAATTCCTTATCCAAATAAAATCTTAAATTATTCTCAAAATTTAATTCCTGCTGCTTCTTTGCCTCCTTATTAGATTGAATATCTAACTCTCTAGCACTCATAGCCCGAAGTTCTAAGTTTCTTATTTGAATATTCAAAGCTGGGGCAGTTCCAAAATCCAATCTTAAAAAATCTCCTGCCTTTCCCCATTCTCCAACATATTCACTAAGATCCATTCTAAACAAAACCCATCCTTCGGTACTGCCTATATCGCCAACCATAACACTCTTAACCTGTTCCCCTAAGGGATAAAAATATACCTCTATATGATCTAAACCCGTTGGACAGAAATACTCAAACGAAAGTTGATTGTTTTCTTTAATTAAATTATGAGATAAAGGCTTTATAAATACATAAGGGTCTTCTCCCAAAGTCTTAACATCATATACAGCACCCTCTAAAACACTTATTTCTATCTGATTATACTTTTGGGTATCTACATTTAAAGTCGTAGCGCCAGTTTGAGAAAAAAGACAGATAGGGAATATAAAAAAAAACAAAAGACACTTTTCCATAGTAATACTGTTTATCAAAGGTAAAAATACGTTGCATTTTTCAAAAAACTATCCTGTTGAATACGGTACGTCTACAGAAAGGGCATGATAGTATTATTATTCTTTCTAAATACTTTAGAGGTCTCTAAAACACTTACAGGAAGCCTATATAATTCTAAATATTAATGTTATGAAGAAAACCTCCTTTTTAATTCTACTTTTTTTAATTCATGCACAAACATTTGCACAAGCCAAGCCTAATATTATTGTCATTTTCACAGATGACCAAGGATACGCCGACATTGGTGTAAATGGGCAAGTTGATGATATTAAAACCCCAAACATTGATTTATTGGCAAAAACTGGAGTTAGAATGACAGCAGGCTATGTAACCGCTCCACAATGTATTCCTTCTAGAGCAGGACTATTATCTGGTAGATACCAACAACGTTTTGGACTAGATCATAATGGCACTATACCGTTGCCCTTAGACGAAACATTAATATCCCAACGTATGCAAAAAGCAGGATACGTTACTGGTATGACGGGAAAATGGCATTTAGAACCTAACCATCAACAAGAAAAATGGTTAAAAGAACATATGCCCGAACTAAATATTAAAACAGTGAAACCAAGTGATATTCCTTTCGAAAGAAAAATACCTTACATGAGTTCTAATAGAGGTTTTGATGACACATTTCAAGGCTATATTCAAGACTATTGGACAACTTATACGTTAGACGGAGAAAGAAATATGGAAGCGCATTGGATAAAACAAGCGGGCTATAGACTGGATATTCAAACCGATGCAACGGTAAAATTTATAGAGAATAACAAAGACAAGCCGTTCTTTTATTATACATCCTATTTTGCGCCACACGTACCTTTAGGGGCTACAAAAAAATACATGGATCGTTTCCCTGAAGATATGCCAAAACGAAGACAATATTGCTTAGCAATGATGTCTGCGATAGATGATGGTGTTGGAAAAATAAAAGAGACCCTAAAAAAACTGGGGCTAGACGAAAATACAGTCATCTTTTTTATAAGTGATAATGGTACGCCAATAAAACTAAACATGGCCGATACCCCAGGTGTTGGACCAGGTTGGGATGGCTCTAAAAACACACCTTGGGTTGGAGAAAAAGGTATGCTCTCGGAAGGAGGCATAAGAATCCCCTATATTATAAATTGGCCAGCAGGTTTACCCAAAGGTTTAGTTTATGATAGGCCTGTTATTTCACTAGATGTTGCCGCAACCTGCATTGCGTTGGCTGGTTTACCAGAAACAGATGAGTTAGATGGCACCAACCTTATCCCCTACTTAAATAACACAAAAAAAGGCGATCCACATCAAGCCCTTTTTTGGAGGTTTTGGGGACAATCAGCTGTAAGAATGGGAGATTATAAATTTTTAAAGTCAGGAAAACACGAGTACCTATTTGATGTTACTTCCGCAGCCCATGAAAACAAAAATTTAATAAATACATATCCACGAAAAGCGAAAGTATTAAAGAAAAGATTAAAACAATGGGGACAGGAACTTAAAAACTCTGGAATACCAACAAAAGATTTTAACGAACAAGATTCAGTATTTAGAAATCATTATTTAAAATCAGTAGAATAACCAATAACATTAAAATGAAAACACTATTAAAATTACTATTTTTTATTCTTTCAATATCTACAAATGCACAAGGCATAGATAAGTCGTTATATGCTTTTGATTTTAAAATGGAGCACCTCCCGATAGCCGAACGCGCAAAACTGTTTGCTAAATTAGGATATAGCGGTACAACACTTAGAGTACAGTCCGATAAACAAAGGGATATACTAAAGTCTTATTTAGAGACTAAGGAATTCACCAGTGGTGAGCTTACCATACCCGTTGTGTTTTTCGGTTTCAATTTCTCAAATAATATTGAAACTCAAAACATAATGTGGCGAAAAACCTTAGCTGCGCTACCTCAAGGAACAGCAATGTGGGTTATTATAAATGGAAATGCCACCAAAGAAAAGACGCTCCTTCTATTAAAAACAATGGCTCAAGAAGCTCAAAAAGTTAATAAGGATATTGTTATTTATCCACATGATAACTGTTTTATAGAATCTGCAGAAGAAGCTATTCCATACATTGAAGAACTCAATGAACCAAACTTATTTCTAACATTACATTTATGCCATGAAATGCGTGCCGGAAATGGCAATCGCCTTCTTGAGGTTGCTATAAAAGCAGCGCCATATTTAAAATTCGCTTCTATTTCGGGCACTAATGTAACCATGTTTGCAAATGATAAAGCAAATTGGTCTGACGCTATAAAACCACTAGATCAAGGCGATTATGACGTTTCTAAATTTGTTTCCGTTTTACAAAAAATAAAATTCAAAGGTAAAACGATGTTACACACCTTTGGTATTGAAGATGAACCTAAAGAGCATCTATCGCGCTCTATAACGAAGTGGAATGCTTTGGTAGATTCAACTTATAAAATCCAAAATAATGATCTCAATCATATTTTAGACAACCCAGAAAATGCCTATTGGGATAGCATTTCAAAATCGTGGTTTATTTCAAATTTAGGAGGCGAAAAAGTAACTCTTGAGAAAGATGGTTATGGTTGGATAACACGACTAGACGAAAACGGAAACATTATTTCTAATAGATGGATAGAAGGCTTAAATGCACCTACCGGAATGGCTTCATATAAAAATCTATTATATGTAGGAGACCGTGGAGTTTTGGTAGAAATTAATATTTCAACAGGTGAAATTATTAGGAAAATAAATTTACCAAACTCTGAATTTATTAATGATGTAGCCGCTTCTAGAAATGGAGATATTTATATATCTGATACCTTTACTAATACCATTTATAAACTTCCGGAAGGTGGTAATATTGAAATATTTGTAAAAAATGACCTGTTAGAATACCCTAATGGTTTGTGGGTAGATAAAAATGAATTAATTGTAGCTACTTGGGGACCAATGACCAATCGCGCTACATTTGAAACAAGCAAAAAAGGAACTCTAAAGACGATAAACCTAAAAACAAAAAAAATAAGTCCTATTGGAAAAGGATTACCAATAGCAAACTTTGACGGTGTTATTAAATATGGTCCATATTATTACGCTACGGATTGGACAGGAGGAAGATTACTAAAAATTAACAAAAAAGGTGATGTAAAAGAAGTGATTTCTGGATTTTCACAATTTGCTGATTTAGGCATAGATACAAAAAAAGGCCGTATCATGATTCCTGAAATGAGTAAAAACCGATTTATCTTCTACAATTTAAAATCTTTCTAAACTACAAACGCAAAACATTAAAAAACAACACTTTACAAATTTTTCGATTAAAACTTTTTTACACTTAAGGCATTACTTACAAGGTAGTACAGGATAGAATAATCTATTAATGACTCTACTTTTGAATTATTATTCTTTAACAAACAAACCAATATGGAAAACAACACAAAAACTTTTAAATATGTCGATTACTTATGGGACGAAGCAAAAGCTTCTTCATTTGGCGATAATCAAGTAGATCTGTTTTTATACCGATCTAATATTTTAGGAGCAGATTTAAGAATTACTAATTATGGAGGTGGTAACACAAGCTGCAGAACCATAGAAAAAGACCCACTTACCAATGAAGATGTTGAGGTAATGTGGATTAAAGGTTCCGGTGGTGATATTGGCACTTTAAACAGAAGTGGTATTGCAGGCATCTATACCAACAGATTACGCGATTTAAAAAATGTCTACGGAGGCTTGGAAGATGAAGACCGCATGGTAGGTTTATTTAACCACTGTATTTATGATTTAGATAGTAAAGCGCCTTCAATTGATACCCCTTTGCATGGCTTATTACCCTTCGCTCATATAGACCACTTGCATCCAGATGCACTCATTGCAGTTGCAGCAGCGAAAGATAGTGAACAAGTCACCAAAGAGATTTGGGGAGATACTATGGGATGGGTGCCTTGGCAACGTCCAGGGTTCGATTTAGGTCTTCAAATAGAAAAATGTTTAGAAGACAATCCTGGAATTAGAGGTATTGTATTAGGTAGTCACGGTTTATTCACATGGGGAGACACTTCTTATGAATGTTACATGAACAGTTTAGAAGTTATTGAAATGGCTTCTGAATTTATTGAGAAAAAAATAAAAGAAAAAGGGAGTGTATTTGGTGGTCAAAAAATTGAAAGCTTACCAAAAGAAGAGCGTTTAGAAAAAGCGGCTCAAATTATGCCACTTTTAAGAGGTTTATGCTCTTCTGAAAACAGAATGATTGGTCATTTCTCTGATACAGATGTGGTTATGGAATACATAAATAGTAATGATTTAGAACGTCTGGCTCCAATGGGAACCTCTTGCCCTGACCATTTCTTGCGTACAAAAATTCAGCCGCTAGTATTAACATTAGATAAGAATGAAGATTTATCTGACTCTGATGCTATTTTAAAGAAATTAGAACCGGCTTTTGAAGCTTACAGACAAGAATATGCTGATTACTATAATACATGTAAAAAAGCAAACAGTCCTGCTATGCGTGATGCAAATCCAGTAATTATAATTTATCCAGGTGTTGGGATGTTTAGTTTTGCCAAAAATAAGCAAACTACACGTGTAGCCAATGAGTTTTATATTAACGCGATCAATGTAATGCGCGGTGCAGAAGCCATTACCGCTTACACCTCTTTACCTAGACAAGAAGCTTTTGATATTGAGTATTGGTTGTTAGAAGAAGCCAAATTACAACGTATGCCTAAAGAGCAACCTTTATCTAGAAAAGTAGCTTTGGTTACAGGTGCTGGTGGTGGAATTGGTAAAGCTATTGCAGACAAACTAGCTGCAGAAGGGGCTAATGTAGTACTTACCGATATTAATGAAGATAGCCTAAAAGAGGCGCATGCAACATACAAACGTGATATTTCTACTTATGCTATTTGCGATGTAACAAACACCGATTCTATTGCATCGGCTTACAAAAAAGCATGTATTGAATTCGGTGGTGTAGATATTGTTGTTCATAGTGCAGGTTTAGCGATTTCTAAAGCTTTAGAAGACACAACCGATAAGGATTGGAACATTCTACAAAACATATTAGTAAAAGGTCAATTTGATTTAGCGAAACAAGCTACTGCCATAATGCGAAAACAAGCACTTGGTGGTGATTACATTGCTATTGCAAGTAAAAACGGTTTAGTAGCAGGTCCAAATAATGTAGCCTATGGTACTGCAAAAGCAGCACAACAACACATGGTACGTTTATTAGCAGCAGAATTAGGAAAAGATAAAATTAGAGTAAACACAGTAAATCCAGACGGCGTTATTGTTGGCAGTAAAATATGGGAAGGTGCTTGGGCCCAAGGAAGAGCAAAAGCGAATGGCATTACAGTAGAAGAATTACCTGCTTTTTACGCTAAGAGAAACTTATTGAATGAAATTATTACACCAAATGATATTGCAAATGGCGTATTCTCGCTCGTTGGAATACTGGATAAATCTACAGGAAACATAATTAATGTTGATGGTGGAATGGCAAATGCTTTTGTACGATAAAAACAAGTTTAATTTAAGTTTAGTTAAGGAAAACTTCCATAGGTTCTATTTGAAGTTTATGGGAGTTTCTTTTATTTTAAAGATGTAAAAATTATGAAAATACAAAAAGAGCAAATCTCTGATTATAATAAAAATGGATTAGAAAGTCATAACGAAAGCTTTGATTTTTTAGCCAACAAATTAACAAAAGAAGGACATGATGTTACTAGCATTGTATCTAAATTAGCCGATTTCCAAGTGGCTATACCAAGTTGGGCTTTAGGTGCTGGAGGTACACGTTTTGGTCGTTTCTCTTTTTATGGGGAACCTTCTAGTTTAGAACAAAAAATAGAAGACGTTGGAGTTTTACACGCTTTAACACAAACGGCAGGTGCGGTATCTCTTCATATTCCATGGGACGTTCCTTCAGATTATAATGCCATTAAAGAATTAGCTAATGGATTAGACATTAAGTTTGATGCTGTAAATTCAAACACCTTTCAAGATCAAAAAAACGCCAAGGAAAGTTATAAATATGGATCTTTAAGTAACACGAGCGAGGCGGTTCGTCAACAAGCCATTCAGCATAATTTAGATGTTATCAATATTGGAAACAAATTAGGCTCCAAAGCTTTAACCGTTTGGTTGTCAGACGGGTCGTGTTTTCCAGGACAAAATAATTTTCAAACGGCATTTCAAAATACACAAGATAGTTTAAAGGACATTTACAAAGGTGTGCCAGACGATTGGAAATTACTTATTGAATACAAACCTTACGAGCCCAATTTTTACAGTACTGTTATTCAAGATTGGGGAGCTTCATTGATGTTAGCTAACGAATGTGGAGAAAAAGCATTCACTTTAGTCGATCTTGGTCATCACCTTCCAAATTCTAATATAGAACAAATTGTGTCTATTCTTCAACTAAAAGGAAAATTAGGCGGTTTTCATTTTAATGATAGCAAATACGGTGATGATGATTTAACTGTTGGAAGTATTAAACCTTATGCCTTATTCTTAATTTTTAACGAGTTGGTTTACGGTATGGAAAATAACCCCCAAAATCCAGATTTAGCATGGATGATTGATGCTAGCCATAACGTTAAAGATCCTTTAGAAGATTTAATTCAATCCTTAGAAGCCATTCAAGAAGCTTACGCCAAAGCTTTACTTATTGATCAAAACGCACTAAAAGCAGCACAATCTAATAATGACGTAGTTAAATGTCAAGAAATTTTACAAGGTGCTTACCGTACCGATGTTAGACCATTATTAGAAAAAGCACGATTAAATAGAGGCGGTGTTTTAAGCCCTATTAATGCTTACAGAGCATTAGATATTCGCGGCGGACTTATAAAAGAAAGAGGAAAGAACACAATAGCTACAGGCCTTTAATTTAAAATAAAATGAAAAATGTAACTGCTGTTTTTGATATAGGAAAAACTAATAAAAAGTTTTTCCTATTCGATAAAGATTTTAAAGAAGTACACAAGGAATATATTTCATTTGATGAAATAGAAGATGAAGACGGCCATCCAACTGAGAATCTTATTGCATTGCAAAAATGGCTTAAAGACGTTTTTAATCGTATTCTTAAAGCAGAACAATTCAAGGTTAAAGCGATTAACTTTTCTACTTATGGTGCAAGCTTTGTTCATATTGATGAAGAGGGCAACCCCGTAACTCCTTTATATAACTACACTAAAGCGCTCCCCGAGGACATTATTACCTCTTTTTTTGAGGAATATGGACCAAAAGAAGATTTCTTAAAACAAACTGGGTGTGCCGATTTAAGCATGCTCAATTCCGGTTTACAACTCTATTGGTTAAAGAAAACAAAACCCGAAGTATTTAATAAAATTAAGTATTCTTTGCACTTACCTCAATATTTAAGTTATGTGTTCACTGGGCTGCCTTTAAGCGAATATACAAGTATAGGGTGCCATACTGCACTTTGGGATTATCAAGCGAAAGATTACCACCCATGGGTATATAAGGAAGGTTTAAATAAAATTCTTCCTCCTATCGTTTCTACAGAAACGAGCATTAACATGAATTACAATGGTAACCGTATTAAAATAGGTGTAGGAATACACGATAGCTCTGCGGCTTTACTCCCCTATGTTAGAAGTATCAATAAAAAATTTGTACTTATTTCTACAGGCACTTGGAGCATAGCATTTAACCCGTTTACAGATAACCCAATATCAGAGGACACTAACGATAGAGATGCCATTAATTACATGCGTATTAACGGTAAACCAGTTAAAGCCTCTCGATTATTTTTAGGTAACGAATATAAAATTCAGGTTGAAAAATTAAATAAACGCTACGGTGTTGATGAAGATTACCACAGAAATGTAAAATTTAATTATGATACATATTTAGAAATTGTAAAAGATTTTAAACATGCTTTTAAATGGGAAGGCTTAATAGATGAAGATATGCCAGAACAAACGCAACTAGCGTATACTGAATATGATCACGCCTACCACCAATTAATGACCGAGCTCGTTTTATTACAAATTAAATGTGTAAAAAAAGCCATTGGTAATGACGACATTACTAGGTTATATGTAGACGGCGGGTTTAGCGACAACGACCTTTATATAAAATTGCTATCACACTACTTTAGGGATAAAAAATTACGAACTACACAAGCGTCTCTAGGCTCTGCACTTGGAGCTGCCATATCTATTTCAGATACACGTTTAAACTCTAAATTCTTAAAAAAGAATTACGCTCTAAAAAAACACGTCCCGTTTATAATAAGTGATTAACTACTAATTTTTATTAAAATACTAACAATGTCTAAGAAAATAAATTTAGAACATCCAAGAGATCAAATTACTACTATTATTAGTAGAATATACAAAAGAGGAATGACCACAACATCTGGTGGTAATATTTCAATTATTGATGATAACGGTAATATTTGGGTTACACCTTCGGCTATAGACAAAGGGTCTTTAAGAGCTTCAGATATTATTTGTGTACAAAAAGATGGAACTGTTATTGGAAAACACAAACCTTCTTCTGAATTTCCATTCCATAAAGCTATTTATGAAGCACGTCCAGATATTAAATCTGTAATTCACGCGCATCCACCTGCATTAGTATCATTTAGTATTGTACGACAAATACCAAACACAAATATTATTTCTCAAGCAAAACATATTTGTGGCCCTATTGGTTATGCAAAGTATAGGTTGCCTGGTAGTGAAGATTTAGGCGATGTTATTGCCGACGAGTTTAAAAAAGGGTACAAAGCCATTATCATGGAAAATCATGGTACTGTTTTAGGGGGAAGCGACTTAACTGACGCTTTTGAACGTTTTGAAGCTTTAGAGTTTTGTGCAAGCACCATTTTATATGGTTCTCAAATTGGAACTCCTAAATATTTAACAGATGAACAAATTGAAGAGTTTGAAGCACAAGCAACCGGTGTATTGCCTGAAATGGAGAGCGTTCATTATCCTTCAGACGAAGTTGAAAAACGTTTAGAAATTTGTAAAATTGTTCAACGCTCATGCCAACAAGGCTTAATGATAAGTTCTTACGGTACGGTATCTATGCGCTGGAACAAGAATGACTTTCTTATTACTCCAACAGGAAGTAACCGGTGGGATTTAAACATTCATGATATTGTCCAAATTAAAGACGGAAAACGAGAAGCTGATAAAACACCAAGTAGAGCGGCTTGGATTCATCAAGAAATTTACAATCGTAACCCTGATGTAAATTCTATAATTATGACGCAATCACCTTATTTAATGGCGTTCGGAGTCACTGGAGAATACTTAAATGTACGTACTATACCAGAAAGCTGGATCTTTTTACAAGACATTAATGTCGTAAAATATGGGGATCATTTTAGAAAAAACAACAATTCTACCATAGTTGATAACTGCGCTACGGCTTTAATTATTGAAAATGATTCAGTCATTATTACAGGAGATAAATTACTTCAAACTTTTGATTATTTGGAAGTTGCTGAATTCAGTGCTAAATCTATTGTTTTAGGAAATTCTTTAGGACAAATGGTACCTATCAATGATGACCAAGTTGAAGATTTAAGAAAAAAGTTTTTATCCTAACAGCACTAAAATTATAAATACTAATACATCGTATAAAAAAACAACCAACTAAATGAGCCAAGTAAGTATAGAACAAGATGCAATTGAAGATATTGCAGGAGGAGAATTTGAAAGAACCCCGGTACCAACATCCAAATTAAAAGGATGGAAAAGCTTTATAGGTATGTATGCCGGTGAACATGCAGCTGGAACAGAATTTATGATTGGTCCATTATTTCTAACAGCCGGTGTAAGTGCATTCGATTTAATTATAGGTTTACTAATAGGAAATTTATTAGCAGTATTAAGTTGGCGTTTTTTAACAGCTGAAATAGCTGTTAAAAATAGGCTGACTCTATATTATCAATTAGAAAAAATTTGCGGAAAAAAATTGGTTACAGGCTATAACTTAGCCAACGGTATTTTATTCTGCTTTTTAGCAGGTTCTATGATCACGGTTTCTGCTACTGCCGTAGGTATTCCTTTTAATATGCCTATGCCAAAATTGGATGATACACTTCCAAATGGAATGACGTGGGTTATTATAGTAATTGTAATTGGAGCCGTAATTTCATTAATTGCGGCACGCGGTTATGACACCGTTACCAAAGCAGCAAATTGGATGTCTCCAATTATTGTGCTAGCTTTTATTGCTTGTGGAATTGTAGCTTTAAGCCAACTAGGTGTAGATAGCTTTTCTAAATTTTGGGATATTTGGGGTGAAGGTTCAGCCCCCTTTCCTGGTCAAACAAAATTCACCTTTTGGCATGTTGTTATTTGGTCTTGGTTTGCTAATGGTGCCATGCATATTGGTATGTCCGATCTATCAGTATTTAGGTTCGCAAAAGAAGCAAAAGCCGGATGGGCTACTGCCGCAGGAATGTACGTAGGGCACTATATGGCATGGATTGCTGCTGCTCTACTTTATGCTGTATATATTCAGTCTCCAGAAGCATTATCATATTTAAATAACGGACAAGCGCCTCCTGTAGCCCCTGGTCCCATGGCATATAACGCTATTGGTGTTTTAGGAATTATTGCCGTAGTATTAGCTGGTTGGACAACCGCTAACCCAACAATTTATAGAGCTGGTTTAGCCTTTCAAGCTATTCTACCTAAATTATCTACTGCAAAAGTGACCATTTTGGCTGGTACATTAGCAACAATTGCCGGTCTGTTTCCTGCTTTCGCCATGAAGCTTTTAGGCTTTGTTGCGCTATACGGTTTTATTTTAGCGCCTTTTGGAGCTATCATTGTATTCGAACATTTTTTTCATAAAAAAGCGGGTATTATAAAAAACTACGCTGAGGCGGCAAACCTATCTTTTAGCAAATCTGTGTTTTGGGCTTGGGCTATTAGCTTTGGCTTATTCTACTTCATATCTATACAATTTGATGTCTTTCTATCATTTGTTACACTGCCTGCTTGGTTATTATGCGGACTACTCTTCTTAATATTTAGTAAGTATTTTCAAAACAAAAAAAACTAAACTTATTTATAAAAACATTAAAATCAATATACTTTGAAAACATATAAACAATATATAAACGGTCAGTTTATAAACTCAACCTCTACAACTCGAATTAACGTCTTAAACCCATGTAATGAAGAAGTTATTAGCTCAATCCCAACAGGTTCTGCGGAAGACGCAAATTTAGCATTAGAAGCCGCCAAAGATGCACAACCTAAATGGGAAGCATTACCTGCTGTACAACGTGGTGCTTTTCTACATAAAATGGCAGATATTATTAGAAAAAATAGAGTTTATTTGGCTGAAACATTATCTAAAGAACAAGCTAAAGTTATTGGTTTAGCCCAAGTAGAAATTGATGTTACCGCCGATTATTTTGATTATAACGCCGGTTGGGCAAGACGAATTGAAGGTGAAATTATTCAAAGTGACCGTGAAAAAGAACATATCTATTTACATAAAGTGCCCATTGGTGTAGCGGTAGGAATCTGCCCTTGGAATTTCCCGTTTTTTGTAATGGCACGTAAAGTAGCGGCTTCTTTAATTACTGGCAATACATGCGTAATTAAACCAAGTTCTGAAGCTCCAAATACCATTATGGAATTTGCTGAATTGATTCAGAATATTGGTATGGCTCCAGGTGTATTAAACTTTGTTTGTGGATCTGGTAGACTTATTGGGAATGCGCTTTCTAAAAGTCCTATTACAGGTATTATTAGTTTAACTGGAAGCGTTGGTGCTGGACAACAAATTATTACAGCTGCTGCTAAAAACATTACAAAAGTATCATTAGAATTAGGAGGAAAAGCACCTGCTATTGTGTGCTCTGATGCTAATTTAGATTTAGCTGTTAATGCTATTGTGTCTTCTAAAGTTATTTTTAGCGGACAAGTATGTAATTGTGCTGAGCGAGTTTATGTTCAAGACGATATATATGATCAGTTTGTAGAAAAAATTACAAAAAAAATTAGTGAGGTGAAAATTGACGATGCTCTAACAGGAGTCGATGCCGATATGAGTAGTTTAGTTTCTCAATCTCAAATCGACAAGATTTCTGAAATGGTAGAGTTCGCAAAAAAAGAAGGTGCAGAAGTATTAATTGGGGGAAAACGTGCCGAAAATTTTAATAAAGGTTATTTCTACGAACCAACACTTTTAACGAATGTTTCTCAACAAATGGAAATTATTCAAGAAGAAGTTTTTGGCCCTGTGCTACCTATCATGAAGTTTAATTCAATAGACGAAGCCATAGCTTTATCAAACGATTCTCAATTTGGGTTAACCTCTTCTGTGTTTTCTGAGAATTTTAATAATATCATGAAAATTACCAACGAGCTCCAGTTTGGCGAAACCTATGTAAATCGCGAACACTTTGAAGCTATGCAAGGCTTCCACGCTGGTTGGAAGAAATCGGGTATTGGAGGCGCTGACGGCAAGCATGGTATGCAAGAGTTTTTGCAAACCAAAGTAGTTTATGCTAAATATTTCTAATATTAAAGAGATTTTAAAATAAAAAGGTAGTCTATTTAATTAAGTAGATTACCTTTTTTTTTAACAACAAGTTCTTTTAAAACAGTACTAAATTAAAAGATTTTAGTTACTAAACTCTTATTATAAAAGTGTAAGTTTTCACTTTTTAACTATTAGTTAATTTCTCATTTATGAATTTACTTAAAGACTTAAAGTTCAAAAAAAGCAATAAAACTCCCTTATATTTACAAATAGCCAATAGTCTTACCTACAACATATCAAAAGGAAGCATTAAAATGAATGAAAAACTTCCATCGATTAATGTTTTTAGCAAAGAATACAAAGTATCTAGAGACACTGTAGAAAAGGCTTACAACGTGTTAAAGGATAAGAAAATAATTATTGGGATAAAGGGCAAGGGCGTTTATATAAACAGAACTAAATTAATCTCAAAAATAAACATTCTATTTCTTGTCAATAAATTAAGTACTTACAAATTAGAAACATACCATTCTTTCCTAAAAAACATTAGTAATGAATATCATACGGATTTTGAAATTTATAATAGTGAAAAATCATTTTGCGTTAACTTGATGGAAAAGAATAAAATGAGGTATGATTATTATGTTATAATACCACATTTTAAATGTACCAATGTTAACCAAATAAATATTAAGAATGACGCACTAAAAGCCATAACAAGTATACCTAGAGAAAAACTTGTTTTAATGGATAATAACGAATTAACCATAGATGGCGATATCATAGAAATATATCAAGATTTTGAAAATGATATTTACAATGCACTCAAAAATGGATTAAAAAAAACAGCTAACTACAAAAGGTTGAATTTAGTTATTCCAGAAGGAAAAACTTATCCCTATTTTCATAAAATACGTCGTGGTTTTATAAAATTCTGCAATGAACATCTATTTAATTTTAAAATTCTTAATAAAATTCAAGAAGATGAAAGTATTAATTCAAGACAATTATTTATTACAATTTCTGATGATGATTTAGTTAAACTACTAGACATAATAAAAACCAAACGCCTTACTATTGGGCAAGATGTGGGAATCATATCGTATAATGAGACTCCATTTAAAAGATTATTAGATATCGCTGTTATTTCAACAGATTTTGAAAAAATGGGAGAAACAGCTGCCGATATGATTATTAATAATAAAAAAGGTAAAATTAAAAACCCATTTACTCTTATTGATCGAAATTCAATTTAGTATATCGTCTTATTTTTAAGGCCTATTTAAGTACAAATACATACAAAAAGGCAGTAATATATTATTACTGCCTCTTTCAAACTAAACTAACCCAAAAAATAAATTTAATTACTTAACTCCGGTTTCCTTTAACATATTTCTTTTTAATTATAGAACTTGTTCCTATTCGAACTCATGTCTATTAATTAGTTCCTAATATTAAAATGTAGGATCCCATCCCGCTTCGTATTTACGACTCCATAACGCCATAGCATCACGGTTATACATGGCACCTGTATTATCATTAACATCAAACCCTTTGTTAATTCGATAAGCAATATTAGCATAATGCACTAATGCCATACTTTTACTAGCGTCATCAATAGGAGCTGTTAAATTAGCTTTACCACGGATGGTATCAAAAAGATTTTGAACGTGTTTTGTTGATATTGCACCACCACCACCTAAAGCTGTTCCTGATTCATTTGAGACTGTTTTACTATCTCTAATAACTTTTCCTCTACGGTCATATAAAATGTACTTACCTCTATCTACAAAAACAGTTCCTTCTGTTCCATAAATAACGGTACCTCTACCATTGCCGTAAGTACCATAACTATTTCTGGACTTTCCATCCCATTTAATAACTTTGTTGTCCGCAAATTTGAAGGTAGCCTCCATATCGTCATACATTTCCCAACCATCATTAACAAAATGACGCTTTTCAGCTTCTACATATACATGCTGAGGAAAATCTACTTCTAGTGCCCAACGTGCTACATCCAATTCGTGTGTTCCATTATTACCTGCCTCTGCTGTACCATAGTCCCAACCGTACCAATGCCAATTGTAATCCCATGTCTCTGATGTATAATCACGTCTAGGAGCCGGGCCTTGCCACAAATCCCAATCTAAACCGTTTGGTACAGGCGCACTTTTTTGATGAGGAACAGATCCACGGCTGTTATTATAAAAAGCCACAGCTTTATATGGTTTTCCTATAATACCATTATGAATTTCTTGAATAATTTCTATAGTATGACCTGCAGAACGTTGCTGATTTCCCATTTGTACCACCTTGTTAAAATGCTTTGACGCTTTTACCAATTGTTCATTTTCGTACATATTATGGCTACATGGTTTTTCAACATAGACATGCTTGCCTGCTTTCATGGCCATAATAGAACCTGGTGCATGCCAATGATCTGGAGTTGCATTAATTAATATATCAACATCTTTATCATCCAATACTTTTCTAATATCATTTTCTAATGCAGGATTGTAGTTAATATATTTCCTAAATTCTTTTAGACCTTTTAAACGTTGACTTTCCATAACGTCGCATAAATAAAGTAATTTCACGTTACTTTCTTTTAGCCCAATAGGTTCCGTAAAGGCCCCTAATCTTCTACCTAAACCTGCTACTGCAACGTTTAAACGTTCGTTAGAACCTATAATATTGTTATAGCTTTTAGCAGACATAGCCATGGCGGAACTACCTACTGTAATAGCTGCACCTGCTAAAGTTGTTTTTTTTATAAAGTTTCTTCTTGATGTCATAAGTATTAAAGGGATTTAATTTTTATATTTTTAAATGCAACTCTATCTCCATGGTCTTGTAACAAAATTTGACCTTTCTCTAATAGGCCGAAGTTTGGCCATTTGGCATATTTACTTTCTGAAACTAGCTTTAAAAACTCGTCACTTCCTCGCTCATATTCCAAAACTTTAACATCATTTATCCAATGTTCTACATGATTATTTTTAGATAAAATGTAGGCACTATTCCATTCGCCAATCGGCTTTATAGGTTTCTCTAGGTTGGCCTGAATTAGATCGTATAACGAACAAACTGTTCTGCTCCCTTTATGGTTTCCTAATTTAGCATCAGGATGAAGAGCATCATCTAAAATTTGATATTCTAAGCCTATAGACGAGCCTTCGCCTTTATTAATATTTGTATCTACATAATATTTAATTCCGCTATTAGCTCCTGCCGTTAATTTAAAGTCTACTTTAAGTTCAAAATCTCCATATAATTCTTCAGTAACAATATCTCCTCCTGCCGCAGACTCTGCTCCACCAGACGACAACACAATAAGTTCTTCATTTTCAATTACCCAACCTTTATCTGGAAAAGCATCTAATTTGGCTCCACGCCATCCATTTGTAGTTTTACCATCCCAAAGCATTTTCCAGCCCTTATTACTTTCATCAATTGTTAACTGATTTTTTGTCACGATTGGTTTCAAAGTAGATTTTTTAGAGTATTTACTTAGATCTTGGGTTAATATTTTTATGTTTTTCCAAGAAATAGTTTTTCCTGGTTTTTGAGCATCGTTAATTCTATGCACCTGTAAACCTATAAACCCAGTAGCTGTTTTATCATCAATTAAATATGCGGCAGGCATACCATTTATCCAAGTTTTTATGGTATCACCAATAGCTTCAATTCTATAATGATTCCATTCATTTTTCTTGAAAGCTTTTTTTGCTTCTAAATTTTGGTCGTCAATTGGGTTTAACCATTTTCGTCTACCTTCTTCATAAATACCACCACTCCAAGCTCTTTTAGAAGGATCAATTTCTACTTGATAGCCGTGTACTCTACCATTCTGATAATAAGGGTAACTATTACTTCTTATTTGAATTCCAGAATTCATACTTTGATCTACTTTAAAATCAACTTCCAAAATAAAATCATCATAGTATTCATTTGTCGATAAAAATGTATTTGGGGTATTATTTGCAGTTGTACCAGTAATTACGCCGTCTGTTACGGTATAAGTAGCATTTCCTCCTTTTATATTCCACCCTTCCAAAGTATTACCTTTAACTAAAGATACCCATGGTACTTCGCTATTTTTAACCTGGGCACAACTTGAAACACAAATAGCTGTACATATAATAACAGCCCCTTTCAAAATTTTAATCATACTATTTCTTTATTTTATTGTTATAGTGATTGCTAATTTATTTATTTAAAATATAAATGCTATACTGCCTTATCCTGTACAACGCTAAATTTTTAAATATTCCTTTTTTGTAAGTTAGAAAAAATATAACATAGACTCATAAACTATCAATTATTTAAGAAACTGACTTAGCCCATGGTTCAACAATAACCCTATTTAAATTAGATTTATTTTACTCCTTTACAAGCCGCCATAAGATTGAGTGGCTTTTCTTAAATTTCCACTTACCAGTTTATAAGTGTTAAAATAGAGTTCACTTCCTTCTCCTATATAAAGCGTGGTCTTTTGTTTGCTTTTAAAAGTTTCCACTCTAACGACTGCAAATCGGCCTTTAAATTTTAAATCCAATTTCTTACTATAATATGTAGCCTCCGGTTTATCCAAAGAAATCACATAATCAGTAATGGTTTTACCTTCAACTTTTGAAGTGATAATAGCCCCTACTACCTTATCTCCATCCTTTAAAGTCATAACCTTTTGCACGCTAGAATTTGCATTTAGAGTAGGTTCAAAAATGGCGATAAAAGGATTTTCCCAAGCTTCACCCTGTTGCCGTATTGCCAAAACTTGAGTCGGTTTATCAACATATCCATTTCCTGCTTCTCGGGTTGGAGGAGCCAGAGCTGTAGTATAATTTCGCGCCATTCCATTAGGAACATACATATGCATAAATCGGTTATCATTTTTTATTTGGAATTTTGCCTTTATTCCATCTTTGATCGCTTTAGTTGATTCTGTTTTTTTAAAATAACGCCATCCTGGAGATTGCACAGGGTCTCCAATATCTGTTTGATACCGTGATGTAGCTTGAGTTTTCAACGCTTTTCCGTGATCATTTTCAAGTGTTATAGTATCTCCTATGTTATGATAGATATAATCGTGAAACTTGTTTTCGTCTAAAGATTTAGAGCGAAACACATCTAAATAATAAGCCGTTTTATCGCTAGTACGAATGATACTCAATGTACGCTCTTGATCACTATGGTTAATAGTATCCCTTAAAAACTGAGTTGCAAAGCTAAAATGCTTACTAATAGGATCTTCTAAATGTTTAGGTTCCGATGCAATATTCACTGCTGTATTTTGCCAAACATAAGCTCTTCCCTTCCAAGAACCAGGCTGACTACCATGCGATGTTCCGTTAACAATTACCGTATTATTACCTGCATAGAGTCTAAAATAATTTTCGTGTAAAGGAATCCTTCTTTCTTTTACAGACGGAGGCAAACCTCCATTTGGCGCCATTACATAGCCTGCTCCATAAAGTTCCATAGTTATTCCGGTAACATGAGAATGCACATAATGAGCACCTCCTATTA
This sequence comes from Algibacter lectus, assembly GCF_004368925.1. Taxonomy (NCBI): domain Bacteria; kingdom Pseudomonadati; phylum Bacteroidota; class Flavobacteriia; order Flavobacteriales; family Flavobacteriaceae; genus Algibacter; species Algibacter lectus. The sequence continues at coordinate 936,537 of NZ_SORL01000007.1, forward strand.
TACCGCATAAGCCATACAATTCGTTATCTTTTTCAACATAGTTTCGTTGCAAGGCAATACCAGCATGTTCTACCAAAACTGTAGGCTTTTTAAAATCTATTTTAGAATCTATATCTTTTGGGATAGGTATACCCCAAAATAATTTTAAAGGTCCTGTGCTATCAAAAGTAGCAGGATAAATTTTTGGTTGGTAGCCACCCTGTCTCTGATAAGCTTGGCTTAAGGCTATTTTAGCCTGCTTTTCTAAATTTGAATATCCTCGGCGTTGTGCTAAGTTTAGTGTATACCTATATAACTGTTCGGTACCATCGTGGTTTCTTTTAGAATCACCATATCTCACAAACCGACCATCTGGCATTCTTAAATTATCGAACAAAAAGTTTCCTTTATAAATGTTTTTGTAATTCTGAGTAACATGCATTTCAGGATAAACCCGATCTATTATATTTAAAACTAGAGTAACAGCAGGCATAAAACTATAACTGGTAGATTCTGGCCAAATACCTTGTTTACCAAACATTGGTAAAATGGTATTTTTAAAAGAATTTTGATGTGCAGTTCCTTTCTCCCAAAATACATCAAACAAACGTTCTCTTTCTTTATCATCTTCAATACAAAGAATACCATAAAGCACCCCTGGAGCGGTTAAAATAGGATGATTAGAAATAAATTTACCATGCGTATCCGGGCGGCCATATTCCTGTAAGCTACTGCCAACCATATTTAAAAGTACCTTTTGAAACAGGTCTCTATCGAAAGTTTGCTGCTTACGTTCAGATACCTTATAAACCTTGGTTGTAGGTGTATTTAAAAAATTATAAATGAAATCGTATGCTAGTGCAAATTGGGCGTAAGATGTACGCGGATCATAAAAATGATTCCCACAAATGGTGGTGTTTTCAGGATTTCTATCAGATAAAACAGACACGTAATGCCATAATATATCTACCGAAAACTGGGCGTATTTTTCTTCATCCGTCAAGAAATACAACATGGCTGCATATGAGGCATCTGTTAGTACTGCTGCGTGATTTTCTACGGTTACAGCTTCAAATTCGGTTAACGAATTATCGGCTGGTATTTCTGGAATATGGGATAATATTGCTGAAGGATTTTTTTGATGCGCTTCTACTTTTTCATCTACAACAACATGTAAATCCTGCTCTAATTTCTTGGCCCAATCATACTTTTCAATAAGATTTAAGACATCGTGTTTTTCATCTTGCGTTACCCAAATAACGGGATGTTTTACAGACTGCGCTTTAACAAGCTGCGAACCCAAAATGATTATTAAAATTATATTTAACTTCTTAAAATTATATAACATGTCTTTAATTTAATAGGTTATCTTTTTATAACTTTACTACTCAGCAATTTTTATTAATTATGCTTGGCTTATTTTAATCTAGAAATATTTTTAGAACTCCTTAAAAACCAACTGTTATATATATCATATATCTCTCTAAATTATCTTTTAATTTACATCATTGGTAAAATATGTAGTTATAAAAAGAGTCTATATTTAAATCTAATAGTTGTTCTTTAATACCCATTTCATTTGCTTTCAAACTAACAACATTATTAATAATAGAGTTAGAAATGATTTCATAATCAGAATAGATAAAAATTTGGTCTTATTTATGGTTTAGAGTCAAAAGTTAGATCGACGACTTTAAAAGTGCTGTTTTTTTTATTTGGCTTAGGAATATCTTGAACTAAAATAGACAAAACACCATCCGTTTTCCAACGATAAAAATCCCCCAACATATCATTAATAAATGGGCCTTTAACTGTATGTGTAATAGCCCAATCGTTCCATTTATTTTTAGCTGTTGCTGTAGCTATAATCAAATCGTTTTTAGCATTACCGGCATAAATCATAATTAAATTGTTATCCTTATCTGCGAATACTTTTGGGCGGTTGCCAACTTTTAAGTCCATTTCAAAACTGTGCCAATTCCCAGATGTATCTCTCCAATAATGGTGGTACCGCTTAGCTTCATTTGGCCCCCATCTTAATTCACCTAAAAAACTACCTGCATTGGTTATCGTTTCTTCTGTACAATGATACATAACTACGTGCAATCGGTTTTTAGAATCTATTGTTTGCCCTTGATCATTCATTAAACCTAATACCCGAGGAATAGACTGCACCACAATATCTTCTGAATTTACGTGAGGAATTTCTGTTAAGGTTTTCCCGAAATTATTTTTCCATGAATATCCGTTATCTTCACTATAAACATAAACTAAATCATGATTAGCACCTTGGCTGTTTTCTCTCCAAGTCCATGTAGCATGTAGGACTCCTTCATTATCATAATCGTATCCATTAGGGTATGAACACCTGGTTTCACTCGTTCCTAATTGATCGTGAAAGACACCTTTTCCATTATCAACCTGGCGTGTATTTTCCCATTTTCCCGTTTTAGCATTATAATCTACCAACATACGATCTCCATCGCCCGAGCCACGAACACGATAATTAAACTGAAGGTTTCCATCTGGAGTTTGCCAAAATTTTGGATAAGTTATTTTTATTTTCTTTCCTTTTTCTAGTTCTGAAATAATGGGACCAAAAGCGGAAGCATTCCAGCTCATAGTTTCTGGATTATTTGCCAATCCTTTTTTAGAAACTCTGTAATGTAAGTTATCTACATGATGATCAAAAGCTAAATGTATGGTTCCATCATTAGGGCAAATACCCATAGATATAGAATTATGAGAATCGTTACTTTTAAAGTGATAATCTAAAAACGTAATCGTTTTCCATTTTCCATTAGGTAATTTTCTTCTACTGATACAAACGCGACGTTCATTATTATAATTCACAATATATTGGTATCCCTTATGAGAAATCAACGCGTCTTTCTGAAATGTGCGCCCGTTTATTCCGCTAGAAAATTTACCGTCAACGGTAAGCGCATTTTTATCAACAATAGAGATCTTTTCGTTAACCACCTTTATTTGTGAAAACACAGTACAAGTTGAAACGATATAAAACATGATTATTAGCAATATTCTACACATAAATTTTAGTTTTTAACTACACTTAATTATTTTATTTTTATCCATTGGCCACCTAAATTTGGCCTACTCCTCCTAACTATCTATCTGCTCCAATAACTTTTACAGGCTCGGTATCTTTTCCATTTACCCTCATCTTTTGGTTTACAAAATAAGGTTGAAAGGTATAATTAGATTTTTCATCCCATTTGGAATTTACAGTGGGTAATAGTTTTTGTAATGCCTCAATTTTATGTTTAAACTTAGGATTACTAGCTTCGTTTTTCCACTCATTAGGGTCGCTACTATGCTCATAAAACTCTTCAGTTCCATCTTCATAACGAATGTATCTATAGCCATCTGCCTTAATGCTATGGTTATTCATACCAAAGGTTGTAATAGCTCTAGCCTCTTCCAATCCTTCATCATTTTTCATCATAGCAACTAAACTATTCCCTTCATTTCTAGCATAAGCTGGTAATCCACTTAATTCCAAAAGTGTTGGGTAAATAGATAACATCTCAACTGGTGCATCAATTTTCTTGCCTTTTGGTACATTAGGTCCTGCAAACATTAAAGGTGCCTTTGTTGCGGTTTCCCATAAGGCATGTTTTGCAAAGGTGCCTTTTTCTCCTAAACGGTACCCATGGTCAGACCATAATACAATAATAGTATTATCTGCATATTTACTATTTTCCAATGCATCTAGCACGCGCCCTAATTCATTATCCACATAACTCATACAAGCTAAATAGGCTTGTATAATCTTTTTCCATTCGCCACTTTGTATTGCCCACTCTGTGGAAGGCATCATGGGTAAATCGTTTATCTGCATACCTACAGATGGAATATCGTTTAAATCATCCGCAAAATATGCTGGTGTTTGTATGCTTTCCAAAGGATGCATATCAAACCATTTTTGAGGCACATAAAGCGGCACATGTACACGTAAAAACCCGAGTCCCAAAAAGAATGGCTTATCGTATGCTCTTTGTAAGCGTTCAATAGCCCAATTTACAGATTGGTGATCTGGCATTAAGGTATCGTTTTCTGGAAATGCGCCCCAGTCTGTGCTGGTTCTTCCGTGTGTTCCTTTGATACCTTTTCCATAACCATCCCAAACAAAACGTTTTTCTGGATAAGGCCCAAAACCTTTAACACGACCTCCAGATTCATTAAAAACACTATCTGGTGCGTGAATATGAAACAGTTTACCAATCCCCATGGTATGATAGCCGTTATTCTCAAAATATTCTGGTAAAAATGTAATGTCTTTGGTAGCAGGATTACCTGATCTTCGGATTTCATTATCTGGTGTCATACCATAAATACCTGTTGTAGAAGGACGCAATCCTGACATGATAGATGCTCTCGAGGGCCCACATAAAGGTGCCTGAACATGTGCATTTGTAAATGTAACTCCCATGGCTGCTAACCTGTCAAAATTAGGTGTCTTCGCATTTGAAAATCCATCAATAGGTGTTATCCAATTGTTTAAATCGTCAACCGAGATAAACAGTATATTCGGTTTGACATCGACTTTTTCATTTTTAACCAACTTTTTATTATGACAGGCTAAACTTAAAAACGCAACAATAAAAAATATTAAATGTGTAGATTTCATAATTAAATATTTTATTCTAAAATAATTTTTTGAAATACATTAATTTTTACCGGTCCTAATAACCCTGAAGCAAATAAGGCATCATTCTTACTCCAATGCTTCCAAGCCGGAAACGTGGTTCTCTTACTCGGTCGTTGTGTATTATTTAGCAACCAATTTGGTAAACTTTTTGTTTTTTCTCCTTTTCTTTCAAAATCTAACGATAAATTTTCGTCTCCAATTAAACGATTTGGCCACAGGTTGGTTACCCTAACTTCTAGCGTATTTTGTCCTGCTTTTACAAAATCATCAATATTAATTCTAAACGGTGCTTTCCACAATATACCTGCATTTTTACCATTTATAATTACTTCTGCTATTACACCAACACTTCCTAAATCTAACTCAAAAGAGGTGTCTTTTTTAAATATCTTTTTAGAAATATTAAAGTTTTTTTGATATGTTGCTGTTCCTGAATAATATTTAATAGCATTATTATCTGAATTAGACCACGACACCAAATTATTAAATACGGTTTTAATTGGTGTACTTAAATTTTCTTTAAATTCTATATTCCAGTCACCTACTAACTCTATTGGTTTTGGAACCGATTTTACTTTAATCGTTTTATTCTTACCCAAAGAAGTTTGGTATTTTATTTCTCCTGGATAAGATGTTACCCAATTTACTTTTCCATTAGTACTAACCAGTTTTGTTTTAGAAATATCTTTAGACAGGTTAAGCACTCTTCCTTCCGGAACAGAAACAACATGCTCTACCCCATCCGTAGAAAAAGTAACACGCAATACTTTGTTTTTACCTTCGGGAACATGACCATCTATTAAAGATTTTTCTATCGGAATTTCTAAAACTCCAGAGGATACCATACCTTTAATTTTCTCTGTAATATCAAATGTTTTATAATATTTAGGTACCTCTTTAGTTTCTGGCTTAAACTTTCCAAAAACTGCTTTTAAAATGGTTAAAGATCCTTTATCAGTAGCATCTATATTTACAAACTCTCTTTCTTCTACGTATATTCGCTTGATTTCTTCACCTATTTTATATTCCATTCGGAATTCCTTTTTATACCCCATTGCAGGATCACAATCGCAAAAACCTCTTCCTGCCTGTAGTTTTAATTTATTATCCTCTACAGCTGCCTTTACCTTATCGGTGATATCTACCAATCCGTCTTGTAAAAATGAACCATATTCTGCCTTAATAATTTTCAAATTAGATAAAGGTTCTAATTGAGGTTTTTTAAGTGTTTCAGAAATTTTTGTAATATGAGCAGATGCTGCAACTGGTTTTCTAAATATCACAAAAACAGATGCTTCCATACCTAATTGAATAGGCACGCTTGTTGTTCCGTCTTCATTATCTACCCAAACAGCAAGACTTTTAACCTCACCACTTTCTGAATTCCATAATTCTGGTTGCTTTCCTTTTACTCTAAATCGTCCTGTAATTTCTCTACTTTCTTTTTTAGCATTGGCAATAAAATAGATATCTGCATCTTCTGTTTTTCTGTGGATAAAACTGATGTCTGATGCGTCTCCTTCTTCAATTCTAAAATCAGAAGGTGTTTTACTTTTTGATAAAAATTCTTGAATTGTTATTTTTTTTACCAAACCAGAATTCCATAAGTTTTCTGCAAGTTTATCAATCTTATCATCACTTTTTGGGTAATTTTCGAGACTTGGAGATTTATAAGGACGCTCACCAATTACCTTTGCACCTGCTTTTGTAAGTGCTGCTATTTTAGAAAGTGTTTCTGGTTTCATCCAACTAGAAGTTGGTAAAACTAAAACTTTGTATTTATTACCAACTGATGTATAAATATCTCCATTTTTAACCGTTAATCCTGCTAATTTATTGGCTCCAATTAAATCATAATCAAAACCCATGGCTTTAATTTCTGGCATTAAAAAAGCTGTGTTAGGAGATGATTCTCCTGTAAAAACCAAAACATCTGCTACATTTTGACCTTGTTGAAGTAAAAATTGAGACCTAGCAATATAATCCATAAAGCCTTTTCCTTGACTCCACCATGTATTTAATCGGTTAAAATCTGTACCATGATAACTTAATGCTAAACCAGGAGCTACATCCCAAGGTTGGTGTACATACGTATGAAAAATAAAACGCGTAATACCTTGTGCCCAAGCTTGGTCTCCTATAGATTTTAAAACAGCAGGATGCTCGTCCCAACCACCAATTCCTGTAAAAGACTCGGCACCAACAATAGAACTTCCGTTTAAATGTGCTATCGAAGAAACGAATTTAGGAGAATCGAAAAACGGGTATCCACCACTCCAGAACTCACACATTACTATATCTCCAGTTGCACCAACTTGCATATTGTCAAATGGCCCCCAATAGGGTTCTACAGAAAATTTCATGCCATTTTCACGGCATAATTCTCCAAAATGAGCGTAATAATTTTTTGCCATTAAATCTCCTATCGTTCTTCTAAAATCCCATAAAAAACGTTCTGATACTTCACCACTTTCTACGTAATAACCTGCTAAGGTTGGTAAATAGCTTGTTAAACTATACCCTCTTAATTTTTTAAATTCAGCATCAAACCTGGCAGTCCAATTGGTAGTTCCTACTTCATAACTATCTATCAAACAATTATTAACAGTTGTTCCAATTAAATCTCCCAATTTATTAATAATAGGTTGTATGCCGCCTTCCCAATAGACATCAACTGCTTTTTTACTCATTTTATCAACTTCTAAACCACGGCCTCCTTCTGGTGCTGGGTGGTTACTTTTACCTGTTGGCGTGTGTCCTAATCTTAAAATAATCCATTCTCCTTTTGGGACGTTCCATTCAATAAATCCGTTTTTTGTAATTTTTGAAGTTAAATCAATAATGTCATTTTTATTAATTACGGCAGAAGCAGTAATCGCTTTTGTATCTGGTAACAAATGATTTCGAATACGATCTGTTAAATTTTTATAATCTAAACCATCTATTTTTATATCTGTTTGAGGTTTAGGAAATGCCAATACTGCAATATCTTTGTAATAATTTAATTTGGTTTTAGGTTGTGGTAATTGATCTTTAAATAATTTTCCGCCTTGTACTGTAACTTCCGTAAACACGGTTGTTTGCATAGCATATTCTGGTGTAATCCATGGACCACCTGAAGATGACCAACCTGCACTGTTATGAAACGTAAGTTCTAATCCTAATCTTTTAGCTTCTTTTGCAGAAAAATGAAATAAATCTAACCACTCTTCACTTAAATATTTTACAGGTCCATCTGGAAATTCTAATTTAACATTAAACAATTGTGCTTCTTGAATACCAACTTCTTTCATCGCTTCTAAATCTTTTGTAATTCCAGATTTAGATACGTTTCCGCTAATCCAATGCCACCAAGTTCTTGCTTTAGCTTCATTTGGTGGGGATTGAAACCCTGTTTCAAGTATGCTATTTTTGTCGAATGTACTATCTTGTTTATACAAACTTTGCCCAAACATTGGGTTAACAGATAAAACAACAATCCATACTAGCAATAAAACCTTTTTCATTTTTAATCTTTAAATTAATTTAATTTTTACCTTAATCAATAAACAACTCATCAATAAAGGGTCCGCTGTGGCCAGCTGTTTCAATCCTAATATTATTTGCTCCGGCTTTAAGTCTTAATATGGCAGGAACGAATTTCCATTCTTTTTCCCAACCTCCAGTTGGTTTAAATTCTAGAGTTTTTATAAACTCATCGTTTAGATATAACTTCATGGTATGTAATTCCCCTTCATTATTATGCATATACCTAAAACGCATACTATAATCACCTTCTTCACCATCGTTTTCTTGATAGAACGTTATAGCGCCTTCTTTACCATCAAACCTTACAAATCCACTACCTTTATAACGGTGTGCCTGCTTACTAACTTTTGCATCACCTTCTAAAACACCTTCTTCCGCAGAAATGTTTACCCCTCTTCCTATCCACATATCTTTAGAGTGTTCGTTTCCCCAAAATAAGCCTTTGTTTTTACCAAAGGTTTCTTCCATATTTAAAACAACTTTGCCATTTTGTTTTACTACTGCTTTTACTATTGTAGCATCTGCAACTTTAAAAGCACCTTTATAAATAACACCTTTTGTTTCTGGATTTTCGCCATTTACAGTATAAAGAATTTCTAAATCATCTGTATTTGAAGTCCCAAAAACTTGAATCTGTTTGGCATCAATGGATATTTTATTTGAAGTGTATAATGCCTTATCTCCTAAAATTGAAGCTGTTATTAGTGAAGCTTTTTCTGCATTTGGTAACGCTCTTAAAAACAATCTCGTTTTCCCGAAAAACAAGGCTCTAAAATCTGATTTTGTTCTACTTGTAGGGTCAATAGGATTTCCATTTTCCATAGAAATTTTCTTTACATCACCTTGAATATTATAGTAGACTTTATTTTCTCCGTAGGGATATAAATTATCACTTTCGTCTAATCCTTCTGAAGTGATAATATAACTTGTGGTAAAAGAATCTTCCGCAGCTAACTTTTGAATACTTGTCTTTAATTTTGATGGTTGCTTGCTGGTTGAAAAAGACGTGCGTTTTACCTCTTTATCATCAATGTATGCCACGGCTTCTAGTTTTCCGTCTTGATAAGGTACCATCCATTCGCATTGCATTTCGTTCCAAACGGTTCCCGGTTTGTCTTTTCCAAGTGATTTTCCATTTAAAAATAATTCAACTTCATCTGCATTAGAATATACCCAAACCGGAATAACCGTTCCTTTTTCCATTCTGGGATGCGTCCAATGAGGAAGCATGTGAATCATAGTTTCTTTGGTCCATTGACTTTGATAGAAATAAAACAAATCTTTTTTAAATCCTGCTACATCTAAAGCACCTCCCATAAATAAATTAAATGGTAAACCTCCATGTACTAAACCTGCTTCACCATAATAATCGAAACCTGTCCAACGGAAATGACCACTATGCCAAGGATTATCTCGCATTACTTCCCAGTATTTTCTAGCTGATACTCTTACCGTAGCATTATCGTAAGACGAATTGAAACTTTGTTTTCTGTTTCGCCAATTTTTAGGGTTGATTCCTTCGTAAAAAAAGATTTCTTTTTCGGTTAAATTTGGCAATTCGTAAGTTCCTGGTAATTCGTTATCTCGCCACCAAGTTTGTGTTCTGTAATAACCTCTAGTTTGCCAAGTATGTGGCGCTTCGGTAGAAATAAATGGTTTATCAAAGGTTTTACTTTCTATAAATGATTTGGTTTCTGATCCTCCATTAACACCTGTAATATCCATATCTTCTGGATTTCCTGCGCCTGATGTAAATAATCGTGTTGGGTCTAAACTTTTTCCGAATTTCACCAATTCTGGTGCAACATCACTATGGGTTTCGTTACCTAAACTCCACACAAAAATACTTGGATGATTTCTGTCTCTGGTAATCCATTCTTTTACATCGCGCTGCCACCATTCATCAAAGGCTTGTTTGCCATAATCTTGAGGTGCTTTTTTGTGCCAACCATCAAAAATTTCATCCATCACCAACAGACCAATTTCATCACATAAATCATAAAACATTGGAGGAGTTGGGTTGTGCGACGGGCGAATGGCATTAATCCCCATATCTTTTAAAGATTGTAATTTCCAGCGTAACAAAGGCTTTGTCCAAGCGCCTCCAACAGGTCCGCCTTCCCAATGCTCACAAACACCTTTTAATTTTACGTTTTCGCCATTTAACCAAAAACCTGTTTTAGTTTCCCATTTTACTGTTTTAAAGCCGAACGTTGTTTCTACCTCGTCAATTACTTTTTTACCATCTAAAATTTTGGTAATAGCTCTATATAAGGTTGGCGTTTCTGGACTCCATAATTGTGGTTTTTCTATTTCAAATTGATAAGTTGGATTTGATCCTTTTAAGCTTTCATTTTTTTTAGTCAATTCTTTTCCCTCTGGAGAAAACAATTTCACTTCATATTTTAGCTTGTTTACATCGCCATTAATTTCTGCATCAATAGAAACAGTTGCTTTATCTTCTTTAATAGAAGGCGTTTTTATAAAAATACTATTGGGTTTAAAATGCGTTGGATTTACGACTACTAATTTTACTGGGGCATAAATTCCACAAGGATGATACCAACGTGCCGATGGCTCTAAACTATTATCAACTCTTACAGTAATACTATTTTCACCTTCTTTTAAATACTTTGAAATATCATATATAAAACTAATGTAGCCATAAGGTCGTTTCCCTAAATGGTTGCCGTTTACCCAAACTTCGCTATTCATGTAAACCCCATCAAAATTGATGTATGTTATTTTTGAAAGACTTTCTTTTTTTACGTTAAAAGCTTTCCTATACCAACCTATACCGCCATCATGATAACCACCACCTTGACCTTGATCACCTCCTTTACGAACGCCTTTTTCAAAAGACCAATCGTGAGGGACGTTTAATGATTGCCACTTGGAATCATTAAAATTTTCTTTTGAAAAAGACACGTTATCTTCTAGAATAAATAACCAATTGTTATTGAAATTTATTTCAGCACGTTGCGAAAAAAGTTCCAACGACAATAGCATTATAGAAAGTATTATTATAAAATGCTTTTTCATATTACAATAGTGTGTTGATTTAAACTAATTTTATATTCTACCTAGGAATATCTTTTTGCAAGAATGGTTTATCCCCAGGAAATTGTATTTCTAAAAGCATTTTCATTCTACGTTCAACTTTCTTATATTTTTTGTTTCCAGATAAATTAACATAAGATAAAAGGCTTTTTTTATGTTCGTATAATTCAGCTTGAAGAACTTCGTTAGTTTGAGAATTTCTCCATTCTGTATAACGCCACTCACCATCTGTTGCCGTACAACCCATTATTTTTTTTCCTCTAGCATACACACTTGTTGCCACTTTATCCCATCGTTTTTTTGGATTATCAATTACAGAAAGTAAGCTTCTTCCTTCCCCTTTTGGACCTTCTAATCCACATAATTCAATTAAAGTTGGAAAAATATCTACATTTTCTACTAAGGCATCAGATGTTTTGCCAACAACTCTATGTTTATGGCCCGTTTCTCTACTAATTATTAACGGAACTCTAACATCAATTTCTAGATTAGAATGTTTACACCAAGCTCCATATTCACCTATTTTATACCCATGATCGCTCATAAAAATAACCATGGTGTTTTTGCGTAAATCTAATTCTTCTAGAGTATTCATAACTTTACCTACTTGAGCATCTATATAACTAATCGAAGCGTGATAACCATGAATTAAAGTTTGGGTTAAATCATCATCTAAATCGCCTTCTTTAGGTATACCTTGATACCCTCTTAACTCGCCCCACTGAGTTAATGCTAATCTGTAAGCATCTTTAGGTTTTTCTCTAGAGGGAATTTTAAAATTATTTCTATCATATAAATCCCAATATTTTTTGGGCGCATTAAATGGTAAGTGTGGTTTACTTAAACCTACAAACATTAAGAATTTATCATCTTTAACCTTCTTTAATGTTTCTATGGCGTATTTTGATACGCGGCCATCTTTATAAGCTTCGTCTTCTACATCTGCATTTTCAAAAGCGGGTCCGTTTAAAGACTTTTTACCCTCGGCTTTTAATTGCTCTATTAATGCCAGATTATCTGGTTTATTATAAGTATTTGGTTCTTTTTCAAAATAGATAGACCATTCTTTTTTATCATCAGAACTATGATGATATACCTTACCAATACTTACTGTTTTATAGCCTATTTTATTAAAAAATTGTGGCATTGAAACCACATTTTTATGAACTTTACGAAGAGGTGTAAAAATACTATAAATCCCTAAAGATTCTGGGCGTAAACCCGTTAAAGTACTCATTCTAGAAGGGGCACAAATAGCTTGTTGTGTATATGCTTTATTGAACAGAATTCCTTCTGCTGCTAATTTATCTATATTAGGAGTTATTGCTGTTTCACTTCCGTAACACCCCAACTCTGCTCTTAAATCATCAACATAAAACACCAATATATTGGGCTGAACTTGCTGTGCATAAGTACATGAAGCTAAACTCAGAGCAAAAACAAATATCCACATCATATTTTTCATATCTTATTTTTTTTTTTGGTGATTGCACATCCATGCGTCTTTTACCTAAATCTTTAACCACTCCTTTACCTTCATCAAAGCCCCAATAAGGAATTGCTTTTTTCTTTTCATCTAACATATAGCCCCATTCTTTCAAATATGCTTCTCGTGTTTTAAAATCATCTCCTAGTTTTTTCAGCGCTACATTAAGTTTTGTGTCTAACTCATTTTGAAGTTCCGTAAATTCTGATTTACCAAGTAAATTATGCATTTGATACGGATCTCTTAAATTATCAAAAAGCATAGTTGGTCCTTTAGGTGTTCTAGCATAAGTATATTGCTTAGTTTTTATAGCTCGATATGGAGAATCGTTGTAATTAGAACCGAAAGGGGCAACATTCATAACCAAAGCAGCACGATCAAATTCTGGGTTTGGATTCTTAATTAATTCTGAAAGATTTTCACCTTCTATATCATCAGGAATTTTAATATTGATCAGGCTTAATAGCGATGGTAATATATCTGGTGTAGTAAGTGGCGCATTAATTACCGCTCCTTTCTGCTTGTCTATACCAGGGTATTTTATTAAAAACGGAACTCTAATAGATTCGTCCCATGCCAATTGTTTTACAAAGGGCTTTACCCCATGTGCTCCCATCATTTCACCATGGTCGGCAGTAAAAACAATGATGGTATTATCAGACAAATTTAACTCCTTAATTTTAGCTATAACCTTACCAATAGCCTCATCTGTTGCCGTGGCATGTGCATAATACCCCTGTAACTCTTTACGACTTCTTTCTTTAAATTCCTCAGGCACATTAGGGTTTAGAGTTAATGCATCAGGTGAATACATGTCTTTGTATTTCTTTGGTGCACTATTATGAGGATAATGCGGGGTAGCTATAGAGATAAAAGCTAAAAATGGGTTTTCATCATTAGCATGCTTCGTTAAGTATTGATTAGCATCTTTAACAATAGCAAATGGAGAATATTCACCCCAATGTTTTAACTCCGTATTTTCATTATCATAATAGGGCATTTTTGTGTAGTTATGAGAACATTCTAAGGCTTTCCAAAAATCAAAACCTTGGCGTCTTTCTTTTGGAATATACGTTGATCTTCCATGCCCATCCAAATGCCATTTCCCCCAATAGGCGGTATTGTAACCTTCTTCCTTTAAAATTTCCGCCATACATAATTCTTCTGAAGGTAAATACAGATCGTTTAAAAACATACCTGTAGTCGTGGGAAATTTACCAGTTAGTAAAGCCGCTCTATGTGGCGTACAAACGGGAGTAACAGATACTGCATTAGTAAAATTTACAGACGTTTTTGCAAAGGCATCTAAATGTGGTGTTTTAACATCGGGATTACCGGCATAACCTAAAGCAGAACCTCTCCATTGATCGGTTAAAATAAAAACGATGTTTGGCTTTTTACGGGTTTCAATATCTTTAGTTAACTCCTTTTTATTTACATCGTTACAACTTGACAAACTAATTAACACTGCTAAAACAATGGAGAAGGTTGTATTTATTTTCATTTTTTATTCTTTAATTGTTGTTTGAAAATTATAAGAACCAGATTGTGCAGATAGCTTGAAAACGCTTGTTCCTTTCTCTATTAATTTAAGATTTTCACTTTCTTTAAATACCTCACCATTAACAAAAATTTCTTGAGATGTATTTGCTTGAATTTCTATTACGGCTTTAGTATTTGGTGGCACAGTAACATTTAAGAAAAAGCCCTTATCCTTTATCTCCCAAGCAGATGCCACCTCCCCGTAAGGTGTGTTTAAGTTAGCTGAGGCTGAAGTTAACGGTTCTCCCGGAACTGGTGCTATTCTAATGGTTTTATAGCCTGGTTCTAAAGGTGCAATACCTGCTATACGCTCGTACATCCATTCTCCAATTGCTCCGTAAGCATAATGGTTTAAACTATTCATTTTTTGCGGATTAAATCCGTCTGTTTTGCTATAACTATTCCAACGTTCCCAAATAGTTGTAGCACCTTGATTGATAGAATAAAACCATGATGGATAGGTTTCATTGAATAATAGTTTATACATCAAATCTATTTCTCCAGTTTCATCTAAAACTTCAGACAATAAAGGAGTTCCTAAAAAACCTGTTCTTAAATGATTGTCGGCTTCTGTTATTTTTTCTATAAGATACTTTTTTGCTTTAGCTTTATTATCTTCAGAGATTAAACCAAAAGCCAAGCCTAATAAATAAGAAGTTTGAGTTGCTGTACCTTCTTTTACTTTTCCATTTTCATCAAAAAACTCAGTTTCAAAAGCCTTTGATACATTTTTGTACAAAGTATTATACTTTTTAAAGGCATCTGTTTTACCTAAAGCTTTCGCCGTTTTTGCTGTTAAATTTGCTGAATGTGCAAAAAAAGCAGTACCAATTAAACTGTGGGATGTATCTCCTTTATTATTGCCATTTGCAGGAAGCGGCTGTAACCAATCGGCAAAACCATCCATAGAAGAAATATAATCTTTAGACCTTGTTTCATGATAGGCTACCCATCTTTTCATGGTTTCAAAGTTTTCTTCTAAGATTTTTTTATCTCCTGTTCTAAAGTAAATTTTCCAAGGAATAATGGTACATACATCGCCCCATCCGGCACTTACTTTATTGTTAAGTAGAACATCTGGCACTACCCAAGGAATTCCGCCATTATCATATTGAGATTCTCGTACACTTTGCAACCAACTTGCCCAAAATTTATAAACATCGGCATTAAACATTGATGTAGGCCCAAAAACTTGAGCGTCTCCGGTCCACCCCATACGTTCATCACGTTGTGGGCAATCGGTTGGAATATCAAAAAAATTGCCACGTAAGCCCCAAACAATATTGTTTTGAAGTTGGTTTAATTTTTCATGAGACGATGCAAATGTTCCGTTTTGTTCAAAATCCGAATATTGCACTAACCCTGTAACCCAGTTTTTTGAAGGTGTTTTTGAAGTATCAAATCCGCTTAATTCCACATACCGAAATCCATGAAATGTAAATTTTGGCATCCATTCTACAACGCCATCTTTTGATGCTGTATAATAATTTGTAGACTGGGCACTTCTGTAATTCTCCGTGTAGAAAGTACCATCTGGCGACAACATTTCTGCAAATCGAACTTTTAATGTTTGTTCTTTTTTCATCGGAACTTTCAACAATGGAACTCCTACCATATTTTGTTTTAAATCGAAAATAACAGCTCCATCTTTTTCAATTATCTCTTTGGTGGCTAATTCAATTTTAGTTTTAACGGTGGTATGTCTTTTAGGCTCTAAGCGTATATCGTTAGAAACAGGAAACGCCTCTACAGATTCCCATTTTTTATCATTAAAATTATTAGTAGCCCAACCACTCATTTCCAAATTAGCATCGTAAGTTTCACCATCATAAATTTCAGAAATTCTAATTGGTCCGTTTGTAGTTCCTTCCCAACCTTCATCAGAAAGAATCATTTGTTTTGAACCATCTTTCATTGTTAGTTCTAACTGGCACAACACCTTTGGGGATTCTGTATCAATCCATAGAGATTTCTTCCAACCTAATCTCCCTGAGTGCCACCCGGCAGCCAGTTCTACTCCAATTGTATTTTGTCCCGACACGATTAAACCAGTTACATCGTACGTTATAGTCTCTAAACGTGCTTTGTATGGTGTGTATCCAGGAGGCATCACATCATCACTCACATCTTCTCCGTTTATAGCCACATCAAACACGCCCTTTGCTGTAATATATAATCTTGCAGAAGCCACCTCAGCAGACAATTCGAAACCTTTTCTTAAATATTGTACTCTATGAATTATATTTTCTTGACTCCCTAAAATCTTTTCTTTTTTAGTGTCTAGACCTATCCATTTTGCATGCCATTCACTATTACCTAATAGGCCTAATTCAAAGTTTTTAATTTCACTCCATTCTGAAGCTATATCATCTTGGTTCCAATATTTAACTTGCCAATATACTTTTTGTCTCGACTTTAGTGCTTTTCCTTGATAATTAATCCAAGTGGATTGTCTAGACTCTTGTTTATTAGAGTCCCATACATCTGGATTGTTTGGAAGTAATTCTGGGTTAGTAGCTGCAACTATTTGATAAGCGGTTTGGTTTTTCACTTCGTACAAAACTGGCAATTGCCATGAAAAACTAGGCTTACTATTGTAAAATCCTAAAGGGTTTTCAAAACCTTCTGAAACCGTTAAATTTTTAGGACTTCCTAGAGTTTGTGGTTCTTTACATGATACTTGAAAAAATAAAATAAAGCAACACATTGCAGAAAAAAGATATTTAAACATGTTTGTATTCATTAAAGTTTAGTTTGAAATTTATAGGTTCCTGAATTTACTGAAATCACGAAAAATTCTTTATCGCTATGTATTAATTTTATATTTGAAGTAGCTTTAAAAAGATTTCCGTTTACATATAGATTTTCAATACTTCCATATGGTATATGAACTTCTGCTGATGTATTTGGAGCAACCACAACTTCCAATTGAAACGTTTTATTTTCAATTTTCCATGAAGAAGAAGCTTTTCCGTATGGTGTATTTAAACTTGCAGAAGCAGAATTTAAAAAATCAGTATTAGGTATGGGAGCAATTCTTATTTTTTTATAACCCGGCTCTAAAGATGCAATGCCAGCAATACGCTCATACATCCATTGTCCAACGGCACCATAAGCATAATGGTTTAAACTATTCATACTTTGCGGATTGTACCCTTCTGCTTTACTGAAACTATTCCAACGTTCCCACATAGTAGTTGCACCTTGATTAATAGAGTAAAACCAAGATGGATATGTTTCTTTAAATAGAATTTTATACATCAAATCTATTTCTCCCATATCATCAAGTACCTTTGGCAATAGTGGTGTTCCCAAAAAACCAGTTCCTAAGTGGTTATTGGCATTTTTTATCTCCTCAAGCAACTGTTTTTGTGCTTTTACTTTAGTTTCTGGTTTTAGTAAATCAAAATAGATTGCTAATAAATAACTTGTTTGTGTTTGTTTTTTGCCTGTAAACTTTCCGTTATCAAAAAAGGTGTTTTCAAAAGCATTAGCCACTTCTTTATATAACTTTTTGTATATTTTCTCTTCTTCTGTTTTTCCCAAAACTCGAGCCATTTTGGAGACTAAATGGGCCGAATGTGCAAAATAAGCTGTATTAATCAACTCTTTGGGTGTATCGCCTCTATTTCCTATTTTACCTGTTTTTTCTGGATAGGGTTGCAACCAATCGGCAAAAGAGTACATATTGGGAATATAATTTTCAGCCTTAGATTGATAATAGCTAACCCACTTTTTGGACATATCGTAATTTTCTTCAAGTACGCTTATATCTCCTGTGATATTATAAATATCCCAAGGGATAATAACACCTGCATCTCCCCAACCCGAACTTCCATTATTATTTTGTAGTACATCTGGAATTATGAAAGGAATTAAACCATTGTTATGTTCAGACTGAGTTTCCCTCATACTTTGCAACCAGGCTGTCCAAAAAGCATGTGTATTATAATTAAACATAGCCGTTGGAGAAATTACTTGTGCATCTCCAGTCCACCCTAAACGCTCATCACGTTGCGGACAATCTGTTGGAACATCGAAAAAGTTATCTCGTAGCCCCCATGTTATATTACTTTGCAGTTGATTTAATTTATGGTGCGATGAAGTAAATGTTCCATTTTTTTCAAAATCTGAATGTTGCACGATTCCTTCAACCCAAGTTGTCTCGGGCTTTGCCTCTTTATCAAATCCGCTTAATTCTACAAACTGAAATCCGTGGAATGTAAATTTTGGTTTGTATTCTATAATACCATCCGCAGCTGCGATATAATAATCGGTTGATTGTGCTGAACGGTAATTTGTGGTATAAAATGTTCCATCATTCAACAACATTTCAGAAAAACGAATTGTTAAAGTATCTCCTTTTTTCATTGGCACTTTAACATTTGGAATGCCTACCATGTTTTGCTTTAAGTTGAATATTACCGAATTTTCCTTTACTGAAACAATCTCTACATCTTTGATAATTGTTTTGTTTTTTACTGTAGTGTGACGTTTAGGCTCTAGTTGAACATCATCGGAAATAGGTTCAACTTCTACATTTTGCCATGACACATCATCAAAATTTGAAGTTGACCAATTGGGGATTTCAAAATTAGCATTGTAAGTTTCTCCATCATAAATACCAGCTAATCTAATTGGCCCATTGGTTGTACCTTTCCAACTTTCGTCTGATAAAATAGTTTGTTTTGAACCGTCTTTTAAGGTTATTTCTAACTGACATAATACTTTTGGAGATGCAAAATTATCGTAAAGCGCTTTGCCTCTACTAATTCTTCCTGAATGCCATCCAGTAGCCAGCTCTACTGCTATAACATTTTTACCTATTTCTAAAAAATCAGTAACGTTGTATGTCAAGGTTTCTATACGGTGATTATACGGTGTCCAACCCGGAGGCATCACATCATCACTAACATTTTTACCATTTAAATGCACATCAAAAATGCCCTTAGCAGTAATATATAATCTAGCAGATTTTACATGGTTAGGTAATGTAAAACCTTTTCTTAAATACTGAGGTTTATGCATTAAAAACTTTCGCACACCTTTGATACTATCTTTAGCAGTATCTAGACCGGTCCATTTTGCTTTCCAATCTATATTATGCAATAAACCTAATTCAAAAGTGTTTGCTTCACTCCACTCCGATACCTTGCCATTCTCATTCCAATAGCGCACTTGCCAATACACTTTTTGTCTAGATTCTAATACTTTACCTTGATATTTTACAAAACTAACTTGTTCACTATCTTGTTTATTGGAATCCCATAAATCTGGATTATTTGGCAATAGTTCTTCTGAAGATGCTAAAACTACCTGATAAGCCGTTTGTGACTTAACTTGTTCTGAAACTGGTAATTTCCAAGACAAAGTGGGCCTACTATCATAAAACCCAATTGGATTTATAAATCCTTCAGAAATGGTTAGAGCATACGGAGCCTCAACATTTTTTTTTTCACATGAAAACGAACAAAAACTTATTATGGAACTAATGACTAAAACGAAAAAATACTCTAACTTCATATATAATATTTAGGTTAAAAACACGATTATCTTAAGCTATTCACAACTCCAAAAAACAGATAAAGCTTAAAAAGCTAAGATGTTTATTTTTTATATAAAAACTGTCCTGCTTTATCTCGTTTCATGAGAAGCTATTAAAAAAAAGAATTAATACATACCTTTATTATAAAATTATTTCACTACAAGTTTTGTTCGGTTTATCCTTTGGTACACATCCAAAACTTCAATAAAATAAACACCTTTTTTAAACCTGCCCTGGTTTTCTATCTCTAAACGATTACTATTTGTTGAACTTTTATAAACAGGCTTTCCCAAAATATCATAAATAGTTACTGTTGCGCTATTAAAACCTGATAAAACGAGTATAAATTTATTACGAGCTGGGTTAGGATACACTTTTAATGATGATGATTTAAGTACTTTATCATCTATGTTTAGCGTTGCAGCCTCTATAATCCATTTACTCCTATCGTCTGTATTTTCAGAGTGTTCAATAATCCCGTTGGCATTGTGGTACAAATATCTATTCCCATTTCGGGTTTTAAAACGATACGCGCCATCGTTTTCATAAATAATAGTCCATTGTTTATCAGAATCTTCACGAGGTGCAGAAAATGCTGTATTTATAATATCGCCAACTGGATTACCTGCAGCCCTCAGGATACCGCGATCTGTTTTACTTTCAATATTATAATAATCTCCTGCCTTAACAAACTCCCATTCTTTATCGGTACCATTACTGGATACACTAGCAACAACATCGGCACCTTCAGAATCTAAATACTGTTCGGTTACAAAATTTTTCAATCTGTAAATACTACCTGTTAAATCTGTTGGATCATTAACTTGAAAATGAACAGTAATTGCGGGAGAAGACACCGTTTTATTACTTGTATTGTAAGCTATAGCTTGAACGGTATAAGTTCCCTCGGTCTCGGGAGCCCAATTAACAGTGTATGGACTTGTAGTATCTTCATCCAAAGAGACGCCATTAACTCTAAATTCTACTTTTGAAATACTTCCATTTTCATCGGTAGCATTAGCAGAAATTTGAACCGTTTCTCCAATATCAAAAGTTTCGTCGTTTGACGGAGATGTTATAGTTACCCTAAAAGGTTCTAATACAATTCCTAAATCTATCACTTGAAGATATAGTGGTTGAGCATTGCCTGAGCTGTTTTCCATCAAATAATAATACAATTTACCATTAGCGATATACACTTGCCCATGATCGAAGGTTTTACCAGAAATAGCCTGATAGACCCGTGTAAAATTATTGGTACCGCCTTGTGCCTTTTCTACATAAACTCTACCTCCAGTTAATCCAATGATAAAGATATCGTCCCCTGCAGTATAAATAGCTTCTGCTCCCGAGAAATCTTCCGAGGTTATAAAATCTGTTGCTCCAGCAGGTTTATAGGTGTGTAAATATTTTGTAATATTATATTGATTGTCTTTTACCCTGCTTATAATATGAACATCCCCATTTTCGGTAACAGTCCAATCAAAATCTTGAACAATATTTATTGAATTTGCATTGGTACCTTGCACATAATCTCCAGGCTCCATTACTTTGATAAAATCGGCATCATATAATGGTAAACTGAAACTTTGTCCTTGGTGGTTCTTCCAGCCTGTAAAGCCATTTTGATCATCGGAGTACGCATAATACACCCCATTTTGATATATGTACTTATCGTTATTATCTTGAGATCTTCGCTGAAAACCGATACGCATTTTACCGTTAACATATTTTATATCGCCATAAAGCCCCCAATTGTAGGTTATTCCTGGTTGATTCTTTGCGTTTAACACGTTAAAATGGGTAAAACTAGACCATGTGGATGTACTTGCATTATATTTAGAAAATTTATATGCTCCATTATTATTTCCGCCCTCTCTCATGTACATAAATAAATCTCCCGAATTGTTCAAGAAAAACTTAGGATACGTAAGTGCCGAAAAATTGTTATAATCTACTCCACCATTAAGACTTAAATGTTTATATCCACCGCTAGTATTTTGTACAAACTTATCTAATGTGAAGTCTACATCAGGTAATGCAGCAGCATTGGCTATGGAATAGGAATATCTAAAATAATCGTCACTTAAACTACCATCTGAAGGTCTTGAATTGTCATAAGAATGCATATCGTACAATAAATGGATTGTTCCATTTAAAGGGCTTACTCCTATAGCAATAGTGTTATGAGATTCTCCAATCCACCATTTATTTTGATACCCCGTATGGCGATGCGGAAACTCTATGGTCGCCATGGTTCCTGTATTGGTGTTGTAACGGGTTAACATAACATGGCGGTCTGCTTTCCCGCCTCTGTACCACGTCATGAAAACATACTCATTATACGTTGTAATACAGTCGCCATGAGCTGAAATATTTCTTCCAAAATAAAAATCATAGGGTGCGGCATCTCCTGTATTTGTAGCACTAGTTGTTACTTGACTTCCATCGAAATGCAAACCTAAATCGGTTATTTTAATTTCATTTTCGAATACAACCTGTGCCTGTGAAATAAATGTGTATAGGAGTATTATAAATATTTGTACAGGTTTATAACTAACAATATTTACTAAGTATTTTTTTTCATTATAAAGCATTATAAGTATTTATTTAGTTTATTTTAGTCTATAAATTTAATTAGAGACTAGAACATATCTATACTGCTTTGTAGGGGTGTAATTTAAATTATGAATAAGATAACTAAAGCCGTTAACTTCTTGATAGCCTAAGCTTACTATTCCATATAAAACAATTCCTCTAAAGGAACAGAAACAGGAGAATTATCGGGATGTACCTCCATAATATCTGCCATAAAATCCCACCATTTTTTTACTATGTCGTTTTTGGATAAATCTTGAGAGCCTCCATTGCCCGAAACCTTTTGAAAAGCGAAAAGCATATTGGTTTCTTCGTCTAAAAATATAGAATAATCACTCACTCCATTCTCTTTTAACAATTGTTTTAACTCTGGCCACAACTTATCATGACGTTCTTTATAGGCCTCTTTCTGACCTTCATTCAATTTCATTCTAAAAGCTAATCTTTGCATAAAAAATATATTTAGTTACAGTGATATAATAGGTTAGAATAAACACCATCTTTAGGTTTTCCTATGGCACAGTATTCACCAACATTAAATTGACTTCCGGCCATTAAAAACAAACTATTTAGACCTTGGAGTGCTTTTTTAACACTACTTATTTGTTGATGTTCCCATTTTTTTTCTTCTAAGGCATAAGGTTTTAAAAACTCAAAGGCTTTTTTTATACTAGCGCCGTTTTTTGCTTGATAGTTCCATAAATCGACCCCTAATCTTTTTCCGAAGTATGCCAATTGTGTAAACCCTCTTAAATTCATGGTACTATACGAAAGTGCTTTTGTTCGTGCTAATTCGTGTGGCTGACTTCCATTTGGTTCTATTTGTGTTGCTATACGCTTAGTTTTAACGGTTTCAAGTACAGCTTTAGCCTCTTCATTTTTATTTAAAAACATAAGTATACTTACCTCCTGAACATCATACCATACCCCATGATTGTTTTTGGTGTTTTTCTCAAAAATGCCATTTTCGCTAGTTTGTAACCAATAAAGGTATTTTGTAAACCAAAGCCTTAATTGTTTACTTGTTTCCTTGTCTATTGTATTTTTTAACTCTAAAATCTCTATAGCCGTTATAATATTTGTTACTCCTGCAAACTCAATAATCCCAATACCTCGCCCTGTATTTATCCCTGGAATACCTTGAGCAAAATTTAAATTAGGGTTCATTTTTGTTTCATTGTTTACAAACCATACTTTAAGAAACTCTAAAGCCTTTTTCCCATATTTTTCTTCATCTGAAAAAAAATAAGCCAAAGACAGGTTAGTAATATTTCCAAACATAACATTTTTGCTTTCAAAATCTGTATTTCCTTCACGCGTAAGCGGATTTATCTGTCCATCTTTCCTTATCCACGGCAATCCATCTAGTTTATCTGGATTTGGCCACCAATAAGGACCATACGATATATAATCATGTTTATCTCCACTTGGTGGTATTTGTGTTTTTTGAACCACTGATAAGGCTTTATCTTCTAATTGCTTATTAGCACTTTTTACCAAATCGCTATACACATTAGCATACTCTGGGGCTTCTAACTTATTTTTAACAGCCTCTAATTTACTACAGTCTAAAAGCGACAAACTGTCTTTAAACCCATTTTTATTTTCATCCGGTTTAGCTTGTATATTACAATTACCAGAAACCGTTACCCCCATTAAGAGTGATAAAACCACTGTTTTAAACATAGTACGACTCATATTTTAAAATCTTTTTATTAATTACATATGAAAAAACAAACTATTTAAACTTTGAAATGTTTTTTTATTAAAGCTCCTTAATTTTAAGGTTTCTCCAATGAATAACCCCTTGTTTACCACCATGAACTTGCAGTCCAATAAATCCTTTTGGGTATTCATTATTTTTATCTATCCAATGTGCTGCCGGAACTCCATTTATCCAAGTTTTAAATACATTTCCTTTTACTTTTACCGTTACACGATTCCAGGTACTTCTATCTATAACATTTTTATGAATTTCGTGTTCAGGAGCTTTTAAAGGGTAAAACCATCCTCCACAATTCTGACCATAAATCCCTCCAGACCAACCGCGCCCTTTTTTTGCTAAATCCTCCATTTCTACCTGGGGACCAATAACTGTATTTCGATTTGAATCCTTTTGAATTATGGAACGGACTTGAACTCCTGTATTACCATCTACTTCCCATTTTGTTTCACAAGTAAAAATAAAATCTACATACTCTTTTTCTGTACATAAAAAAGTACTCGGTCCCTCGCTACAAGTTCCTACAATCTCACTATTCTTTACTTCAAATTTCATAGTTCCCTGTTTAGATTCCCAGCCATCTAAATTCTTCCCATTAAATAAAGCTATAAATTCCCCGCTATTTAATTGAGGCTCTTTATCATTATTTAATAGTTGTACTTTTTTTATTTGAGTATTATCTTGGGCAATTACATTTAACGTAAAAACCAATACGGCAATTAATACCAACTTATTTTTTATCATTGTCTAATTTTTCTCGTGAATACTTGATGTGATTTTTATTTAGTTTTTTTTTGAAATCCCCCCTTCTAACAAGGTTTTAACAACCGCTACAGAACCTTGCTGCAATCCCTTATTTACATTAGCCCCTGTTATCCAATATAGCACCATACCGGCATCCGAACAATCCCATTTTCCTTTTTGAAACTTCACCACATTATCTATTTCTGCCATTTTCCCCATAAGCCAAACAAACTGAATGCGATGATCGGGATGGTTCATAGCCCAATTCCATTGAGATTGATCCACTTTTAAATTGATATTTTGATCAGATATACGAACTTCTTCAATACCAAAATCTAAAATATCCTGCCATTTATAAAAATCACCAGCATCGTCATTTGCAGGATGATGCGTTATCACTTTCACGAATTGGAGCTTCTCTTTTAGCGAAGCCTCCAATGCAAAGCCTATAATATCAGGCTCGCCTGCTTCAATAATCCAAAGTGGGTCCTTTTCTGAAGAAGCATTTATAGCATTACTTAAATCTTTAATAGTTTCGTCCAATTGCCACTTGGCATCAAAAAAGGTTAAATGATCAAAACCTCCCCATCGCCGTGCAGTTCCATCGCAGGCCGTTTGCATCATGGCGTGCCTTTCGTATTCTGCTGCTTCTGAAATTCTATCTACTCTTACCAAATCGCAACTGTGGGAATAGTGTACCAACCTATTTTCTAGGCCTGTTGCTTTAAGCAAAGCTATGGAAACGGCTGTACCTCCCAAATCGTCTGGATCTGGTGAATTGCCATCTGCCACTATAGCTACTCTTCCGCTGGGCGCATTAATTACGGTTTGTGCTGTTACCGAACCCACAACTAAAATGGCAAATACCATTAAAACTAATTTGTCCATATCTATAAATATCTGTTTTAAAAATGTACTGTAACTTATTTTTTAAATTATGATTTAACCTTTAGGGTAATCGTTTTTAAATCTTCAACTTTAGAAGAAGCTCCTACAGAAATAGTAAAAGTTCCAGGTTCCACAACTTTTTTCAGGTCTTGGTTTAAAATATTTAATTCGTCAAAACCAAGTTTAAAACTAACAGTTTTAGTTTCTCCTGGCTTTAAGGTAATACGCTTAAACCCTTTTAACATTTTAAGGTAACGGCCTACAGAAGCATAATCGTCGCGCACATACATTTGCACAACCTCATCTCCGGTTCTTTGTCCCGTGTTAGTTACCTCCACCGATACCGTAGTAAATCCGTCCATATTAATGGTTTCTTTTTCCAATTTTGGTTTACTGTAATTAAACGCTGTATAACTTAACCCATAACCAAATGGAAATAATGGTGTTTTAACAGCATTTTTATATAGCCCTTTACCAGACCCAATAAAATCTGGTCGTTCTAAATACGTTACAGGAATTTGACCTACCGAACGAGGAAAAGAAACCGTTAATTTCCCTCCAGGATTTACATCACCAAACAGAGCATCTGCAATCGCGTCTCCTGAACGCATTCCTAAATACCATGTTTCTAAAATTGAAGGCACATTTTCAGCTATATAATTAATAGATAATGGACGGCCATTTATTAAAACTACAATTACAGGTTTTCCTGTTTTATGAATAGCTTCCACCAAATCATTCTGTACCCCATATAATTCCAGACTTTCACGATCTACACCTTCTCCTGCTGTCCGCCTAGAACCTCCAACCACGAGTACTACAGCATCTGAATTTTCGGCTGCCGCTACGGCTTCAGAAATCCCTTGTGTAGATTCGCCTAATAAATCACAGCCTTTTGCGTAGTTTATCTTTATCTCCTTTCCCACCTTATTTTTAATACCATCTAGTACAGAAACATAATAAGGTGGCAGTCCAGAATACCCTCCTAATAATGAATAGGTGCCTTTTTTAGGCTGTAATTCAGTAGCATTAGGGCCAATAATGGCCAAAGACTTTATTTTAGATTTATCTAAAGGCAATAGGTTATTATCATTTTTTAGTAAAATAATCGCCTTTTTCGCCATTTCATAAGCAAATTCCTGATGTTCCTTTTTGCTAACTATAGTATCTGTTTTTACTTCTTTTGATTTAGAATCAAACAATCCTAATTTATATTTTGCTTTAAGTATTCTAGAGGTTGCTTTATCAATATATTTTACTAATTCCGGATTTTTCTGGATGGTATCCTTTAAAACTGTAGCATGATAAGTATATAAGTCTAACGGTTTACCTAAAACTAAATCCATATCCACGCCTGCTTTTAACCCCAACAAAGCAGCTTCTGCTCTAGTTTCTGTTATGTAATGCATGGTTTGTAATCTCCCCACATCATTATTATCCGATACTATAAACCCGTCAAATCCTAGTTCTCCTCTTAAAACATCATTTAACAACCAACTATTCATATGGCACGGTACGCCATTAAAATCCTGATGCCCTGGCATAATACAGGCTATATCCCCCTCTTTTACCGCGGCTTCAAACGGAGGTAAAAAAACCTCTCTTAATCGGCGCTCCGACATATCGCTAAAACCACCATTAATTCCTCTTCTATTTTCGGGATATCCCACAAAGTGTTTCGCTGTTGCTACCACATGGTTTTTATCAAATTGTTCTTTCCCCATACCTTGCATACCTTGAATAAATGCAACGCCCATTCTTGATACTAAATAAGGATCTTCTCCGTATGATTCTTCTACCCTGCCATATCTAGGGTCTCCTGAAATAACATCTAAATTAGGTGAATAAATATGTGTAATGTTTAAAGCACGTGCTTCTAAGGCTGTTTGTTCAGCCATTTTTTTAACTAATTTTGGCTCCCATGTTGAACCTGCCGCAATAGCTTGAGGATACACCGTTACGCCATGGTACCAAAGTCCATGTAAGCCTTCTCCAAATTTCATAAAAGGGATACCCAATCTATCATTTGCCGGAGCATCTTGCGTCATTTCAGCAATTTTTTCCTCTAACATCATTTGGCTAATTAATTTAGCTACTTGTTCATTTATTTCTGTATCTAATCTAGATTCTACAGATTTATTGTTTTGTGCTTCGCTAGTAAGCAATGTTGCTAACAATAGAGCTGTTAACCATATTTTTTTCATCAATAATATATTTAGTTATTAAAAATTTCAAATTCCTGGAACATTTTGTACGTGTAATTAGAAGCTCCTTTACTGTTATCTGTTTTAAATTTAAGCTTGGTATTGCGTGAATAACCAAAACACTATAAAAATCTCCAGCAATAGTTTGAGGATAACTATTTAAACAAAACATTAAGGCCGAAATACAATTATTTCGACCTTAATAAAGGTAACAAACTAAAAAACACTCTTATCTGTAGCCATTATTAGTTGGGTCTGACTGCAATAAATTTGGATTGGTTTGCAGTTCTTGTAATGGTATTGGCAATTTTACATGCCATGATTTTATATTGGCAGAAGGGTCCCAAAATCTGTATTCTAAATTTTCTACAACATCGAACAGTATGCCCCACCTAATTAAATCGTAACGTCTGTGAGCTTCTCCTGCTAACTCCCACTTACGCTCATCGTATATAGCTTCTCTAAACGCTTGTTGACTAAGCCCTTTTATAATCTCGGCATCAACTATACTTGTATAAGCACGTTCTCTTAAATCCTTTATGTAACTATAAGCTACTATAGGACTTCCTCCAGGACGCTCGTTTTCACACTCTGCAGCCATTAAATGTACATCTGCTAAACGAAATACTAATCTATTATCCGAGTGATTAAATCGCGGTGAATCGTTCACATCTAAATTCCAAAATTTAGACATATAAGGAAAGTTTAATTGAATACCTGCGTAAGTATCTTGAATGTTTAATGCTCTTCTTAAATCATTCGCAGGAAACTTTTCCGCAAAATCTTTAGATGCCACCTGCAACCCCGTTCCGTTAAACGCTTCGTTATTTGCGGCTAAAGCTGCTTTTAAAGCATCACTATCATCATTATTAGCAGGCTCATCTCTTAATCGCGGACTAAACATACTTGGCCTCCAGTTTCCATTACCAAAAACAGCAGGTAAAGAACCATCGTCCCTTACTGTTCCTTCTTCAAATTGACCTCTTATATCTTTAGCAAAGTCTAAAGACCAAATAATTTCTGAATTATATTCGTTTTTTGGATCAAATACATCTGCATAATTAGATAACAAAGCATGTGGTGATTGATTAATAATCTCAATACATTTATCTAATCCTAATTGCCATTGTTCTTGTTGCATTAAAATTTTTGCTTCAATTATAGCAGCAGCCCATTTAGAGGCTCTACCACTATTATCTCCGGTATAAGCATCTTGCAAGTTGGCTTGAGCAAATTGTAAATCGTCTAAAACACCACTTATAATAATAGCTTCATCTGTTCTTCCTAAAACTTTAACTTCATCTATTTCTAGAGCTTCTGTGTAATACGGTGCATCTCCCCAAAGGTTTGTTATATGCCAATAAGATAGCGCTCTTACAAATCTTGCATCTGCAATAATATCCAATTGCGAGGCTGGTGTTATAGCTTCATTATCGGTAACCCTATCAATAACAATATTTACATTATTAATAACCCTATATAAATCTTTCCAAGTATCTGATACACTCATTTTTTGTACAGATACATCGGCAATGGCTTCATTCATAGAATAATTCCCAATAGGCTCAAAAATATTTGCCGCACGATTGGGTTCTATAATATCTGCTCCATTATCATAAAAAACATCTAAGCCAACTTGGCCGTAAATAGAATTATTCTTTAAAATTCCATAAACACCATTCATAGCTTGTCTTGCATCATTTTCTGAAGCAAAAAATGTTTCGGGTGCTATTACTGCTTTAGGATCTTCCTCTAGGAAACTCTCACAACTAAAAAAAGCAATTGTAATGGCAACGTATAAATATATATATTTTGTTTTCATCTGTGTGTTTATTTTTAAAATGTTACGTTTAATCCAAGTGTTAAAACTCTTGGGTTAGGATATGAACCGTCATTATAACCTTGTGCAATATTACCTAGGCCACTTCTTCCAAAATTACTGGCCTCAGGATCAATTAATCTAAAGTTAGAAAACAACAATAAATTACTCCCTGAAAAATAAATGGTAGCATTTTTAAATCCGTTCAATCCCATTTTATCAACAGGTAAATTATATGCTAATCTTAAAGTTTTAAGACGTAAATACGACCCATCTTCGACATATTCTGAATTTGGAGGTGTTCCCGTAACCGAATCGGCACCAGCTCTTGGAATATTAGACGTAGGATTATCTAGAGTCCATCGATCCGCTAACTCAGCAAACTTAGTAGTTTCACCTCTATTAAAGTAATGATTTCGTGTTCTTAAATTATACACTTCGTTACCTACGGTTCCTTGAAAATAGAATGAAAAATCCCAGTTTTTATAAGAAAATGAGTTTTCAAATCCAAAGATAAAATCAGGAAGCGGACTCCCCAACACAACAGCATCTTCATTAGAAATAATATGATCGCCATTAACATCTTCAAATTTAGATCCTCCAACAACTTGCGGGTCTGTTAAACCTGAAGCATCAATTTCATCTTGACTTTTCCAAGTTCCTAAAAAGGGTACCCCTGTGAAAACAGGCACAGACTCTCCCACTATTAATCGCGTATTACCAGAGCCCAAAATAGCATCGACTGTTAAATCTATAAAATCTGCACCGCCAAGGTCTAAAATTTTGTTTTTGTTAGATGATACTGTTAAAGTAGAATTCCAATTGAAATTGGTATTACTAATGTTTGTTGAATTCACAAGAAATTCCCATCCCTTATTCTCCAATGACCCTACATTTTGTAACTGACTTGTAAACCCTGTTTGTCTTGGTATAGTAACGTCTAACAATAAATCATTCGTTTTTTTATAATAATAATTTAGCTCTGTAAAAATTTTACCCCCAAAAAGAGATGCTTCTAAAGCGATGTCTAAGGCATTTGTAGTTTCCCATATTAAATTAGGGTTTGAAGGTCTACCTAATGTTAAACCCGGTTTTTCTTCACCATTAAGTGTTGTATTAGCTTCAACTAAGACCCCCTTTGTTCTATAAGGATCAATGGCTTGATTACCAGATTTACCATAACTAGCTCTTAGCTTTAAATCTTGAAATACATCTTGGTCTTCCATGAATGATTCTTCTGTTATTTTCCAAGCTCCTGCAATTGAAGGGTAAAATTCATATTTATTCCCTTCAGCAAAAACCGAACTACCATCCGTTCTTCCCACTAAAGTTAAAAGATATTTGTCTTTATAGGCATAGTTTAACCTTCCGAAAAAAGAAGCAATTTGAAATCCTGTAAAATCACTACTTACTACGCTTCGTGTAGGATCGGAAAAGCCTAGATTATTAAAACCAGTAGCATCACTAGTAATACCAAAAGCTTCTGCCTCGGCTATTTCTGTAGACACTTTTTGAAAAGATGCTCCAGCAAGTGCCGTTACACTATGATTCTCCCCAAAATCAGATTGGTATTGAATGGTGTTTTCATTATTCCACCCGCTACTTGCAACAGTTCTTACACTTGCACTGCCTAAGTCATTTACAACAAGTAAATGAGGACTTTGGCTAGATGTAAACCTGTTTTGTTTTGTGTTATTAAACTCCGGACTAAATGTTGATCGAATAACCCAATTTGGAGCTGGCTTATATTCTAAATATAACGATGCTAACAAATTATTAGAAAATGTTTCGTTTGTATTTAAAGCTATATTGGCTATCGGGTTTGACCAAGGCGAACCTACCACCTCATCAAAACCATTAAATGTTCCATCGTCATTATAAATAGGCTGTGTTCTAAGCGTTGCAAAAGCATTACCAAAGTTTGCATTCCCATTATCTTGTTCAATCCTTGAATAGTTAACTCTAAATCCTGCTTTTACTTTATCACTAAGTTTATAATCTAAGTTAGATCTGAAAATATATTTTTCGATACCCGTACTTTTTACTAGTCCATCTTGATTGAAATAGTTTAAAGAGGTATAATAATTTAAATTATCTGTTGCTCCAGAAATAGATACATCGGCATTATAAATTGGAGATGGGTCTAAAAGCAAATCAAACCAATCATTATCAGGATAGCTTGATGGATCGTTTGGAAAAGGTTCTGCTGCCGATCTAAATCGTGCACTTTCATTTGTAAAAGCAATTTGTTCTGCTTGAGAAAGCATATCTGGTAATTCGGGCACTAATTGCGTACTTGTATAGAGATTTACACTTATTTCAGGTTTTCCTGAACCTGCCCCAGCACCATTTTTAGTACTAACCAAAACAACACCATTTGCTCCTCTAGAACCATATATAGCAATGGAAGATGCATCTTTTAAAATCTCAATAGATTTAATGTCATTACTATTAATATTATTTAAGTTGAAATTTGTTCCAACAACAATACCATCGATAACCCAAAGCGGCTCATTACTACCCGTAATAGAGTTACCTCCCCTTACTCTAATAACAGTGCCTGCGCCAGGAGCACCACTAGTTTGTGTAACCTGAACACCAGAAGCTCGACCTTGCAAGGCTTGATCGACCCTAGATACGGGAACTGCAGTTAAATCTTCTGAACTTACAGATGAAACCGACCCTGTTAAATCTGATTTACGCTGTGTTCCATAACCAATAACAACCACCTCATCTAACTTGTTATCTTGCTCTAATGTTACATTAATTTGATTTTGATTCCCCACCAAAATTTCTTGAGTTGAATACCCTACATAAGAGATGGCTAGAACGGTTTGAGCATTTGCATCTACAGTGAAGTTCCCATCAAAATCAGTCGTTGTTCCTTTGGATGTTCCTTTAACAATAACGGTGGCTCCAGGTAGTGGTTCTCCGTCTGCTTTTACAGTACCAGATACTGTTTGAGCGTTTGTCATGGTTATGCAAGACAATATTAAGATTGCAGACAACCAAGTTTTTCGATACCCAAAAAGGGTTTTGAAATTAATTTTTAGATTCATATAGTTAGTTTATTAGTTTAATATTTATAAATATAGAAAGTGCTAAATACTTAACTGTCCTGTTTTGTCATGCTTACAACTTATCTTTATTTTAAAACTTTAACCTCTTAAATAAACCCCTCTTTTTGTGCAAAAAAACAAATAACGCTTTAAGGAAGTACATTTATAAAAAAGTGAAGGGTTTAAACTTAATTAAACCCTTTTATGAAAGTATATCAATGAAAACTTTACTCTACTCCAACGACAAGTTTTAAAACAATATGAAGTAATTTTCATTTCCTTTAAACAATGAGATTTGTTGTAATTTTAATATTCATTTTATTGAGGAATAAGTTCTATTAATTTGACACTATGAGATTCCAAATCAACTTTTAAAGTAATTTTACCATCCTTCTTTCTTACAATTGAATCTTTGATGGTTTGTGGTAGTTGAGCCAATTGTGTATATTTTGCTAAGTTGGCATTTAACACATTAGTCCATCCGTCTTCAAAACGATCGGATGGCCTATTCCCATATATACGCCCACTGTTTTTTTCTCCTACTCCAGCAGCTCTAACATCTTTATAAAGTTCGTGCATAAAAACACCATGAGTTTTATCTACCGTCCAGGTATTCATTTTCCAACTTGAGCCTCCACTAATTAGGCCACCTTCTAGTTGAGGATATACTGTTCTAGTTGAAGTACTATTTCTACTAGTGTTATGGTTGTAAACTAATAAATATATTATATTGCCTTTAGTGACTGGTATTACACCAGCATGGTCATTAATATTATCAATGGATTCTATTCTATTTCCGCCTTCCATCTTTAAAAACATTTCGGTAACATTCCTTCTTCCTTCTGGTAAGGTAGTACCCTCTACTTCTTGTCCCCAATCATATATTTCAGAAATTTTATAATCGTAAGCCAAATCGGCAATCCTTGCATACCAACTAGCCCCCAATTCTGTGGCATCACTTAAGCTAAGTCCTCTTTTACCATTTTCATCACGCAAAACTCCAAACTCTTGAATATCAAAAGGAATATCCCTAAACTGCGGATAACTATCAAGTTTGGCTCTGTATTTCTCAACAGTATTAGGAAGTCGTACCGTATTTTCGTCTATTTTTTCATAATAGGAAATACAGAAAAAATCCATTTGCGTTCCTTTTTCTCCGGTAGCATAATTTGTTCCATTTGCACAGTGGTCTATAATTTCTGTAGTGAATGTAGCTACCCCTTCTGTTAAGTTATTCCCTGGGCCAATAATTGCTTCAGGAATCACTTTTAAAACTTCATCTACTGTAATATCGTAGTGCTTAAAAAAGTCTTCTTTGGTACCGTTCCAATGTTGTGGTGCATAATTAGGTTCTGTAGCGACTCTAAAACGCCAAGTTTTTACCTCATTGTAACCAAACTCCGTTATTAAAGTTTGTAAGAAATTATTAATGTATTGCCTCCACAAATCATAGTCGTCTGGTGGATTTGTATTTCCATAGGTATTCACTTCCTTCACGGCATTCATAGCCCAAGGAACATTATCCAATACAATTCTAGGTTTAAAACCCGTTTGCATAAACCCCTGCATACTACTTATAAGGCCACTAAAATCGGTAATAATTTTTCCTTGATCGTCAACACCTTTATAAAATGTATTTAAGTTATCGGTTCTCCCCCCTAATACTCTTACTAAATTATAACTCTTAACATAAGGCTTTATCTCTTCAATGGCCGCTCTAAAATTTGAACTTGAAAATCGATTTTGGTTTATCATAGGTCGAGTAGACCAAAAATTATAAAATTCCCCAACTACGGCACCTGTATTTATAGAGACTGTTTTATCGGGATTTATAGTAGGTTCTTCTATTTCTTCAGGTTCTTCTACAACTTCCTCTATATCTTCAGCCTTAGAGCAAGAAAACTGAAAAATACAAAGCAAAAAAATTATAAATAGAATATTATTTCTTTTTATAGTCATCATTATTTAGTTTTTGGAATACTATGCAATTATTCTATAAAAATAAATAACAGATTCCCCCTTTCTATCCTGTATTAAAGGGGTAATCTATCCTAAATAATTTGACTTAATAGGCACCAGCCATAGTTATTTATTAATTAGATGCTTTAGGTCCATCATAATCATAAGTAAACCAATCCACATCTATGTAACCTGCATCTTCTTTTTCATTCCATGAGAAAAACCCTAATCTATCTCCTGTCCATTTTCCAAAAGCTATAGTAAATGTAGGTCCGAAACGTTTAAAATTTTCTCCATCAAAACTATATTCATAAGTGGCTTGGTTACTATTATTTGATGTTTTTACATATAAATCATTCCCTGTTAGTTCAGGTCCTGTAACCTTTTTTGCCAAAGGATTCATATAAAACAAGTGTTTCTTACCCGTAGCATCAACCTCAATACCTAATAAGTTAAACACCCCACCATAACGTACAAATCCTGCTAATTGATGTGGTTTCATACCTGATATATCAAACTTAGCCATCGCTGTACCCGTAGTTATTCCCATAATACGTTGGCTCAAAGTATTACTTGCTCTCCAAAAATCGGAATCTGAACCATCATTATTGGTCCATTCATTAATATTGGGTCCGTAACCTTTTTCATTAGGCAAAACTTTACTTGCTTTTAACCGCAACCAACCTGACCGTTCTGTTAAGGACCAATGTGTATTTCTTGGATTGTGATTCCATTCCCATTGAAATCCTAATTTAGCAGATGAAAAATCATCATCTGTACTTGGTGCTGTAATGGGATAGTCTTTTATTGGTTTTTTATATTGTTTCACAGGTTCTCCTATTCCATCATTATCCTCATCTACACCAATAATTGGCCAGCCGTCTACCCATTTCACTGGTTCTAAACATTGTGGTCTTCCTTGGAAAGGTATATCATCGTTTTGAATTAATTGATGCATATACCACCAAGATTTGTCTGGGGCTTGCATTAACGCACCTTGACTTGCGCTTCGGTCATTAAACACGGCTCCCTTTTCTAAAACTGTTTTCACCTCATATGGTCCATAGATACTTTCTTTTGAACGTAAAACAATTTGTTTTCTATCATTTTTAGGGTTTTTAACACCTGGTTTGGTAGACTTATCCCCTATAGTCCATTCTGCTAAAAAGATATACCAAGTATCTTCTATTTTATAAACTTTAGCTGCCTCTGCTCCCATTCCGGTGTATACTAATTTACCTTCATCAAGAATTTTGGTACCATCCCAACTCATTTCGTAAATTCTATTTTCGTTTCCTTCAATAGTGTTTTTTGCGCTTTTTTGTTTTCCTGCAGTATTGACTATAACATAAGCTTTATGAGTTTCTTCATCCCAAAACACAGCTGGATCGTCTAAAACTTTAGACTTTGGCAGCATAAAAACAGGGGCACTCCATGGGCCTTTTATATCTTTTGCAGTTGTAACCATTAACCCGTGTTGATAATCTATTTGGTAGCAATACCAAGTACCTTCATGATATGCTAAATCACCAGCCCATACTCCAAAAGAATAACCATTCATTCTGTCCCAATTGTATTCTGGCCCCCATGACAAACTATTAAAAACATGTCCTACATTAGTCCAGTTTACCATGTCTTTAGATTCTAAAATGGGCATTCCTGGCGAAACATGTTGCTTAGAAGTAATCATATAATAAGTATCTCCAACTTGTTCTATATCAGAATCTGGATAATCTGCATTTAAAATAGGGTTTACATAAGTGCCATCGCCTTGATCTCCCCAACTACCTGTTGTAGCTTTTACTTCTATGGCTGCAGCTATTTCTTTCTTTTCGGGTTTTGAATTACACCAAAAAAAAGTTACAGCTAAAATTAAAACCAATACTTTATATACACCTGAATAAGACATCTTCTTCATTTAAAAATTATTAAAACTTTTTATACTTAATTATATAATTACCTGATCCTAAAATTACATTCGTATTTTCTACAACTTCTAGATTATATTTTTCTTGATTATCTAGGTAAGGTTCACCATTAATAGTTAGTGATTCTATTTCGTTTTGAGTTAAAACAACTTTTGCTTTGGTATTAAATGGTACTTTAATATCCATAGATAAAACATTTTCTTTTAAAGACCAGGCATTTTTAATATCTCCATAAGGGGTTGGTACGGTAACTGAAGTTGATGTAACTTTCTTTGGAAATTCTGGGTTTACTGTAAATACTTTATAACCTACATTATCTTTTGATGATTTAATTCCTCCTAAAGATTCATAAAAATAAGCAGCAAAACCACTATGCATAGGATGGTTTAAAGAATTGGTTGGTCCTTCCATAGTTTCCCATTCAAACTGGCGCTCTGGCCAAGTGGTAAAACCATTATTCATTACATACGTTTGACTAGGAAAATCTGGTGTTGTTAAAATTTGATACGCCAAATCTGCTTTACCATATTTAGTTAAAACAGTGTAAATATATCTATTACCATGAATACCTGTAGAATGATGCCATCCTTTTATTTCTGTAATATCATACACCAAACCATCTACTACTTGCTCTATTTCTAATTCTGGAACCATACCAAACTGTAATGCTTGTACAGTTGCTGTTTGACTACCATACCATTTTAAGTTTGTTTTTGGCATAGCAACTAAAAAATTTTTATTAAAAGCGGCTTTTAATTGCTCTTTTTCCTTTTTCATTTCTGCTTCAAAAGCAGCATCCTTATTTATTTTTGCAAAACCTTCCATAACACCTAAAATATCATAGAAATAAGCATTGGCAGAAATAATTGGGTCGCACTCCATAGCACCTGGGTTCTTTCTTCTATCCCACCTTGGTGGACACCAATCCCCCATTCCGTCTTGAATAATTCCATTTTCATCTTTAAATGAAAGATAAAAATTTGTAAGACCTTTCATTTCTTTATAGTAGTCTTTTACAATAGCATCATCACCATAATGCAAGTAATTATACCAAGGTAAATACATTGTTGCTACACCCCAATCTAGTTTTGCATAAGAAGATGTTCTTTTACCTGGCGCAATCATGGTTGGTACTTGAAATTTAATTTCAGGATTATTATGTCCTTTAGTTGGTCTCATTTGAGTACGAATATCTTCCATGTATTTTTTATAGAAATCATACATGTCATAATTATATAATGCATATTCACAAAACGCGTGTGCATCTCCTAACCAACCACATTTTTCGCGATGCGGACAATCTTCTGGAATACCATGTACATTATCTACAATAGTCCATTTACTAATACTATGCATTTTATTAAATAAAGGTTCTGATGAGCTAAAACTTCCTTTTTCTTGAATGTCTGTAGCCACTAAAACAGCTTTAATCATTTTGCTGTCTGGTTTTGTAGACACGCCTTTTATTTTAGCATAACGAAATCCGTGATAACTAAACTTTGGTTCCCAAGATTCTAAGTCATTTCCTTTACAGATATATTTATAAATCTGAGCCATACCATTTGCTCCACCACCTGTAGAACCTTGAAAAACATCTTTACTATTTCTTAACAAAGATTCTGTAGTTGTAATTTCTATAAGTTGGCCTTCTTTTTCTTTTACATTTATTTTTACCCAACCAGCAATATTTTGACCAAAATCTACAATCCAATCTCCATTTGGAGCTTTAAATACATTTTGAGGCTCAAATTCTTTTAATTTTTTAATTGCAGGAATTTGTTGTGCACTAATCTTCTTTAATTTAGGTGTAACAACTTTTGCATTTCCCCATTTTTCATCATTATAATTTAAAGTATTCCAACCATTAATTTCATAACGAGCATCATAAGTATCACCACCATAAATATTATTAAATACTATTGGCCCCGTAGATTCTTTCCAATTTTCATCTGTATAAAAATCTTTTTTGCTACCATCTTTATAGGTTACTTTAATTAAAAAACGAACCGTTGGTGGGCCGTAAGACATATCTTTATCTGATTCTGGGTCTCTTTTCCAAGAAATATCTTGCGCATAGAAACCATTCCCTAAAATGATTCCAAAAGCATTTTTACCTAATTTTAGTTGTTCTGAAATATCATAATTTACATAATAAGCTTGCTTATCGTAATTAGAAGGAGCAGGATCTAAAACATGATCGCCTACTTTAGCACCATTTAAATAAAGCTCATAATACCCCAATCCACAAATATAAGCTTGTGCATTTTCTATTTCTTTTTCTGTATTAATAACATTTCTAAAGTAAGATGCTGCTTGCCCATTAACCATAATAGGCGCTTTCATTGGCCCTGTTTTGTATTCACGAAAACTATGTTCTGATGTTCTTGTATCTTTATTTAGGCTTATCCATT
The DNA here is from genome assembly GCF_004368925.1 of Algibacter lectus. Lineage (NCBI taxonomy): Bacteria > Pseudomonadati > Bacteroidota > Flavobacteriia > Flavobacteriales > Flavobacteriaceae > Algibacter > Algibacter lectus. The sequence continues at coordinate 975,682 of NZ_SORL01000007.1, forward strand.
TTGAGTCTCCCCAATTTGCCTCATCTATTAACCCTGTTTGAAAACTTTGAATTTCAGACCAATCTGATTCTTGTTTTTTCTCGTCCCAAATTTTTACTTTCCAGTAATACGAAGTTACTGCATTAAGTTTTGTTCCTTTATATTTTACGTAAGTTGATTTAGCTTCTTCCGTTTTACCAGAATTCCATAAATCTCCTTGATTGTTATTTAATTTTTCTAAACTTGATGCTACTAATATTTGATAAGCAGATTGCGATTTATTGTTACCTTCTACAGCTACAATCCATGAAAAAATTGGTTGTTTACTTTCAATAGCTGTTGGGTTTATTTTGGCATTACAAGTTAAAGATTCAAAAGTTATTTCTGAAGTCTCTATATTGGATTCCTTCTGATAACAAGACGTGTTTAACAAACCAATACACAAAAGCGCAAATAAAATCTTTATTTTTATCATTATTTAGTTCTTAATTTTAAGTGATTTTCAAAGTTAATGATGTAGTTATTTATAACTGTACTGAGCTGTCCTGATTGGTTTAAAGAAATATTATTTTTTAATTGATAGAATCTTAATTAAATAGAATTCCCTATTCCTACTAAAACAACAGATAAAAGAATCACTAAAATTCCGCCTGCAATGGTATACTTTGTTTTCTTAGCAACACCAGTCCATTCCTTTCTATAAACACCCCAAAGGTTTGCTGTTAAAATAATGGTAGACATGTGCAGAATCCAAGAACTAGCACCATTACCCAATTTACTTTCTCCCATTCCATAGAAAAAGAATTGTAAAAACCAGATGGTTCCTGCTAATACAGAAAACATAATATTTTTTGATATTGGTGTGCTTTTATTTGTAAAATCTTTATATGATTTGTTTTTGATACTCAACAAAGTAGTCCATACTAAATTAGAAACCAACCCTCCCCAAAGAATAACAACAAATGTAACATTGTTAGAATATAAATGATCGAAGCCTGCAGCTACAGCAGCATCTGCTAAAGGTTTTCCTGCTTCTATACCAAAGCTAAAAAAAGAACTTAAAATACCAGAAAGTACAGCTACTATTAGCCCTTTTACCAAATTAAATTCTGATACACTTTTCTTTTTTTCTTCATCGGATAGTTCCTTTTCTTTTAGAACTCCTGCTTTTCCACAAATTGCAATTCCTAACACACACACTAAAACACCAAGTAATACAACTTGTCCGCCAGAATCGGCCAACATATCTGTAAAAGATGTTTTTCCTGCTTCAGGATTAATATTGTAATAAATGGAAGGTACTATCGCTCCAAAAGCAGCACAAAAACCAAGTACTACAGAATTACCCAAGGACATCCCTAAGTAACGTACACCAAGCCCGTAAGACAAACCTCCAACACCCCAAAGTAATCCCATTACAAATGTAATTAACAAGATTGTATTTGAACTTGCTGCAATTATTTCTGCAAAGCCTGGTACGGTTAACCAAGCTGCTATAGGTGGTACAATTAGCCAAGACATAACGCCACCAACCACCCAATAGGTTTCCCAAGACCAACCTTTTACTTTGTTATAAGGCATGTAAAAACTACCTGCGGCCACACCGCCTAACGAATGAAATAAAACTCCTAATATTGCTTGCATAATTATTATTTTGTATTCTTCGCTTTTTTTCTAACAAATAGTAACAACCCTTAAATTTAAAAGTCTACCAAGTTTTCCTAATTTATTTCCTATGTGCCCTACGCCAATAGCACAATGATGCGATGGTCCTTGTTTAGACCATTCGTTCATAAACCCTCTTGCACCTATAGAAAAACGATAACGACTATTTGTATTTCCTATTTGTAACACAGGCCCTTCTACAGATTCACCTTCGGCAACCAATAAAAACACATCGTCTTTACCTTCTACTACAGATAATAAGGTTACTGGGCCATGTTTTACAGTCATTTGAATAGATAATCCTTTACCTGGTTTACCGTGGTATACAGGAAGCGGAACCAATTGTACATTGCCTTCTGCTATGGCAAAATGTGCTGGTCCATCATGCCCGAGCATCACAATATCATCGTTAAAATCCATAGCATAAAACTCAGAAAAAGAACCACCAACACCAAAGGCATCCATAATTTTCATGGCTTGTGCATTTTTGACTTCATACTCGCCAGCTACAGGTATATTTCTCCCTGTTAATAAGGTGTTTCCTGCAATAACAGAGGTTACAATATTTTCATATTCATTTCCTGAATCTCCTTCATAATAATAGGCTAAAGATCCTAAATTATGTACTTCAACTAATTTATCTAACGCTACAGATGTCTTAGCTGCACGTTTTATTTCGTCTTCCTCACAAGCCTCAACCACTTCAAACGTGGTATGAAATTCTTTAATTTTTTCATTTACCTCCGTATCTGTAGCTTCATCTCTATACCTTTTAAGCTCACACATTTCTACAATTTCTATATGCGTGCCAAATGCTGCCGATTGCTTCGTTAAATCTGAATATACATCTAGCATACCACAGTAATAATGTCCTAAAATACCTAAACGATTGTTATTCATTACTGAAGCCACGTTAGCTGCATCTATCCAATCTTGAATCTCGTCCCAAACCGCTTGCTCATCTAAATACCCTGTAACAAATTCATAATCTATCCCCGAACGGTTAAATACATTTGCTAATTCTGGCACTGAACACGCTTGACAATGTGCCAACCACTCGCCTGTCATTTTTCCTCTATCTCCTAGTTTGTTAAAACTTTCGTAGTCTATCGCAGCTACAGGCTGTATATTTAAAATTATAATTGGGCAACCTAGTTTTTGAACGACAGGTAAAACTGTAGATGATAAGGCATAAGTAGACACATATAAAAAAAGGATATCTACATCCTCAGTTTTCAAAACTTGAGCCTTTTCTCGTGCTTTTACAGGTGAATCCACCAAGCCTACATTAATTACCTCTGCCCCAAAACTTTGCATTTTGTCTGCAACTTGCTTTTGATAGCCTTCTAATCGTTCTAACAAACCTTCAAATTGTGGCCAATAGGTATCTAAACCGACACCAAATAATCCTACTTTTATCATTGTTATATCTTTTTCTTAATCTTATTATTAATAGTTTAAAAGCTTTACAGGTCCTTGTATACCTGTTGGTACTAAATCTTTATATCGTCTAGTCCAACCATTTGTCATTTTATTATTTTTAAGCGATTTGGCGTAGTTTGCCAATACTGTGGTATAATGAATTTCTATTTCATTATTGCCTTTTTTAAGATAATCTTCTATATTATAAAGCGCTTTTCCGTACCAACGTTTCCCTACTTTTTGTCCATTTATGTACAACTCTGTAACTCCTTCGTTTACATCGCCTAAATCTAAATGTGTAAAACCTGCTGTGTTACTTACCGTTGTTTTATAAATTATTTTTCCACCAAAACCACTTTGTGTGCTATCATTAGATTTGCTAAAATCGATAAGTTCTTTCATTTGCCACGTAAAAGTTTGCTTATCTATTTGATTTCCTGTTACGGTCCAATTAACATCTAATACTTTAGAATCTTTTATTTTAGTGCTTACAGGAACAGCTTTTACAGATGGTTTTTCATCTTCAAAAATTAATAATAAAGACTCTAAAGGTTTTAAACTGATGCTTAACTCATTTGTTTTAGAAGCGTAATAATATGGTGTTCTTTCTCCTGTTTCAGGATTCCAAACCCAAGGGTATTTCCCTTCAACAGGAAATTTAGCATCAAAATTGGTGGTTTCGAACCTGTGTATATTCGTAAAGAAGTAAATATCTTTATCAGCAGTAAACTGATGTAATTGATACACCTTTTTTGTTGGATTGCTAATGACAACATCTGCAGCAATTTTAGATTCTTTTAAGATCTGTTCTGTCCATGGCAATAAGTCATCTAAAGATTTTGGTTCTTTTACCTGAATGAAAGATTTAGGATTTTCTGCCAACAACTTATCTAAAGTACTTTTTACAATGTTATCATTTTTTTCAAAATCTTTAAAATGTAATGATTTTGTTGGCATTTGATCTACAACCACTACTTTTCCTCCAGATTCTACATAGTTTTTTATAATGATTGCAGCCTCTGGACTAATCGATTTTAAGCTTGCTAAAACAAGTAAATCATAAGTCATATCACCAAAAGAAATAGTCCCATCTTTAATTACAGATCCTTCTAAAACTCTTTGATTGATGTATTCGCACGAATACCCTAACTGACTGATAGGCTCCCATAATTTATACAAATACCCTAAGTTATTTTGTAGTTTTCCACGGTTTAACCCGTAATCTCCCCAAACATCTGCAGTTGGGCCAACAATAGCCACCGATTTTTCTGCTTGCGAATTTTGAAATACATGAGATAAACGTGCATTATAACCTGTCCAATGGTTTAAATGCTCCCACCATGTATTATGTTCACTAAAATAAGTACCAAAACGTACCCATCCTGGAAACTCAACTTCGGGTGGCGAATAATTATAACCATGCACTACAGTATGATTAATTCCTGTAATAAAATTCATATCATCATGCTGCTTTATCTCTTCAAGGGTTGCTTTAAAAACCCCATGTAAATTGGTAAATGCTTCACTACTTGTAATTTTCTTTCCTGTTAAGTGTGCCCCTGCAGATGCGTGCATGTTCCAAAGCATATACCCATGATCTTCTTTCCATTTCCAGATAAAATCTTTCATTTCAACGGTATAAATCCAGTTATTACTTTCTGGAATATCTGGTATCATATTACCATCTAACAGCCCCATTAAAAATGGTGTTCCGTAAGCTTGGTAACGACATAGTACATTATTTTCTTCACAAAAATCTTTATAAGTTTGGGTAAAGTTTTTTAAGAATGTTTCTACCAATAGTTTATTATAATCATAACGTACACGCTTTAATTGATCTTTAAACTCTGGTGTGAAATTTTTAGAATATTTATCTTTTGAATAATCATCATAGGCTAAATAAAATACAAAAGGCATCCAATTATCTAACTTATAACCATACGCTTTATAAAAAATATCAGCAAAACCATCGGTCCAGTTTGCTCCAGAAACTTCTATACTATCGCAAAATAAAGCTCTTATTAAATCGCTTAAAGGATATCCAGATCGCTCAGATATTTTCTTTAATCTATTTAAATACGCTAAGGTCATTTCTTTTTTATAATGATCCATTACAGGTCCTGCACCACCTGGCGCACCTAATGTTACATCTCTAAAATTTTGTTGTACTAAGCCATAGCTTAAAAAATAATTTCCTTCTTTTTCTATCTTGTAAGATAATTTTCCGTTGCTATCTATATGCTTTTTTAGATCTATCACCTCATTGCCATTCTTGCAATTTTCTGGCACTAACGTTACGTGCGATAGTTTGTAAGTTGTACGCTCGCTAATGTGTTTTTGAGCACGGTAGTTTTTATATTTTTCTTTATATAAATTGATAAGAAAAGGCTCGTCTACAGAAATAGTTTCGCCACCTTTATACACCACATTATCGGAAACCATACGCTGGCAAGTTTCATCGTCTTTAAGAAACTCTCCACCAAATGGCCAACCTGTACCGGCAATCATATCGGTAATCATGCCTAAATCTTTGGCTTTTTTACTAGCATGTACTACCATATCAATCCATTCGTCACTCATCCAAACTAAAGACTTATCGCCATTATCAGGAGCTGCCGGCATACCAATAGGATTAATTTCTACACCGCCAAAACCAACACTATGAAGCGACTCTAATTCTCTATCTAATTCTTTCGCTTTAATTTTATCTCCGTTCCACCACCAACGAACAAATGGACGTGCTTGGGCTGGTGGATTTTGAAAACTACTGTAAAGATCTGGACTTGTTTTTTCTACATTATCAGTATTGCAACTACCTACAATAATAAAGAGAAATACATAAACCGATAATGTTCTAAAAATTCTCTTAGTAGTTAATGTTCTTTTATTTTTCATTTTATACTTTTTTAATTTTTTCTGTGTAAAAGATTTATCGGTGGATACCTTAAAGCATCAAGTGGCTTCAAATTAGTATAAGTTTTAAATTTAGGATCTATTAATATGGTGTCCAAAGCAGTAGATGCCATAGAAAACACTGGTACCATATACTTATTAATTGCTTTTTCAGGACCGCCTTCGGTAATTTGCCTTTGAGGCCATTTTTCAATACCTAACACAAAAGGAGTTAAATACGAATAAGCTTTCTTTAGGCTTCTACCTTCTTTTGTTTCATAAGCCCATAAATCTATGCCTAATTTTTGCCCCATAAGTGTCAACTCCGTCATAGACCATAAATTTAAAGTGGCATACTGAACAGATTTGGTTCTACCCATTTCCCTAGGCTGACTTCCATCTGGCATAATTTGATCTGCAATTCGAGCTTGTTTAGCATCTTCAACCACCTGTTTAGCCTCTTCATTTTTACCGAGATACATCATTAACCCGACTACTTGATAATTATAATGATTTGCATGGTTCTGTCTAGTTAAACCCGCTTCAATTGCCATAGGGTTGGTTATAAGCCAATGGAGATAATCATTAAACCAAATATCCATGCCTTGTTTTACGTCTTTAGGTAGAATCCCATCGTTTTCAAACATTTGCATTGCTGTGATTACTTGAGATTGCTGACACCATTCCTGTACTCCGGCCTTTCTTCCATCTGCAAGTCCTGGAACTGCTTGACCAAAATTAATATTGGGATTTACCCTAGTTTCAAGATTCAAATACCAAACCTTTATCAATTCAATCGCTTTTTCTGCAAACCTTTTATCTTCTGAAAAATAATAAGACCATGTTAGCTTCTCTATGGCATCAAAAAAAGCTGTATTTCTGCTAAAATCTGTATCTGCACCAAGTGACACAGGATTAATTATACCGTCGCGAGCAATCCAAGGCAAGCCATCTAGTTTAGAAGCATCTGGCCACCTATAAGGCGCGTAACTTAAATAATCGTGCAAATCTTTACTAGGAGGAATTTGGGTTTTATTTGTTACAGGGTCCGCCACATAATCCAACGCCGCTTGTCCTTCTTTTAACACCTCATGGTACTTATTATTGAAATAACTATCCTTCTCTTTAATTCGTTTTTTTACTAATTGTAAATGAAGTTCATTGTAATATACCAGCCCAATATCCAGATCTGTTTTAGCCTTATTTTCTTCTTCGAGATATACTTTATTTTTAGATGAAGAATTACATCCTACTAGAGTTAAAACAACTAAAGCAAAACTAAAACGGAAGTATCTAAGAAATATATGTTTCATATTTTATCTTATTTAGATTGATATATTTTTATTTCTGAAACTGATGGTGCTTTTTTAGCATCAATAATATAAATTCTACATTTTGTAGCTGTAACAGCATCGATTTTATGCGTTTTATTAGCCCCACAAGTGGTATCACTTACAAGATCTTTCCACGTACCATTATCCCAATATTGAATTTTATAGTTTGTAATTTGATTGTCAAACTCATTAATCATTATCTGGTTAAACGTTTGAGGTTTTACCCAAGCGACTTCTAAATATTGATTTTTAGTTTCAGCAGATAACCAGCGTGTTTCATCATCTTCATCATTGGCTTTAAAAGCTTCAAAACCTGGTAGTTTTTCAGTTTCAATAAACATAGACGATGCACTCATTCTACCTATTAAAGCAAAATTAATTAAGTTATTTAATGGCTCTGGATAGCTTGTTTCTGGCACATCGGTCACATTAAAATCATAAATACCAGATGTTACATTATAGATTACATAATTACCAACCGCATCATTTTTTTCTGTACCTACGTAGCTTATATATTCTGAATTTTCGGCTAATGCTCCGCCTTCAGTTATACTATTTTTATCCGTTGCTAGTAAATATACTTTTGCCGTTGTATTTACAGGAACTTCAATATGAAATGTAGCTGTGTTTGCTTTCTTTGTCCAATTAACAACCACATTACCATACATCGATTCGTATGCTGTATTGGCATAGGTTAAATCGCCAACAGGAGCTGGTTTTATAATCATATTTTGCATTCCTAAACTTTCCGGATTTGGTCTAATTCCACCAAAACCTTTAATAAAATACCCACCAATACCTGTGTAACAAGTGTGAATTTGACTATTTCCTACCGCAGACCAACGCTCTGGCCATACCGTTTTACCTTGTTCCAGAAAATAGCCATAACTAGGATGGTGTTTGTCTCTTAACAACTCATAAATTAAATCCATACGCTCACCAGACTCTGTAAAATAGCGTGTATAAAGGGCTTGACCAGAACTACCTGTATCGTAATATGGAAAATCATACAAGACATTATTAACCAATTGCGCCTCTGCTTTTTCTTTTTCTGATGCTGGTGTTACTCCCGATAAAAGTGCAAAAGCTTGATCTACTTGATACCCCTTTAAATATTTACCCGTTTCTGGGTTGTAAGATAGTTTATGGGTTGCTTCTTGCTGCACTTTCAATCTATTTTTATAAGCTAGCGCATCTTCAGTTTTATTCAGTGCCTCAGAAATATGCATCGCATTTTCTAACATAAAAGCATATAAACAATTGTTAAAATGTGCTGCGTCTGGAGAATTACTACTTGTCCAGAAATTACCACGTGGCGTACACCAATCTCCCAAACCTGGCATTTCTCTTTTTCCTTGTTCACCAATTATTAAAGCACCACCAGTTTTGTAATTAGAATGCTCATACAACCAAGTCATCCATTTTTGCATCGATTCGTAATTATCTTCTAGTACTTTTTTATCGCCTAACATTCTGTAAGTTTCCCAAACTGTTAGTGGGTTATTTGCTTTCCACATTAAAAACGGACGATCTTCTTCATTTAATACGGCTCTAGTTTGACCATCTGGAAATTGTGCATCTCTAGTATATTGTAAATATTGATCCATATACGCGCCACTTTCAAAATTGGGCAACGCATCACCATACATTGCAGCTACAGTAACTTCTCCCCAACCACGTCGTTCACGGTGTGGACAATCTACCAAAATACCATCCATAGTATTGGCTAAATAGGTATTTAAATTAACTTGATAAATTTGATTTAATTGCGCACTTGAAGATTCAAATTTGCTGATTTGCTTACGATTGTTAGTCACTACATAACCTCTTGCATCTGCTATTTTAGGTTCATATTTTAACCCATAAACGGTAACCCAACGTCCTCCTGCAACATTAAACCGGTTGGAAAACTTTCCTTTTCCTGATTTCCCAAAAATATATTTACTTTTTTGACTCCAATTCATAATTCTTTCGGTCTGATCACTAATTTCAAACAAAATAGAATCACCTTCCTTTCCATTATACAAATCCATTTCAAAAAAACCTGTATAGTTTTCTCCTAAATCAATACGATAGGTTCCATCATCATTTTTAGCAACCCCAATAGCTTTTATCTTCTTAAATTTTACTTGAGGCTCTACCATTTGAGCGCTTAACTCAGCTTTTATTGGGCTATACAACGCACGAACTTCTCTGTTTTTATTACTGTTTAAGGCAAAACTTATATTGTTACCTTCAGGTATTTTAGCATTTAAAACTTCATAATCGTACACACTTGCATTCATCCAATTGCTATCATTATATTGTGCAGTATTCCAATCGTCTTCTCTTTTGCTATCATCAATCGTTTCACCTCCAAAACGCAGAATATCCCAATCGCCATAATATTCAGAATTACTTTTTTTAGTTTTCCAAGTTTCATCTGTTTTTAAAGTAATATTTTCTCCTCCTGCAACAATTTCGGCTTGTGCTTTAAATACAAACGGAACCATTCTATATTCTCGAATACGTGTCCAACGTGCCCAACCAGCAGCGTGCCATACCGCAATAACATTGTTTCCTTTTTTTAATTTATCAGCAATATCATACGTTAAATAAGGAATCCTTTTTTTCATATAAGAAGCCACAGGATTCAATACATTATCGGTAACTTTTTCACCGTTCACATACAATTCATGATAACCAAAAGATCCTACGTGCACAAAAGCCGAAGTCGCATTTTCTGAAAGTGTGAACGTTTTTCTATACCAGTTATGATCGGTCTTTTTTTGATCTGCTTTGTAAATCCAATCCCCTTTCCAATCTTCTGATTTTAAAAGTCCCATTGAAAATTTACCAGAATCACTCCAATTAGATTCCTTGTTTGTAGCATCCCAAACTTTTACTTTCCAAAAACAGGCTTGGTTAGATGCTAATTTTTTACCCGCGTAAACATTATTTACAGACGCATTGGTTTCCGTTTTACCAGAATCCCATAAATCGCCAATATTATTGTTCAAATTATCTAAACTACTCGCAACAAGTATTTGAAACGCTGATTGTTTTTGTCCTCTTTTTTGATGTTGATCAACTAACTTCCAACTTAATCTTGGCGCAGTATTATCTATACCCAAAGGATTTACGCGGTATTCACAACGCAAATCATTCACTTCAAGTATTTCTGAATTATCAGATTTACAACTAGATAGTAATGCTAAAAAAAGTATAGTCAGCATAGTACCGCCTACCCATTTTAGATTTGTATTGAAGAAATTATTCATTTTATAAATTTTGTTTGTAGTATGATATTCAACTATTTATTTTTGATACACTTCAAATTCTGAAACACTAGGTTTATCTTTAGCGCTAGTGATAAATAATCTACATTTTTTAGATGTAACCGTTTCAAAATTGAATGTTTTAAGATCTCCAATAGAAGTTCCGTTAGCAAGATCTACCCATTGGTTTTCTTTTAAATATTGAATTTTATAATTGGTGATATGCTTGTCTATTTCTTTAAGTACAATAGTATTGAAAGTTACAGGCTTCACCCATTCTATCTCTAACCATTCCTTTTCTAAACCACTTGCTTTCCAATGCGTTTCAGTATTTTCATCATTCGCTCTAAAAGCTTCAAAAACTGGTAATTTATCAGATTTAATAGTCATTGAAGACGCATTCATTCGTGCTATTAAAGCTAAATTTTCTTGCTGATTTAACGGCTCTGGATAGGTTGTTTTTGGAAGTTGCGTCACGTTAAAATTGTATACACCAGAACTAACTTCATAAATAACATAATTTCCAACGGCATCACTTTTTTCTGTGCCTATATAATTAATTCCATCAACATCTTCTGCAATAAGATTACCTTCTAAAACATCTTGACTTGAAGTAGCCGGAATGTATATTTTAGCTGATGTATTTACAGGAACTTCAACTTGAAAAACTGCTGAATTATCCGTTTTTTTCCAATTTACAGCAATATCGCCATACATCGATGTATAAGCTGTGTTAGCGTACGTTAAATCGCCTACCGGAGCAGGTTTTACAATAAAACGTTTCATTCCAAATGTTTCAGAATCTGGTCTTATACCTCCAAAACCTTTGATAAAATAACCACCAATACCTGTGTAACACGTGTGTATTTGACTGCCACCTACCGCAGACCATCGCTCTGGCCATACCGTTTTTCCTTGCTCAATAAAATACCCATAACTTGGGTGGCGTTTATCTTGAAGTAGTTCGTAAATTAAATCCATACGTTCGCCGTACTCGGTAAAATAACGCGTGTAAAGTGCCTGACCAGAACTACCTGTATCATAATATGGAAATTTATACAATACTTGGTCTACCAAATTATCATATACCTTTTGTTTTTCTGATTCTGGCGTAATACCTGCAATTAATGCAAAAGCCTGATTTACTTGATGCCCTTCGCCATATTTGCCTGTTTCAGGATTGTAAAGTTCTTTATGCGTAGCCTTACGCTGTACCTCTAAACGGCTTGCAAACACTTTTTTATCTTCATCTTTATCTAATGCTTCGGCAATATTTTTTGCTGATTCTAGCATAAAAGCGTACACACAATTGTTAAAATGAGCAGATTCTGGGGAGTTACTAGACGTCCAGAAATTACCTCTTGGCGTACACCAATCTCCTAAACCAGGAAAAGCCATAGAACCTTGCTTCCCTATTTTTAACGCTCCGCCTGTGTTGTAATTAGAATGTTCGTATAGCCAATTCATCCATTTTTTTAATGCTGGATAATGATTGTTCAGTAGCTTTTTATCACCTAACATTCTGTAGGTTTCCCAAATGGTAATTGGGCTATTTGCCATCCACATTAAAAAATTAAAATCATCACCATTAATAACCGCTCGCATTTTACCATTATCAGCTTGAGAGTCTTGCATAAATTGTGCATATTGCTCCATATAAGCTCCACTTTCAAAATTTGGTAAAGCATCGCCATACATAGCCGCAACAGTAACCTCTCCCCAACCACGTCTTTCACGATGTGGACAATCCACCAAAATACCATCAATAGTATTTGCGATATACGTGTTTAAATTAATTTGATAAATTTTATTTAAAAGTTCGCTAGAGCTTTCAAATTGGCTAATTTGTTTACGATCATTGGTTATTACATAACCCTTAATATCTTTTAATTCTGGCTTATAATTTATCCCCTGAATTGTAATCCAACGACCACCTGCTACATTAAAACGATTGGTAAAATGACCTTCTCCAGATTTATCATAGATATACATACTTTTTTGTTCCCAAGAAGAAGTTTGTCCTAGCTGGTCACTAATTTCAAAGGTTACTGTATCACCTTCTGAACCGTTAAATAAATTCATCTCGAAGAAACCTGTGTAGTTTTCTCCCATATCTACCACGTAAGTACCATCGTTATTTTTTTGAACACCAATAGGTTTTACCTCTTTAAACTTAACTTGGGGCTCTACCATTTGCGCACTTAGAGTCGCGGTTATTTTACTTGTTGGCGGATTATTATCGGTGCTTTCTACAACTTTAGCTCCTTTTAAACCCAAATAAATATCGGCTTTACCAATTTCTTTTGCATCAGACTGATTGAAAACAACGGCATTTGCCCAATTGCTATCGTTGTAATCTGCTTTGTTCCAATCATCTTCACGTAAACGCTCATCAATGACTTCTCCTCCAAAATTTAAAATATCCCAAGGCCCGTAATACGCGCTGTAACTTTTTTTACATTTCCAGGTTGTATCTGTTGCTAAAACCATATTATTACCTGCAACAGAAATATTAGCTTGCGCTTTAAATACAAACGGCGCATCGTGATACTCAACCATTCTTCCCCATCTAGCCCAACCTGCAGCGTGCCAAATACCAATAACGTTATCTCCTTTTTTAAGGTGATTTTTTATGTCGTAGGTTAAATACGGTAAACGTTTTTTCATCATCGAATACACCGGATTCATAACAGCATTACTTACTTTTTCGCCATTAACATAAACTTCGTGGTATCCAAAAGAAGCCACGTGTATAAGTCCAGATTCTGGAACATCAGTAAGTATTACGTTTTTTCTGTACCAGTTATGATCTTTTTTTGTTTGGTCGTTTTTGTAAATCCAATCGCCTGTCCAATCTTTTTCGTTTAACAATCCCATTGCAAATTTGGCTGGCTCACTCCAATTAGAAACGCTACCAGATACATCCCAAACACGAACTTTCCAATAACAAATTTGTCCGGAAGTTAATGCTTTACCTTGGTATATATTATTAACAGATTGCGCATCTGAAACCTGACCAGAATCCCATACATCACCTTTATTTGCATTTAGATTTTCTAGACTATTGGCTACTATTATTTGAAACCCTGTTTGCTTTTGACCACGGGTTTTATTTTTATCTATAATTTTCCAACTTAATCTTGGTTGCACATTATCTATTCCTAACGGATCTACAAGGTATTCGCATTTAAGATCTATTGGCGTAACCTCGCTTTTAGTTTTTGAATTACAACTGATTATTGTTAACATAAAAACGGTAACAATAACAACTTTAAAAACTGAATTAAATGGACTTAATAATTTATTTTTCATTTGTAATAATTTAAAAATCTTATAATACATGTTACCCGTATATTATGATAAAACACAGATTTGAAAACATGCTTTATTTTAAATTGAAGTAGGGACTTTATTTTTTTATAAATTTCTATAATTAAACACTATTTATCAATTAACAATTTGATATATTAGTTGCACAAAATGATATGAAAAATACATACCGAAAATATCTAATAACTCTTGAAAATGATAAAAAATGGGGTTTTTACATAAATAACCTAGGACGAACTGTTATCGAAAAAAACAGTAATTACCCTCCAAAAGACCATCCAGATAATTATTTTTTCACTTGGAACAGAGGTCGTGTTTTAGATGAATTTCATGTTGTGCTTATAACCAAAGGCGAAGGGTTTTTTGAAAGTAAAGAAAGTGGACCTCTAAAAGTATCTGATGGGGACCTTTTTTTATTATTTCCTGGAGTTTGGCATAAATACAAACCGTTAAAAAAAACAGGATGGACAGAACGCTGGGTTGGATTCTCTGGTGACATAGCCAATCAGTTATTATCAAATGGTTTTTTTACGCCTAATGAGCCTGTAATATCTAAATGCAATAAACCTCAAGTTTTAAATTATTTTAATTCCCTTTTTAAATTATTTGATAAAGAACCTTTTGGGTTTCAAAAATTAGCCTCGGGTATATGTATGCAACTTATGGCAGAACTCCACAACATAAAGCACGGAGGAAACAACATAGAAGACCTAAACTCTATGGTCTCTAAAGCAAAAGGTTTAATGTATGAAAACATTAATAAAAACATTGACTTAAAAAAAATGGCTGCCGAATTGGGTGTGAGCTATTCTAAATTTAGATTAGACTTTAAAAAGCAAACGGGTGTTTCTCCTTTGCAGTATTATTTATTATTAAAAGTTGAAAAATCTAAAGAGCTACTGTTAAGTTCCGAAAAAAACCAAAAAGAAATAGCCTATGAGCTAGGTTTTGAATCTGATTATTATTTTAACAGATTGTTTAAAAGTAAAACGGGATTATCACCTGGTAAGTATAGAAACCTTGGTAATAATAAATAAGTAGAGAGAGTTACAAACTCCCTCTACTTATTTATTCTATAAAATATTAATATTTTTTATTTATGTACTACAAATAAATCTACTCTGTTAATTCAACTGTAAATTCCTCGAATTTAACATTTCTATCTCTTATTACTAAGGTGTCTTTTACGGCATGCGTTTCATTATTTACAGCATCTGTATATGAATAATCTAAATAAATGACATCACGCTTTTCTCCACCCCATTCATCTCCATCTTGCACGAACTTTCCTGAGCCAGATACATTATAAGGATCTTCATCAAAGCTATTAATAGTACAATCTCCATTTTCATTAAAAGCTAACTCAATGTTCACATTACCAGGACTAGAAAGTCCACCTCTACGAACAAGGTTAGATAATTCAATTTTATCTTTCCCTGTTGTAGATAAAGTTACCAACTCATCCTTTACCACAAATTCTTCATGATAAACATTATTCACTGTTTCCCCACCTGCATTTGTCATTTCATCCGCACCACGGCGTAAATAAACACCTTGATATTTATTCATAAATTTAATACCAAAAAGTGTATAATCTTTAGGAACTGTTTGCCAATCATCACTCTTTATTTTTATTGGGCTATCAACAACAGGAACACCGGTTAACAGAGAGTCTAATTCTTCAATCTGTGTTATTTCTAAAGGAATAACATAATGCACCTCACCGTCTCCCGCAAATGAAAGCGGATCCTCAAAAAATGCATCATTTAACTGAACTGGTATACGCCCTTTAATAGATCCTTTTGGAATTGTTACCGGGCTTTCTTGCTCAATAGTATAATATGAAGATGGCAATACCTGTACGTTTACAGAATCGACCCCTAATAAGGTTGAGTTAATCAAATCTGGTGCTAATTCAAAATAGACCTTCCTATTTTTATTATTTTCATAAACTCCAGACATGGTAACCCCAATTTCAAACCGATGATTATTATCATTTTCATTAAATCCCAAATCATATTCACCTAAAATTAAAGTTCTTATTGGTGTTTGGAAAGGAAAATATACTGAGGTCGAACCAAAGTCATCAAATTCATTTTCCTGGTTCTCGCAAGCCAGTATACAAAAGGCAAAAGCGCATATTATTAATAAATGTTTTTTCATATTTAATATTTTTAAATTCTTTTAAAATTTACAATAATCCTACCAACCTTGATTTTGCTCTAACTCTGAGAACTTTAAAGTTTCAGCGTTTGGAATTGGCATATAAGTAGCAAATGGTTGATAATTTCTAATCTCAACAGCAGGAAGTTCTACATAATTATCTCCATCATCGAAATATCCTTGTGCAGATTCATTTAATGACACTCCCCATCTACGAAGATCCCAAAATCTATGCCCCTCGAAACTTAATTCTAATCGGCGCTCATTTCTAATTAGCTCTCTCATAGATTCTTTGGTTGTAATAGTTGCTAAATAAGCATCAGGTTGAGTAATACCAGCTCTTTGACGAATTGCTCCAATAACATCACGAGCAGACATACCTTCTACTTGTTGGTCTGGACCACCAATTTCATTAGCTGCTTCTGCAAATATTAAAAATAATTCTGTGTACCTAAAGTAAACGTCATAGTGCCTCTTCCCTGTGGTAGTACCATCATTATTAATCCTAACATCTGGACGTAATAATTTTTTAAGATAATATCCTGTAGTTGTTGAAAATTGAGGTATAGAATCCAATCTATCAATTCCGCCTCCAACACCTGTATTAATAGTCCCCCCTCCAAAGGAAGATCCATTAACTACTATATATTTTCCTAATCTAGGATCTCTATTTGCATAAGGATTTTGAGGATCAAAACCATTAGCTACAGTTGCCGGGTATCCATTTTGCATAGGGAATGCCATAACTAAATTATGTGTTGGATTTACCTCTCCCTCACCGTTTACAGAAGGAGGAAACATTCTTTCCTCGTAACCTGAACTATTGCCTCCAATAGATCCACGCCATATCATTTCGCCACTATTTATATCATTATCTGATGTGTAAAACTCAATACCGTTAGGTTCTAAACCAGAAATACCTCCTATAGTGTTTAGGACTTCTCCCGCTGTATTTGCAGCCATATTGTAATAACCATTTTGGCCATTTAAGAATGATGGACTGGCAGCAAACAACGCCAAACGTGCTTTAAGTGCTTTTACTATTCTACCAGAAATACGTAAATTATACTGACCACCATTTACTACTTTATACTTTCCAAAATCTACATCTGCATACCATGGATCTACGTCAGATTCATTTTCTGAATAATCTGTAGGTAATAAATCTAAAGCATCATCAAAATCTTTCATAATAGCCTCAACAGCTCCTTCAAACGATAAACGCGGTTTATTAAAATCACCATCGGCTTCAATAAACTCCGTAAAATATGGTATCCCTAATAACTCACCTGAAGCCCCTTTACCAGCATGTGCTTGTAACACATAAAAATGATGTAATGCTCTTAATGCTAAAGCTTCTCCTTTCATCCGTTGATAAAACAATGCATTAATATCTTCATCTCTATTCCATTGAATCTCGCCAGCCTCAATAACTTCTAAAAACCTGTTGAGGTAAAATACTCTTTCAAAAGTATTCCAACGTGAAGCAGGATTAAATTGCGCTGTTAACTCGCCAAGAGCCATTCGCTTATATCCGTTATTTAATTTATTATTTACAGCATCATCCGTTGCTACTTCCGAGAAGATAAACTGGTCTATTAAACCATTATAGCCATGTAATAATAATCCTTCTGCCGATTGGGGAACTGTACTCACATAATCAAAGTCCAATCTGTTCTCATCGATTGGCTCCAAGGAATCACATGCAACCATACCCGCAAAAACCGATACTAGTAATATATATTTTATTAAATTTCTCATTCTATTTTATAAGTTTTGTTTTTACATTAAAATGACATTCTCACACCTAAAGTATAAGATCTAAATTGAGGAGCCCCACCAATAGTTAACTGACGAATATCTCTGTTTTTAGATAGTTCTAAAATATTAGTCCCTTGAAAATTTAAACTGAAATCATTCATACCTAATTTGTTACTTAAAGCCTCATTAAATTCATAAGTTAACTGTGCACGGTTAATTTTAAAAAAGCTATTATCGTATAACCAAAAAGTAGACGTTCCAAAATTATTCTTATTTGTTTGAGTTGATAACCTTGGGAACGTTGCAGTGCTTGCGGTTTGTGGAGTCCATCGGCCTAAAACAACTTCTGAATATTTATCATTACCATTTACTTGAAAGTAGGAATTAGACCTAATAGCATCTCCTCCTGTTTGACCAGTACCTAAAATAAACAAATTGAATGCTTTATAGTTTAAATTTAAATTTACTCCATAGCTAAAAGGACTACTAGACTGTCCAATTGCCACTCTATCATCATTATCAATAATATTATCTCCGTTTTGATCTTTATATTTTAAATCTCCCGGAAGTACCGCACCAAAGCCAGGAACAGGTAATCCATCATTTAACACAGTATTACCTTCACCATCTACATTAAAATCAGCCTCAGAATAAAACCCTTGATCTACTAGTCCAAAAATTGTCGATGTTTCTCTTCCAACTCTATTTTGGTAGTCAAACTCATTAACTTCAGATCGTTTTGTTGCTATAGATTCGCTATATAAAATATTAGCGCCTAAGCTTACTGTAAAATCATTAATAGCTTTTTTATAGTTTGCACCAATTTCAAAACCTTTAAATGAATTTTTATTATAATTGTCTCGTGGTCTAAAGGTGTTATAATAAGATGGATATTTATCTGTTAAAAACGTTAATTGCTTATCAAGGTCTGATTTGAAATAGTTAAATTCGAACCAAAGTGAATTCCATAAATAACCTTCTAAGCCAATATTTAAATCAATACGTTCTTCATATCCCATATTAGGGTTTGCTCCTTGCGAGATATCTTGTCTTCTGTTAGAACTTTGTCCATCGGCCCAATTAAATGTTCCTCCATTAGAATAATCTTCACCGTACAAATAATAACCGTTAATCCCTTTATCAGACTTTATAATACCTCCAGATGCTTTTAACTTTAAATAGTCTACAAAATTACTTTCTTTAAGAAAAGATTCCTCACTTAGGATATAAGCGACACCCAATGTTGGAGATAAACCTCCTCTATTTCCTTCTGGTAGTTTAATAGAATGCACATAAGAGCCACTAAAATCTACAAACATTTTTTTCTTATAATCATAAGCTAATTGAAACCCAAAATGAGAATCAATATCTTTTTGAAGTACGCTATTTCTTTTCTCTGAGTTGTAGTACCCTAAAAAAGTAGAATTTATTGAATGATTAGTTCCAATAGTTTTTTGATAGTTTACCAATCCGTAAAAACCCAATCGAGAAACAAAACCGTTTGTACTAACATTTTCGGTTAAATCTTTTTGATCTACATCACCAAACGCTGTTAATGCTACAATTTTATCATCTTCCCAAGTTGGTTCATAAACCCGATATTTATTTCTAATTGACAATTTGTATGAATCATAAAAATCAAAACTTAAATATGTTTTTGCAGATAAACCTTCGGTTATTCTATCTAAATTAAAATCAATTGAATTATTAAACTGGGTAGAACGAAACACATCGTTTTGATAACCTCCTGCAATTGCATTTGCAACTGGTGTATTTTCTTGAAATTGTTGTGTAGATCCTAGTAACATTCCATCAAATATTCCAGCAGCTTCTAATTGTGCAGCCAGTTCTGGATTAGCCTCTGTATCAACCATTGATACTGGCAATAAAGGTGAATAATCGTTAGGTCTAAACGTTGTACCCGCGCTTAGCAAATTTGACAATGCCGACTTGTCTGAATTAATAATTGCAATACCATCAATACTACTTGTAATCCAATCGTTAACTTTAAAATCTATATTAGCTCTCAAATTAAATCGATTAGTTCCTGCATTTGCATCAGAGTTTGTTCTAACCCATTCTTCATTTCCTGTCCATCCTGCATTAACATAATATTGAGATTTATCATTTCCTCCAGAAAACTCTGTAACCACATTTGTGGAATTTACAAAAGGTTGCAAGTATTCACTTGAGTAGAAGTCTATATCTGGATAACGAAATTTATTTGTACTGCTCCTAAATTCTTCAATAAGAGAAGGCTCAAAAAAGTTATCTAATCCATCATTATTTCTTGCTTCATTATAAAGTTCCATATACTGTACAGAACCTAAGTAATTAGGTAATGCAAGTGGTGTTCTAATACCAGAACGCACATTTACATTAACTTCTTTTTTATTTATTTTCCCGCGTTTAGTATTAATTATAATAACTCCATTTCTACCTTGACTTCCGTATAGAGCCACAGAATTAGCATCCTTAAGCACGGTTATTTGTTCTACCTCTTCCATGTTTAGGATGTTAGGATCACGACCTATTACCCCGTCGATTACGAATACAGCATTTCCTAAACCTCTAACGTTCGCAGATCCTTCCACTCCTAACATCAAACCGTTAATATAATCTCTAACCCATTGGGTATTATCATAAGTTAATCGGTCTTTTGTATTTATTGAAGATACGGCACCTACAATATCACGACGGTGCTTGGTAGCAACCCCCATTTTTATTTGGTCATCTTCATTGGCCAGAAAAGCAGATTTCACTAGGGTAATTTTCTCAGTTAAATCAGTCATATTAATTAGTTCTGACTCATACCCCTTTTTTTGAATTACCACAGTCTCATCACTAAGTAATTTAATTTGAAACTGTCCATTAACATCTGTCGATGATTGAATACCATTGGGTCCAAAAACATTAACTTTGTTTATCGGGTTACCTTGTTCATCAATCACGGTCGCTTTTACCTCTGTTCCTTCAGTTTGAGCTATTGCAACATTACAAAAGCAAGACAACATTAAGCACGCTAGAGTAAACAACCTATATAATTTATTTATCTTCATTTTTTTTCTTTAATATTAATTAAAACGAATTGTATAAAACTACCATCCTGGATTTTGAGGAAATCCCTCGTAAATCTGTGTTTGTTTAGCCTCAAATGGTATCCAATAATGCTTTGGGTATTCACAAACTCTTTCAACAAGTAGTTTTTCCGTGTAAGACGAATGGTCTTTAGGAAATTCAAAAGATGTTTTCCTTCTATATTTTTCTTCATGCGCTATTCCCCAACGGCGAAGATCTACCCACCTGTGGGCTTCAAAACTTAATTCTACACTTCTCTCGCGTCGTAATTCGTCCATAAATTTGTTTTTATCAGAAACAATTGATGAATTAACGTGAGGAATACCTGCTCTATCTCTCATTATATTAACAACATTCTCAGCAGTTAATGAATAGGACGCAGGCGTTGCAGTTGCTCCTTTAGCCGCATGTAATGCTTCTGCGTACATTAAATAGACATCGGTAAGTCTCATATGTAAACGCACTCCCATATATTTATTTATAATTCTATTCCACTTACTATGAAATTCACCATTAACTACAGGGTAAAATTTCTTTCTCATATATCCTGTTGTAGATGGCTGGTTATCACTACCACTACTACGATGCTCCCCTCCTGTAAAAAGTTGAGCTTTTCTATGTTTAGCAGGTATAGTTGCTTTTGTTCCAAACACTTCGCCGTCTATAACAATCCATTTATAAAAACGGGGATCGCGATTTTCGAATGGATTGTTAGGATCATATAATGGTGTACCATACTTTCCACTCATATCATCTTCAATTGATAAGCCATTTGCCATTCCAAAATTATTATGGATAAAATTATGGGTCGGGCTAGAGATTTCGGACCCGGACCTTCCATGGATGTCTCTATCCATTCCTGATGTCATAAATATTTCAGCAGAAACACTTCGACCTCCTGGAGCAGAAAAAACAAACTCTGTACTACCAGGCCACATATTAGGTGCAGGTGTTCTCCAAAACACTTCTTCATAGTCGTCCAAATTGGTCGCTAATCCATATCTCCCTTGGTCTGCTAATTTTAGTATCCCTGCAAAAGCATCGACAGCCATGTTGCATAACTCTGTATCATACTCATAGGTATTAAGACTTCCATTGTTAGCATGCATCAACGGGCTTGCAGCAAGAAGTAGGTTTTTACCTTGAAAAGCATAAGCTGCTCCTTTAGTGAGTCTCCCCATATTCTCGCCTAAGGTTTTTTGTCCATATAACATATCATCCCAATCTACAGGTAATAATTCAATGGCCTTTTTGTAATCTTCATTAGCCTCTAAAGCGCAATCTTTATAGGTTAATGGGCGTGGTATTGTAAAACCATCACCAGTTATTACTTCTTTTATATAAGGAAAACGTCCCCAAAACTTCATAATTTCATTATGAAAATAGGCTCTAAAAAAGTAGGCTTGTCCAAGTATAACATCTTTTTCCTCTTGAGTTAAATTTACCATTAACTCTACATTCGAAATTGCTATATTAGCATTACGAATTCCTTTTAAACTACCATCCCATACGCCAGGTCTTCTACTTGCATTAGCCTGATTTGTATTATTATTAGCGGTTCCATAAGCCGCTCCTTTCCATGGTGTTAAATAACTATAATTAGCTGAATTTAAACCATTTAAGTCCCCGTTATCAATCAGATAACTAGCCTTCCATGTTCTATTACCATGTGCATCATCTCCGTACAAATAGTCTTGAAAGGTGTGTGCTGAAGTTCCGTAATCTACGACTAAAGCATACATTTCCTCAATAAAACCTTGCGCGTTATCGAAGTTTTTAAAAACATCTGTTTGATCTAAGTCTGACTCGGGCGCTTTATCTAAGTAGTCTTCACATGAAAACGAGAACATAAGCCCCAAGATTAATACTATTTTTACTTTATAATTTTTCATCACCATTTTTTTAAAAATTCAAATTAAACCCGAAATTAAACCTTCTTAATGTAGGATAATCTCCCCTAAAACTAGAATCTGCGGTAAGTCCACCGTTAAATTCTCTGTCATCTGGTAAATCTGTCCATACAAACAAATTGTTACCATTAGCAAAAACTTGAAGACTCTTTACGCCTAATTTCTTACAAGTCTTTTTAGGTATATTATAGGATAATGAAATCGCTTTAAGCCTTGTTAATGATGCATCGTAAATACCATCTCTAGGGTTAGTAGCTGCTTCTGCCCGCCATGCTGGTTGGGTATCTGTATTGTTTGGAGTATCTACAGTCCAATAATCTATGTCTTGTTTAAAAATCAAATCTGTTTGATTAGTGAAGGTTCTATTTCCAAAACTCCTTTGAGCATTTTGTGTTCCATATAGCTGAGCCGAAAGATTAAAGCCTTTGTAACGTGCACCAAAAGTAGCAGTCCAGTTTCTTTGCGGACGTGATGTATAACCATATGGGGCATTATCAAAAGAGCTATTATAAATACCATCGCCATCAAAATCTACCACATCATAATAACCCACGCGTGTTTGGCCTTGATTATTTATCTGTGGTGTTGACATATAAACATCATCCCAACTTGTTAATATTCCAGCAGGAATTGCAGATCTTGATTGACCTATTGTATAACCTTCATTCTTTTGGTAAAAAGGTCTTAACGCAGGGTCATCTCTTTCTATAACTTTATCTTTTGCTTGTGTAAAACTTAAATCACTATAAAGATTTAAACCGTTACCCAATTTATAGTCTGCACCTAAAACAATTTCGTATCCTCTCACCTCTACTTTTCCCTTATTAAAATCGGGAGGAGCTGTTCCAAACCAATCTGGAACGGCTCGTTGTGAGCCAGTGATAAGGATATTATCTCGGTCTTCTCCAAAATAATCGAATTCAGCGGTGATTAAATTATTAAATAATGATACCTCGGCACCCACGTTATATTTAGTAGCTGTTTCCCATTGAAGGTTAGGATTTCCAACACTTTGCTCCGTATAGTAAATATATGGAGACCTTCCGCCGTTACCTTGATAAGCGCTAGGCACTAAAAATGCAGACCCTCCATTTTGCCATTGTGTAATATAACGCCATCTACCACTAAAATTATCATCACCTATAAGTCCATAGGAGCCTCTTACTTTAAGTTTATTTAACCAATCTACATTATCCATAAACGCCTCGTTAGTAACTGTCCACCCTGCTGCTGCAGAAGGAAATAGATCGAAACGAAAACCAGGACCAAATTTCTCTGAACCATTGTATGCACCATTAATATCTATAAAATATCTATTATCATAATTATAAGTTACTCTACTCACCCAGTTTTCACGAAATGTAGGAAAAACACTTCCCCTAGCAATCTCTTGTCTTCTAAATAAAAACAATGCAGTAACATTATGTTTCTCCGCAAAAGTTCTTGAGTAATCCAAAGACATATCATAAAGTAACCTACGAGACCTTGTTCCATTTTGAACAGATGAAGTTCCTACTCTCCATGGATTTACCACAAAATCAAAATCATTCACTCCATTTGGAGACAAAATTAATTCCTGATCTCCATCATAAACTCGGTATACTAAATTTTCAAGACCATCTCCTCCTGGGTCTGTTAAAGATTGTTGGCTATTCATATTATTATCTAACGAAAACCGTCCTTGAAATTTCAAACCTGGAGTTATAAAATCAAGTTTTTGTTTCAATATAACATCCGTATTTACTTGAAAGCTAGAAGTGGTAGTAAATCCTGTATTGGTTAAACTCACAATAGGATTAGTTATACCAAACCCATCGTCTATATATTGGCCATATAAACCATCTGGATATACTGGTGTATACAGACTAGGTGCAATTTCATAGAGTCCATTAACTACAACATTTAAATTAGCTGGTGATTCTCGAATTCCTAAATACCCCGAAAGGTTTACCGATAACTCTGTAGTTTTTGTAATATTAAAATCTAGATTACTTCGGTAATTAAACCGCTCATAATTATATTCACCCAGATATCCTTTTCCACTATCGTATTTGGCTCCATCAAAAATATCATCCACCGTTTGATAAGCTAAACTCGCGAAATATTTAGAATTTTTTCCTCCACCGCGAGCAGATAGGTTAATTCTATAATCTTGAGCAAAATCTTTTAAAAGCTCATCCTCCCAGTTCACATTAGGATATATATAACTTTCTTCTAGAGTTGATGGATTACGGTATTTATCAAGAATTCCCATTGGTGTGTAATCCCCCCATCCTATTGGAGAGATTGGTAATTCTCTTAAAATAGAACTGTTAGCCTGTCGGATTGCATCGTAAGAATCCAATTTTTCCGGCAATTTTGAAACCATTTTAATGGTAGAATTAACAGATAAGGACAATTGGGCTTTCCCTGTTTTACCACGCTTGGTTGTTATAAGGATTACTCCATTTGCACCTTCTACTCCAAAAACAGCAGTAGCAGAAGCATCCTTAAGTACAGAAAGTTTTTCTACATCATTCATATCAATATCTGTCATAGATCTAGGTACTCCATCAACAAGAATTAATGGTTGTCCTCCTCCATTCCAAGAACTTTGACCGCGAATAAAAATTTGCATGTCGGACTGACCCGGAATCCCACTACCTTGAATAGTAGTTACTCCAGGTAAGTTTCCCTGCAGTGCTTCTTCTATATTGGTTAATCCTCCCGCTCTTTCCATTAAAGCCTCTCCTTCAATTTGAGTAATAGCAGCAACTACACTCTCTTTTTTCTGGACTCCATAACCAACCACTACCACTTCACCTAGCGTTGCAACATCCTCTACTAAAACGACATCAATTTTACTCCTACCAGCAACAGGTATCTCCTGAGTTTTATACCCCATAAAAGAATAAATAAGAGTACTTTGAGCGTCTGCGCTTACATTATAATTTCCATCAAAATCTGTAATAGCACCCTGAGAAGTCCCCTTGACTACAACTGTAACGCCAGGTAAAACTAGACCGTCTGCAGACACCGTTCCCGAAACTGTTTGAGCATTTGTCATTCCTATGCAGGACAGTATCATCCCAGCTGCAGTAAAAATTCGCCTCATATTTCGCGAAATTTTTAATGTTTTTTTTAATTTCATATACATTTAGTTCAAAATTAGTTGTTGTAAATATATATGTTAAAAGAAGTTAACCTGTCCTGTTTTGTCATGCAACAATGTACTTTATACATTTTTTTAATAAACAAAACCTTATTTTGCATTAATTACAGAAACTAAAGATCTTCATATAATTAATTTTGATTACTAAAAAACGGGACACTTTTATTAGCCATATGGACATGAGTAGAAAATGGCTTAATTAACACTTTAACAGATATTGAGGATCTTCCTTTTGGAAGAATTTTCTAACACAATTTATTCTAAAAAAAAATAATATCAAAATAGATTTTTGATATTATTTTAAATAAAAAAGATATACCCTTTTTTTTTAGCAAAAACCTATTTTAAATTATTTATTAATTCACGGTTATAGTTAAATATAACTCATTAGAATCTTCTTCAAAAAACACTTCTATGGGTACAGCCTCAATACCTGGAACCATATTAAAAAGTCTGCTTCCTGAAATATTTTTAAGCTTTATTGGTACATTTGATTTTATGCTGACAACACCTTCTGGCTTTATAATGTTTATTTCATTATCATCTACAAGCTCCACCACTTCCCCAGAAGGCGAAGCTATTGGTAATACAAATGCTGTTGGTTCTATAATTTTTTGATTTGTTGATACCTGTATTTGTAGAGAATCTTTTGCACAGCTATATTTTAACTGAAATGTAGATGCCGTTTCCGAAACGGTTTCCCTTGCTTCATTCTTAAGATTTACTTTTGACAATACCTCAATGATCCCATTTTGATCATTAGACTCCATACTTGCTGTTAAATCAAAAAGGTTTGTGTACCATTCATCATCTTTAAAAGTTTCAATTCTTGGTGTTAAAGCAATATCTTCACCTGGTTGTGGTTGCTGATTGTATTCTTCTACCATTTGGTAAACAGCCATACTAGCTGCACAAAGTAATCCTACCTTACTGTGATATAATATGCCCAAACTGCCTCCAGTAGCTTGACGATAATCGTATTTATAATGGTATTCTGCATCGTAGGTACTCACGGTCCCTCGCCAATCTCCCCTTGCAAAAACAGAGACATCAATATCTTTAAAATGTTTTACACCATCTGCAACCGTTCTTGGTAAAGCTGCTTTTTTATTAATTTCTGGAAGATGCTTCCAGTGATCCAACAAAACAGCTAAAGGTTTGGCATGCGCAAACGTATGATGCACACAAGGAGGTATTCCTGCCGATATATAATGTGGACCTCCATGTATCAAACCTTTTGAAGTACATTGTTTTAATAATTCAGTATTTTTTACTGCTGCGGTTCCAAATGCTGGGTTAATATGTGCCATCATTGCGAATGCGGGTTGGCTACCATCACAGGTTCGGCTTCCCCAATAGCTCCATTTATACATCCGATTACCCCAACTATTATCCCAAGCTCCATCGGGTAGCATAAATTCTAAATGACTTTCTAGCGATTTGGTTACCACTTCCAATAACTTTTCGTCTTTATTTTTTAAAGCATACATAACTAAACTATTTAGGGTTTCTTCAACGTTATACCCTAAATCTACACCATGCAAACCTTTAGCACTAAGTTTACCAGCATCAGGTTTACACTCTCCAAACAATAAATGATCTTTTGTTGTAAAAAAGCCCGTTACTTGTTGAGCCATTTTTTTACTTTTCGATTTAAACTCCTCATTACCGAGCACACCTCCTATTAAATCTAAGCCATAGATAGCTGTTCCTCCATAATTTATATTTGTAAAATCTATTGTAAAAGTGTCATAAATATATTGACCTGCTTTTGCTAAACGCTCTGTCCATTGCTTACGGGTTTGACTATCCAAAACGTGGCCATGATAATGCAGGGCTTCCGCCAAGGCTATGGCTCCAAAAATGGTAATGCCTTTCCACGATTTTGGGTTTGGAATAACTGTCCAAGCTCCATTGTCTTGGGATACATTATTTTCAGCCCAAATCATTACTAATTTAGCAGCTTCTAAATACTTTTTATCGGCAGTAACATCGGCCATATATAAAAATGGATAAACAGCATCCATACAGCGGCCGTGTATATGTGAACAAGATGGACACCCCAAAGCTCCATGTTCCTCTAAATTAGACGGATTGTTAATCTGCACTTTAATCATCCCATCACACCAATCTTTTAATAGACCAGAAACTAAATTTTTAAATTCCAGTGAATGCTCTGAATGATTTGAACAAGCGCTAAAAACACTAGAAATTGGGAGAGACAAGCCAATCCCGGCAAAGGTTGAAAGCTGTATAAAATTGCGTCTTTTCATCTGTTTGTTTTTATCAAAAAAATTATTAATACTATCCTAATTCCCAGTGTACCTCTCACTAAAGATCTTACTTAATTATAAGTTTAGTGTAAAATACCTTTTGGTTATTGGTTAAAACCTTTATTAAATAAATTCCGGAAGTAAATTGCCCACGGTTCACTATTTGCATATTTTTCTCATTTGTGGTTGTTTCAAAAACAAGCTTGCCTAAAATATTATATATTTTTATATGTGACGTATTTAAATTGTTTAGGGCTAATATAAAGCTTGCTTCTGCTGGATTAGGATATACTTTTATAGAAGACACCAACATATCTTGATTTTTCAGATTTAGTAATGGGCCACCATGGCCTTCAACCTTCCATTTACTTCTAGCATCATCCGCATCAGCACTTATGTTGTAACAATTACCATCAATATCATGATACAAAAACTTGCCATTGCTTTTAGCCTCAAACCTAAAGGTATTATCTGTTTCGTTATAATGTATTGTCCATATTTTATCGGTATCACCTGCCGGAGATTCTTTGGTTGTACTTACTACAAGATATGCACCTGCAGAAAACCCTGCTCCTGTATAACGCAATATACCAATGTCTTTACTGTCTATATTATAATAATCTACACCTCCAACAGTAGTTTTAACAAACTCCCATTTTCTATCTAGCCCTTCACCAGAATCCTGCATAATTACCGGTTGGCTACCTGCGACTCCTGCACCCAAAAATTTCCCAGTACCTACATTAATTAACTTGTAAACACCTTCGCCATCAGCACCACCTACTATCTGGCCTTTAGTTATTTTCATGCGGTCGAAGTTAAAGCCTCCAATAACGCCCACTAATTTAATTTTCTGCACGCCTTTATTAAGCGTAATATTTGCTTTAGAGCCTTTAAATACAGTTAGATTTGGTGTTACCGTAAGAGCTATATCGGCGAGTTTAGTTGAACCACTAACCACTTTAAGTTTTTTAGAAGACCCGGGCGATGCTGCAAAAACCTCAATTTCGTATACACCATCTTCGGGTACATCAATAGTATATTCAGCAAAATCATCAATGTTCCATGAATTTAGATAAAATACGGTATTACTCCACCTAGTAATATTTACACCACTTTTTGTTGTGTAATATTCTGCTTCAATATCTGTAGGTATGATATGAGTTTTTGGGTTCACCTTTATAGTTTGGGTAGTTTGTGCCGAAGTAAAAAACTCATTACCCGCGCCAGAGACAGTAATGGTAGCAGAGCCAGCTCCCAAAACCTGTCTAACTTGATTACTCCAAACAATAGCGACTTGGTTATTTGGACATAGAAACCTAAGGTTTGCATCCGGATTATTACTTTTAGCCTGAAGTTGGAATGCTGGGTCGCCTGATGTTACTTCCGGAATTTCTAAAAAAGTAATTTCCTGTTCCTTTAAAGGTACTACAAGTTCGTGGCCTACAATAGGTGCCGCATTGTAAGTATCATCACCTAGTTGTAACGCATTGATAGTGGTTTTCCCGGCCCGTTTTACATGTACTTTCCCCTCTAAAACAACAGCTACATTGGTATTAGTGCTTTCGTATTGAACAACTAATCCTGAGCTTGCTATAGCGTTTAAAGTTTGATCGGGGCTACCCCAAACATGAGTAGTTGAAGTTAACTCAAATTGAATAGTTTGATTTGTTTTAGAGGCATTTGCATGAACCACCAAGGTTTGAGATGCATCCGGTGCATTATCATAGACTCCATTTCCTACCTGACTTGCCACAATATTACAAGATCCAACACCTATAATCTCTACGGTATTACCATTAACAATGCGAGCTATATTGGTATTTGTGGAAATATATGAAACAGGTAACCCAGAACTGGCTGTTGCATCTAACTGAAAATTGGTATCGCCTTCTGTTTTTTCCTCGATAGCTTCAAAACTTATGGTTTGGGGGATGTAATCTTCTTTTTCAATTTTTAATACATAACAATAAATAGGTACTTTATCGCTATCTATTCTCTCGCTAAATACGGCTACAATAGTTCCGTTATCCATAATTTTAACACTTTTCCTAAATCGAGCTCCAACGTTCATTCTAAAATCTTCGCGCCATTCATAGCTTCCTGCCAAACAACTATTAACCACTAGATCCTCACCACTAGTAACAAACTTATACATACGGTTTCCATAAAAGGTACCTAACCCGCCTTTGCCTCTATCTTCAATAAATTCTGTTTCTCCTGCTTTTTTCAGATAATTATAATGCGTTGTCTTTTTAGGTTGAATGTACATATAAATATCATTTTTGGGCGAAATAGCAACTTGAGGTCCTCCTGCCCAACCTGCATTGTCAGGAACACTTCGCGGATCGGCAATAAAAAACGGAGAGTGATCTATAATAGGTAAATCGAAACTTTTTCCTGCTACATTTGTTGCTTTACTGTCCATTCGTTTACCTAATTCCATCAAATAAACACCTTCACCCAGTACTGTTGGAGACTCTGCCCAACGTGGCGAATAGGTGTAGTAAAATTTACCATTAATAAAGTGTGCACTTCCATAGCTAAAATTTCGTTCTCCTTGAGTTACCTCAGCCCCTCTTCCTTTAATTATTGTAGTTTCCTGCGACCAAGTATCTCCGTTATAATATGTCATAACAATATCTCCTCCAACAGCAGAACCTAATCTTCTTTCAAAATACATTTCTCCCTGGTCATTGTTAAATAAATCGGGATAAGTAACCCCGCCAACCACTTTTCCAGGCGTTAAGTAGTTTTGTTGAGGAAGAAAGTTCTCGGCAGTAAACTCACTATCTGGAGCAAATGCTATATTTTTCTTCGATCTTATATAATTTAAATCTTCGTTATGGTGATCAAACATTAAATGTACTGTACCATCTATGGGGCAAATTCCTATATTGGTGGTTAAATGCGTATCTCCTTTTCCTCCAACCAAACTTAACTTAGCAGGTAGCGCTACATGCACCCATGTTCCTTCTCCAATTTTCTTACGAGAAACCATTAAGGCACGATTGCTCCAACCACCCCGGTACCATGTATAAAACACATAACCATTTGAAACTTTCACACAATTACCATGTGGATTAATACTAGCTCCATAATGGTATGGTTTAGGGTCGCTTTCTTTCCAAAAATAAAAAGCATCGTTAGTAACCTTCGTGCTATCCATAAAAGTAACCTGTGCCGATATTTTAAAAGATGATAAGTACGAGACTAATAGAAACACCATTAACATTCCATAGTTTCTTGTAGTGCTTAATTGTATTTTTGTTTTCATTAAAATTAGTTTAAAATTCTAGTTTAGTTTTTAACGGATTGCATGTTAAAAAAAACGTTATACCTTGTAATAAGACATAACTGCTTATTCTAACCAAACAATCTGGATCATAATAATTATGCTTAATGATTAATTTCTTAGTTGCTATTGGTCGGCTAAGGGCCTACCATGAAAATTCTATATATCCAGCTAAAACCTCAGGACTTGAAGGTTTAGTTTGTTTTATATGAAACTTATAACCTTAGAGTGGTTTAAACACATGCATCTCCCATATAAAAATTAGCGAATGTGTAAAGAAAAGATTGAAATCTCATTTCACATTTTAGGTAGGATTACATAAAACACACATAGCTAACACCAATTAAACAATTAAGATTTAATTGGTGTTAAAAGTACTTTTTCAAAAAAAAAACATATTTCTAGCTTTGTTAATTTAATTTATGTTTTTAAAGCTACCCGTACTGCAATACAAACAAAAAGCAATAAAAATGAGATGTTTAAGTGTCGTTTTTTTATCATATGAAAAAGTTTAGTTAGTTCATTTGCACATAAATATCTAATAACGACACCACATATCTATCCTGCCCTATATGGGTTCTCTCACTGTTAACTAGTGACTTAAAACTAAATTTGGACAGGAATAAAAAAAACTCCTACTACCGGAATAAAATTACCTGATACTCCTTATAACTACTGGTCCTATTAAACCTGTTTCCTCCAATTGTTTCTCTGCTTTTCTTGGCGGACTTGTTGTCCATGTTTTTTTGTTTCCCTCTGGGCGGGTATTATCGAAAATAAGTTGATTTCTCCAAGTATTAGTTACTTTAACCTCAATTAAATTATCGCCTTTTTTAACACTATTAGTCACATCAAACTCAAATGGAGGAGCCCATTTAACTCCTATTTTTTCACCATTACACCATAACTCTGCAATGTTAGCAACCTTTCCCAAATCTAACATGGTGTGCTTCCCTGTTTCTTTCAGGTTAATTATTTTTGAATAGGTTATTGTTCCTGAATAATGCCTTATAGCCTCATCTTCCAGTTCTGATAAGGATTTTAATTCTAGAATTTGTATAGATTCTGAAGTGTCCCAACCTATATCAAAATTCAATTTCCAATCATTTTGAAGCGATACTTCATCAACATTAATAACCTTAGTTAAGTTATTATTCTTGTTATGAAAAACATAGGACCCCGATGTTGAAGCTATAAGTGTATCATCTTTCCAAGTTAATTTAGGAAAATCAGTAGAACCGTTAATATGATACCAGCCCATTTTAGAATTTAAGAGCACCTGATTGTTATAGGTTACCTTTGAAGCTAAAGGTTTTTTATCTTCTTTTGAAAATACCACTACAGCACTTCCGCTTGACGGTAATGACAGTACAACATTGGTTCGATTTTTAGAGCTACTCCATATTTTAGCACCCTGTTGCTCTCCCGTAAATGCATTCCATATTTGAGGGCTTACATTATTAAGCCTAAAACTTAATGACACATCAACGGGAACTTCCTCTTTTGATGCTACAAAGTATATGTGCGCATCTTGGGTTTCTCTATGAATCCAATTGATGTCCAAACCTTCTGGAACAATAACATCTTGTACTATTTGTTCTTCTTTTAATACCTCATCCAATGTTTTCCCCCAATACACTCGGCCTTTACCTACTTGTTTTAAACCACTTTTGGTTGTCCCCCAGAGCTCATCTGCTATAGATTTAAGCCTTTCTAAATCCTTCTCATCATCCATCAAACTCGGCGAATCTATGGGTTTATCTCCTAGAATTACAGCGCCTTCCTGTACCAATTCTTTTAATTTTTGCGCTGTAGATAATAGCATATCTTGAGAGTCTCTTAGTTTGATAATTCGGTAATCTCCTCCATTTTCAACATGGATTTTACCATTTATAACATTAAGGTTGTTTTGTAAAATTTCTTCATTTAAATAATCAAACCGATACCCCTTAGGAAAATAATCTAAATCGAAAGGTGGGCGTTCAAAATGATCCCCATAATACCATAACACATCTGCTACGTATTCGCCTTGCTGTAAAACAAATTGATTTCTAGCTAAATAATCGGTCCAATCAGACATGTATTTCCACCATGTTTGCTCACGAACCAAAGGGAAACCAATATTACCACCAAAGCTCGAGCCAGGATATACATTAGTTTGTGGGGTATGCGAAAACGTATGAAACACCAAATGATTTACCCCTTTGGTAAAATTATAATCTATTAAATATTTTACTGAAAAAGGATGTTCATTCCATTTTACGCCCACCTGCGTACATGCTTCTGCAGCCAAAACAGTTTTGTTGTACAAGTGTACTGCAGATGCCGCGGAAAGAATAGGTTTTGCATACTCGTTTTGGGCAGATGGCGCTTTCGGATACCAAAATTCAGTCATAGGAATATCACTTACTCCATAATACCTCATAGGGTCAATGGGCAACACTTCTCCTCCTGCACCTTCGGTATATACTTCGGCTCCCATATCGTGAGCTACGGTTGCAAAATGTTTAAAAAAATTATCTACAAAAACGTCATCCATAGTTTGGCGTAAATCTCTTAAAAACTTGGTGGTTACCTCAGGACTATCAACAACATATCCCATAGTAGCTGGCAAATATAGTTCCATACTATAGCCTCTACGGTTTTCAAATTCCTTAAACATATCTTCAGAATTTACGGTCCAAGTAGGTACATGGCTTTCCCAACTATCTATTAATAACCCGTGTAATTTACCATCTCCAATTGGTCCGCCTGCTTTAATTAAATTACCAATCATTCCTTTTCGTAAATGATTTTCAATCGTTATTTTATCTAATTTACTGGACTCCCAACCAGTCGCTTCAGGTACTGCCGGTTTATTAGTAAGGCGCATATTGATATGACCAAAACGTACAACCGTCCAATTACCTTCAGGAGCATTCCAATTCAATTTCCCATCTCGATCCATTTTATCCGTTAAATTCAAGATGGTGTTTTTTTTAACCATGGTATTCTCAGAATACTGAAATTGCACCTCTTTTTCAAGGCGTCTTAATACCTTTGCCGCTTTGGCTTCATGGTTATGCAATTTTGGACTTGAGTTTAAGTGAATAAATTCTGGTGAAATAGCATGTTTGCCTTTAAACGTAAATTTAAACGTATTAGACGTGGTTTCAGGAATGGCTAGCGTTAGAAATTTCCGCCTATCATTCCAATTTGCATCAGGTAATTTCAGGGTTATTATTTCCGTAAATATGTTATTTATAAATGCTTCAACTTTAATTGAGACATCAACCCTAGGGTATTCTTTTCCCATTATAATATGTCGTGGTTGCGGAAAAGTAATAGCACGTAATGTAACAGCCTTACTAAACTTAGTTTCAACCCAAGTATGGCCATCATTTACTTTTGAAATCCCTTGAGACTTATAGGTATTTAAAAGTTTATCCAAATGTGTCGCTGTACGAGTAACACTAATTTTCGAATTGGGATTAAAAATATCACTCCATGGAATTAAAGTATTATTGGTTTTAATTTCTGAAGGATTTAAAGGTGCTAAATCGTCTCCTTCCGGCGTTGGAAAAGCGAGCACCTGAATGTCTTTATAATTGTAATCTAGAGTTTTATATAATGAATCAATTTCTAGAATCCCCCTAAATATTTTACCTCCAGATACTCTGTAAACCGTTTCTACAATTTCACGCTGCGCCTCTTCTACCGGTACCCACGGTCCCCCCGTCATAGACCAACCTGGACAATTTTGCATGGTAAATTTTAATCCAAGACGTTGACATTCGTCGGCCGCATGCCGAATCATATCTTCCCATTCTGGAGATAAAATTTTAACAGGCTCTACATTTGGATAAGGGCGACCAGCTTTATTAAACAAATGAATGCCTTGCAAACCAGCTTCCTTAATCGCTTCTAAGTCTAAAGTTAATCCTTCCTTACTTATATTGTTTCCATTAAGATGAAACCACGTTTCTGGTCGATATTGCTTTGAAGGCGATTTAAATTGATCACTTAACTCTTGCAAACTTAATGTGTTTTCAATATTTCGATTTTCGTTATTTGGAGGTTCACAACAAAAGAAAGAAATAGCAATAAGGATATATAAAATTTTACACTTCATTACTTGGTCCAGTTAAATTAAATTAATGTAATTAGTACTTTAGTTTCAATTGAAAAATTAAGTATCGAAACCAATCGATACAAGGTTTTTAATATGAATCCGAGAGTATAACTTCATATTTCAAAAAAGAAAATACGGGTAGCTCCGCTTCAAAAGAAATATTAGATTTGTTTTTCTCATTTCCATTGGTAGTTATTTCACGCCATTTAGACCATGGAGAGAGATCTTCTTTTACATTATAAACTGCAGATCTTACCTTTACTTTTGTACCCGGCGGAATATTAATTTTTGCACTTATTTTTAAATGCGCTGAAGCTGCTGCTTTAGGATTAGCATTGTAATTATACGCCAAGATGTTATATTTACGCTTTGAAACATCTTTAGAAAATATAGCATCAACATAACTAGTTTTGGATAATTCTGCTCCTTTCTTTTTAGACTTATAATAGATATTTCCTTGCATCTCAAAAAGGGCTTTATCGGCTAGCTCATGCTTTGTTCCTTGCCCCCATTGAAAAACATTTTGCATATTGTTTTCGTAAAACATTTTCATAAGCCCAACTATAAATGAATTTTGATGCGCTTCTGATGCATTTACAAAGGAGTTCCCTGCCTTGCTCAAGCTTTTAATTAAAGCATATTCATGCATCTCGAGTTTTGCCTTTTCATCCCATTCTGGGATATCTTTAATAACTGCAAAATCTTTAGCATACACTTCTTTAAAATTAGTACGGTTTGGTTTATCGTAAAAGGGATAAAAAGAAACACCAACAAAATCATAATGCACCTTATTCGCTTTACTCCATTTTACAAAATCGATTCCCCAGGCTTTATTAGAAGAGCCCCAAAGGAAATGCGTACCTACTTTTGCCTTAGGAAGCACTTCCCTAATAGCTGTAATTGATACTTTATAAAACTCAAAAAACTGCGCTTTGGTGCCAGACCAATGAGTTGGAGTTCCTATTTCACGACCTATATCAAACTGTGTTTTCAGCATCCTCTCTTCACCATAAGTCTCCACAAGAAACGCCATAACATCTTTTAAATAATTGCCCCAAGCCTTATAGTCTCTAGGAGGTTCTGCGTTTCCGTAGGTAGAAATTTTTAAAGAGTCCCTAATTAGCTCTCCCTTTTCATTACGTTGAAATGCCCAAGATGGATTATCTAATACAATTTGATGAATACCTAACCCTTGATTAAAAACACCATCTATCTGCTTTTTTAACAAGGTAAAATCTGTATAGAATTTTTTAGAATTAGCATCCCACTTATAAGAATCCTTGGTTATATCAGCCTTTCCTTTACTAGCAATACCTCCAAGCGGCCTTACTATACAAATCTTAGAATTACCGTTGGCTTTTGAAACCTTAACCCCATTTAAAGGCGTAATCCTGTTGAAAACGTTTAAATGATAGCGCATTTCTTGTTTCACATTTGTAGGATTTGTAAAATCTGTTTCCAAAACAATTTGTGCTTGCGCCTTAATAGAAATTAATGGAGAAAGCAAAAACAATATTATTATCGTTTTTGACAACCTGCTTATTTTTTTATCTATCATTAAACTTTATTTATTTCTATATTACCTAGTACTATTTTTAGTTTTTAGAACCTCTTGAATATGCTAATTTGAGATAGAGTTTACTTAAGCTGCTTAGCAAGCCCACTTTTAAAAAAGCTCCTATTATTATTATTTTATAATTGAATAAACAGCTCTCTAATGAATAGAATACAAGCGTGCTATAATATCCCCAAAACAGGCTTTTCATAAAAAAACACTATGAAAGACAAACCTATCTTTATGTTCGGTAAACTAATGATTTTAAGTTATAAACATTTATTATTACTAAGAACCTAAAGCTTATTTGATGCCGAAATACGAATAGTTTTGCTTGGCTCAAAACCAATACGATGTGCAAAACATTCCAATTTTACATCAGGAGCAATTGAAAATGGAGTTTGGTATATGTCCCATGACTGTGTTGTATTATCTCCTTCATTTATTATTCTATATCCAATGGAGGCTCCAACGGTTTCACATGTTATTTTTACTTTTCCATTTTCATTAGAAATAATGGGGTCGGATGTTTTTGGTTGTGTTTTATTTTCATTCCATAGCTTATTAATCAGCTCTACTTCTGGCAAATAAGGATTGTCACCAATCGTTTTTAACCACCTGTCCATTTCGTTACTTAATTCGCTAAGTTTATTTTGATAATTAGGGTTATCCGCCAAATTGTTTAACTCAAAAGGATCTGTTTCACAATCAAACAGTTCTTCTTTGGGTTTTCTTTCCCTGAACCACTGTTTTTGAATATCATTAAGTTTACCCTCTGTTTTCAACCTCAATAATTCTTGCATGGTTGGAATTCGCTCTCTATATGCTATTGGCAAATAATACCCTTGTTCTGGCCTATAATTTCTAATATATTTAAAACGTTGGTCTCTCACAGCTCTTATCACATCTGTTTCTGCATCAAAACGATCGGCAGCTGCATGTATATATTCTCGTTTTTCTGTATTATAAGCATTTAAAAAGGGTTGTCCTTGCATGTATGGTTTTGGTTTCTCTCCTATAAGCGCCAATAACGTTGGGGCAAAATCTACAAAACTTATCAATTGATCATCTTTTGTTCCTGCACGCTTCTTTTTCGGAAAACGAATAATCATGGGAGTGTTTAATCCCGAATCATAAATAAGTCGCTTTTCTCTAGGTAATGGGCCACCGTGGTCCCCATAAAAAAAGATAATGGTGTTTTCCAATAAGCCATCATCCTCCAATTGTTTTAATACCGCACCTACTTGGCTATCCATTTCGGCAATATTGTTGTAAACCTTCCACATATCTCGTTTCACAACATCTGTATCTGGTAAATACGGAGGGATATTAAATTCTGTATCCAACGGAAGGTGCTTTGGTGTTTCCGCCTCTGCCATTCTATTTTTCGCATGAGAAGCATTCTTGTTTTTCCAATTGTAATTTCTATCTCCTGCGTGATATAGACGGGTTTCAATTTCTCTAAATCCGTATGGCTCGAACAACCCCGACTCATGTGTTTCTGTAAAATTAAAAACGGCAAAAAACGGTTGATTATCTGCTCTGTTTCTCCAATGGGCATAAACACTGCTTTCATCCCATGCCGTGGCTGGGGCATTAAATTGATAATCTGTTTTATAATTATTAGTACAATAATAGCCTTCCATACGTAACCATTCACTAATTATTTTTACATCAGAAGGCGGTACGGCCTCGTAGGCAGGAAGCCCTCTTTCTTTTGTGTAGCTATTGGTTCGCATATGGTTTGCCCCTATACTTGACGGATACATTCCCGTAGCTATTGCCGCCCGACTTGGAGCACAAACCCCAGAAGTTGAATACAAATTGGGATAAATCACACCTTCATTTGCTAATCGACTTAAATGTGGTGTTACTACTGTTGAATCTCCAAAAGGCGGAATATACGCCCCCATATCTTCAGTAACTAACCATAAGATATTGGGGCGTTTCTGTTGGTCTAAAATAGTTGATGGTTTATCCTTTTTATTTTTATTCTGGCAACTTATAGAAAGTATTACAATAAATAAAAACATTAAATTCTTAAAAAACTTTAATCTAGGAAAATTCATCTATTTTATTATTACGATTAATTTTATACTTATCAGTTTTCTGTTATAATATTATACTTTAGGTATCCCCAAATTATTTTCAGGCTACCAAGTATATTATGAATACCAAAGAATATTTAGTTTATTTTAATTTCAGAACTTCGCTTCCTGCCATTAAAAATGCTCCGGTACCAAAATTTTGCCAGCTATCTGCAGACGCAGGCTCAGGAGAAGCTCCAATATTTTGAACCCAACCTACTCTACCATCGCTGTGTTGACATTTCTTTAATGCTTGCCATGCTTTTTTTACAGCTGGTTGGTATTTCGCCTTATCCAATATTCCATTATTTACACCCCATGCTAAAGCAAATGTATAGAAGCCACTACCGCTTACTTCGCCGTGGTCATAAGCTTCAGGACATAATAAACTAGTACGCCATAAACCATCTTCTGGTTGCAGTTCCAAAATTCTTGACGCCATTACTTTAAAAAGATTTTCATAAAATGGTCGGTGTTTGTATTCCTTAGGCATGTCGTCTAAAAGTAGTGCTAAACCTCCTAATACCCAGCCATTTCCTCTAGACCAAAATATTTTCTTTCCGTTTGGTTCTTTC
This sequence comes from Algibacter lectus, assembly GCF_004368925.1. Lineage (NCBI taxonomy): Bacteria > Pseudomonadati > Bacteroidota > Flavobacteriia > Flavobacteriales > Flavobacteriaceae > Algibacter > Algibacter lectus. The sequence goes on from NZ_SORL01000007.1 coordinate 1,015,520, forward strand.
TCATCTTTATTATTGCCCTTCCAAACATAACGCATATCTCTTGCAAATAAGCGCTCTTCCTTATCGAATAATTGATTGTAGGTTTCCATATAAAATTTATGCATCTCATCTAAATACTTAGGCTGATTAGTATGCTTTGCATATAAATTTAATACGGGCGGCGCCATAAATAAAGCATCGCACCACCACCATAAAATAGTTTTACCACTAGTGGTTTTATCTTTACCCGATTTCCATATATTATCTTCAAATAAATGTGCATCTAAGAATTTCTGAGTAGGTTCTAAGTTTACAAAACCTGGTCGATTATCGTTCATTCCAACATAGAGATAACTGTACGATATAGCCACATCATCGGCGTGGTATAATCTATTATACGTTTGCCAATCGTTATTATACGCTTGATTTTTTAAAGCAGCCATATACATCATATCCTTGGTGGTTTTATGTGCTCGAGCCACTCCGGTATAATAGGCCCCTGCCGTCCAATCTGTAGGAGCGATAGCAAAAATAGGGTGTGCTTCTTGCCACTCTAAGGCTTTAATCATTGATGCTTCAATCTCAGAATTATCTAACGCCATTTGTGCAACTGCCTTGTGAGGCACTGCACAACCAATTAACGTATATACTGCCAGTAACTTTAATACCAATTTTTTCATTTTTATTTTTTTAGTTTAAATGTTGTTTCTAAATAATTTTCTGATGATGAACCTACTTTTACAGTATAACTTCCTGCCTCTAATATTTTTTCCATGTTAAGTCCAGTAAATTTCAACATTTTAGGTGTAATTTTAAAACTTACGGTTTGGCTTTCTCCTGGATTGAGTTCAATTTTATCAAACCCCTTCAACTCTTTATCGGGTCTAGTTACCGAGCCTATTTCATCTTTTATATACATTTGAACCACTTCTTTAGCCTTGATAGCCCCTGTATTTGTAACTTTTATACTAACTTCAATTACAGAATCAGGAGTGATTTCTGAATTAGAAATATTAATATTCGAATACTCAAAATTAACATAACTTAAACCATAACCAAAGGGATATATGGGACCATCTTCCATAAATAAGTACCCTTTTTTATAATTGATTTCTTTCATACTATAATGAAAAGGTAATTGACCAATAGATCGGGGAACCGTAACAGGTAATTTACCAGAAGGTGACACCTCTCCAAAAATGATTTTAGCTGTTGATTGATCTCCAAACTCACTTAAATCCCAGGTGTCTAAAATAGCATCAGCTTGCTCCGAAATGGTATTAATAGAGAGTGTTCTACGGTGTTTTAAAACCACAATTACAGGTTTTCCTATAGCTTTTATTTTTTCTATAAGTTCATCTTGAGCACCAACGGGATCAATAGTTGCTCGATCTCCAATAGCGTTTGTAAAAAAAGCTTCTTTTGAAGTAAACTCATCACCTCCTAAAAATAAGATAGTTAAATCTGAATTTTTAGCTATTTCAACCATCTTAGCTATGGCTTTTGGATCTTTATCTAATAACTTAGGATTCCCTCCTTTTTCATCCGTTAAATGAAATCCTTTTTCTGATACAAATTGAATATTCTTACCAACAACAGATTTAAACATTTCTGTTGTATTCTCTTTAACCAATGGCCCTAAAAGCGCTATTTTAGTTTTTTTATTTTTATTTAACGGAAGCGTATTATTTTCGTTTTTAAGTAAAATAATAGATTCTAAATCGGACTCCTTTGCTAATTCTAACGATGATTGTGCACGCACTCCTTTTTCAACTTCTGCAATATCGATATATGGGTTATCAAACAATCCTAATATAAATTTAGTTCTTAAAACACGTCTTACCGATCTATCTATTAATTTTTCAATTTCAGGATTTTTCTTTACCATTTCAGGAAGTAAAGCATAAGCATCTTCCGCATACAAATCTATATCTACACCAGCTTCTAATCCCATTTGTGCAGCTGCTTCAGGTGTTTCAGCAACTTTCATAAAATAATGTAAACGTCCAATATCATTAGCATCAGAGACAACGTAACCCTTAAACCCCCAATCATCGCGAAGTGTCCCCGTTAATAATTGAGGATTTCCATGACTCGCAATACCATTTAGATCGCCGTGTGATGCCATAATACCTAAAGATTTAGCATCTTTAACTGCGGCTTCAAAAGGTGGATATATTTCATCTATTAATGTTCTATCCGATATTTCAATGGCAGCAAAATTAGTACCACCTAACACCTGTCCATATCCTGCAAAATGCTTAGCCACAGCACCAATATGTGTACCTTTACCTAAACCTTCATAATCCCCTTGAACCCCTTTTATGGCATTAGTAACCATTTGGGTTGTTAAATAAGTATCTTCTCCAAAGGCCTCACTCATCCGTCCAAAACGCGGATCTCTAACCAAATCGGCTTCAGGAGAATGGCACATATGCATCCCACGTAAACGAGCTTCTTTTCCTACCACATCCCAAATACGATTCACCAATTCCGGATTAAATGACGCCGCTGATGCAATGGGACGACCAAATTTTGTACACCCTTCGGCATCCACACCATTATAAGATTCGGTAACAAATAACGCTGGAATTCCCCAACGGTTATGCTCTATAATGTATTTTTGAAGTTCATTATTAAATTTTGCAGCAGCAAGAGCATCCATATGTTCTGCTGGATTTTTTATTCCTGCTATACCTAATTTTAGTTTTTTTACTACTCTATCAGATAATTTCAAGCTTCCCTTTTCATCTGCTTCTACCCCAATGTTTGCATGAAATATACGCATTTGAGATACTTTTTCTTCTAAAGAAAGGTTGGGCAATAAAGCCTCTACACGTTCTTCTACAGATAAACGAGCATCTTTATAATCTTTTGATTGTGCTTCACTTTTTTGACAAGAAAAAAGTATAGTACCCGTTGTTATTAAAAATGTAAATAGTAATTTCTTCATTTTAGCTTAAATCGTTTATTTTTCTATTAAAAATTATAATTCATTTAATTCCACAAAACACATCCATGATTTGGGTTACAACGGCAGCCTCGCATACAGAACACGGATTAAGACTATTACTTAAAAAATAGTGCACGGTTTTATCAATCATAGGTTGTTGCACATGTTCGGGTGTGTCATATTTATAAATTTCGGTCTTTCCACAAACCGATAGGCTTATCGTATCGTTATAAAAAGAAAATACTATACGCCCTTTTTCTCCATGAATAATACAGCTATCCATATCTTCGGACGCGTTGAAATTCCAGAGGCCAGTGAACTTTACCCCATTTTTAAATATCATCTCGCCAGCTACATTTTGCTTCGAATATTGCGCTACGTCCTGGAATCCCTTTTTAATGATTTCAACCTCTCCAAAATAATGACACATTAAGTCGATTTGATGAGGTGCAATATCATGAAAATATCCACCTCCAGAAATTTCTTGGTTCAATCTCCAATTGTCTTCAGTCTTAGCTATTAAGCTCGTATTATCTTTTTGTTTAATTACTATTTTTACTGAAGCCACTTTGCCGATACTATTACTATCCAATAATGTTTTCACCTTTTTAAAAACAGGCAATTCGCGACGGTAATGCGCTACAGTAACTTTGGCTATATTTTTTTTTACAGCACTTAAAAGCACTTCTGCTTCATGTGTATTAAGGACCATTGGTTTTTCTAAATACACATGTTTTCCTGCTTTAATAGCTTGAAGTGCATATTTTAAATGGGATGAAGGCGGTGTAGCCACGTAAACCGCATTTACCTCTTTATTTTCTATCAATTCAGTTGCATTCGTAGTCCAATAAGCAACACCATGACGTTTAGCAAAATCAATAACTTTGGCTTCTTGTCGTCTCATAACACCTATTAAACAGGAGTTTTTGACCTTCTGAAAAGCAGGTCCGCTTTTAACTTCGGTTACATCTCCACAACCAATAATTCCCCAATTAATTTTTTTGTTTTCCATGAAATTGAAAGACTATTCTATTGCTATTTTATCACAATAAAACTGTTGTAATCGCTCATTTTATTTAATTTCTATACGCTTCACTTCAATTAAAACGAATTGATTTTTAATTGAATGGTATGCTTACCAGGAGATAATTGAACAGCATCAAAAGCAGAAGCCACCTTCTCTCCATTATGGATTAAATCTTTTCCCTCTATATCACCTAAAGAAAACTCAGCTACCATATTCCCCGGTATTTCAATTTCGTAAGATTGCAATCGGGAACTAATATGGGTGTACTTAGCTTTTATAGCACCACGAACCGTTGGTACTGTAATTTCACTTGTTTTTAGCGTACTCATTTGCGGTTTTATTGTAGCTATTCCAAATCCTGGAGTTTTAGGTTTGATACCCCACAACCCTCTTGGAATAACATTTGCAGGCACTGCACCCCAAGCATGATTCCAATCTAAATTATTTTTATACTTATTGTCCCAGGCTTCTAAAGTAATTGTAGATCCAATACGAATCATGTTGTACCAACTCCTTTCGGCAGTACTGGCCAATAAATCGAGCGCATAATCCTCTTCGCCTGCGTTATATAAGCCATCCATTAAAAATTGTGCACCATATACACTGCAGGCCATACCCCGAGACTTTACAAAATTAACAACCGATTCATAATATTCTTCGGGTACCAAGCCAAATGCCAAAGGCATCATATTAGCATGTAAAGATGCGTGGTCTGTACCTATCCCATCAACATAAATACCACGTTCTTTATCAAACATTTGCTCGTTAACTGCCTTTTTAGCTTTTGAAGCCCTTAATTCGAAATCGAGAACTTCTTGAGTTTTACCAAGTATTTTTGCAAATTCTGACATGATTTTCATATTCTCGTAGAAGAACGAATTTATTACCGTACTGTAAGGTTTAAATACAAATCCATCGAGTTCTCCTTTTGTTTTGCTTCCGTTAAAATTAGCGGGTGGCCAATCTACAATATCTGTAAGTGGCTTTTTGTACCCCTCTTCAAAACCGAGTTTACGCATAAACTCTGCGTCTACCTTTGTAGAGGTAATTAAACCGTCATTATTTGACAATTCATAAAGCGATTTATGCTTTAACGACTCGTAGTAGCGTTCTATTAATTCGGTATTACCCGTATACATATAATCTGCATAAATCAACAAAGCGACATGTTGTTGCCACTCGGTTGGCCATGTTGGGTGTTTCATAAAATATTCTATGGTTCTTCTTGCCATAGCATATTCTCTGTCGGTTGTGTAATGACTTAACTGATTAAGATAAGCATCTGCTTCGTACGGAATACGCTCTCTATCTCCATCAACATATAGTCCGTTAAACGTAGTTGCTTTTATAGAATACTTACTTAGATCCCATACTTGATTTAAAATATCATTGTTACTATTAAAACTACTAGCTTTTTCATCCCAATACGTATGAAACGCTAATTGGTCAACATCATTTGCTTCTATTTCGGATTGAGCCCCTTCAATTTCCACATACCTAAATGGCACCAATGGAGGAAACCCATCAGGCAAGGGAATGGCTTTGTTGGCTCTTGTGTTTCTTTCGTCTGTTTGAACAGGAATTCTATAGTTGGTTTGACCTGGTTTTACATTAATTTTCAACTCTTGATAACGAATATTACTTTTTGCAGGAGGTGTACGGTTAACGTTGCCCTGGTTATCTATCATTTCTCCGACTCTAACAGTTAAGGTATGTGGTGTTTTTGCTACATATTTAAAATCCATTGTTGCAAAAGCAGCTTTACCAAAGTCTATAAAATAAAAAGCCCCTCTCTTTTCAAATGTTGCTGGTTTAATTTTATCGATAACGAACTTGTTTTCGGTAGAAATAATATAACTATCACTTTCACCTATAGTAAATTTCTGAGCTTTTGAATAATCAACTAAACGGTTTTCCTCATCCCAAATTCGAACTTTCCAATAATAAGTTTCTCCTACTTTTAATGGTTTTCCTTGGTATTCTACATTAGTAGATTTTGTTGAACGTACTTGACCGCTATCCCAAACATCACCATTATTATCATTAACAGTGGCTTCCTTAGATGCTACTAATATTTGATAAGCAGATTGAAATTTGGAACCTAATGGTACCGCCCATCCAAGTTCTGGATTTAAATCGAAAACTTTAACTTCGGTTTCCGGCTCTCTTATTAGCTCGACTGTTAAATCGGTTGGAGCTGCTCTAAATTCATTGCTATTCTTTTTAATTAACTCCTCTAGTTTTTCGCGAAGCTTATGGGCTACTTTTTGGTATTTTTTCTTTCCTATTAAATTATTTATCTCCTGTGGGTCTTTCTTGAGGTTATAAAGTTCCTCTATAGTTTTGTCATTCACATAACGAAAGTATTTCCACTCTTCAGTACGAACACCTTCACTTGGAGGAATTTTGTCAAAATCCCATATATGCTCTATAAGAATGGTATCTCTTTCAATTGTATTTCTTTCTTGTTTTACAATAGGCATTAAACTTTTACCTTGCCAAGATTTAGGGGCTTCTACCCCTGCTATATCTGCAATAGTATAGGGTACATCAATATTCAACACCATATCGTTAATATCTTGATGTTTGTTTACACGAGGATCGAAAACTATTAATGGCACCCGAATAGAGTTATCGTACATTAACCATTTACCTGCTAATTGACGCTCCCCTAAAAAGTAACCATTGTCTCCCATTACGATGATTACCGTATTCTTATCTAAACCTTTTTCTTTTAGTTTTTCTCTAATTTTCTTGATTTCCAAATCTATTCCAGAAATCATTCTGTAATATCCTTTTAGACTGTGCTGATACTTTTCGGGAGAATCGTAACGCCATGTCCAACGTAACCTATTAAAACCATCTCTAACAGCTTTAGGCTGGGCTTCAAAATATTTATCATCAGCAAGTTCAGGACCAGGAATTGTAGTGTCTTGTAAAAGCTTATCGGTAGTATTTTGCCAGAAATATTGATCTATAGCACCATCATGGGCATGTGGTGCGCTAAAACTTAACGACAAACAAAATGGCTTATTATTAGTTGCATTCTTATCAATAAACTCCAATGCCCGATGGCCCGTGTAACGCGTTAAATGAACTGTATCTTTATCGATTGTTTTATAATAGTAGCCTCTTTTATCTTTATACTTGTTATTTCGGTCATAAGATTCATATTCATCAAATTGCTTATCTAAATCATTATATCGAACACCATATTTACCATAAAAACCAGTATAATACCCATTATTTTTAAGAAGTGTAGGATACGAGCTTTCCATATATTCTCCTCGAATATTCCCTGTTTGAAAATTAAAGTTATGTGATCGTTCGTGCAATCCTGTTAATATGCTAGCTCTACTTGCTGCACAAATAGGTGTTGTAACAATGGCTGTTTTAAAATATGTTCCAGATTTTGCCAAATTATCCATTTCTGGAGTTTCCACATATTTATTACCCGCATAACCAATCGCATCGAAACGCTGATCATCTGTAAGGATAAATATAATGTTTGGCTTTTCTTGGTTATTTTTTTGCTGCGCATTAGTGAGATTTAAACCACAAACAACACTAAACAGACCTAATAAAAAACGACTTTTATACATAGTAATAGCTACAAAAATTATTGATTTAATTTAAAATAATATTCTCTTTATAAATTCAAAAAATTAAAATTAATCTATTAATATTTATTGATTGTCCTGTTCTGTCCTGACTTAATTATCATTAAGAGATTTATATAATGTCCAACATCAATATTAAAAACATAATTATAACTCCTTATATTTTTATTCTTATTTTTCAGTATTGATAGTAGGGTCATGGAGATCAATATATCCAGACCCCTTAGGGAAATCTTATTCTACAGCAACGGTAAACGGATTAAGTGAACCATATAAATTATAGTTCGCCTATTAAATAAATAAGCATCAAAGAACAAAATACCACAATCAAAATTATGGCTAATTCCAAGACATTGATTTTCTTATTTTTCATTAGTTTAATTAGTTAGTTATAAACCTATATTAAAAAGCAAACTCTTTATTATTTGCTAATCACGTCAAAACTAAACAACTAGAGGGGTAAATAAATACTCAAAAAGAGTAAACTAATTCTTTTACAATATATTGCGAGGTAATCTTAACTTGTTTCCGGAAATAATTTCATTTTAATAATCTCCAAAGGTTTTTATATACTCTGTTGGTGTTTTACCAAATTTTTTTCTAAAACATTTACTGAAGTATTTAGGGTTTTTAAATCCTAAATTATAGCTAATTTGAGAGATATTTAACTCTCCTTGCTCCAAATACTGTGCTCCTCTTTTTAAACGTATATGCTGAATAAAATCTTTAGGTGAAAATCCTGTCCATGCCTTAATTTTTTTAAACAAGACCGTTCTGCTCACCCCTAGTTCTTCACAAAAAAATGAGATATCAAATTGCTCATTACTAATATTTAATTCCACTATGGATAATGCTTTATTATACAGTTTTTCATCTAATGAAGACAATACAACGTCATCGGGTTGCAGTATTTCATTAGAATTTATTTTTTCCTTTAAACGGGAGATTGTACTCAAAATATTTTTAATTCTTAGCTTCAACTCTTTCACATTAAAAGGTTTGCTTAAATAATCGTCTGCTCCACTTTCCAACCCATCCATTTTAAAAATCAACGAAGACCTTGATGTTAACAAAATTACAGGAATATGACTTGTTCTAATATCTTCCTTAATTAGAGAACATAACTCAGTACCCGTCATTTCTGGCATTACTACATCACTTACTACAAGATCTACTGGCTCACCTATAGCTAGCTTATAGGCTACTTTTCCATTTTCCGCTTCTAAAACATTATATTCTGAAATAAGAATATCTACAATAAATTTTCTAAGTTGCTTATTATCTTCTACAATAAGTATTGTACTTTTTTCCTGAATATGTTGAAGCTCAAAAACATCTTTTTCAAGCACTACTTCCTGACCTTCTAATTGATTAACATATTGCTCCAAATCATCAGAGAATTTAAAATCTTGAATAATTTCAGTTTCATCCAAATATTCTTTTCCTAATGGTAGTTTGAATGAAAAAACGGTTCCCTTACCATCTTTGTTACCAGAAACACTAATTTTACCTTTGTGCAAGTCTACTATATTCTTTACTATTGATAAACCTATACCTGTTCCTTTATTATAGTCATTATCCGGTTTATTATTTATAGACAATTCAAAAAAACGTTCAAAAATTTTATCTCTATATTCTTCAGCAATCCCCACACCCGAATCCTCTACCTTAATACAAATTTCATCAGGATATTGAATAACTTTTAATGTAATTTTCCCTCCCTTTGGTGTATATCTAAATGCGTTTGAAATTAAGTTATAAAACACACGCTCTAGCTTATAGCGATCATAATAGACCTGAATATTATCGGAAGTAGTTTCTAAAGTATAATCGTAATTTCCATTTTTAGCATATTCTGAAAAAGACAAATATATTTCTTTTAAAAACTTCACTATATTTCCTTCCGCCGCTTCCAGTTTCATTAAATTATTTTCGAGCTTTCTGAAATCCATCAAGCGGTTTATGAGTTGTAGTAAGTGATTAGCACTACTCTCTATAACTTTCAATTTTTTATACATTGTGCTGCTCCCCCTATAATTATCAAGTATTTCATTTAGGGGGCCAAGGATTAAGGTAAGTGGTGTTCTTAGCTCATGAGATATATTAGTAAAAAATTCTAATTTATGCTTATTAACTGTTTTAATTTGTTCTGCTTCTATTTTTTCTAAAGCTAATTGATGCTTTAATTTTGTTTTTGACTTTAATATGTTCATTAAATAATACAAAACATAAAATATAAATACTCCATAAAATAAAAAAGCCCACCAAGATCTCCAAGGTGCAGGATTTACATGAATATTTAACCTCGTAGGAACTTTATTTGAAAAGCCATCATTATTAACCCCTTTTATTTCAAAAGTATAATTTCCAGGGTTTTGAATGGTATAGGACGCTGTGTTTTCTGTGGTTTCTGTCCATTCATCCTCAAGTCCTTTTAAACGGTATAAGTAACTATTCTTACTTGAATTTATAAAGCTGGGTATAGAAAAGGAGATACTAAAATTCCCTTGGTCGTAGGCAAGTTTTAGGTCATCTGTAAATGTTATAGTTTCAGTAAGTAATCCTTCTTTACTATTTACATTTATAGATTTATTTTTTAATTTAAAATGGGTTATTAATACTTGCGGTACATATTTATTTCTAATTAAATTGTTGGAATTAAAATAAGACACACCAGATGGTCCTCCAAACATAAAACCTGAATCTCCGATATGTAAACTAGCCTTATTATTAAACTGATTGCTAATAACTCCGTCTTTTTGAGTATAATATTTAGCTATACTATTATTAACAGTGTTAAAGCAAACTATACCTTGATTGGTGGTACTAAGCCACAGCTTTCCTTTTTTATCTTCTTCAATACTTCTAATTCCTATAATTGAAATATCACTAATTTTTAGATTTACCGGAGTAAACTTATTACCCACAAGTTTAAAAAGTCCGTCAAACTCTGTCCCTACCCACATAGTCCCTTTATAGTCTTCAAAAACGACCGTAGTACTAAGTCCCAAATTAGTGCTTTCATCATAAAAAAAGTGTTTTATTTCTCCATTTGGTTTAATAATATTACCTCCTTTAAAACCACTTATCCAAATATTATTTTTAGAATCTACATATAGACATTTAATATTATTACTTGTTAAGCCTTTATTAATTAGCTCATAGTTTTTTTTAATAGGATTATACTTTATCAAGCCTTTTCCCAAAGTACCTATTAAAATATTTTTATCAAGATCTTGACATATATTACTTACACCTACATTTTGAATAGATTCTAATAACTTTTTAGGCAAAATATCATTCTTGACTTCTCGATCATTAATATTGTACAATAAAAAGCCTTTTTCAAATGTCCCTATCCATAAATTATTGTTTTCTGACAAGAACAACGATTTAATATTATCACTTTTTAATGCACTACAATTATTGGTTGTAATATATTCAAAGAACTGATTTTTAGTATCTAAAATAGACACCCCGCCCCCTTCTGTTCCAAAATAAACCTTGTCGTTATGATTAACAATAGAGCTTACCGCCTTAAAACTTAAACCTTTATCTGCAGGTTTTTGAGTGATATTAATAAAATTTATATTGGAATCATCCCATATATTAATACCTCCATGATAGGTTCCAACCCAAATCGAGCCTTTTTTATCTTTAAACAAACTTTTTATAAAGTTCCCACTAATAGATTCATTATCATTAATATCACTATAAAGCGTTAATAATTTTTTATTCTTATCTATAATCTGTACACCATCATAAGTGCCAGCCCATAAATTTCCCAAATCATCAAATAGCAGTTTTCTAACGTTCTTATCCTGCCCCTTTAAGCTCAATTGGTCTAAATAAGTAGTAATTTTACCACTATCTAAATTATACTCCAATACATTTTGATTACGTGTCCCTAAAAGCAAGTTCCCATATTGACTCTCTTCAATATCCTGAACAACCACTCCTTCTGTTCCTTTTATTCTAATAAAACTGTATTCATTATTACTTTCTGCTATAACTTTTAATACTCCATTGTCTGTTCCTATGTAGGTTTCTCCTGCTTTATTTTCGAAAATAGAAAGTACCTGCCCCACTGAAGTATAATTCTTAAAGGAATCTTTAAACTCATTATATATAGATAGCCCTGACGGTGTACCTACCCATATTTCTTGGTTTAATAACTTTTTAATAGTCCAAACAATATTGTTTCCAAGGGATGTTTTCTGATCATCATTGAGATAAGTTTTAAATACATCCGTCCTAGTGTCATATTTATTTAATCCCGAAAAAGTACCGATCCATATTGTACTATCTCTACCATTTTCAATGCAAATAATATCGTTATTACTTATTGATCTAGGATCATTTTTATCATGCCGATAAACCGTAAACTCACTACCATCAAATTTGTTTAAACCATCTCGAGTACCTATCCAAATTTGCCCTAAATCATCTTGATTAATATCTATAATTGTATTTTGAGATAAACCATCGGTTGCCACCAAATGCTTGAATTTATAGGTGTCGTTTTGTGAAAAACCTAAAGCTATATAACTAAAAATAAAGAAAAACATGAAATGCCCACGCATATATAAAAAGTACGGTTTAATTAATGACATTTTAAAGCCAGAGTAAAGTTAATTAAACTTTTTTACTTGTGAGACTAAAGTATTAATATCTATTGGTATTAAATAAGATTTGTATAACTTAAAATTTTAATTAAGTATTTTTTAAACAGAGGCTCTATCTATAAAATGAAAAGGCACTTTTACTTTGCTTTTATCATTATTTAAAATCATTTCAGCAGCCATTAACCCCATTATTTTAAAATCTGTAGACACCACTGCTATGCCTAATAGTTGTTTAAGCGGAGTATCATTATAGGATATCACACCTATTTCTTCTCCCATTATAAATTCTTTTTCTCGTATTTGGTTCACTAAATTTACTAAATCAGTCTCCTCAATAGTAATAAACAGGTCTCCCTTAATAAATACCATATCATCACAGACCTCACTAAGTATTTCAAAATCAATTTCATTTTCCAAACAAAACTTCCTAAAACCATGAAGAATCCTCCTTGGAAAAGGATAAACAGATTTTTCGGGATAAAATAAAATCATTTTTTTATACTTAGATATTTTAGATATCCCAATTTTTAAAGCGTCATATATATCTTTATCAAACTCCTGATATACTGCAGCTACATCCTTTTCTATTGGCAGCATCAAATTATCCAATATGATTAATTTATTTTTTGGAATACTATTTATAGCCCTAAGCGCCTCTTCTGTATAACTAGCATGCTGAAGTTTATCGGTTTTAAAATGCGGCATAATAACATAATAATCATAACCCGATTTATTATTCTTTAAAGTATTCAAGAAGACAAATTCATCACAATGATAAATCACTAAATCAATTTTCGAATTGACTCCAATTCTATCCAAAAAAGAATTATAAATTCTCATTTTATAAGAACTTAGTTTATTTACTAAAAATAAAATTTTTAATTTATGCGTAGTCTCTATTTTTGAAACGTAATAACCTCTTCGAGGTATTGAAACAATTATATTACGCTCTTTTAATATACTATATGCTTTTTCAACTGTATCCCGAGAAAGGTAGAAATCCTCACTTATTGTATTTATTGATGGTAATTTTTCATTCAATACTATATTACCGTTTGATATATTATTGATTATAGAATCAACGATCTGTTGGTACATTGGTACTCTTGAGCTTTTATTAATATCTATAAAATTAATTGCATCCATTACAGTTTCCATGATTTCTAAAAATTTAAAGATTAAAAAAATTCTGACTGCAATTTACTTTTAGTAGAGAGTTAAATTATACCGAATTTGGTATCGAAAAGTACCAATTACCCTCAACAAAGTGTTTTTTCCCCACTAAATGTAAGAAAATAAACTTGTTTTAAACTATTTTTTGTATGATTGAAATACTGAAATAAATACACTAACATTTTTGTTTTAACTTAATTTCTTCTCATTTTTTTATAACTATAGCTATTTTGTTATACATAAACTTGTTTCTACTTTAGAAGCAATTTAAGTGTAAAAAAGAAAAATTTTAACTTAGTTACCATGTCTATAACTTTTAAGCAGGACTAATTAAAATATATTATTTATCATAATAACATTAGAATAAAAACTTATTATAAATGATGGTTTCTGTATTTTAAAACCCTATTGGTTATAGCAGGCTATTTTTTTTGAGTTTCGTGGTTAGCAAAAAAAATACTGTTTAGTTTTTAATGAAAATAAATTTAGAAAAGGACTAAAAAAAACAAATTGACTTACTTCTATCTTATCCATACTCAGTTAATCAAAGTTAAAAATCAATAAGTTGAATAAAGACTTACAAAACGGTATGTAATTAGGTGCCAAATAAAACTATAGCCGTTATTACCTTCTGAGACTAATATTAAAATTAGATTTTGGTTAGTTCCTCTTGAACCAATTAAACAATCTCTTAATAAAACTCAAAAATCAATAACCATATCAAGTGCCTCATCGGCATCTTTACGCAAAAAATTAGCTTGATAAAGCATAGTTGTAGTAACCGAAGAATGTCGATATAGTTTTTGTAACATTTGAATGGGTATTTTATCTCCCGAAATATTACCAAAACTATGGCGAGCAATGTGCATGGACATTTTTTTATCTATTCCTGCTTGCTCGGCAACAAGCTCTAACCTCCTATTGAAGTTTCTTGTAGCTGTTTTTATTCTCGTTCTTACGCGTTTCTTATCATTTAAATTAATCCCTTCTAACTCCTTAAACAGATAAACAGAATGTTCTTCTCTTTCTAATTTACTGAGAATTTTAGAAACTTTATCAGGGATCTTCAAAGACACTAATTTGTTGTTCTTAGCCATACGGTAATGTAATCGCTCGTCATAAAAATCTGCCCACTTTAATTGTAATACATCACTTATCCGAATTCCTGCAAAATAAAAACTAATTAACCATGCATATAAAGCGTACTCTTGAGCTTGGGTTAAACCTGTTAAATTCTCTAAAGTTTTTATTTCTTCTCTATTTAATCCTACCTTTTTTGTTTCTGGAAACTTAATTTGAAATTTCCCTTTTCCAAAAGGGTATAACTCTTTTTTGGTGATGTTTTGACTAATAGCTAAATTATAAATAGTTCGAAGCGTAATCATATAATTAGCCACAGTACGTGCAACCAAATTTCTTTTACTTAACAGAAAATGTTCAAATTGTTTTAGGAGTTCAACATTCAAGTCTTTAAAATGAAGGTGATCGTTTTTTATAAATTCTCTAAACACTGCTATACGACCAATTTCAATATCCAATTGATGAAACTGCTTTCGGTTTCTTATGTTTACCAAGTAACTCTCGGCTACTTTAAAAAAATCGTTATCATATTTCGATACAATCTGATTTTTTATCTTTTTTGAAGATAAATCCTGCGCTTCAATCTCTGCATTAATCAAACTTTTGTTGGCTAAAGATAGTTTTGATAGTATCAGCTGATTGATTTCTAAATGATCTGGATGTGATTTTCTTACCCTTCGATTTTTGGTATCCCACTGCTTCAACTTTATAGATTGTCCAATATAAATATATGATGGCTTCCTATCCTTTATAATTCTAATCGATATAGGATGTAGATTTTTTGAATTTGGTCGTTTAACTAAAAAAGGTGTTACTGATGCCATAAGTATTGATTTTTAATAAAGATAAAACTCTGTGTATTTATACACTGCTAAAACATAGCTAAAACATTCTTTGATATTAATTGATTTCATTTCGATTCAAACAAAATCTAAAGCTTCACTTTTAGTGAATTTTAAAGGTATTCATATTGATTTGACATAGTACGCTCTAAATTCATAACTCGGAGGTCATGGGATCGTGCCCCATTCTCGCTACATCATTTAATCGATTCAAAACAAACGGTTTAGTTCACTCTAAACCGTTTTTTTATGCTTAATATAAACGAATTCATTACATTTGAACACGAAAATGAACACGATTTAGAATACGATTTGGCACACAAAAAGATTTTTTCAACTCCAAAAATCCACACCGCTAACGGAGATTTATCAAAACGTTGGTACGTCTATTTTTCTTTTCGAGATCCTAAAACAGGGAAGCTCAAGCGAATGAAAAATATTTATGGTTCTGCCAACTCTCACAAAAATAAAGAAGATAGGCTTGCACTTTTATCTCGATACCGTAGAAGACTTTTAAAATTACTTAAAGAAGGCTACAATCCATTTCTTGATAATACAGAATTTCATAAAAATAAACTTGCTAAAAAAAGTGAAGTTCCTGCTCCTGTAGAACAAGCTAAAACTGTTCCTGTTGAACAATCTATCCCTGCAGAAGTAAAAATTGAAGCTTCACAACCTCCAAAACAAGAAAAAGAAGAGGATAAAATGACGATTCGCGAGGCTTTTGATTTTAGTTTGGAACTCAAGGCTAAAGTAATTAATGAAAGGTCTCTAAAGGATTACCAATATTCTACCAATGCTGTTGTGAAATGGGTAAAAGAGAATAAACCGAAAATTAAAACCATAGATCAATTCACTAAAAAAGTAGCTCTAGAGTTTTTAAACTCTGTGTTATTGAAATCTAGTGCTAGAAATAGAAACAATTATCGTCTTAATTTAAGTAGCTTGATGCAAACTTTGGAGGACAATGAGATTATTGCTTCTAATCCAATGCGAAAAATATCTGTTCTTAAAAGTACTCCGAAAAGGAATCAAACTTATAGTGCTAATGAACAAGAAGACATATTTAAATACCTAGAAAAAGAAGACCCCATATTACTTCTGTACATTAAATTCATTTCTTACAATCTACTAAGACCAATAGAAGTGTGTAGATTGAAAATAAAAGATTTTGACTTAAAGAATAACACCATTAAGTTTAAAGCTAAAAACAGCCCTTTAAAAACGAAAATTATTCCTAAGATAATTTTAAAAGAACTTCCAGATTTATCTAAACTGAATCCTGAAAACTTTTTATTCACACCAATAAAACTTGGTGGTGCTTGGGATGCTACAGAAAACAATAGACGCGATTACTTTTCTAAACGATTTAAAACCGTAGTGAAGGAAAAGTTTAACTTAGATAATAACCATGGGCTTTATAGTTTTAGACATACATTTATAACTAAATTATACCGTGCTTTAGCGCAAAGCACATCGCCTCATGCTGCAAAAAGTGAATTGATGTCTATAACAGGGCACTCTTCAATGCAGGCTCTTGAAAAATACTTAAGAGATATTGATGCTGAATTGCCAAATGATTATTCCGATTTACTATAAATAGATATGGATATTTTTACAACGATAAAAGATAATTTACTTCGGCATTATATTATATATGTGCCAACCATTCTTTTTTCTAAACTTAAAGGAAGTATTTACGAAGGTGTTTTACCTGAAGATGCTGCTAATACTTTATTCTATCTATTCAATCCAAAAGAAATAATTGCGGACGTTAATGCGTTTTCAATAGTTGCGCTTTTAGAAAAATCGGATATACTAGAAAGTAATCTTTTTAAATTATTTGAAGCTAAAAAGACTTTAGAAGAAGAACATTTTAGAGTATTACTAGATAAATATAAAGAGCACGTAGAAGGTCATGCATTTATGACGCGGTGGATGTATGTTAATATAGATAAAACTTTCGCGAACTTAGATGTTGGTATTATCAATATGTTTAAATTCCAAGCGGAGCAATTTCAAAAACATAGTGAAGAATTAAACAATCATTTTAAAATTCAACCAAATAAAGTACCGAATGAAACTATAGCGCTTTTAGAACAATTAAAGGCAACCTATGCTAGTACTGAATTAAAAATTACTCCTCCTGAACCTATACAACCTCTACCCGTTAGCGAAAAGGCTAAACCTACCAAAAAACAAAAGCTAATAATTGATGATGATGAGATTGATAAGTTTTTATTAAGCTCGGTTTTTAACGTTGATCTCTAACTTTTTAAAATTTTTGACTACAAAATTAGTCTAAAAACTACAAAAAATATTAATTTAGCGTCAAACGTGCGTTCGTTTGACGCTAAATTAAAGATATGGAATTTTATACTTGTCAATATTGCTATAAAGAATTTGACCCCAAACGTCGTCGTGTTCAAAAATATTGTAGCAACTCTTGTCGTTCGAAAGCTCATCATGCTAGAAAGAAAATAGAAATGAAACTTCCTACCGTTTCTGATTCCGAAGCTAAAACTGAAGTCACAACTTTACCAACTGCACCTGAAAAAACAAAAGTAGATTCAATGAGTTTGGCTGGTACAGGAAATGCAGCAGCAGGTAGTTTGCTAGCCGATACAATAAAAGCTGCTTTTACTCCATTGAATAATAAACCTGCTACTAAAGGTGATTTGGAAAACCTGAAAAAACAGATTCTTACACGTTATTATAAAATCAATAATTTAGCTCCTAGACATGATGGTGCTCTACCCTATTTTGATATGGATACTGGTGATGTTGTTTATTTTTTTTAGTGTTGGGGTAGCTTACTACTTTTATTTATTAGAAAGCTTTCTATATTTTTCAATAATACTAGATATACCTTCATAGTATTTTTTGTCCTTAATGTTATCATCACTCCAATCAAAATTAAAATCTCTGTACAATAATAATTCTTGATAAGGATCATTCCAATAATACTTAAACCCCGCAAACTCATACTCATCGTATACATTTACCCACGCGTTATATACTTTGATTAGTTCTTCTTGATCTAACTTAAATTTTATTGCTATTCTTTTGTATTCAAAAATAACATCTACTTTGTCAAAATAATTATCACATTTTGCAAACCATACTTTATCATTAATTTCAAAAGGCTTAAACTTCTTATTCAAAAAAGATTTATTTAATCTATCACATAGATCTCTTGCCAAATCTTCTTCGGTTTTAATAATATCTATTTCAAAAGATCTTTCTCTAGCTTTATCATTAGACTTCTCTAAACTTGCACCATTAATAATCTCGCGAATTTCTTGTATACCATCATCAAAAACTTCTTTATCATCATTATAAATTTTAAATCCCTTTTCATCACCGTCAATATCACATCGATGCATTAACATTCCCATTTCCCTATTATTCTTCTCTGAATATTCATAAAGATTCATAGAACCGACAATAAGTAAATCTCCATTATAATAACACTTACAATGTACATTGGGATGATGCAATAAGTTTATATTTTTTAGAGCTAAGAGCTTGCTTTTCTCATAGTCTGATAACTTATTCTCTCTGTAGACTAAAGTTATTTCCACTCCATTAGAATCTGCTTTATTTAAAGCCTTTAGGACATTTTCAGATGTCTGAATATATGGAACTATTAAAATCAACTCTTCTTCACTTTCCTCGATTAATTTAGGAATCCAATAATTTAATTTAGGGGTATTTAAAAACAATGCCATTATTTACTTCTTTTATTCTCTTTTGAATTTATTACTAAGTCTTCTTTAATTTGATTCATCCTTCCAAGAGTTTTATAATTTTATTCCCAATATCTTTATCTAATTCACCTTCCTCACCCAAAACAGATACAAAACCCATTTTACATTGATGATCTATATCAGATGCTTCATCATTTTCATGCTTTGAATAATCGTCTGTGAGATAAGATTTGAATTTATTTTCAGCATAATCACCAGGATATAAAAGCATAGCTTTCTCTGCATCCCAAAAACGACAATAGGTATACATTTGACGCAAATCCCCTACTGAAGCCGAACTTCTATTAGGTCGTTTCCACTTTGTGTCTATAATTATTGTCTTTTCACCTTGCCGTAACACTATATCTGGACGCAAACTGTTGCTTCCCCAAAAGGATTTAGATTCTTGCCCTGAAACTTTTATATCTGTACCTACACACTCCTTTTGAAGTTGCTTTAAAATATAGGTTTCCCATAACTCATTCATATCAAACAAAAGTGACAACATTTTTTCTTTACCACTTGAAATATCTGGCGAATAGTTAAGAATAATGAGACGTGCTAATTCTAATGCGTTATTATATCCATTAGATTTCCTGTTTAGATGAATGGCATTAAGTTCTTTTGCTGTAATAATTTTATTATCTACTTCTGGAAAGTTCAATTGTACTCTATTTGCTAAATCTTGCAATCTAGACCCATTTGCAAATTGAGTGACAATAGTTAATGCCTTTTGTAAAACTTGATGTAAAAAGTGATTACTATCGTAAACCTGATGCGTAGTATAAAAACGCTCTTTATGAATTATATTTTTACTAATGTGTCCAGCAAACTCTAGCTTTCCTTTTAAAGCTTTTGTGTTTTGTGTTTGCTTTCTATATTGTTTAATTAGTCCTTTTCTAACTAGACTTTCTACTTCTAGCAAATACAATTCAAAATAAACCTCTAACAAGTTAAGATGTTGTTTTTTTACATGTGCTGCTCCAGAAGATTCTGCTTTAAGCTTTCCACAAGCTTGTAACATTTTAAGCAAAACACCTTTCCATTTATTATCATCGTCATCTTTATCTGCTTTAGGGTTAATCTCAATAGTTAAGCCATCAACTTGAATAACTCCTACGTATTGATTAAACTTTACACCTTTGGCTATGGGTTCAAAATAATTACCATCGTGATATTCATTCAACTTTAAAAGTGCATCTAAATGCACTTGTTTAAAGCCTTGATCACCGATATAAAGACGTTGATGTTCAAAAACGGATATGTTGTTTCGTTTTTTCAATTATTCAGCAACTACTTCTTTTAAACCTAATAAAAGTGATACAGCATCTTCAACTGTTAAGGCATTAACTTGCTTAAGTTGATAGCTTGGTATTTTATAATCGTTAGCATTTTCATAATCGAATTTAGCAAAGTCTACTTTATCATTCTTTAATTTTTCAACAAAGCCCTTTCCTAAAACCAATCCTATTTTACCATAATCACCATAAAAATACTCTTGTAGTAATGGCATAATTTTATTATTAAAAGCTTGAGCTAATTCTTCTTCATTATTAACATCTACAAAGTAAGAATGTCCGATACTGTGATCTCTATCGATTAAAAGTTCGATACGTTGGTTTATGGTTTTTAATACTTCAGAAAGCTTTAAATCTCCAACCATTTCATTTTCTATAACTCCATAATCTGGCATCATTTCTTTAAACTCAAATCGTCGCCTTAAAGCAGTATCTAATGCTTCTACAGATCGGTCTGCAGTATTCATAGTACCATAAATATCTAAGTTAGCTGGCACGCTAAACTCTTTTTTAGAATACGGTAACTTTATACTTAATTCATTTTTACCTC
The DNA here is from genome assembly GCF_004368925.1 of Algibacter lectus. Lineage (NCBI taxonomy): Bacteria > Pseudomonadati > Bacteroidota > Flavobacteriia > Flavobacteriales > Flavobacteriaceae > Algibacter > Algibacter lectus. Next base: position 1,036,416 of record NZ_SORL01000007.1, read on the forward strand.
CACTTCGTTTATCTTTTTCAATAAGTGTAATTAACTCTCCAAAAATAGCAGAAACATTACCTCTATTTATCTCATCAATAAAAATTGCATAACGGTTACCAGGATCATTTTTAGCTTTAATACATAATTTTTTAAACACACCATCTTCAATAGTATATCCTAAAGATTGCCCATCTTCTATTTCGTTATCGCTCTCTGGAATAATAGGTTTTATACCCTCAATGAAATCCTCATAAGCGAAAGATTGATGAAATGTCACAAAATCATAGTTTTTTATTACTTTTTGTGGACTAATATCAAAATCATTTACATCTTGCAGTACATCAAAAATTTCGGGGCTTTGTTCTTTCACCTCATCATCTAATAAGCACCAAGTTTTATTATCATCCTTATCAAAAATTAGTGGGTTTTGACGTTGCTTATACGCAACATTTTTAGACTCTAAAATAGTATGCATTTGTAAAGTACCCCATAACGTTGCTCTTACATTTTTTGATTCTGATAATGCTGCTTTGGTAGCTACCCACCTATTTTCTAAAATATCGTTTACTTTAGCTTTTCCTATTTCATTTAGAGCTAATGCAATTACCTGCCACCACGTTAAATTTGAAACTGTTTCTTCAAAATACTTTTCTTTTGTTACCGCCTCTTTCTTTAACGTATAACTATCAAATAACCGATCTTTTAAATAAAACGTTTTACCTGTTCCTGGAGGACCGTATAGTATTTGATTTTTTGGAGCTATATTAACCATAACATTTTGTTCTTTCTTTTCTTCTGTAGTTTCTGCTATAGATTTTAACAAATTTGGATTTCTATCTGTGAATAGTAAAAAATCTTGTGTTAACCAATTTAAATCTAACTGTGACAACTCTGATTTATGTAATTGCTTACTAAAAAAATCAACAATCTCCTTATCCTCCAATAAAATATTGCATATTCTCTGCATTGGTTTTTGCATTCCAATTACAAAATCAATATTACTACTCTTTAACTTTATTGAAAATAACTCTTTAATAACACCTAAAAAAGATGTTCTACTTGCAGGAAAAACAGAATTAGGTACTAAAACAGACATCCAGCAAGACAAAATAGGAAAACTCATATTACGACTAGAATAATGTATATATTCTAATTCTAGACCATTATAAAAATCTCTAAAAATTCGGATATCTTCAATTCCAATATATTTACTAAGTTTTTCTCTAGCTCCTTGTTTAATAAACTGAACTCCTTTAGAATTGGTATAGTTTTCATTTTGCGAAGCCAAACAAATTTCAAGAATTTCTTCATTAGATTGTTTGTTAAAATCCACTTTACTATATAACCAACTAGCCCATTCAAATTTGTATAACTCAGCATATAACCAATTATCCTCTAATAGCGCTCTTTTGTAGTTTTGAATTAAACCATCTAGTTTTGTATTACTACTTTGTTTTCTATAATCATTTAAATTCATCATTTTCTCAAATTCTTCAAGGGTAGTACCATCTTGTAATTTCCATTCATGTTTTCCGTTTGCTGCTCTGTTAAGAGTAATAACCGCAGCTGGCGATGGTTTATTAAAAGTTATACTTTTTTTAAGAATGAGATATTTACTAAACTCTGAATCTTCAAAATAATTCTCTTTTTCATATTTAACTCTCATTTTATAATAAGAGTGTTTTAAAAAACTAGGTTTTGGTTCTTTATAAATATAAGATCCTTTTAATAATTGATAACCACCTTTTACAATTTGCAATTTTGCTGTTAAAAAATCGCCATCTGCAGTTTTATCAGTGTTAGAAACTTGAATTTGAAATATAGGATCTTTAAGCTGCTTTTTAATAACATTAAATTTAAGTTTTTCGAAGGTATTAAAACAGTCCGTATTTTTTCCACCTTTAAAATAACGCTCAATCGTTCTTCCCTCTGCATGATAATTTGCATAAGCCATTATAGCTTTAGGAGCGTAATGTTTACCTTCATGAACCAAATCATAAGTTGAAGATGGCCCAAATTCATTCGGATACCCTTTTTCTTCAAAATCTCTAATTCCTTGCAGTATATGTTCTTTAGTTACTCTATTGAATAGCATTAACTTATTATCTTTTAATTTTAGCATAAAAAAAATGCTGCTAATTGACTCTGATTCTTTCCGTTATATACGATTAACTAACAATAGTTCTATTTATATTTTCTCCTCATAAAGACTCTTTAACTTTAGATCGTTACTCCATACTGCATTAATTTTTAAATGAAAGATTTTATCTTTACCATAATCCTCTTTTAGTAATTTGTAGATCATATTATACGTTACAGCATAATCATCATTTAAAGGTGTCACTTTGAAAGTATCCCATTGTATTTCCACTCTACTTTCAGGATGATTTTTTATATACGCTTGTGTTTGTTTCTTAATCTCAGAAAAAGTTACATTAGACTTACTATACCACTTATTTACATAAGGATTAATGTAATTTTCTAATTCATCTATATTACCAGATTGTATAGTGCTATAATACTCAGTTGTCTTTTGTTTTAAAGTGTCTTCTGTAGGCGTTTTGAAAACATTAAAAATAAAAAAAGACAATAATAGCAAACCAATAGCAAATCCAACTATAAATTTCTTGTTTTTAAAACGAGATACAGAATCCTCTTCTACTCTAGCTTTCTGTTCATTAATACTTTCTTTCAAGCGTTCTTCAGACTCTTGTGGTGTTATTGAGAAATTTAATTGACTGCTATTAACTAATGCCTTATCAATATGAAAACGTCTTAAATATGAATCATAAAGCTCTAAATAACTCAACTCGTCTAACGGAATTAAACTTACATAATTAGGATTATCTGGCACACCACCATATCCAATAGCAATATAAACAGGTGTGTTTTCCTCTTTTTGAATTATCTTAAACCGTTCTATTTGATTATAACTTATAACCTCAATCATATCTTTAGCATTAAAACCTGATCGAAATTTTGCTTCTACATAAAACTCTTGCTGTGTTGTTTTACAACGGAACTTAAAATCTGGTTTTAATGTATCTTCAGCATATCTTGTTTCGTTTTGACTTATGCTATTTGTTCTATGTATTAAATCGTAATCTGTTACTTTGAATAATTTATCTTCTACAAATTTTTCAAATAATTCTCCTTTTTCAAATGAAGAGTATTGCATTTTCATAATTATTTTTATACTATTTATTAATCCCTATTCTCACTAGTTTAAGACGTTCTGCCATTTGCTCTAAAATATTTAGAATCGGCATCTTTATCATTAATTAAATAATTAATTTTATTAAGCAAGGTTTTTGTTTTGCCCGACCCTGCTCCTGCTAATACTAACATTCGTTTTTCTTCTGATAATACGGCTTTTCTTTGCTGATCGTTTAAACTGCTTAAATCTGTTCTAGTAGGTAGTATTTTCATTCTTTAATGGTTAACAATTTTATTTAAGACACATTTCTTTTAAGCTAAAATCAAGTTCTTCATAGCGCTCAAAGAATATATTAATGTGTTTTACAAATCGTTCTAATTCTTTTATTTGATAAATAGGGAATTGCCCCCCAAACTTTAAGTGAGCCAAATCCTTATTATGAGCAACCCAATTTCTTACTATTTTTATTGATTCTACAGAATTCACGTTAAATTTAGAAGAAAGATAATTTTTACTAATCAAAAAATAAAGCAAGTCATTTAAAAAAAATGTTTGAAAAGGATTAAAGTTCAATCTACGATTCTTCTCCATTTCTTTTTTGGAGTAATCATCGGGCATACATTCTTTATATCGCTTTTCGAAATGTGAATTATTTTGACCTTCCTCTTTCATCCATGAAATCAAAGAATCGTTTGTTTCATTCTTTTTAATTAAATATTTGCGTATTAAATTTTCAAACTGATAAACTAATTTATAAGTTTCAAAATTTATAAAAGAATTATTATAGTCAGTAACATGAACAACTCCTTTTATTGTTTTTTTCTCAATAACAAATAAAACCTCATCATGATTTCCACTTTTAAATTTATCTAATGTTTTTGAATCAAAAAGTAAATCAGTTGGATTACAAACCAAATCAGGAGACAACTTTGCGCTTTTAAATTCATGTCCTATTAACTTATAGCAAGATTTTCGATCTCTTCCTGGTAGGCATGTAATATTATTATTCTTGCAAAACTTTATTAAATTAGGTATATCATTCTCGTTATAAAACATCAAGTCCTTTACATAAATGTCGCTAATAGTTGCGTATTTTATATTATCTATCATATTTTTATTTTATAAATACTCTTTAAATACAATCTTACTAAATACAGGCTTTAAACTTTTGATCTTTACTTTTACTTTAAACGATAATAACTCTGGCAATTTCCGGTAATTCTTTTTTATTTTTTTTAGCACTTTACGAATCGCTTCCGGTAATTTCCGGTAAATAAAAAGTACTATTTCTTACAATTATCAAGGCAAACAAACTATTCTCCGGTAATTTCCGGTAAAAAAACAAAGTTAAAACCTCATGCATTAATTATAAACAAATTAACTTCCGGTATTTTCCGGTAATTGTTTTTTTAATCTACTATAAAAGGTATTAGAACCTTTACCTTTTTGACTAATATAACCTGCTTCATCTAAAGTAGATAAATCGTTTCTGGCTGTTTTCTCTGAAATATCATTTTCAAAAAACAATTCGTAATCCTTACGAGTAAACATAGGTTCACTATAATTTTTAATAAAAGAAACCATTCTTTTATTAAGCTTTATTTCTTTAGCTACACTGTATAAAGTTAATGTAGTATAACCACTTTGAGTAGTCCATTCTGGCTTTCTGTAACCTGCTTTTATAAATTGATTACTAATTAGGGTTAAACCTCGTCCTAGTTTTTCCATTTTACCTCTTAGATAAAACATGTGAGCAATGGTAGGATTTCTTAACACAGAATGATGGGGTTTAATTGTTGTTTTTCTTTGTACAATATCGTCTGGAATTTCTCCGGAATTAATAACCTCCATTTTATCTGGGTAAATATTAATAGTAATATCTCCTGAAACATCTCCATAATCCCTATGTACCATAGCGTTTACTATAGCTTCATCTAATGCTTCACTAGGAAACCTTAAAGCTGTTCTTCTATCCCAATCATTATTATCAAATTTACTTATTAATGGGTTATTACGTTTAAAATAATCTTGTACTCTTTTAAATGCAACAAAAAGATTATCTTCTATTAATTCAATATCATTAATTACATTTCCGGTTTTTCCTTCTGGTAAAACAGATATTCTAATTCTACATTGTTGTAAAAAGCGAGCTGGTGTATTTGCAAAAAGAATTACTGCGCCATTTTTTATATTACCATAATCTGTTAATTGAAAATAATTTAAAAAAGCCTCTATATTATTAGGTAACGTTTCCCCTTTACTCATTTTATTTGCTTCATTAATTGTCTTTCCTATTTCATCTTCGTTTAAATCTGATAAAACACAATCTATAGCTGTTATTTTTTCCCAAGTAGAAGTATATTTATTTGAAGTTCTTAGCATCACACTAATATCATCTTGATTTGCTAATTTTACTTCTTTACCCTCATAAATATAAAAATCATTACTAAATGTATAAGGTTGCCTAGAGCCTTTTAATATGTTAATTAATATAAACTGATTACCAGCTCCATCGTCATCGATTGCTATATACACTAAAGGCTGTGGATTAATTTTAGTATTAACCTCTGCTTTAAGTTTTTCAACTATATTATTGTCTAAATTATTTATTGCTACTGGTTGTTTACCTGAATGACCAATAACAAGCCAACCTCCTTCGGTGTTTAAGTACCCACAAATAGTCTTTAATATTTGTTCTTGGTTTATAGTTTCTAAAAAAGTAACGTTTAGTTCTTTTTTACTTTTTACTAATTCTTGAATAAATGATAGATTTTCCATAATTAATTAAGCTTTTGAATTATCTATTAATTTTTGAATACGCTCTGGATATTTAAACTGACTTTCTATATGCATTTTTACAGCATCATAATCATAATATTCTTGTACCCAATTACCAGTTCTTCTAGATGCAGGTCGATCTTTATCCTTTACAGCTTCGTTATACATTGTAATGCATCTTGTATCCATCACCTTATTTTGAAATGCTATATTTTCAAAATTAATTTTCTTTTGCGTATAGTTTTCTATAACATAACTATCCTTAAATAAATTTCTAGTAAATGTTACTCTATAGTCGCATAATACAAATCTTGGTATGTTTCTTTTCACTGCTGTTTTAAACTCCATATGTGTTATAGAATCTCCTCCTTTTTCTAAAACACCAGAGCCGTAATCTGGTCTTATAAAACCTAAAAACACATCGCAAATTTCTACACCATCTGTACACATAGTAGCGCAAGACTTACTACTATCTAAGGGTATGGTACCTTTGTGAGACATAAAAACATCATAACCAAAACCATCTAAAAGATTATAAATTCGATCTAAATTACTTTGAAAATTGTAAACTGTAGATGCTACAAATACTTTTATATTATTACGTTTTACACTCATTTTTATTCAATATTTATTTCTTCTTCCTTTTAACCGTTTTCTTAACAGGTTTCAACTCTGCCTTCAAACTCTCTATCTCCTCCAACAAAACCTCAGCACTACCATCTGCATCTAACTGCTCCACCAACTCGCCTTTAAAGGCTTTGGCTAAAATAGCTTGTGGAAGTTTATCTAGTTGCTTCCTTTTTAGGCTATTCAAACTCTTTAAGGTAGTATCAAACTCTTTTAAAAATTTTTGCGCAGAAAGCTGAATTGGTTCTGGCGCAATAGGCATTCTTATTTCCGATAAAGCAGAGAAATACAACCTAGCTCTAACGCTACCTTTAGTATTAGATCCTATTTCTAATAACCCTTGTTCAGATTTTAAAAACCTGAATAATAATTGTGCCGATAAATATTCTTTAACTCTAAAAACAACATAATCTGGACTAGTTAAAGCTATTTTGTCACCTTCATATATTGCTATCGAACCAATATTAACTCTCATTGTATTGTAAATAAAATCACCTGGTTGGACTATTTTATATTTTTCAAAAGATTTCTTCTGGCCAATTCTTAAATCTGTTATTCCTTCTTTTGCAGAAACACCAATTAATCTAAGTCCTTCCCAGTCATTTCCAATACGAGAAGTTCCCTCCTCCAAAAATTCTCCAATTTTCTTTCGTGGATAAAACTTATTCTCGGATGAATTAACAATACAACTGTTTAAGTACTTGCCACCAATTTTATTTAATGAATCTAATCGATTTTTGATTTGCTCTAGATGCCCAAATAAGGCGTCTAACTTGGCAACAATGCGTTGTTGTTCTGCTAGTGGTGGAAGAGGGATGTTCAGATCCTTTAAAATAGTTAAATTGATATTTTTCTGAGCAACACCTTTTCCTTCATTTTTTAATATTTCAGCTAATTCAATCAGTGAATAAGTTAAAAATTTATGCTCAATGCTTTCAACTGGTGTAATTCCTGCAATAGCTTGATTTGTACAAGCTTCAATATCTAAAACACCTACTTTACCTATAGTTGCGAAAATTGTAAAAAGAATTGTTCCTTTAGGAAAAATCTTAGTTGACGAATTATTTAATCCTTCTTCAGTAATAAATTCAGTTGTAGAATTGACATACCACTCTTTTAAATCAGAAATTTTAACCCAAGGAATGTCGCCAGACCAATACTGCTTTTTACTTCTTGAAGGTGTTCCTCCACTTTGAATAGTTGATAAATCTTTTAACTTAGCATTTACCCAATTCTTTGGCAATGTCTTCTCCATCTAGTTCAGCGCTTTAATTATGGCATTCAACTCCGTGGTAATGCTGGTTAATTCGGTTAAGGCGGCTTTGGCAATGTCTATAGGTTCACCAATGTCTTCGGCTTTGGTAATGCTATCGTCGGCAATTAAGCCTAAATCGAGCGAGTCGTTCTTTTTGGCAATGTCTTCCCTCGAAATACAGCTAAAACGTTCGTCTTTTATTTTGTTTCGGTCTGTGGCGGTATAGGCTTTCTCGAAGTCTGTAAAATAGCTTTCGGTAAATGGTGTGCGTTTTCCAAAGTTGGGCATGTTGGTACGCATATCGTAAAACCATACGTCTTTGGTGTTGGCTTTGTCTGTGGTACCTCGTTCAAAAAAGAGCACATTGGTTTTTACACCTGCTGCATAAAAAATACCTGTTGGTAAACGCAAAATGGTGTGTAGGTTACATTTTTCCATGAGGTCTTTACGTACGTTTTGTCCGTCGCCATCTTCAAACAGTACATTATCTGGTAATACTACGGCAGCACGTGCGCCACCTCTGGTATGTAAACTACGGTAAATACCTTGCAAAAAGTTTAATTGCTTGTTACTTGTTGGGTATACTAAATCGGTTCTTGTAGGTCGGTCGCCTCCTTTTTTGGTTCCAAATGGTGGGTTTGCTAATACTAAATCTTTGTTTTTAATGCTTTCACCATAACTACTTAAAGAATCGCCTAGTGCAATGTTTCCGCCCATACCGTGTAAAAAGGAATTCATCATTGCTAAACGGTGTGTATCGCCTACCAACTCGCAACCTGAATATTGCTCGGTTTGTAAGTGGTTGTTTTGCGCTTCGGTAAGGTTATAAAGATCGTTATGCTTTAAAATGTAATGGTGTGCGGCAATCATAAACCCATAGGTTCCACATGCAGGGTCGTTTAAACGTTCGCCCACTTTAGGATCCATTAAACGTACCATCACATTAATTAATGGTCTTGGTGTAAAGTATTGACCTGCTCCCGATTTTTTCTCGCTCGCATTTTTTTCTAACAAGCCTTCGTACATTTCACCTAAACCTTCGTCTTTGGCTTCAAACCAATCGAGCTCATCGATGTGCTTTATAATTTTACGTAGGTTGGCAGGTTCTTGAATACTGGTTTGTGCGTTGTTGTATATTTTCTGGATTTTACCTGTTGTTTTGGTTCCTAAATGCAACAACAACTCTCTGTAAAATGTAGACAGTTCTATGCCTTCTTTATGTTTTAGGTCTTCCCAACGGTAGCCTTCTGGTAACTTGTCGTTATAGTCTGTTTCTTCTGCCATTTTAAGGAACAGAATAAAGGTTAACTCGTTAAGGTATTGGTGATATGTGATACCATCGTCGCGTAATACGTTACAGAGATTCCAAAGTTTATTTACTATTTCTTGTGTGGATAATGCCATTTATATGTTTTCTAATTGTTAAGGTAGTTGGAAAATTGTTCAATCATCATTACTCTATGATCGTCCATATTTTGATAATTCCAATTATTTTTTTCAAAGATTATATCTGATTTAAGCGAATCTAATCTTTTTTTCTTTATAAATTCTGTTCTTTTTACTGCATACATCTTGTTACTATACTCCGAGTTCATACTAGAGGTTAACAGTACTAAATTCCCAAAATCATCAAGCTTATGTTTTTTCACTTCTTCCGAATCGGAAACGTTATAGACCAAGTCATAATCATGTGAGTTTTGTGTTTGAGGGCAAATATGTTCTACCGAATTTTTGGCAGTCATTCTATAGTTTTCCCAGAGTTTCTTTAACTCTTCTGTTTTATATGCAATAAACTCTTTTCGGTTCATCCATAAAATAAAATCGAGTTTGTAAAACCAATAACTAGCAAACTTTGTCCCATTTTTTAAATTTAAAACAGCAGTAACAAAATCTACGTTACCACTCATCTCTGTTTCATCTTTAGTTAACATACTAAAACTTAATTCTTTTAGTTTTACAGTTCTTTCATTACAAAACATGTCGTTATCAAGCTGCTTTAAATACTTAAAAAGTATCGTTTCATCTACATGATCTTCTAACATTTTATTTAAAAATGGCGTTAACCAATACTGAGTAATTAATTCTTGCGAGTGGTAAAGCATACTTTGTAATAAAGCAAATTTTTCGTTAGTATCTGGACTTACTCGCCTTACAGAAATTGTTTCTTTATATTTTGATTTATATAATTTTTTAATCAAATGCGTTTCTTCGTGATTGCTATCTGGATTGGTAACCCATTTTATAACATATTTATCAAAACGAACTCTAACCTGCCATAATAGTTTAAAAAAATTAGCAACTTCATTTTCATTGTTTAGAGTTTCGTTTTTAAAAGCATCTTCAAATATTTTTATCAGATTTTTTTCTTTTACCTCGGAGCTTTCTTCAGGCTTTAAATTTTTAAACTTTTTAAATTGAAAAATACGCAAGGTATGCAGCAAAAGCATCGGAAAAGTAATTATGCTTCTTACCTGTTCTGAGCTATATTGGGTTTTATCTTCCTTAGAATTATCATTGGCTTCTAGAAATTTATCATCACTAATAATCTTTAAAAGATTTATAGAATCTTCCTTTTCTTCAAATGCTTTTAATTTAGGTAAAATATCAATTGGTACTTCTTCATACTTATCTTCATTCTCTGTAACCTTATCCGGAAACAATTCTCCCCATGTAAAATTAGCCGTGTCTTTTAAACTTTTTTCTACATATTCATCCATAACAGAGCATGCATCCCAAATCATTGCATATTTCTCTCTATCAGGATAGTGCTGTAATCGATGAAGTAATCTAGACTTTAAAATTTCGTGTTGCTGTAATTGTACACCTCTATTATTCATTGCCTCAAACACTTTGTTTTCATCAGTATTTACAGGCATTTCTGTAGCAATCAAGCGAATGTTTTTAAAAATATATTCTGATAATTTATCTAAATTTATATTCTCTACTTCTTTACTATCGTTGTTAAAATAGGTTTCGATTGTTTTTTCAGCTGAAGAAATAGCTTTTAATTCCTCATTTTCAGAATTAGTCAGTATAAAATTGTGTTTAGAAAAATACTTATTTGCAAAATCTCTTACAGAAAAATGTAAACGGCAATCAAAATTGTTAGATTTATCGTTTGCAGTGCTATCCCCATTAGTATAAGTAAATCGCTCTAAACCACCGCGGTTTAAAAACTTACTTATTAACCACAATGTAGTAAACCTTTGTTGCCCGTCTATTAAATCAAATTGCTTTTTGTTGTTTTTTATAACAACAATACCACCTAAGAAAAAAGGTTTAGTGGGGTCTGTTAAAAATGCATTTTTAATATCTCCTAATAACGTATTTATTTGTTCCTCTCCCCAAACATATAGCCTTTGATACAAAGGAATATTAAACCTTAAATTATTAGAAACTACTTTGCTTAAAGTTATTTCTTCAGACTTAATATCAATAAGTTGCTCGTTATTTTCTAATAAGTCTATCATTTATCCAGTCTTTTTTATTTAACATGGTTTCTGTTTCTTTTTTGTAATACCACTTTACTGAATTGTAATAATTACCTCTTACACCTGAGAAATTTTCATTAGCATTATTCTGATATAAATTATTATCTGTAATACTAATTAAAAAATCAAACACTTCTTGTGGCTCATAACTCATATCAATTACATCTAATAAATTTTGTGATTGATCTCTTAATATTTTTATTATGGTTTGAGCAACAATAGCTTTTTGTCCTAAACGGATACTTCCTAAAAAGTAATCTAAATACAAAGCAAAGTCATATAGTTTTTCTCCTTTAAATTGGTCATAAAAAGAAATAGAACAGAGTTTAAAAAAACCTTTAAGATAATTATTGATACTGGAGTAAATTGTTTCGTAAAAATCAATAAATTCATTATCTGCTCTTTCTACAAACAAATGGTTATACAATGCGGTATATTTTTCTGCATATAAGAAAAAGCCAATCCCTTTTTGTATGGGTTGTCTTAATGTAAATGGATAGTCTTTTTCCTTTGTATTTAACCACAAAGAATTGGTTTGTAAATTTACACCTTTTAACTCATCGAAAACTAAGTTTGAAGCGAGTGTATTAAAGGCATTTGGGTACAATTTAACCTCTTTTACATAACTTTTTTTACTGTTTTTCTGAAACGTATTTAAAATAGCTGTTTTTGACTCATATTCTAGCCATTTTCCTTTCCAATTTCTATTTCTCCATAAATAATTATCAAACAAATACTCTAGAAACTTCCCTTTGTTATTTGAATCCCATTTCCTTGCAAAAACAGCTTGAAGATCTTCACTATATTTCAATTCTCTTAAATGGTACGATTTTAAAAAATCAATAGCACTTAAAGGTACACCGCGATTATTTTGGCTATCGAAAAAAGTAAATGCTTCATCTTCTGAAGGTGTTATAATAATTGTAAAAACTAATTTCTTTAAAATATCCTCAAAAAAATTCTTTATGAAACCATTATAAGAAACTAAATAGTCGTAGTTTTTCTTAATATTTTTATGTGAAATATTAGACTTATAATTTAAATTAAACATGTCTTCTGAATAACCAGGAACACCAAATGCTTTTAGCATTAAAACTAAAGTAGTTATTCTTTGTTGTCCATCTATTATTTGATATTCATTATCTTTTTTATAAAATAGAACAGAACCTAAATAATAACTATCTGTGTTATCTTGAAAAATATTATCAGTGAAAAAATGACTTTTTAAATCACTAAATAATTGGTCTATTTTTTCTTTATCCCACACATAAGGTCTTTGGTAATCTGGTATTGTAATATTGTTTTTCCTTTTGAAAAAAGAATGAATATTAACTGTACCAACTAATGTAATGTCTTGTTCAACGTCTTTTAATACTCTCTCCATTACGCGTACAGATAATCATTTAGTTCCTTAATAATTTGAGCTGTTTCATTTTTAAAGACTTTATCTAAGCGTTTTAATCCGCCATCCACACTAAAAGGCGGTTTATTCAAATCTTCTAAAGTAATAATGGATTCTTTTTGAAGTTGTGCTTCCATTTTATCCAACCACTTTAATTGTATTTGATTCCAATTATGGGATGTTTTAAGTTTTGAAACCGCATTAGTGATACGCTCTTGGTGACTCACCAAGTCCTCCCCTAAAGCAGAGGTACGTATGTGTGCGATAATATCTGCAACAATTTCTGTATTAGTAACCTCTTTGTAAGCTGTATTTAAGTTGTTTTTATTAAAACCTTGCGTATCGAGTATTAAACGTAGCTCTTTTAATTCAGCTCTTGTTAAACTACTCGGTTTTGTACACACTATATTTAGTGCCGCAATTTCGTTACGGTTGTTATTTATAAATTCAGTAAAAGATTCTAAATAATCTTTAGGTTTCAGGTTTTTCTCGTAAGCTCTTGATACGTCTTCAACGCTATCTTCATGGTCGCTATATAATGTACCATAATTTGAAGATTGCCCTTTTTCCCTATCTAAAAACTCCCATAAATGACCATAGTCTTCTATAGTTTGGTTTATTTGCTCAATGTCTATGGTTTTTAGTTTTTTGGCAAAATCTCTTACTGTAGGTTCACCTGAAAGTATTTCAAGTTGCTCTTTTTGCTTTTCGCTAAACCCTGATATTTTACGCTGAATTTTGGCGATAATACGGTCTAATTTTACTTCTTTAATATAGTTATCTTCAATAATGGCAAGTTCTTCTACTAAATTACCAAAAGACTTTGTTACTAAAGGCGCTACTGGTTTCATGACTTGTTCTTTAGACATAATTTCAGTAACACCAACGCAGTCGTATATCTTAAAGACATCTTTTCCAATCTCGTCACAACGTCTGGTTGCACGGCCAATCATTTGATCGTATAAAATACGTGAGTTTACGCGACGTAAAAACACCAAGTTAGAAATACTTGGTACATCTATTCCTGTGGTTAATAAATCTACAGTAACTACAATACTTGGGTATTGGTCATTTTTAAATTTACGTAATAAATCTTCTCGATTATAAACATTTCCTGTTATCTTAACAATAGCATCTTGATCGGCTTCTTCTCCTAATTCGGCAAACTCTTCATAAAGTAATCTTACTATAGTATCTGCATGTGCATTTGTTGCTGCAAAAATTAGAGTTTTCCCTTTATTATCAGGTAATATTCCATAAATTGAAATCAATTCATTTAAGATAACACGATTAAAGTTTTCCGTAATCACCTTGCGATTAAAGCCTGTAATTTCTACTTTTATTTCGTCTTCGGTTACTCCTAAATCTTTAATTTCATTCTCTTCAGGATCATAAACTTTGACTTCATCACCTTTTTTCCAAACTATCCCGCCTTTAGACAACGTGGTTTGAAATACATAAGGTGGCTCAAAATCTATTAAATACCCTTCTATAACGGCTTGACGATAGGAATACATAAACACAGGGTCTCCAAAAATATCTTTTGTATGTAATGCTGGTGTCGCTGTTAAACCAATACGGTAGGCGTCAAAATAATCTAATACCATACGGTATTTACTTTGGAAATCAATTTGGTCGCGAAGTATTACTTCTTCTTCATCCATTTCCTTATCAAGCGTATAACCTCTATGCGCTTCATCAACCACAATACAATCATAATCTCCTACGCTAGGTGAATCATCAGAATATGCAATACGCTGCACCATACCTTGTACCGTTGCAAAATGGATTTTAGTATCCAATTCAGATACTTTATCTTCTAAATCTTGTAAGTCATAAATTTGAGCAAAAGTTTGTAAACCTTCAATATGCACTTCCTTAAAAGCATCGGACGCCTGTTTACCAAGCATACGTCTATCCACTAAGAACAAGATTCGTCTAAAACGCCCAGACTTAATTAAACGATAACACATACCAATCATGGTACGCGTTTTACCTGTACCTGTAGCCATAGCTAATAAGGCACGTCTATCTTCTATATTAGTAAGTATCTTTTGCTCGACCGCCTTAATAGCATCAATTTGATACGTTCTTAATCCCAAACCACTTGGATCTGATAATAAGTCGTAATCTGTTTTTTGAAGCTTTTCTATACCTTCGTTTTCATCATAATTTAACTTTTCAATTAAATCTCTAGGTGAAAACCAATCTGGTAAGGGTCTTGCTAAATTTTTCTGATCTCTTCCATCCCAAAACCAAATTCCAGAAGCTGTTTTAAATTGCTCTAAATATGGTCTTCCGTTGGTAGAAAACATAAAAGGCACATTGTAAGTTGAATTATTTATATGTTTAGGAAATGTAATATTATGATCATTAGTTACAAGCTCACTATATGTTTTAGCTTGCCCTAAATCACTCATTACATTTTTAATATGCTTTTTAGCTTCGACAATACCAATAAGTTCTAAACCATTAAATAAAGCGTAATCTGCCCATTTAGTTCCGCACCTCCATTCGGCAATAGCCATTTGTCTTCCCTTTTGAGGAAGTGTTTTCTTGGATTTATAATTTAAACTTGGTGTATCGCATTCCCAACCCGCATCTCTTAATTGCTTATCAATGCGGTCTCGTGTTTCTGCTTCGGTCTCTTCTGTTTTTTTTACTTTTGCAAAAGCACGCTCTTTACGTTGTTGTTTTGCTTCTTCAGAAATTTGAGTTTGCTCTTTTATTTTCTGCTTATAACTATCTACTTCTTGCTTTAGAAGTTCCAACTCTTGTTCAAGTTCTTCTGCTCTAGAGTCTTCTAAAATAAACCAAGACTCTTGTGGTGTTGCATAATCTACAGAAACCTCCTCGTTTTCATAAACTTCAATAAACCATTTGGTTAAATAAAAGGCTTGCCTTAACATGTATCTTGCTTCTGCTTGTGTGCCTTCTCCTGAATGTGATGCTTTATTTCCAGATTTTCTGATACTATGAAAAATAGAAATGATTTCGGAAGGCGTATCTGAATTGTTAGCTAATACAGCCAAACGACTCATTTGCTTTTTATCGTGAGGTTCTTCTAACTGCTCAAAGTCAATTAATATACTAGCAAGCTTTTCTGTGAGAATTCTAAGTTTTGCCAAAGTTGTGCTAGGATCTGAATAACAATTGCGTTCAGCTAAAATTGCTAAATGCATTAACCCAGGATATCCTTTTTCTAAAAAACTAAAATTTGTATTTATTTTCATTTAAAAACTAAAAATAACTAACGAGCTCTCTAAAAAAAATCAAATTATAATTTGACTTCGCCATAGAACACCATTCTATTGATTACTTAAACTTCAATGCTATCAATTTTAATTATAAGGGAGACTCTAAATATAGCACCTTTATCAAAAACATAGCCTCTTATGGTTTAAAAATAATTGTTTTTCTTACACTTAAAATGATGACATTCTTACAACAAAAAATAACAACCTAAATATTAAGCAATTAACAAAACGCCTTAGAAAGAGGATTTTAGATGAAATACTCCAAATAAAACTAATTACTAATTTCTTACCATCACATAAGAATTTATCAAACTTAAAGTTTTTGCAGAAGTAAACTTTACGGAAAACCGTAAAAGAGGAAATAAACACTCAAATTTTAAACAAAGAAAAGTAAAAAGAGCTTAAATATTATCTTCTCAATGATTTTAGACTTCCATGAAAAGGAATTGTTAGCGTTTGCAAAAGACAACTAATTTAGTCAGTTATTGATTTACATTTTGTTCTAAAATCTGCTCTTTATCATGATTAAACGAACTTTTTCTAACCTTTAAAATAACAGGGTAAATTATCCCCATAAAAAATAAAACTAAACTTAAAAATAATAAGTTAGATGGAGAAACAAACAGTGTATTTGCAGTAAGAATTCCTAAAATCAGTAAAACTGATATGGGTAAGGATAAAGCTAATATCGATATTGCAAAATTTGCATTAAAGGTTTTATCATGCGCTGCACGATTTTTTTCTTTAAAATCAATACCAGAAATGTGTGCATAAGGCCAAAAACTACATGCGCTTAAGGAAAAGGCGATGAGCACGAGTATATCATTTTTAACAACTAAATTAAAAGTAAAAACAACTGCAGAAATAAGTAAAAGTGTAAAAGCTGCTCTAAGGATAAGTAATGAAAATATTTCGAAAAATTGCTTCTTTTTCAATTTTACAGCTAATCCAATAAAAATTAAAACTAGCGGCGTCATTATCGCACTTAATCGAGTTAAAGTACTGCCCAAAAAGTTAGGAAGACTATCTAGAGAGATATTAAATGAAACCAATATAAGTGCAGCGAAAATAAAAAGGTTAACAGGCTCGTAAAGTAAAGTGAGTAAAAGTGATTTTAACCTCGATTTTAAAGGCATTTTTTGTGTATCTGCTTTTTTATAATGCCACTTTACAGCCAATAAATATAACAGAAATAGAACAAAGAATTTGTTTCCTAAATCGGCCATGGCTGCATTTGCTAAAGCGCCATCTCCTAGAAATTCTAAAATAAAAGGAAAACAAGATAGTCCTGGAGCCAAAGAAGGAATTAAAAGTTTAGCACTTCTGCCAGATGGTGAGTTTTCATCTATTCCAATAATAAGCAGTAACAAAGGAGATATGGCCAATAATAATAAATTTAGACCAAGTGCTAATGCTGGAAAAAGAATAAGGTTACTATCAATTTTTATTTTTAATAGGGCTATAAATATAGTTGCAGGTAAAACTATGGAAAGAATTAAACTTTTCAATCCATTGGTTTCATCGCCTGCCGATATTTTCTTTCTTAACAACAGCCCTATAACTACAAAAAGAAGAAACGAAATAGGTTTATCTAAAACATTCTCCATCTATTAGGCAAAGATTTCGCTAATAGCATTAGTAAAAGCTTTCATTTCATCTAGAGTGCCAATACTTACTCTACACCAGTTTTTATCCCAAAACTTAAAGGCTCTTACAGCAACATTTTTACCATAAATTTTTTCTAAGAATTTTTCGCCATCCATTGGGATTTCAAAAATGATGAAGTTAGTTTCAGAAGGCAAACAAGAGAAGTTATTAGATTTTAAATACGTCATGGTATAATCTCTAGCTTCCGTAATTTTTGCTTTACAATCTATTAAAAATGCATCATTATCTAGACTTGTTGAAGCTGCAGCAATTGTTGGCCCTGTAATGCCCATTCCGCCACGAGTAATTTCACTAATTCGTTCTAAAGTTTCTTTTTTACCTATTACATAACCAATACGTAAACCAGCCATACCATGGATTTTAGAAAATGTACGCGCAACAATGACGTTTTCACCTTCTGCTACCAAGGAATTCATAGAATCTTTTAACCCATTTTTGGAAAGCTCGATATAAGCTTCATCAACAAAAACAGGTACTTTTTTTGAGACTCTTCGGCAAAATTCTTTTAATTTATTTGCATCGGTAATTGAACCCGTTGGATTGTTTGGATTACAGATATAAACCAGTTTTGTATCCTCATCTACTCCTGCTTCCATAGCATCTAAATCGTGTTGAGAATCTTCTAATAATTTATAAGACTTCCACTCGCCTCCTACCGACTTTGCAACTACAATAAGCGACATATAACTTGGATCGGCACTGACCACATTACCTCCTTCACTAAAAAATACCATACCCACTTTTTCTAACAAATCTGAAGAACCAGGACCCATTAAAATCTGATCTGGCGTTACGCCTTCATTCTTTACTATTTTAGCTTCAAGCTCCTTTAAGGTTTTCCATGCATATCTATTTCCTTTGAATACTTCATCCTGAAATGCCTTAGCTGCTTCTGGAGGCGGACCATAAGGATTTTCATTAGCTCTTAAAATCACTAATGAATCTTCAACTTCATTTAGTATAGGTGGAGTAAATTCATTAAAAGTATTCTTATAATTATATAAAAAAGGACTGTTACTTTTTTGAGCCTCTGTAACATTAGCACTCCAAATATCATTAGGCATTAATGCTAAAGTAAATAAAGAAAGTCCTCCTTTTTTTAACAAATCTCTTCTACTAAATTCGGTTGATTTCATAGTTTTATTTTATAAAAAGTTGAGATCAGAAGTTAATAAACTTGAATAAAACGAAAGGAGTGAAAAACATAAAAAGCACTACCCCTTTTTTTGTATTACGAAAAAATTGAGGCGTTTTTTTATGGGGTTGACAAAAAAAGCGATTTAAAGGCGATTTTTCAAAAATTGAAAATTCTAAATAATATGTTTTGACTTATATTTTTGAATAATCTGTAATAGAAATCAACCTAAATAAAACAATTAGTAATCAATTAAACATTAAGTAGTATAAATTTGAATTTATTGATATTGAGTTGAGAAATATAAAATCACTGCAATAATATCTAATTTTAGCGGATTTATAATTATTAACAATCTATTCGAACCATTGATTAATTGGTGTATTATTTCTCGATCAAACTTTTATTAACGCAAATCACGCAAAAAAAGCCGCAAAAAATGCAATTAAATTGTACAACCAAATAAGATTACATTTACCTTTATACTATAAAACCCCAACAAAATGAATTTACCTAAACTCTCTTTCCTTTTCCTTTTAATAATAACATCAAGTTACAACTTGAAAGCTACTAATTACTATGTCTCAAATTCTGGACTAAACTCAAATACAGGATTAAGCCAAAATGATGCTTTCTTAACCATTCAACATGCTGCGAATCTTGTTATTGCAGGAGATACCGTTTTTGTAGAAAATGGAATTTACGTAGGTTTTGACTTAAGAAATGTAAATGGCACAGCAGCAAATCCTATAATTTTTATGGGAACTGGAAATAGTGTATTAATTAATCAAAGTGGTGCAATAAGAAACGATGGTATTAACATTGAGAATGCTAACTATATAATAATCGATAGCTTTATTGTTAACGATATGCTAGGAAATGGTAATGGAATACGAGTGGTTGTTTCTAATAATTCTATTGTTAGAAATTGTGCTTGCGACAATAATGCAGAACGAGGAATTTTTACAGCATTTACAGATGATATTCTAATTGAATACAATGTTTGCACTAACTCAATCGATGAACACGGAATTTATGTATCTAATAGTTCAGACAGACCTATAATTAGATATAATGAGTGCTATGGTAATAATAATGTTGGAATCCATTTAAACGGAGATTCATCTGCAGGAGGAGATGGAATAATTAGTGATGCCTTAATCTACGGTAACAACATTCATGATAACAATGGAGCTGCTGGAATAAATATGGATGGACTGCAAAATCCTACAGTTTATAATAACCTTATATATAATAATCATTCCTCACAAGGAATTTCACTTTTCCAACAAGATGGAGCCATTGTAACTAATGGAGCCAAAATATATAATAATACCATTATTGTTCCTTCCGATGGTAGATGGGGAATACTACTTCAAAACGGAGCTAATATTAATACAGAAATCTATAATAACATCATTATTAATCAACACGCTTGGAGAGGCTGTATTGCTATAAATAATACTGCCATGTTTACAAGCGATAACAATATATTGAACGATAAAATGAGTAATAAAGGAGACGGTTCGACTATTAGTTTAGCCGCATGGCAAGCATTAGGGCTTGACACAAACTCTCTATTGGCTAGCTCCATGAATTCTATATTTGTTGACCCAACATTAAATGATTTTAATTTGGCAACAGATTCTCAAGCTATTGATACAGGTACCAACCTTGTAAGTACAATAGTTACGTATGATATAAATGGAAATACAAGACCTAAAGGAATAAATTATGATATAGGAGCTTATGAGTTTGACAGTACGCTTTCTACAGATAATAATTCACCTATATTCCAAGGTATTGCTTATCCTAACCCAACTAGTGGCATAATAAACACGAAAATTAAAAACTTAAATAATATTATTCTATATGATATAACAGGTCGTTTTATTAAAATGATTGAACCAAAATCATCAATTGATTTAACTGAATTACCAAATGGTATTTATCTATTAAAATTTATATCAAATGAAAGAGAGTTTATAACAAGAGTTATAAAGGAGTAATACCGCATATAATTAATGACTTGTGTAACTACTTACGAAAATCCTATCTATTTTCTATTCGGTTTACATTCGCGAAATTAGGCACCTACAACACTGAACAAACCATATACATAAGGGTAGGCACACCAAACCGTTGATAATCTATTCGAATGGTTGGTAAATTAGTTGATTAACCGCGCAACTAAACATACACAAACAGGTTACCATTAATTCCTGAACGCAGCAGCAGCTCTAAAACAATAAAGAGAAGTAGCAATTTAACAACTGGCAAATTATTCAAAACTAAGAAAGGGTTATCATTAAAAGTGATAACCCTTTCTAAAAACTTGTATTTATTATTCTTATCTAAACTTCTTGAAAACTCATTGTTTATTTAAAATGTTTGACACTATCAAAGTCATAAGATTACTAGTATTGATTAATGTAAATTCTCCCAATCTAATGAATAAGCAGGATGGAAAATTTTAAAAGGTAAATCGAGTGCAGGATCTACGACACCATTAATATAAGCATCTCCACCATCATAATTAGTTCCACCATAAGAATATAAATATCCTCCACTATAAATTATTTCAAAATCAACATAATAGCTTTGTCCAGCAGTTAAAGAAAGTCCAGAGAACGTAAATAAGTGTGTATTATTTTCCTTTATTGTACTTGTATCAGGTGATGTCGCTAGCAAGTTTCCACCAACACTATCATATACTTTACATGATATAGTTCCAGTAGCCCACGTACCATATGTCCCATAGAATCCTATTTGAGTAACTGTAGCCGAAGAGGTTGCAATAAAAGTCTGCCCCAAAGATTCACCAGATGAAATTAAACCACCCCCTGTAGATGCACCCCAAGTAGATTGATCCAAATCGGAAGCTACAGTCACAACTGCGACTTGGGCTTTTTTATCGGTTAAATTGTAAATCATACTTCCTTCTGGTACACTTGCAATAGCATCTCTTTGTACTGTAGTCATTCTAGGAGGTAAGAATGTCGCTGTAGTAGATGATACTTCCAAAGCAGCTCCATCAGTAATAGTACTATTTCCAACAACTAATTTAGAAGAGGCAGCCACAGTTCCAGTGAATGTTTTGTCTCCAGCCATTGTTTGATTTGAGGTGCTAACAACACCACGTGCCGATTCACTTGCACTTGGCAAGTTAAACGTGTGGGTATCTCCATTAGTCGAAATATTAAAATCAGTTCCGTTTGTATCAGTATTATAAGTTTGTACGTTACCTGAAGTCTTTGCATATAACGCAAAAGGCACACTTAATAACTGACTGGTACCAGTTATGCTATAACTACTTCCCCCTGTTGGGTCGGTTTCTGTTTTTATAAAATAGGTGTCAGCTGACCAATCTATCGTGGTAAAATCACCACTTACAACAGTTCCAGCACCTATTTCTAGTGCTACTAAACCATTTACATTAGTTGCTGGTGTTTGCGTTTCTACATATACTGCCGTACCTGTTGCACTGGTTTGTAAAATGCTTATTTGCATGCCTACAGGTTGGTTTGCAATTAAATTATCATCACTGTCTCTTACAACAGCTTGGTAACTCATTTTTTCTGGGGCTTGGGCAAAACCGCTTGCAGTTATTAAAACTGCTGCTAAAATTGTGTATAGTTTTTTCATAATTAGGTTAAAGTTATTTTTTAATAATTTTAAATGTTTTTAATTCTTGATTGTTTTGGTTTACTTTTAGTACATAAGTCCCTATTGCTAAATGTTGCATTTCTATTTGCATGTTAGATTGGGTTGCTTGACCTTTTGTAATTTCTTTTCCTTGTAAATCATAAAGTGAATAGCTTAAATCTGTAAGATTAGCATCGCTTATAGCCAACACTACATAATCTGATGTTGGATTAGGATAGGTTACAGCAGTTAAATTTACTGTAGTAACTTCTGGATTACTTAGTGTAAATAGTTCTACACTTTGTTGTACTCCTTGAGTAATTGTACCACTACCAGTATTGCTAGTATACACCAATTGACCTACAGAATAACTAGATGAACCACCACTACCTATGGCTTCTCCTCCTGATGCTGGAATAGTTTCTTGTGAATAGATTAAATGTGTAGCAAATAATAGACTTACTACAAATGTTGTGTTTTTCATTGGTATCTTTTTTAATAGATTTCGTCTTTTTTCACCCCAAATAGGTTAAAAGAAAATTAACTAGTCTGATTTAATTCGCCAAATATAATCATTTTATCTATAAAAATAAACACTTAATCGCTTTTTTAGATGTTTTTACGTCTATTAAGTAAGAATAAACTACCTGCAGATTAAATTGAATCAAAAAAAATGATAGCACTGCTAATCGTTGCACAGCACATTAAAAATATGCTCACAAAAACCAATAAATATATAATTTTAAACATGCTTAGTTTTTTTAAATTCCGCTTTTTGTAAAAAAACAGGATGTTTAAAAAAATTCGACATTCATTGATAATTGATAATTATCATAGGAAAATAAGCTTGTCTATTTTACTTTTGATAAAACAGAAAAGATGGAAATTCTAAAACTTACTGAAAAGAATATTCAAGATGAACATATTTGTTGTGAGATAAGTGACAAGAAATGCAAAAGCAGATATCAAAAGTATTTAAAAATGGCTATAATTTTCAAAAAGTAGATGTTAGAGGAAAACTATTTTTTGAATATGTGCCGCTAGAAGATTCTTGGCTTCCATTAATCGGAAAGAATTTTATGGTTATTAATTACTTTTGGGGTTCTGGACAATTTAAAGGAAAAGAAAGGGGAAAATTATTGGAACAATGTTTAGCCGGCTCAAAAAAATGGATGGAATTATTGATGTTTCGAGGGATAAGAAAAAACCTTTTATGACTGGCCCAAAATTTCTCAAACACTATAATTTATTGCTAGTTCTAGCCTACTTAAGGAAATCCTTGCGGATTTTGAACAGTCCCCTAGCGTTAGAAACTATTTTGAAGGTATTTTTATGGGAAGAAAACTCAATTTTAGATTCTGAAAAACTTGAAGATTAAAATGTTATTAAAAAATAAACATAAAACTTCCCGCCGAACTAAATCAGCATTTTTTAATAAACAGTCAGAAAGCTATATTTTAGATAAACATAAACAAATCTTCATCATCAAAAGTTGATGCTGTAATTAAAGTTCTTGGCTCGTTCTTTTTACTCTTTTCAGAATTTAATAATCTTCCAAAATTAAGCTTCTCTAATCTGTTTTTTAATTCTTTTAATGTTTTCATGGCGCATTTCTTTTTCTTGTCATAAATATACGATGCACGCATTGCATTTAGATGTTTGTTTTCAATAAAAAAGCTTCAATATCAAAGAATTATCATTTTTTTAACAATTATATATAATATAGTTTACATTATGGGACTTTGCCATTTTATGAAATTATTCAATTAGAATAATAAGTAAACGTAGCAGTATAAAATAGACTTATTACTTTCTTACACGATAGCTTCAATACTAAAATTTAAAGTAAAAAAAACACAAAAAACCTTGTCTATTTCAATCTTAAAATCTAATTTTATTGTTCAAATTATTACTAATAATAGTGAACACAAAACTGAACACGTTTTGGAACACGATTTAAAATATGGTAGTTTTTAAATAATTGATAATCAATTATTTAGTTTTATGAAATTTTCTTGTACGAAAATTCATAACTCGGAGGTCATGGGATCGTGCCCCATTCTCGCTACAGGTAAACAAAGGGAAAGTCAAGAATTTTATTCTTGACTTTTTTTTTTGCTAAAACATTTGGCGGTTTTTTTAACTTAACTACAAATAGGATCAATTTAAATCGAATTCTATTAAATTGCTATAACGATTATACTAATTCCTTAGAATAATAAAAATTACCAGATAAAACACTGTTGTTACAGAGGTCATTGAAAGAATCAAGATTAAATCTACAGGTTTCTTTAGTAAAGAAATCTTTATTAATACTTCTCTCTTCTATTAAATACTTTTTTAATGGCGTAATCGACAGTTTGCTTATCAAACCGTTAATTTTTTTTGTTAATTAGTCTTGATCATAGATATGTATTCCATAAAAATAGTAAGCTAAGATTTGAGTAATAGTATATATATTAGAAGGACACTTACATCATTCTGAAAAAGGAATACAATATTATAGCAATGTATATACTCAAATTCTTAAAAGGAAAAAAGATTAACACTAATATGACAAAAAAATCATTATTACGAATATTCCATGAGTAACGTCTAAACGACATCTTAAAAGATGAATTCTTTCTCAATCAAACCTTTGTTAGCATGGTTCACGCAAAATAGCAGCGTAAAACCTATTTTAACCTCTAGCCGTTTCAGAACAAGACATACTAAATAATTCCAGAAGAACCTAAAAAATACGAGGCTCTTCTGGAATTTAAAAACTAACTCAAACTACTAAATAAATACTTTAATTAATACCCAGGGTTTTGCTCATATAAACCTCCGGTGAAATCAATTTCTCTTTGAGGAATAGGATAGTATTCATCTCTTCCTGCCGTAAATTTTGCGCTAGAAAGAAAATCTTTTCTAGTTTTTTCAACATCTAAATAAGCGTTAAGTACAGGCTCAGCAATTCCCCAACGTACTAAGTCGAAAAATCTTGGTCCTTCCATACCAAACTCTAAACGTCTTTCAAACATTAAGGCTTTAAGACCTTCTTCTTTAGACATTCCCATTGGATACTCACCAATGTTATAAATATCAGATGCTCCTGCATCTAACTGTCTTTGTGTACTTGCTGCTGCACGTCGTCTGACTTCATTAATTAATCCAATGCCATCATCTACTTGATTCATTTGTATTAAAGCTTCTGCCTTAAACAAAAGGACATCGGCATATCTAATAAACTCAATGTTTTTAGAAGTTCCTACAAATGGCCCTTCTTTAACATAACATGAGCAATCTGGAGCTTGTTGCTCCTTCATGTTTCCAAAATAGCCATACACGCCTGGATCTCTAGCCCAACTAAAATTATAAATCATATCACCAGCCTCATTAACTGTATTTCGATATTTAAATGGACGACCAGGTATTCCAACAGTATGATCAATTCTTGGATCCAAAGTAATTCCTGAAGCTAAAGGAGTTTCTCCATTACCATCAACTACATCAAATATATTACTATCATTAAATGTATCTAATAATGGCAACCCTGATGCATCTGTTTTAAACGCATTTACCATATTATGACTTGCTAAGTGAAAACCACAACATCCATATAAACCTGTTCCGTGCGGTGAGTTTAATCCTGTTACAAAACTAACTCTACCAACGGTTGTACCATCGTTTATTGAAAATTGTGCTGCCCAAATAGATTCTAAACCATTATCAAAACCATCCAAATAATTATTACCGTAATCTGCCTCTAAAGCACCAGTAACATCATCTGCATAATCTACAACTTCTTGTAAACGAGACATGTTAATATTAGTAACTTGGTGTGTATCATTTTGCTCGTAAGCTTGATACAAGCGTAATTTAGCTAAATATGCCGCAGCTGCATTTTTGTCTGCTCTACCTACCTGATCCTGTGATTGAGGTAAATTATTATATGCAAATAAGAAATCGTCTGCTATAGTATTCCATAAAGCATCATTATCCAAACGGTTATCAATTTCTAAAATTTCTTCTTGCGTTAAACCCTCTGTTATGTAAGGGACTTTTTTAAACAATGTTTTTAAAACAAAATGCGAATGCGCTCTTAAAAACCTAAGTTCTGCTTGTCTAATAGTTTTATCTGAATAATCGGCATCTGGAATCTGATTGATTACATCTAAAGCAAAATTAGCTCTTGAAATAGCAGCGTAATAGTTTGTCCACGTTCTTGGAGCCATCCAATCTAACGGGTCATCAGCAATAGTTAAGTTATATTGCTCGTATCTATCTACAACATCTACATCTCCACGACCACCGCCGCCTTTATATGCATCATCTGAACGTACACTACCATACACCCACATACTAGTTAATGGCCCAACCATATCATCATTAGCAATTCCAGCATATGCTGCCACCACTAAGGCTTCGGCATTTTCGGCAGTTGCTACATTTTCATTAGATAAAACACCTTCTGGTTCGTATTCTAAAAAATCATCGGAACAAGCAAACAACACCAATGTTGCCATAATTCCTGTACATATTGTTTTTATATATTTTTTCATGTTTCGCATTTTTTAAAAGTTAATATTAAGTCCTAATGAAAGCGTTGTAGGTACTGGAATTCTATTCACATCCGTACGCTCCGGATCGGCACCTATATAATCACTTGGAGTAATCCAAAATAAATTCTCTCCTTGGAAGTAAACTCTGCAGCTAGTCATTCCTCCTAATTTATTTGCTAATTCTTCAGGAAGAGAATATCCAAATTGAAGGTTTCTTAATTTAAAATAAGAGTTGTTTCTAAATAAATAATCAGAAGTTCTTGTATCGTTATTTGCTAATGTTAAAGAAGGAATACTTGAACCTGTATTGGTTGGCGACCATGCATCTAACACACCAAGACCTGCGTTTTCTCTACCTTGCACAAAATTATTCCAGAAAATATAAGGATCTTGACCAATTCTTCCTGCTACACCAGAACCAAATAATGACACGTCGAAATCTTTATATGCCATATCAATTCTAATACCATACTCTAGGTCTGGCAAAGTAGTTCCAAGGAAATCTCTATCCTCTACACCTACGCTTCCATTACCATCTAAATCCTTAAATTTAATTCCTCCTGGTCTTCCTGCTGGAACTTGTGTTGGGCTATTATCTACATCGGCTTGACTTTGAAATAATCCGTCTGATTTATATCCATAAATTGAAAATTGCGAATGACCAATTATAGAATTATCAACTGTTCCAGGGAATGCAGAAACTACTTCTGCTGGTAATTCGGTAATCTCATCTTTAAATGCTCCAAAGTTGGTAGCAACTGTAAATGATAAACCATTATCTAATGTTTTAGAATATCCTAAAGACAATTCCCAACCTTTTACTTGAGTAGTTGCACCGTTTAAAGTTCTTAATTGACCTTCACCTACTGCTGATGCAATTGGTGGTATCGTTAAAATATCTGAAGTTTCTCTTGTGAAATAATCAAAAGACCCAACAACATTATTATTAAATAATGTAAAATCTAAACCAAGGTTAATCTCCTTTGTAGTCTCCCATTTTAAACCAGCATTTGCAGCTTGAATAGAAACAAATCCAGAAGGTAAATTACCTGTATTATTTCCATTTAAATCGTAAGCAGTACCTACATTATAAAAGGTATTAAAAAAGAAATCATCTCCTGTTGCTTGTAATTGATTTGCACCATATCTAGATTCAAATAATCCAAAACGTGCTACATCTCCAATAGTTTGGTTTCCTACTTCTCCATATCCTGCTCTAAACTTTAATGAGTTTACAATTTCATTATCATTCCAAAACTCTTCATTACTAATTCTCCAACCTACTGTTGCAGCTGGAAAAATACCATATCTATTTTCTGCACCAAATCTAGAAGACCCATCACGACGTAAGGTAAAAGATGCTAAATACCTATCCTCATAACCATAATTAATTTTTCCGAACTGAGATAGCAAACGACTTCCTGTAGAAGAACCTGTATTGGTTCTCGCTCCAGTTGCAGCATCTAACTGAAAGAAAGATTCATTTTCAACTGCAAAACCATCTGCTTGAGCTGTAAAGTTTTGAGAATCATCAGATATAGATTCAGTTCCTAATAGAACACCAATTTTATGTTTTTCGTTAAGCTCTAATTGGTAGCTTAATGTATTTGTAAACACTAAACTTGTGAATTTACTATTGCCATGTATTAGCCTATTATTACCTCTTGTAATAAATCCGTTATTAACTTTAGTCTCAATATCTCTTCTGTTAAAATCGCTATAATCTAGACCTAAACTTGTTCTAAAAGTTAAGTTTTCAATGATATCGAATTCACCCCATATATTACCAAAGAAAGTTGTTCTATCGGTATTATCCCAACGGTTTAAATATTGCATTAAAACAGGGTTATTTCTATCTGAATACCCAGAACCTATAGGACCAGCAAAATCGCCATTAGCATCATAAACTGGTAAAGTTGGAGCTAAAGTAATCGCTAAACCTGGTGTTGGCGCACTACCAACATCTGTAGAAGCCAAGGTTTCATCAGACGTGAATATTTGTGTATTAACACCTACTCTTAATCTATTATCAAATAAATGAAAATTAGAATTTAATTTTGCAGAAATTCTTTCATAACCTGTATATTTCAGAATCCCTGTATTTCTTAAATGTCCAATATTAAGTAAGTGAAAAGAATTATCAGTACCACCAGAAACAGATATTTCATTGTTATAAACATAACCCGTTTTATAAGTTTCATCTTGCCAATCTGTATCGCCAGCAGGTACGCTAGTATCACCTCCTACAAATGGTTGTACAGTTACTCCATTTAGAACAGGGTTGTTAAAATCGCCATTCCAGTCAAAGTTGTAAATTTCACCATAACCACTATTTGGGTCTGAGCCATCATTTACCGAAGCTTGCCATAATGCTTGCCCTCTTTGCTGCGCATTAAGCATATCATAACGTTGTTTCTTCTCAGAAAGCACCGAAATATTTGAGTTAATGCTTACTTTAAATTTTTCACCACCAGCAGCTTTTGAACTGTTTTTAGTAGTAACAATAATTACCCCATTACCAGCACGAGCACCATAAAGAGAAGATGCCGAGGCATCCTTTAGCACTTGAACAGACTCTATAGCACTAGGATTAATACTAGAAAACACATCTTGCCTAACTGTTGGAACTCCATCAATAACAAATAAAGGGTTATTATTACCTAGTGTTGTAGCACCACGAATTAAAATATTACTACTAGCTCCTGTAGGATCTCCAGATTTTTCTATAAACACCCCCGGAACTCTACCTTGCAACCCCTGAACAGCACTACCAGAACTCATACTTACACCCTCCGTAGGCCCAAGTTCTACAACGGTAATAGCCCCTGTTACGTCTACCTTTCTTTCTCTTGCATATCCGGTAACAATAATTTCGTCTAGTGAAGCTGCATCTTCTGTAAGCACTACATTAATTACAGAACGCCCGTTAATTTGAATTTCTTGAGTTTTATACCCAACGTAACTAAAAACTAATGTTGCATTTGAATCAATATTGTCCAAAACATAGTTTCCATCAAAATCTGTGGCCGCACCTTGAGTTGTACCACTTACAATTATAGATACACCTGGCATAGGCATACCATCTTCCAGCGAGGTCACAGTACCTGTAACCTGCGCTTGTACCCATAAGCTCATTAAAGCAAATACGGGAGTAAAAAATAGTTGTTTTAATTTCATCATAATTTAATTTAGTTAATACTTGGTTTAGTTAAAGTTTAATTCATGCACTTCAATGTTATCTAGAATAAATTCTTGATTTTTGCTTTCAATACTTAATTTAGTATATGGTGTGTTTGGAAAGAAAATTTCTGTCATTACGGTTTCACCATTATCATAAAATAACTCAATTGAAGTTTTATCTAATAAAATAGTTCCTGATAAATTATCATTAGTAGAAGTTCTTCCTGCCAAAGTAATTTTATTAGCGAATTTTTCAGAAAAGCTGGTTTTTCCTGATTTTTTTCGATTTATAAAAAACTCTTTTTTAATGTTATCATAACCAAATAACAATTCCTCTCCATTATGGTTAGAAAGTTTAAATGTGTATGTAGTTTCTTCTAAGTTTGAAATATTAAATTGAATTTCTGTTTTAGCCAAATCAATGGATTCAGCATCTATAATTTTTGTATCATCTTTAATGACAATATTTTCTTTTTTATATTTTCTGCCTCTATAGTTAGCTAGCTCTTTTACAGGGTTTGATATTAATCTATAGCCATTTTCGTTTTTTTGAAGTTGTACTTCTCTAGCTATAGTCATAGCACTTCTCCAATTTTCGGTTGGTACTTTTTGAGCGTAATCCCAATTAGACATCCACCCTAGCATAAGTTTACCACCGTTTTTTCTTGTAGCATTAGACCATGTTACCCCTGCATAATTATCTCTACCAAAATCTATCCAATAGTCATGTTTTTCATTTAGTGCTGTTTCAAATTGTTTGTCCATGGTAAATGTAGTTCCATCAAAATCTCCAATGAAATATTGGGTAGCACTACCTCCATTTGGCCCACCAGGATTAATACTTACAAAAAGCACCCATTTAGATTCATTGGTTCCAATAACAGGTAGTTTAAATAAGTCTGGACATTCCCACACACCACCATGACCACCAATACCTTGTCCAAATTCTGAAAGTAAATTCCAGTCTTTCAAGTTTTTAGATTCGTAAAACATAATTTTATCGCCAGCAGCAAGAGACATTATCCATTTATTTCTGTCATCATCCCAAGTAACTTTTGGGTCTCTAAAATCTTTTATTTTATCGTTATCTATAACCGGATTGTTTTCATATTTAGTAAAGGTTTTGCCTTCGTCATTGCTAAATGCAACACTTTGAGTTTGCTTCCAGTTATCATTTCCCTCTAACTTTTTTGAACTGGTATATATAGCTACAATTGGTATTGCTTTACTTACTTCTCCCAAACCAGAACTATTACTAATATCCACCACGGCGCTCCCAGAAAAAATAGTCCCTAATTCATCTGGGTAAATAGCTATGGGCTGTTCCGTCCATGAAATCATATCTGTACTTATTGCGTGCCCCCAATGCATTGGTCCCCAAACATTACTATCTGGGTGGTACTGAAAGTATAAGTGGTAATAACCATTATAATAGAACATGCCGTTAGGATCATTCATCCAAGCTTTTTTTGGAGTAAAATGAAAATTAGGGCGATAAAGATCTTCTTCTGAATAGTTTACAATGATTAATTCATCAACCTTTTGATTGGTTTCACTTTTACCTTTACATCCAATAATGAAGGTTAAAGCCAAAAACATTAAAACTAGATTTGCTTTTCTTACTGTTTTCATATTATATATCTTACTTAATTAGTTTTTTACTCAATTCTTCTAAGCTTACTCCTTTGGTTTCCGGCATCATAAAAATTACAAATAGCAACTGGCACCCCATCATAATTGCAAAGAATAGAAAAACCATACCCGCCCCAATTGTAGAGAATAACACAGGAACTAAAGACGGAACTATAGCGGCTAATACCCAATGCACCGAGCTACCAAATGATTGACCAGAGCTTCTTAAATGATTAGGGAAAATTTCAGAAATAAATACCCATATTACTGTGCCTTGACCAATAGCATGTGCCGCTATAAACATGAACAAAAATATGGGCATTGCACTACCTTCCCAACTAAAAAAGAAAGCAGCTGAAACCAAACTTAATGAAATAATATAACCAAAAGAACATATATACATAAGTTGCTTACGTCCTAATCTATCAATTAAATAAATACCCAAAAGTGTAAATAGCAAGTTGGTTACACCTACGCCTATACTACTTAAAAGGGCTGAACTTTCCTCTAAACCTGCCTCTGCCAATATTCTAGGTGCATAATAAAGCAATGCGTTAATTCCTGATAATTGATTAAAAAAGGCTATTAAAAATGCGAGGGTTAATGGGAATCTATATTTCTTTAAAAAAATGTTTTCATTTGGAACAGTATTTTCCATTTCATCCTTAATCTCCATCATCAACTTTTCTGGATCTTGATCTGGATTAATAATTTTAAGAACATTTACTGCTTCGGCATTTCTTAATTTAGTTAGCAACCACCTTGGGCTTTTAGGAACCGTTAATACAAAAAGTGTATATATAGCCGCAGGAATAGCCTCTACACCTACCATCCATCTCCAAGCGTTTTCTCCTATATTATTTAGCAGGTAGTTAGATAGGAAAGCGACAAGAATACCAAAAACTATATTAAATTGATATAAGCCAACCAATTTGCCACGGTCTTTAGCCGGAGCTATTTCTGATATGTAAGCTGGAGCTGCAATTGTAGATGCTCCAACACCTAAACCACCTATAAATCTAAAAACGGCAAAAATTATAGGATCGTTAGCTAAGGCAGAACCGATAGCGGATATTGTATATAAAACACCTATCCATACTAAAGTATTTTTACGTCCTAATTTATTAGTAGGAATACCACCAAAAAAAGCACCAATTACAGTTCCCCAAAGTGCCATACCTATTACTACAACACCATGGAACATATCTGAAGAACCCCATAATAATTGTAGTCGCTTTTCTGCGCCCGAGATAACTACTGTATCAAATCCAAAAAGGAAGCCAGCTAAGGCAGCTGTAACAGACCATATTAGTATCTTCTTATTCATATGTGTGGTGGTGTTTAGTTAGTTTTAGTGTTTGCAAGTTATACTGAAAGCCTTTTTTGATGTGTTACATATGTATCAATATATATTGAAATTGTTCAGTTGAACTTAAATACAGTGTAAACACCTGATTTAAAAAAGATTAAACCCTTTAATTTTTAAATTATAAAAAACTAATCTCTAAAATTGTTACACCATTATTTCAAAATTGATACCTTATTATATGTTATTAACATGCGAATTCAATAAAAAAACCCACCTCAAAATAAGAATACCATTAATAACTACCACTAAAAAAATAGTGTTCATAAAAAAACACCCCTTATTTTAGCAAAACAAGAATTGGTAACTAAAGAAAACATAAAGTAAAGGCAGGCTTAAGACGCTCTGTATGCTTTAGGTGAATTATCAAACTTGTTCTTAAAACTAGTAGAAAAGTAATTAGGAGAAGAAAAGCCAGTAGCATATGCAATCTCAGAGATTGTTAATTTGGTTTCTTTCAAAAGTGTTTTTGCCTTTTCTAAGCGTATATTTTGAATATAATCGCTAATTGAAACACCTAAAATAGCTTTGGTTTTTCGGTATAGTTGTACTCTGGATATGTTTAGAGCAGTAGCTAAGTTTTCAACCGAAAATTTAGAATTATCTAAATTCTCGTTTATTATTTCATTTATTTTAGATAAAAAATCCTGTTCTATCGAGCCAAAACTATTATCCGTATTTATTTTGTGAATGTTGTTTATAAAATAATAACGAAGTTTTTCCCTATTATAAATCATGGTTTTTATGGATTGCTGAAGAACAGCAAAACTAAACGGCTTGGTTAAATATAAATCTGCGCCCGATTCCAAACCTTTTAAATAAGATTCTTTATTATTTAAAGCAGTTAGCATAATTGTTGGAATATGAGAAGTTCTTAAGTCCTTCTTTAAAATTTCGCATATTTCAAAACCTGTTTTATCTGGTAAATTAATATCGCAAATAATAATGTCGGGCACTATTTCATAAGCTTTTTCAATACCATCAGTTCCATCGGAGACATGTACGTCATATTCGCCAATCAATTTATTTCTTAAATATTTAATTAAATCTGAATTATCTTCAATAATAAGAATAGAGTAATGCTCTTCATCACGAACTACACCAACCTCAACAAACTCGTTTTCTTCAAAATCTGTATTAAAATTTAATACAGAATTATCTATTAAATCGGGTTCGTAAATAATCTCATCAGAACTTAAATGCGCATTTCCTTTGTAAAGTGTTAGGGTAAATTCTGTACCATGTTTGCTTGATACATCTATGGTTCCTTTATGCATTTCCACAAACTCTTTTGATAAATGTAAACCAATACCAGAACTTACTTTATTGTTGTTGGATGCCTGAAAGAAGGCTTGAAAAACATTATCTAGATCTTTTTTAGGTATTCCAATTCCGCTATCCTTAAAATTGATTTTAACAAAATTGCTATCAACTTCATTTAAAATATTAATATGTACACTACCATTATTTGGTGTAAACTTAAAGGCATTGGATAGTAAATTGAAGTAGACTTTATCCATTAAATTTCTATCTATATAAATTTTTAAATTTTCATCGTTGGTGTTAATTAAGAATTCGATATTTCTTTTTTGTGCTTCACGTTCAAAATCTTTAAAAATTCCGGTTGAAAACTCATAAATATTAGTTTCCGAGGCTTTTAATATAAATTTTCGGTCTTCAATTTTTCTAAAATCTAGAAGTTGATTTATTAACCTTAATAATCGTTTAGAGTTATTGTAAATTAAACCAACTTCCCTTAAAAGTTTATTATCCTTAATGGCATTATCTTCACTTAAAGATTCAATTGAAGATAAAATAAGTGTTATTGGTGTTTTAAATTCATGCGATAATCCTGTAAAGAAATTCGTTTTAGCATCGTTACTAACCTTTACTTCTTCGGCAAATTTCTTGATTTGATTACGCTGCGTCGTTATTTTTTTATTTTGAATTTCTAACTCACGCTTTTTCTTTTTAATATTATTTGCTGAATATACACTGTAGATAGCTAAAAGTAAACTTGTAATTAACAATCCTAAAAGCACTTTTAGTATGTTCTTTTGAGTTGAATATGTTTCCTCTTGCTGTGTTATTTTTTCTTGTTGTTCTTCTATTTCATTTTGATGCTTATTAATTTTATCATACTGATTTTTCATAATCTCAGCATTTCTATAATCAATTACCGTGGTGTTTAATATGTTGTTTTTAGAAACGTTTTCTTTTCGTAAAATCTTCATAGCTATTTTTATAGCTTCGTCTCCACCCGTTGGATATAATATAGTTGCAGCTAGTATACCATTTTGCACTAATTGAATTCCATTATTTGCACCATTTAAGCCATCTACACCAATAAACTTAATAGACTCTTCAAGGCCTTTAGATTTTGCAATTTTCCAGGTTCTATACGCAATATCATCATTAAAAGCATACACAAAATTAATAGGTTTAACATGTAGCGAATCTAAAATTTGAGGTACCCTTTGTTCAATATCTTCATCATTAATTCTATACTCAACCTTACTATTGGGTTCATTATATATAATTTCATGAAATCCTAAATGTCTCTCGATAACAGGTGAAGAATTATCACTTCCTCTAATTTCAAGAATTTTGGATGGTTTTTCATTTAAAGAAGCTATATAATTAGCAGCATTACGCCCTACATCGAGATTATTGGCTCCAATGAAAGCTGTAAATTTTTGTGAATTAATTTTTCGATCCATAATAATAACCGGAATCCCTTTATCATAAGCTTTTTCAATTACAGAAACCAATGGTTCTGGTCTTAACGGGGAAACGATTATAACATCAAACTCATTATCTATCATGAATTCAATTTGGGATTTTTGAAGTTCTACATTTTCATTGCCCTGAAAAATTGTTAAATCAATGTCCTCATATAATGAAGCTTCAACTTCCATTTCATGATCCATAGCTTTTCTCCAATCATCCTTACTAATACATTGAGAAAAACCAATTTTGTGCTTTAATGACTCCTCGTTTTTACAACCAGTAATAATCAATAAAGCAAATAGAATAAAATAATTATTTAAATTAATATTTTTCATTTATTTAAAATATAAGCAGGAACTAAGGTATTGTTTATTTAAATAAATGGTTAATTAAAAAAAAATAATTATACATCCAATTATCACTTTTTAGTATTGTAGGAGGTTTTCGATATTTACTGTCTGTTTTAAAACTT
Organism: Algibacter lectus; assembly: GCF_004368925.1. Taxonomy (NCBI): domain Bacteria; kingdom Pseudomonadati; phylum Bacteroidota; class Flavobacteriia; order Flavobacteriales; family Flavobacteriaceae; genus Algibacter; species Algibacter lectus. The sequence continues at coordinate 1,072,737 of NZ_SORL01000007.1, forward strand.
ATATTATTGTTCTGCCCTAACAACAAACGTATGCTCTAAATAAATTAGTTAATATAAACCCGTTAACTCCATGAAGATATAACTTTTTATAGATTAAGCTAATTTGTCTTTTTTAAGACAAGAAATAACTAACCAAAATCGTGTTTTTACTTCCAACGGAATACTTTAAATCAACATTATTCTTTTAATCTATTCCGTTTTTACAGAAAACTTAAACGATGTATTACTCTGTATCTAACCAATATACTGTTGCAAACGAAACAAAACATGCCGCTGTTGGATTATGAAATTTATACTTTCTACGCATAATTTAAAAATACAAAAAGCTACCTAAATGAATAGATAGCTTTTATTGTTTAAATTTTTTAAGTGAAACTTTATTGGGATGGTACTTGTTACGAACTAGCACTAGTGAGGATTCTAATTACTATGCTCTTTTTCTCAACAGAAAGATTCTCGCGTTAGCGGTGCGATTTTTCTATCAACTAGCTTTCTAATAACATGTTGTCCAATAAGTCATCAAACTCATTCCTTTGCGGTTCTACTTGTAAATAATTTACATTAAATTTTCCTTGTAAATATTTAAGTAATTTAGGTTTAAGATAAAGTTCCTTCTTATCATTAAGTAAAATATCATCTGCAAATTCTTGTCCGATAACTTGTAGCCAAAAAAAGATGGGTACAGGTTTTTCTAATTGATAATTATCTTCAAAATATTCTGCTTTAGAAACCTCCATTTCTGAAAATTTAAATCCTGAAAAATCACTAATTTCTAATCCTTTTTTTAATTTTTCAGTAATAATAAATGCCGGATAACATTCCATTAAATCATCACCAAGCCAATCTTCAAGATCGATATGTAAATTTAAAATTGTCTTAAAGGGAGGTTCAAACTCTTTAAACGTAGTTTTTTCACCAAGACCAGAAATTACTTCGGGTTGTATTTTTATATAGTTTTCCATTTCAATATTTATTATAAAGGCGGATCAAATAAATGACCGAATTTCTTATCCCCCACTCGTGCCACATCTATAATCGCAGAACCTTGAGCGCTTTTGTAAAGCGTGACTAATTGTTTTCCTATTTCAAATTACCATAGAGCATGTACTTTAACCGAAGGGTTTTAAAATAGGTTGGTCGAATAAATAAATCTACCCAATCAATTATTGTTATTGTCACAAATGTTGGAACTGTACTATCTATAACTTTATATCTCTCAGACAGTGTTTAAATATAATAAATTGCATTGCAAATGCTAAAAAAAATTAGACACACTTCACAGAAGTGCGCCAGAGTTACGGATATGGTGCGCGAGAGGGCTTGTGTATCATAATGTATTATTCTTGTTCCATGGTAATGTTAACTCATCTTCTCCCCACCTTTTTAAGCGCGAAACACTATCATATTGATCTAATTTTGGATATAATTCCCAATTATTATTTACATTAACAGCTTTTGTCGCCTCTTTAACATCCTCATACAATTTACCATCTTCTATATAGCGATTCCAAACAGTTAATTTCCCTTCGGGTGTAAAAATATATTGAACATCTTTAATACTCTTGCTACAAGCATAAAACTCTTTATCATCAGAATAAATGAAATAGTATAAACTTTCTAAAAACAGCTTTTTTGGATGATGGTTACCTCCAAAAGTATATGAAAGATATATTCTATTAAACTCATCTATAAAATTAATAATCACATTTCCATCATTAAATAAAATATCTGCATAAGGCTGGTCATTATCTTTAATTAATGCTGTTATATGAAATAATAATTTATTTTTATAGGCGTATTTTGACCAATTTTCTAAAGAAGATAATGCTTCTTCTAATATTTCTTTTTCTATTTCATCTTCATAAGAATTTCTATAAAAATCTAATGTGTCTTCTTTATCCTGAATTTCTCCGTAGGCATCATTCCAGCCCATTAATATGTATTTTAATTCCATAATATTACCACCATTTTAATGCATCCATGGTTACATCTTTAATTTCATCAATTATAACTTTTTTCTTTTTAGCATATTTTAGAACTTCTTCAGGGATTGCACCATTTTGTTTTGGTATTTGTAAAATATAACCCACTCGTGCCACATCTATAATCGCAGAACCTGGTGCGCTTTTGTAAAGCGTGACTAATTGTTTTCCTATTTCAAATTACCATAGAGCATGTACTTTAACCGAAGGGTTTTAAAATAGGTTGGACGAATAAATAAATCTACCCAATCAATTATTATTATTGTCACAAATGTTGGAACAGTGCTATCTATAACTTTATATCTCTGAGACAGAGTTTAAATATATCAAATTGCATTGCAAATGCTAAAGAAAATTAGACACACTTCACAGAAGTGCGCCAGAGTTACGGATATGTCGCGCGAGGGGATTAACTTCTCTGTTATTCTCTATGTCATTAATAGAATTGACCTTAAATTTAGAAACAGTTTTATCACTGTTTCTTTTTTCTGCATAAATAGATCCATTGTTTTTCTCTAAAACCTCCTGAATAAAAGGAATAAAATCAGTTAATGGCATGACTATATTTATATATGACATATTTGGTGTCTTATTTTATTTACAACTTACACTTGTTTTTTACCCACTCGTGCCACATCTATAATCCCAGAACCTGGCGCGCTTTTGTAAAGCGTGACTAATTGTTTTCCTATTTCAAATTACCATAGAGCATGTACTTTAACCGAAGGTTTTTAAAATAGGTTGGTTTAATAAATAAATCTACCCAATCAATTATTGTTATTGTCACAAATGTTGGAACTGTACTATCTATAACTTTATATCTCTGAGACATTGTTTAAAGATAATAATTTGCATTGCAAATGCTAAAGAAAATTAGACACACTTCACAGAAGTGCGCCAGAGTTACGGATATGTCGCGAGAGGAGAGTTAATAAGTTTTTTGAAAAGGCTCTAAAAACGAAGTCTTTGAGCATAAAAAACCACAATTGTTATATTGAGGCTCTTATTTTATGAAAAGATTACAAATCTGAACTATTCTTCTTTTATGTATTCAAAAATATCTTTATAACTATACTGACCGTCTTCGTCATCTTCCTGCATTATTTTTAAGGCAGAAATCCCATATTCATTCTCGATATTTACATTTGCTTTATTTTTGATTAACATCCAAATAGATTCTTTTTCTTCAGGTTTATTATGAACCGCTCTCCATAATGGAGTATTTCCGAATTTATCTTTAAGATTAATATTTACTCCTTTTGTAGAAAGAATTTCTTTTAAAATTTTAGGATAACCTTCTTCAATAGCAAAATGTATAGCTGTAAACCCATTTTCATCCTGTATATTAACATCTATATTATCATATTCTAAAAGTTTTTTTACAAAATTGTATTTGTTTTTAATAACACAATTTATTAAAAAGCTTCTTCCAAATGAATCTGTTGCGTTTACACCATATTCTGTAATTAACTTTTCAATTTGAGTAAAATCATCTTGAACTAAAGCTTTAATTAATTTATCTTCATCAATACTCATATTTAATGGCATTTTAGTTTTTTCTTTGATTTTTGTTTTTCGTGTTTATGACTCATATTTTCATGAGGATCTTCTATTTGAAATTTGTCAGGGTCGTTTACAAAATCATTAAACTCCTTTTGTGTCATACCACTCGTGCCACATCTATAATCACAGAACTTGGCGCGCTTTTGTAAAGCGTGACTAATTGTTTTCCTATTTCAAATTACCATAGAGCATGTACTTTAACCGAAAGGTTTTAAAATAGGTTGGTCGAATAAATAAATCTACCCAATCAATTATTGTTATTGTCACAAATGTTGGAACAGTACTATCTATAAGTTTATATCTCTGAGACATTGTTTAAAGATAATAAATTGCATTGCAAATGCTAAAGAAAATTAGACACACTTCACAGAAGTGCGCCCAGAGTTACGGATATGATGCGCGAGGGGAAACAACCAAACGTTTAGAGAATATCTCTGCCTTGTCTGATGAAAACAAAAACTTTGTTTTTAAAATGATTGATATGGCATTGCAAAACTTTAAAACCAAACAAGCTTTTGCGCAATAAAAAAACCACAGCTGTCGCTATGGTTTTACTTTATCATTTGTATTTCTTACTCTAATTCGCCACTAGTTAAAAACTAGCGGTAGCCTTACTCGGACATACTAGCGACATCAGGGGTCACTAGTTATAATCTACAAAAGAAGGAGATAATTGATTTCCTTCTTTCACAAATTGTGTTCCTTTCACTCTAAATTCTTTACATTTTTCTAATAATGTAAAATTTACTACTATTATAGATTTTGACTCTAACATTCGCACAATACAGTGATCTTTTAATTTATCGCTTTTAAAAAATAAATTATTTATTTTTATGGGTCCATTAGGAAAAGACTTCATTAGTGGCTTAATTTCAGATTTTTCTTTATCTAAACACTCTACACTATTTAGAATATTCATTGCAAAGAAATATTCGTTAATCTTACCAGATGAAGTGTCTTCGATAATCGCAGGGATAAATTGACAGTCTTCAATATTAAATTTTTCTATTATTTGTTTTAACTTTAAACTTACTAAAGGAGCTCCTATTGTAGGCAATATATCATACTCACCAACATAACTATCAAACTTATCTACTGTATAAATTAATTTATCCTTCGAAGAAGAATTTAAGCCTATTTCTAAATTACTTTTTTGAATACTATTTTTATCACTAAACGAGAAAAAAACATCTCTAGGATAATAATCTGTTAACTTATAATATTTCATTTTCTATCCGTTACAATGTAGTTTAACTTTTCCATCTCTCAAATCTTTCCGCGTACCATTAGCTAAATCATCTAAAGCTTGATGACCACTCGTGCCACATCTATAATCACAGAACCTGGGGCGCTTTTGTAAAGCGTGACTAATTGTTTTCCTATTTCAAATTACCATAGAGCATGTACTTTAACCGAAGGATTTTAAAATAGGTTGGTCGAATAAATTAATCTACCCAATCAATTATTGTTATTGTCACAAATGTTGGAACAGTACTATCTATAACTTTATATCTCTAAGACATTGTTTAAATATAATAAATTGCATTGCAAATACTAAAAAAAAACAGACACACTTCACAGAAGTGCGCCAGAGTTACGGATATGCCGCGCGAGGGGTTTTTACTGTTGGTGTTTTTGTGTATTTATATTTATCGCAATAAAAAAACCACCGCAGTTGCAATGTCTTATATTTTTATTAAATCTTTATTCCCAATCAAAAGTTCCTATATATTTTAAACCTTCAAATTCTTTAGCTAAAGAATCGCCATCTAACCATTCATCTCCATAATATAACATTGCATTAGGATTAGTTAGCTTATTATTTTTGCAATATTTTAATACATCTTTTGTTAATTGATCACTAGGGAGTCCATCTAGTAGTTTTTGTAAATCATTTTCAATATAAACATGCCCAATGAAATCATTATCATAAGAGTTTTTATTCAAATATTTGCAAAACCCACAACGTTCGAAGTCTTCTCCTTCTTGGCTATTATAAAAGGAGGTTAGATCGAATAGTTGGTGAAATTCTTCTTCTGTACCACTAAATATACCTACCCATAAATGTAATTCATCCATAATTATTCAAAAAATTAATGTGTTTTCTTTAAGTGCTTATTGTGCATTTGTGTTACTATTGTTTTTGCTTGTTTTTTTGTTTTTGCTGCTTTTAATCTGGCAATTAATCTTTTATGGAAATTAGCAGAAGCTTCGGAATTATTTACCCACTCGTGCCACATCTATAATCGCAGAACCTGGCGCGCTTTTGTAAAGCGTGACTAATTGTTTTCCTATTTCAAATTACCATAGAACATGTACTTTAACCGAAGGGATTTAAAATAGATTGGTCGAATAAATAAATCTACCCAATCAATTATTGTTATTGTCACAAATGTTGGAACTGTACTATCTATAACTTTATATCTCTGAGACAGTGTTTAAAGATAATAAATTGCATTGCAAATGCTAAAGAAAATTAGACACACTTCACAGAAGTGCGCCAGAGTTACGGATATGGCGCGCGAGGGGGACACTAAATTCCAAACACATTGGGATGGAATAACCATGAGCTTTAATTAGGTACTTATTGACAATTAGCATAAACTTGTTTCAAAATAGATCAAATTAAATCGTAATAGTCTAAAAACTGTAAAACTGATTATCAATTTCATGAAAATCTAACTTTATTTTAAGACATACAGATTTAAGGTACAAATCCGCGCTATCGGGCTAAATTAATTTAACGGTTCTACCGATAAACAAAAATCTTTAAAATTATGAGCAACTCCAATAAGCCCCTCTTCAATCTCGTATTCCCAAGAAATATATTTTATTGTGCCTGTGGGAATTTCTATAAAAAAATCATTCCCTCCAGCATCGCCAGCAAAAGGGATATGACTTTCCATAAATTTTTTTGCTCCTGCAGAACGTTCTTTTATCGCCTCCCAAATACTTTGGATTTGGTCAATTCTATAAATACTCTCTAATTCTAATTCATAATATTCATCTTCATCATCCTTTTCAAACTGTTCAATACTTACTACAGCTCCTTCATTAAAAAATACTCCATCATATGCAAGATAAAATTTAATAAAGTCTTCTTTTCCTTTGAAATCTTGTGAAATTACATTTTCAATTTTTTCTTTTGTTACACCGTTATTCAAAATATGCATCTTCAAAGCGGTGTTTGTAAAAAACAGATTAGCCATTTTTATTTATGATTTACATTTAATTTTTGTTTTTTTCTTTGTTTGTACATAGCCCTGCCCATTATTATTTTTTCTATAATCTCCACTCGTGCCACATCTATAATCGCAGAACCTGGCGCGCTTTTGTAAAGCGTGACTAATTGTTTTCCTATTTCAAATTACCATAGAGCATGTACTTTAACCGAAGGGGTTTCTAGATTGTCCCCTTCATAGACTGCATAGCTACTATTTTTCCAATCTCTTTCATGATAAACTAATTCTGAAGCCACAGGATTATAATGTATATAATTTATACGTTGCTCTATTTTTTTGCTAGTATCTAAAATTACGGGATGATACCCATCTTTCCAAACCTTATAACTAACACCTTTCTTTACACGCTTTGCTGCATAATTAAATTTAGCTAAAAGCCATTCCCTTCTACTTTCAGGAAGTTCTTTTATCGCTTTTATAAATTCCTTAGAGGTGTGTTTTTTAAAATCGCGAATAATGTCCTGCAACTCATTTTCTTGAGAACTAATAATAAGATGTATATGACTACTCATATATACGTATGCATGTACCGCTAATCCTTTGTTTGAAATACAATAATTTAGAGAATCATCTAATATTTTAAAATAGGTCGGTCGAATAAATAAATCTACCCAATCAATTATTGTTATTGTAACAAATGTTGGAACGGTACTATCTATAACTTTATATCTCTGAGACATTGTTTAAAGATAATAAATTGCATTGCAAATACTAATGAAAATTAGACACACTTCACAGAAGTGCGCCAGAGTTACGGATATGCCGCGCGAGGGGTTTTTACTGTTGGTGTTTTTGTGTATTTATATTTATCGCAATAAAAAAACCACCGCAGTTGCAATGTCTTATATTTTTATTAAATCTTTATTCCCAATCAAAAGTTCCTATATATTTTAAACCTTCAAATTCTTTAGCTAAAGAATCGCCATCTAACCATTCATCTCCATAATATAACATTGCATTAGGATTAGTTAGCTTATTATTTTTGCAATATTTTAATACATCTTTTGTTAATTGATCACTAGGGAGTCCATCTAGTAGTTTTTGTAAATCATTTTCAATATAAACATGCCCAATGAAATCATTATCATAAGAGTTTTTATTCAAATATTTGCAAAACCCACAACGTTCGAAGTCTTCTCCTTCTTGGCTATTATAAAAGGAGGTTAGATCGAATAGTTGGTGAAATTCTTCTTCTGTACCACTAAATATACCTACCCATAAATGTAATTCATCCATAATTATTCAAAAAATTAATGTGTTTTCTTTAAGTGCTTATTGTGCATTTGTGTTACTATTGTTTTTGCTTGTTTTTTTGTTTTTGCTGCTTTTAATCTGGCAATTAATCTTTTATGGAAATTAGCAGAAGCTTCGGAATTATTTACCCACTCGTGCCACATCTATAATCGCAGAACCTGGCGCGCTTTTGTAAAGCGTGACTAATTGTTTTCCTATTTCAAATTACCATAGAACATGTACTTTAACCGAAGGGATTTAAAATAGATTGGTCGAATAAATAAATCTACCCAATCAATTATTGTTATTGTCACAAATGTTGGAACTGTACTATCTATAACTTTATATCTCTGAGACAGTGTTTAAAGATAATAAATTGCATTGCAAATGCTAAAGAAAATTAGACACACTTCACAGAAGTGCGCCAGAGTTACGGATATGGCGCGCGAGGGC
>NZ_SORL01000007.1:1081306-1112214 GCF_004368925.1 Algibacter lectus
ACAGTGTTTAAAGATAATAAATTGCATTGCAAATGCTAAAGAAAATTAGACACACTTCACAGAAGTGCGCCAGAGTTACGGATATGGCGCGCGAGGGCCTGGTAAATACATCTACCCAATATACTGTTGCAAACGAAACAGAATATGCCGCTGTTGGATTATGAAATTTATACTTTCTACTCATACCTTAAAAACACAAAAAGCTACCTAAATGAATAGATAGCTTTTATTTTTAATGCTTTTGTAGAACTTACTCGGTACGGCACTCGTTACAAACGAGCGCTAGCGGGGGGAAGTTATAGACTGGATAGACGGTGATACCCTATGGGTAATTATAGATTTAGGGTTTTATGTACAGACCAAACAAAAAATAAGACTTGCTCGTATTGATGCCCCAGAGATGCGTACCAATGTTGCCTACCGTGAACGCCAAGCCAAACACGCAAGAGCGGTTTCTAGGAAGTTTTGCCCTGATGGGTCTACCATTACCATTACCATTACCACCGCCAAACAAAATAGAGACCAATACGCGCGCTACATTGCCGAAGTAACCTATAACAACACCAATATATCCGACTACCTTATTGATAAAGGTGTTGCCAAGCTTTGGAAACCCTAAAATATAAAACCACAACCTAATTTATAGACTGTGGTTTTTTGTTTTATTTGTGTATTCCAAACTGTATATGAACGAGCGAGACGCTCGCACCAGCGGGGGCAAAAAACAACCATAACGGTTGCTTTTTATTTTTTTATTTGAAATATCAATTCAATTCCATTTCGATAACGTTATAGAAAATTCCGTTAGAATCCTTCAAAATTATTCCAAAAGAATCAAATAGTAAATCTTTAACATCTTCTTTTTTTGTTACCTCTCCATTTACTAATTCTATTGTATCACCATTTGGGTATTCGTCATTTATATCAACATTATAATTAAACCATAAAAACACTTCAAACTCTTTGTTAGGACTGTAATCTATTTTTTTATCGAATTCAATTTTTGTAAAATCCTCTATTAAAAGTCCTTCAAAACCGTGAAATCTTCCATCAAATAAAATATGTTCAAGTCCATTAAAATCTGTAGCAAAAACAACCAATGGTTTATAATCTTCATTCACAATATATTCGTCAATCTGTGTACCATAAAACGAGATTTTAAATTGTTCTATATCATTAACAACAAATTTAAAATTTAAATCATTTTTTTCAAACCAACTATTTTTTTCATAACCAGTCAATTTTTCAATTTTTTTAACCTTATGGTGTAAATATTTTGGCGTATTTATCATTTATATTCCATTTATTAAATTGTCCATTACAGATTTAACGGTACTTGCATCGTATGGTTTATCCAAAATAGTAATACTTCCTTGCATATTTTTAGGCAACTGACTTTGAGCTACTTGATTTCGTGAAGTTAGTTTGTTATAATTTGATGCACTCCTCATATCTAAATCAGAAGCAATTTCAATAGCGTGAACTTTTCCATTTAAATCTACACCACTAACATCAGGTAACCTGTTTGGACTTGTGGCAACACCTGTAATTGACTTATAAGACCTGTTTAAGTGAATTTCTTTAAATTTTCCAGACATTGCCATTTTATTAGCCAATAATTCAGAAAGAAGTGCGTGACCAGGGCCGGTTTTCTGTCCTTTACCAAAAATTTTGGTGTCATTTACAGTTCTTGAACAATCCAACCCAAATGGATCAATCCAACTATTACTATCTGGAACATACGCGTAAAAATTCTGATTACTACCTGCTAATCCAATCGGATCTTGCGAAATATAAGTTCCACTATCAGGCGAATAATACCTAAATCGATTATAATACAACCCTGTTTCTACATCCTCATACTGCCCCTGATATCTAAAAGGTATGAACGTTTTACTACCTCCAATATTACGGATATTTCCGTAAATATCCACTCGTGCCACATCTATAATCACAGAACCTGGCGCGCTTTTGTAAAGCGAGACTAATTGTTTTCCTATTTCAAATTACCATAGAGCATGTACTTTAACCGAAGGGTTTTAAAATAGGTTGGTCGAATAAATAAATCTACCCAATCAATTATTGTTATTGTCACAAATGTTGGAACGGTACTATCTATAACTTTATATCTCTGAGACATTGTTTAAAGATAATAAATTGCATTGCAAATGCTAAAAAAAAATAGACACACTTCACAGAAGTGAGCCAGAGTAACGGATATGTCGCGCGAGGGGGTCGAATAAATAAATCTACCCAATCAATTATTGTTAGTGTCACAAATGTTGGAACAGTACTATCTATAACATTATATCTCTGAGACATTGTTTAAAGATAATAAATTGCATTGCAAATACTAAAAAAAAATAGACACACTTCACAGAAGTGCGCCAGGGTTACGGATATGGTGCGCGAGGGGAGTGCGCCAGAGTTACGGATATGGCGAACGAGGAGATTACGGATATGTCGCACAAGTGGGTTACGGATATGCCGCACGAGGGGTATTTCTTAGTTGCTGGGTTTGATTACTAAACTTGTACTCTTTATTTCTAAACCCGTAATTCCTTCTTTTTCCAATTTAGAAATTAAATTTTTAGAGAAAAACAATCCTTCTGATTGTAAATAAAACATATCAAAATCTATATTTTCTTTTAACATTAATTTACTAGAACGATACAAATCATTAATAATAACTTTTTCAATATATTCTTCTTTATTATTTAAACTTAAAATTTCACCGCTCTTTAATACAGAAAAAGTACTATTAGAAAAATCTATAATACCCATATCAAGTATAGGTAAACCCACAAAAAAATACTTCTTTTTAAACCCCTTTATTAAGGCATCTATTTTTATCAAACTTGGTAATTTAAATTCTGAAATTATTGTCATCAAATTATCAGAAAACAAACCCAACATAGCATTTACATTAGGGCTATAGGAAACAAAATCTGTCTCTTTAGCTTTTTTCAAAGGAATAAAAGTAATAGTCTTAACCTCTTTTTTATCAATAGGCTTGTATTTATTACTTCTAAAATAACTTAATGGTTTATCGAAATAATCATCAAATTTTTTTTCTTCTATCTTTCCTTCAAATGAAGTTTTTGGTTTTATTTCAACTTGATAAACCCCGTTATTGACACCAATTATTTTTGGGTCTGATGATATTTTTACTTTATAATACATATTATTTATAATAAACCTCCAAAGTATTCATTCAATGTTTTCCCAGATTCTTTTGCATCACTTATCTTACTTCTTAAGTCCTTTTGTAAGTTAGATACATTATCTAAATCAAGTATATCCGCATCTTTTAACTTTTGAATTCGACCTTTAACATAATCATTATATTTAGGGTGATTTCCATGAAATGGAGTTTCTAAATCGATAAGATTTTTTCTGTTTTTTGCACCTCTATGACTAGCTGCTTGAACATAGCCTTTAATTTCCTTCAAATCCTTTTTGAAAAATTTATATACTGCTTGTGGTATAATATGGTGTACTTGACAATCTAATCCTAAAGGATCAAATTGAGAATTACTATCGTACACATACGCATAGAGATTTGGGTTATTTCCTTCCAGCCCAATCGGATCCTGACTTATATAAACACCTTCATCCGCAGAATAATACCTAAATCTGTTATAATACAACCCAGTTTCCACATCCTCATACTGCCCTTGATACCTAAAAGGACAATCTTCCAATGAACCTATAGCAAGTTTACGAACTTTTCCGTAAATATCATACTCTACAGACCATATTTTTTTTCCTTCAGAATTATACATTTCTACCGGTGTACCTAAGTAATCTGTAATAATAGAATAGGTGTCTTCTTCTGTAATTTTAGCCGATGGTTTAAATGTGCCTTCATCGAAGACCCAAGTAATTAAGTTTTTTATAGGTTCTGGATCGCTTTCGGTAAGCATACCAAACTCATCTACTGCTAATTTTGGTCTGTCGCTAAGGTTGTATTGCCATTCGTGTAGCGGTACATTACCATCCCAAACAAAACGTGTTATTGTTCCTTTTTTAAGCGATTCTGTAATAAACTCAGAGTTGCCTTCTATACTTATTTTTGCTGTACGGCGCCCTAATGCATCATACTCATACTCTGTTTTTTTGTTTTTAGGGTCATTAACACTTTTAAGCATACCGTTACCATACCAAGTATAATTCCAGTTGCCTTTATTTGTTATTTTAGTAATTAAATTTCCTTCTTTATCGTATTTATATTGGTTTCCATCTGCTTCTAGTAGCTGGCCTCCGGTACCATATTTTCTATCGCCTTTACCTTTGCTTCTGTATAAATTACCAACCTCGTCTGGGAGTTTGTAATCAAATTGTTGATTTTCATAACGGGCACTTGCCAAATTATTAAAAGCATCATAACCATAAGTTACTGCACCATTAGTTAATTCGTCTACCATTTTTGATAAACGATCGTTAACATTCCATGCATAGGTACGATGACGCGTTTCTTTACTATGGGCCGTTACTTTTTGTTTTACTGGTCGTCCTGCACTATCATACGTTATGCTATTAACCACACCGCCAGGTAAAGCACGCTCTACCTCCATACCTATACTGTTATAGGTAAACTGAGCTTGCCATGGTAAGCTTGCCTTAGTTTCTACTTCTTTATTTTGTGAAACAGAAGCAGACATATGCTCTACTTGCCCAAGTTTGTTACGGTTTATGGTGGTATTAGCCCCTAAACTACTGCTTATTTGTACTCTATTGCCTAAAGCATCGTACTTACTTTGTACTTTGTGTCCGTCTTGGGTTTCGCTAATTACTTTACCGGTTTGGTCGCGTTCTAAAGTTACTTGTGAGTGTTGGTTTACGGCTTCTATTAAACTACCATCTGCATCATAACTATAGGTTTCCCATGTACCATCGCTATGTTCGGCACGTACTATACGGCCGTTTAAATCGTATTCGTACTCCGTGTATTTTTCATCTGGTCGTTTTACTCGCAATACCTTACCGGCACGATCACGGTTATATTGCCTTGTAAGTCCATCGAAACCTATTTCGGTTACAATATCTCCTTTTTCATTACGCCCAAACATATAATACTCATCATGCTCGTTTGCAATTTGTACAAGTTGCTCTTCGGTATTGTATTTAAAACGGACTTCTCTACCGTTTTCTTCTCTTGTTTTTAAACTCCCCATTGGAGTGTAATCGAAATTTATTTTACGATTATACTGATCTTTTGTTTGGATAACCTCATCATAAGCATTATATTTTAAGTGTATACTATTACTATCTGCTTGATGAACTTTGTTAATACGATCTAAAGCATCGTAAAAGAAATTTTGTTTATGGTTTTCGGCATTTTGAGTTTCTAGGCAACGTCCCCAACTATCATATTTCCAAGTAGAAATGGCTCCATTTGGTAAGGTCATTTTTGTTAGATTATAATCTTTATCATAATCTAAAACGGTTATATTACCTGCATTATCTCTTACTTCTTTAATTAAACCATTTTCATTATAGGTAAATGCGGTAACACCACTATCTAAACCTATAACGGTATGCAGTTGGCCTTGCTCGTTAAAGGTTTTTATTACAGAACCTCCTTTGGGGTATTGGGTTAATACTTGCCTATCATTATTATCGTAAACAAAGCTTACCACAGTACCATCTGGTTGAATTAGCGCAGTTAAATTACCGCGCTCATCATAACTATAACCTGTTAGGTTTCCTTCTTCATCTATATCTCTATAAATTTCTCCAAATTCGGTATACTCATGGTGTATACTATCTCCTAACGGATCGGTGACTTGCGTGCATAAATTATCGCTATTGAAATAGTAAATGCTTTCTCTTCCTAATGAGTCTGTTATTATATTATACCCTTTGTGGTATTCTAATGTACCGGACAAAATATTATCATCTCCCCAGGTTTTTATACATTTGGCTCCTGTTTTATCGCCATCGTATTCCCAATAAAAGGCTTGCCCATTACGGTCGGTTTTTTTAACCATTAAATGGTTATTATATTCCATTACGGTAGCTTTACCTAGAGCATCTATAATATGCGTCATGTCTCCCGCTTCGTTATAGCGATAAGCAATAAGAGTACGTATTTGTCCGCCATGGCGTGCGCTTACTTCTATAATTCTACCAGCAGCATCTAAGTCTAAATTTAAAATTCTACCTGCACTGTCTGTAATACGCTCTAGCTGTTGTACCGCATTATAAGAGAAACTTATAGTAAACCCATCGGTGTTTTCTAATTGGGTTGGCTTATACAAATTGTCACCAACTTTTGAAAAAGTATATGTTTGTTGTGTTTCGTGATTTTTAACTTTATAGGTTTTACCGTTTATGCAATATAAGGTTAGCTTCTCGTTTCGGTTATAAGCTTCCTCGTTTTCGGCTACCAACCAAGGAAAACTAGTTACTCTACCGTCTGGCAAACGCATAACTATAGTGTCTTCTTCTTGAACAATATGCAACGCTAAGTCGTAATTAGAATGCATACCATGGCCTAACATACCTTGGTAAGTAGAATCTGAATACCAATTACGTTCCCAATGTATTGGAAGAGATCCGGCTAAATGAAAATCTTCCCCATCATAAATCATACGGCCTGTTACCAAATCTACTGGTTCAAAACCTTTTTTACAGAGTTTATCACTTAAACCTTGTGTAGCATCAAACTTTTTTAAAACCTTATGGTTTATTCCTTTTAATAGTTTCCCTCCTGCTTTTTTACCAAGTTTACCTGCAACCTTCATTAGCTTACCAAAACCTAAACTCATAAGAGCTCCCATTAAAGCTCCCATTAAATCGGGAGCATAAGGACCGCCAACTATAACTGGTTTCCCTCCTGGTAACGGTATAGTTGCCGATGTTGGTAAAAACATGTTTGGAGGTGTTATTGGCATACCTATATCACTACAAGTCATTAACATATATCCTGCAGGACTAAAGAAGGCATCTTCTGCACTTACTTTTGTACTCCCAAAAAAGTTAATAGATTCGTGCGCAATCATTGGCATCATTGCAAATGCGCCACCTAAAGGAATATGTTTTTTTATACCCAACATACCTGCGGTACCACTATTTCCCTTTGGTACACCATTTACATTTATGGTAGAACCAACGTAAGGCACATAATCTATAGGGTCTATTACTAAACCAATATAAGGGTGAGGTATTGGCACAGGAACTCCTGGTGGAACAATAACGATATGAATATCGACACCTATTACTGGGGTAAAATGTTTATTTGCAGGTAGCATAGTTTAAAACCAATTTAGTAATGTTAGTTTCCTTTTTTCCATTTCTTTACGTTTCTCTTCTATATTTTCTCTCCAAGTAACACCATCTAGCTCTCTCATAAATATATCAATGTCTTCGCATGTTTTTAAATCCCTTTTGTTTTCGTGTATGGTGTAACAATCGGCACTTATAAAATTCATACATGTTGCTTTTAAAACATCTTTAGGTAATGATGTTCCATAATGATATGCTTTAACAACAATAAGCTCATATTTCGCTTTGTCTTTTTTCTTTATAACACTATATGCCAACCACCAAGCAGATAAAGCTTGTGCGCCTAAATTATACTGTATTGCCGCATCGGCTTGCTTGCAAAATAGCGTTACAGCTTCATTTTTTTGTTTTTGTAATTGCTTACTACTAGCTTGTAAGCCATAATTTTGAACAATAATAGGTTCGCATATTTTATCGCCTCCTAAAAGGCCTTGCTTTGCCAAAGCCATTCCTTTTTGCAACAAATTATCTACCATTTCAAACTCTTTAAAATTAAATAAATAGCCTGCATACACTACATGCGCAGTAGCATAAGTAGATTTATTCCCTGTTACTTTTGTAACTTCTAAGCCTTTATTTCCCCATTTATGTAAACGAGACAAATCGTTTTTACTAACGCTATTCCCCATTTCTATTAAACAAGACCTAAACTTAACTTCAGGATCGTTAGGGTTCCCCATAGTCGCTAGTTTATTTATGGCACCGTCTAAATCCAAAGGAACAGATAATGATTTTGAAATAGTTGAATACTTCTCCATAACATCATCAAAATCTCTAGCATTAACGTCGTCAAAAAGCATGATCTTAACATGTTTAGGTAAACCGATACTTACTAGTTTATCTAACCATTTTTTATAATCTTTTTCTCTTTGTACAGCGTTAGGAAAAAGAGAAAGTACTAATGGTAACTCATTATCTGGTATGGCTTTTTGAAACGATTCTAGCATTTCTAAAAGCAACACATCATCATTTTCTGAATCTTTTAATTTGTTTTCATAAAGTTCAACATCCCAATCAAATGCAAAATCATTATTAGCTATTGCCT
This sequence comes from Algibacter lectus, assembly GCF_004368925.1. Classification (NCBI taxonomy): domain Bacteria; kingdom Pseudomonadati; phylum Bacteroidota; class Flavobacteriia; order Flavobacteriales; family Flavobacteriaceae; genus Algibacter; species Algibacter lectus. The sequence goes on from NZ_SORL01000007.1 coordinate 1,089,642, forward strand.
TTTGTATGTCTTTATCATTTTTAAAACTCTCTATCCAATCATTTACTAGCGACCTGCTATGTTTATCTATATCATTGAAAGGTGTAAGCAAAACTACCGGTATACATGGTAAACTACCATGTTCGCTAGACTCTAGTTTTAAGAATCCTTTATACAACCTTTTTTGATCTGGTTTTATTAACCATCTAATAAGTTGTATCTCTGGATAATCGGCAATATCATTTACCCATTTCTGTTGAATTTGAGTAATTAATCGTGCTATTGGATTGTGCTCTCTACTCATTAACTACAATTCAAGTTCAACATACCTCCTTTAACATTTGTCATTGCTGTACCATCAATATTAGTAGTTGCACCTTCTAATTTCAACATGGTATCACCCTTTATATTGGTATTTGGCGACTCCACATTTACTTGAGAAGCACTTTTTAATGTGTTTTTGGTACTACCGTCAGACAGGATCTCTTGCGATTTAATTTCTACATTATTTGTTCCTTCTATAAACACTTTTTTAGAAGCCTTTATTTCTATTTCTTCTGATGATAATGTAATTTTTTTAGGAGCACTAATTGTTATTTCAGATTTTGAAGTATCCAATATGATACTATTTCCACTACTATCTAAAATAGTTATGGTTTCTTTTCCTGCTTCATCAGAAAAAGATAAAGTATGGCCACTACGTGTTTTTATAGCTTTGATATCATTCTTCTCTGTTTTCCACGATTCTGCTTTACCATTCCCATTATATAAACTTCCTAGCATATAAGGACGTTCTGCATTCGCACCTTCAAAACCAACTAAAACTTCCTCGCCTACTTCTGGTATAAAATGAAAGCCTTTATCACCACCACCATGTGGTGTTACCACACGAATCCATGGCGTAGTTACTCCTGATGATTTTTGCCACGGGAATTGCACTTTTACACGTGCTAAGCCATCTGGATCTGAGTTTTCCATAACAACCGCTGTTTGCGTGTCACTTTTTGGTATAGCTTCAAAATTTGTATCTGGAAATACATCCATATCTGCACTTAGCGCCTCGAATGTATTATGGTATTGTCCGTTTTCGTTATTACTATGGCGTACTTTTATAACACGGTATCTGCCATGACTTGCATTTTCACCTTGTATGTCTATTATTTTTCCAATGCCTACACCAGGATTATCACTATCACCCTTCATTCTTACTTGTTGGGTTTCTACAGCTTTTTTCTGTTGTTCTACATGGGTATCCATCCGTTGTTTAAGTCCTGGATCGTTAAACCCGTTTACCCAAACATTGGTTTCTTTAGCATAAAGTGCGTTACCGCGTTCGCTTGTAAAACTACTATATCCGGTAGAGCCTGTACTTACTTCCGATGTTTTTTTCTCATGCTTTTCATCGGTAAGGTAGTCGTTGGTGAAGTAATTAAAATTGTTAGGAAGTGGCACTAAATCTAATGAGAACCCATGTAAATCGTGCCCGTATGTTAAAACAACATCTTCTCCATCTTCTGGTTGTCCGAAAATAAGTTTTTTACCATCATAGTACAACCACTCACTGTATTGCATAGCTAAACGGCTTGCATAACGCCAATTACTTTCCTTATGTTGTACACTATAATGCAAAGGCGCACTGTTTTGCGGATTCATTATAGCGCTAAGTTTTGAGGTATCATACCCCTGTAAAGTAAGTGCAATAATGTGTGATAAACTTTTGTCTAAAAAGGAATTATAATGTGGGCCATCATCACATAAAACCGTTGGGCTTTCTGCTTTAATCGTTACAATATTTTCGTTATTATATCCGCGCTTATTGGCTACCGAGGTAACAACACCTTTAAATTCTAACGTTTTATAACCAGAAAAATCACTTAGAGAACTTACTTGTAGTGTTAGCGTTTCTCCCAAATAGTTTTTTGTACTATTAGAAATCTCTCCTTCTAAATTTTCTAGCACATCGGTTCTGCATTCCAAATTTAAAAAATGGTGCGCATTAATACCTTGATCTAAAACAAAACGCTTAAATGAGGTAATAGCGGTACTTCCAATAAAAATTTCTGTAACGGATTGTAATGCCATAGTTATATTTTTTTAATTTTTTATAAATTTACCTTCACGATAAACTAATTTCTTGTATTTACCTGTCGTTTTCAGAATCCCAGTATCTTCTCCTTCGTGAATTAATGGCGTAAGTTCTGGGTAAAATAGTTCTTTAGTTACCGTATCAAATTTTAAACTTAATGTATCTCGCCTTCCTACACTTGCGTATAAACCATCGGAATTTTCAAAACAATCTAAGCAAATACCTTTAGATTCATTATTAAAACAAATAACTTTAGATGACAAAAGCCTACTAGATGAACAAACCAATTGTGTGTTAAATGTTAAATATGTGCTATCGTTTAGTTTATGCACTTTATATGGGTGTGCGCCATTATCTTCTGAGAACTCAATATTTGCTTTACCAGCAAAGTAATCTACAAACAAACTATCTTCATCACTATATCTATATAAAGATTTGTATGAATGATGACAGCCATAGTCAATGATTTCCCAATAAATAAAAATCAGCTTATCATCTTCAGATTTAACTAAAAAGAAATCATTTTTACTTAGTGCTTTATATAAGTCGTTATTGATGTAGTGTGAATTTTCTAGAATTTCTTTTAACTTTTCTTCAAAAGTAAATAGTGCATTACCACCATCATTGTGTTGTGATCTCTTTTGTATATAATCGTCGTGAAGTTTTCTTAAAATAAGAACATCTTCATTAAGGTTTGTCCTAGAAGATGTTTCACCATCTTTTGTTCCACAGAAATTTAAACTGGTAAAAAGTATGATAACTATAGTAAATACGCTTTTCATGTTGAAAAAATATTATAATATTGAATATACCTCCAAGCAGCCACTCTTTCTAAGGCTTTGGTTCTTATTTTAGTTCTATCTGATGTTTTCAAATAGAAAATATCGTAACTTTTTAACTCTTTTATTCTCTGAAAAGCTAATTCAGGTCTTTGGTAATAAAAATAGGTCCAAAATGCCCATTCATCTTCTGTTGGTTTTATATAATTCAATTCGTTCCAATCTCTCTCAAACCGGTCTGCTCTTTGCTTTAAAACGGCAGCCATGGCCCATATAGAGCTTTCTAGGTTTTTAAAATCTGCACTATATACCGTTTCTTTGCCATAAGCTTCATCTCGTTTTTCTGCAATGCTTACAAATTCATCTCCTTCATTGTAGGTTTTAGGTAAATACTTTTTTAAGTTTGGCCACTCTTTAGGGTTGCCAAAAAAATCTAAACCAAAATTTTGAAAACCACTAATTTTTTTATCTGTAATTACTTTTCCATTTTTATAGTTTTTTAAATCACTTAAATAAATCCAACCCAAACCTTCACCTGTGGCTATAGTAAATAAATATGAAGGAGGTAAGCCTACATCTTTAGCTATTCCCTCTATAATCTCAACTACGGGAGCTTCTTTAGGTTCATCTGCATAACCACCCCAAGCATTTACGTAAACGTCATACATATCCTGTATTTCCTTTTTCCGTTCAAGTTTAGATTTTATTTTACCCATATTGCTATAATTTAAGCTTTCTCTGGCCAGTTATTTGTAAACGTTGTATCTTTTATGGTAATCTCCTTTGCCGAAATTACTATTTGGGTTTGCATAGCACGGTCGTCTATAGCATTAAAATGCTCTTTATAATGTAAACAATAGGCATTTTTAAATTCTACTTTTTTTAAACTGGCCATATTTTCTCTTTTATAAAAAGTAATTACGCCGTTTTTAACCATATCGGGAGAAATAGCCCAATCTAAAAAATCTGTTTTAGAAGTCGATTCTATTAGTAGTTTAATTTGTCCGCCTCTTGTTTTTTCCGCAGGTCTTCCGTTATAATCTGCACCTTGAGAAAATTCGAATGTGCAATCTAGCACGTTCATTTCATCGCTTCCGATGACCAATTTTGATAAAAATGACATAAATTCTATTTTTAATTTTTAAGATTGCTTAAACCTTTAAACGTTGAACAATAATATTATTTTCTTCTCGTATTCCATTCCACTCTATGGTTTTGTTGGCATCGATATGTCGAAGAGCACTCCACCAATGTGGTTTGAAGTAAAAAATCCAGCCTGCTAATTCGTTATTTTCACCTAAAACTTCAATTTTACGTTCTGGGTGTAACGCATTATAATCATCTACAAAAAAGTAAAAAAGTTTACCAAACTCCATATGTTCTGGTGCCTTTACTTTAAAACGGCTCATATCCTTATCGCCAAACTTCTTTTTAAACTCAAAACTAATAACGATAGGGTTGCTTAATTCGTTACTCGTTGGATCTTTAATATTTTCATTTAAAGGATAAAACCATTTTTTATAAACAGGAACAGGTATTGATAATGCAAATTCGTATGTTTTTAATACTAATAACGGTATAATAAAAGCAAAGCCTACTGCAAGATATGTTAAAACAAAAGGTTCTCTAAACCTACTAATTACTTGCGTAAAGGCCAATAAAGCGATCCCTAAAAACGCTAAGGTTATAATAAACTCACCGAAAAATTCATTTTTGTTTTCCGACAATTCACTAAAGAAACTACGCAACACAAAAATGTGACCTATACCTAATAAAAATATAATAATCTCTATAGCAATAAAGCTATTAGTAGGCGAGTTATCTAAAATTTTGTAATATCCAAGCAGCCCGGTTAACCCAAATAATAAGGCTAACACTAAAACATAAACAATGGCTTGTACTTTATTTTTAGTGAATACTTTACGTACCTTTTTTACTAAAACCATAAGTATAGAACTCACTATAAATAGAATTATACTTAATTTTAAAACGTTTCCATTTAGTAAACTTGACATCATAGCATTTATAATTATTAAATTCTAGTAGACATACCTAAATACGCACCTACTTCTTTATCTAAGATAAATTCTTTTTCTTGTTTTAATTCAACTTCTGTTTTAACCATATATTCTATTGGTATAAAAAACTTATAAAATATATCTACAAAATTTAATATTCCTTTTTTACCTAAAAAGTGAGCCACATCGCTCTTTTTTTTAAGTTGTATTTCTACATTTAATACTGGTTGTTGTATGATTAAGGTTTCCTGATCTAATACAAAGTCTTGCCCTAGCCGTCCTTCTGATTCTCCACCGATATTTACTTTTTTAGACTCAAATGTTTTCTTGTAGTTAACATCTACACCTAATATTTTTTTTAGACTTAAAAAAACCAATTCTAGATTTCCCGAAATTTGATGTGCATAAGGCAATAACCTCACTAGTTTAATAGCGTACTTTTTTGGTATGGAATTATCTATTTTCCAAAAATCTATTAAAAACCTATCTTCTAAATTAGAAAACTTTTTAATTATAGATTTCTCTTTTTTTTCTATATCTACGCGCTGTCTAAATAACTCGTTTTCTATAGGAGCCAATAAAAGCCTAGCATCATGCTCTTCTTTTTTTTGCTGTTTTCTTATTGATGCAAAAGAAGCCAAGCTCCTTTTGGTATCAATTTTATGAAAAACACCCTCTGGCAGTAAATCGTAAATACCGTTTCGAGATAAATCTAATTGTAATGCGTCTTTATTTTTTTGATATTGGACTAATTTAACTTCTGCAATATCTCTTCTATAAGACCTATTAAAAGTACTTTGATTTAATGTTATAATACTATCTTCTGGAATAGACGTTTTTTCTTCAACTTCAGACACCACAATTTCGGCCTTTAAGTCGTGATAGACTTCTAAAAGCTCTTCATAAACAGCATCGAGTTGGTTGGTCATTCTTACGCGTCTTATAACTATGTACGAAAATTATTCTAAATCGGTTCTTTTACCTCCTGCAACAAATCGTTTTTCCCAAAATGGATTAGTGATATCGCAAATTTTAACACCGCTAGCACCACTCGGTCCTCTGTATGAGGTTGCATTAATAAATTTATTGTTTTTCAAGTAAATTCCTACATGGGTAATAAGTTGTTGTTCGTTTGGACTATTAAAAAACAGAAAATCGCCTTCCTCTAAAAATTCTTTTCCTCTAAATTTAACAATATGCTCCGAATCGAATTGCTTTTGCGCAGTACGTTCTATATACTTATCATAAACTTCAATAAATAATAGTTGTGTAAACGATGAGCAATCTATACCTTCTTTAGTCTCTCCTCCTAGTAAATATGGTGTATTCATCCATTTATCAACAAACGTATACATTTTAATGTTTTGAAGAGAATCTGGTTTGGTATTCAATAATTTGGCGTACTCTAATTGTACAGGTAAGTAAGGTGTTTTTACTATTAAGGAATCATAAGATACCACAATATCATCATTAGAATTAGCAACAGTAGCTTCAGGACCTTTACAATTTATAATAGTGAATAATACTACCAATGTGAATAATAGTTTACCAAAAAATTTAATCATTTGTTTAATCTTTTTTATTTTAAAATAAATTTTATTCTCTTTGACTAAAATACTTACAAAAATACATTATTTACATTAATAATTAATTTGAAGTTTTTAAATCTCCAACTGCAACCTTTTTAATGTAAGTATTTAGGTTATTTACTTTTGTGAAAGCCTTAAAATATCGCGATCTCTTTTAGTTTGCTCTAGTTCGTTTCTTGTACTTTCTAAGGCCACCTTATACTCTTCAATTTTACTTTTAGCATCAGCCAAACCATGCAATTCTTTTTTTGCTTTCTGCAAATCCACTAAAGTTTCAATAACACCTAGATACATATTATAACGATATGTTGAGTCTTCGCGAGGTATTGTAGTTTGTACGTCTGCTAATTTACTACCTATTAAGTTATTGATAAAAGATACATTTTGTCCAGGAATATCTAGAGAATCTATCATCGATTTAATGCCATCAATTTCTGAAGCAAAGGTTTTTTGAAATTGCATTTCGCGTTCCATATTTTTTGCGCGTTCTTTTAATAATGCATTCTCTTTTTGAGGTACTCTAAAGTTAAAGAAAACAGCAACCATAATAGTTGTTGTAGTTAATATGAATAATAGAAGAAACTTGATAAAACTTGATCTACGCTCCTTAACATTTTTTGGTTTCATTCGTGATAATTTATTTGAGTTTGTATATTTCCGTTTGATTTATTCCATGAAAAAACGGCGTCGTTTTTTAACTTGCTCTTCAACAATAACATCTTCTTTTACAAAGATATTAGAATCTGATTTTTTTCCAATGTATTCTAATTCGTTTAGCTTCTTAAATAAAGCATTCATGAGTACCGTAAACGACGATGCTTTTTCAATAGAGGCATTAACATCTGTATGGATATACTCTAAGCTAATCATTTCATTTAAAACATTTTCAAACGCTCCTTGATTTACATCACACCAATCGGTAAGGTAGTTTAACAACTCTTCTTTTCCTGTACCTGCATATATATCTAAACTTCCTTTAATGGTTCTAGCTAAATTAATAAGTTTAATAACCATCTCTACAGGTGAAGCGTATTTATCATTAATACGATAAGTAGAAATTATACCTCTTAAATAAGCTAAAACATCTGTAGATAGTACTAAAACCATTTTAGCAAGATCGTTTGCCTGCTTTTTTTGGTGTATTTTTTGAATAACTTGCGTACAGTATAATTCTATAGCATTAAAAAAAGCACCCACTTCTACAAAGGTGTGCTGTAAGTCCGGATGACTTTGTATAGAGGTACATGGTGGAATAAAATCTTCTACTAAGGTAGACGTGTTATCTTCAATAATAACTTTACCTAATATTATACTATTCAACCCAACTTCTTTGCTATTGATATGATGTTCTGAAAGTAATGAAATTTGATATTTACCAACAACAAACGGCTTTCTAGCAGGTTCCTCGTTTGGGTTTGCATATCCAATTGGAATTCTACTATAAGGATTTACTGAAAGTACAATATACCAAACGCTATCTTCATTATTAATTGCAAATTTGCTTTTAATAAGGTGCCCAGATTGTTCCAAATATGCATTAATATCTTTATTAATTATTATTTGATAACCACCTAAAGTAACGGCATTACACTTATTTACAACAACAATTACACTTTCTTGTCCGTCCATAGAAACGGAAAGTTTTACAGGTAAATCGCTATCTCCAGGATTAGGCAGTAAACCGAAGTTATTTTGATGAATAAAATTACTATTTACCAACATAAGTTGTTGCATTAAAGAATCTTCAAAATCAATAAAGTGGTCTTTATTAATTTTCATTCCATCTGCCCAATTTACTCTATGCTTATATTTAGATTCCATAATTTAAAGAATTTTTCTGCTATATTCTATATTCAAATTTTTAATACAATTCGAACCATCGTTTCTAAAAATAGTTAATCGTTTTATATTAATTCTTTTCCCTCTAATTTTTTGACAGAACACCAAAAATGTGGTATTCCTTCCGTTTACAACAATAGGTTTATTAACATCGCCACAGAAATAGTTCGAAAATTCTTTTTCGGTAATTTTACTTTCCGACACTTTGTAAAGCCTTTTTTCTAAATCAGGTTCGCTAATGTAAGGTACTTCAATATTTTCCAACTGCTCTTCTTCATTTTTATCATCAGCCAAAACGGGCTCATACGGTATATCCCAACCTATTGGCCTTTCTGGTTCAATTATTGGAGCATCAATTTGTGCAGTTGGTGTTTCCTTCTCATAAACCCGAATTCTTTTTTTACCGATGTGCTGTATATCACCATTAACAACTAATGTTATGGTTTTTAAACCAGATTCTTCATAAACATATGTTGCAGATCTAGTTGTAGCATTGGCATTAGCGGTTTCACCAAAACGCCACTCCCAACTGTAAGCATTTTTTGTGTTATCTATAACTTTTAACTCTTGCCCTACGGTAATACTATCTGGTATAATTAAATTTGGAATTTTAGTAGGGTCTAAAACAAACTTTTTCTCTTTAATAATAATCGTCTCTGTTTTTTCGCAGCTATTATTTACTAATAATCTAACGTTATATTCTCCAGGCTCTTTATAGATATGAAAAGCTTGACTAGTAACAGAAACGTCGGTACTATCGCCAAAATCCCACTCCCAACTCTGACCTTGTTCCGTAATGTCTGTAAATTTTATAAGCTCACCTACTCTATAGTCGTTGGCCTTAATATCAATATTAATTTGATCGCAAGGAAAATCTGTGTAATACCTGTAAGCCAAAGCACTCCCTGAAATAAAAAAGACTACCAAAAACAAATACACTACATTTTTATCTAGATATTTTGTTAAATTTTCGTTCTTAGATTTACTCATTTGTTAAATTATTTTATAATTCTTTAATCACAATTTTATAAGGAAAAATGTTTACTGCTTGTTTTTTTAGAATAGACAGTAAATTTTCATTTAAATAATCCCACTCGTAAGGTTTTAAAGTCTGGTTTTCACTAGGTGTTAAGATAATTTCAATGCATTGCAAAATCCCTTTAGTTATAGACAAATCTGTCATAAAACCCTTTTTAACTTCAATATGCTTTATGTTTTTGCCATACAATTCGTAACATACCGCTTTTAAATCTTCCTCGGTTACAATTCTATTTTTTGTTAAAGTAACGCGTCTGTAAGCCTCTATACGCTGCTCCATAGTTAAACTATTACTACCGCCAAAAACAGGTCTTAAAAAATAACTGCTTTTCGTTTTTAAATTAGGGCCTTTATAAATTTCAAGACTTTTTCTTGCCTTTATATGGTTTGCTTCCTCTCCATTTGTGGTCCAATAGGTTACATTAATATTTTCACTACTTGTAAAAGGATTTAGATAAACATAATTAGTATGTAAAGAACTATCGACTACTTCGTTCGCTTTTTTCTCTATTAACGCAATAGTTTGATTTAAGGTGTTTAAATTATTTTGTAAAAATTCGTGATTAAAAAACTTAAAAGCAGCACTTTCATCTCTAAGCAACTCTAATAAATGAACAATGTATTCTTTTGCTTTTCTAGAATCTAACTTACCTACGTTTGCACTTCTAAGAAAATAAGTGCCCTTGTAAACTTCATCAACATTTTCAGCTTCCAGTTTATAAGTTTTTCCGTTAGCATTTTCAATAGATTTTACATCGAAAAAAGGGTCTTCTGAAAGAATGGGAATTATATCTATAAAATCCTTCATTTTATAACTAATATTATTCCATTTTCTATTTAAAACAGGAAATGCATTTATGGAACAATACAGCTGTTCTAAGGCTTTTGATGATATAATACTAGAAAACTCAACTTTTAACCACAACAAATCGCTTCCTAAAAAAGCATCATTTTTAGGGTTTTTAAAGTTTTGTAATTCTGGATAATCAGGAAAATCTTCTACTTTATTTGGTAGTTTTAATGTTACAAAATGCTTTTGATAGTATTTATTAATTTCTCCACAAAGCGTACTTGCTTTGCTTGTATTTCCATCTAAAATATTTTCGAGCGTAATTCTATCTAATTCTTCACTATTATAGTAACCATCAATGGTATTTATTTTTTGATCACCAAGATACCATGTGGCATTACTTAAATGGTGATAAAAAAGATCTTTGTTAGCCACGCCCATGTACTCAAAGTAAAATGAGACATCATTAAGATCTAAGTTTTTATGCTCACTTTCTAAACCAATATAAAGCGTGCCCGCTTCTAAATCAAATTCGTTTCCCAACATTTGAGCTAGGTCTTTCGATTTTTTATCAGAAAACGTAAAAAGTTTATTACCCGTTACAATGTGTTTTACTCTAGCATCTAAAAGCTTTGTATTTTGTGTGGGTGTAAAAAAGATATCTTTATACCCTTGAGCCAGTCTCTGTGAAGTCGTTTTTTTTTTATAATATAATTGATGCTCCGGAGTAATTATTGTTTTCGGCTCTAAAGATTCGCAATAAGCAATAGTATGCGCAGGTTTTACATCAAATGTAGACAACGGCGTCATTAACTGAATGAGTCGCTCAGTAACCCTAATATGCGAATCGCTAATGTCGCCAGAAAGCTTTTCTAGCTCTGATGCACATGCCGACAACAGTAAAGAGATTATAGGATCAAAAGAATCGGCAATTTCATTTGCAGGTATATTCCAAAGGCTTGCAGCCTTTTTCATCATCCGGTTCTTTATATCCTCCTTAGTGGTATAACTCATAATTTCAATAAGATAAAGGGGCTATATAAAAATGCTCTACATATTTAAAAGGTTCATTCGTTTTTTTAACGACACCTTTAACCATTACATATACAGATTTTTTAATTCTACTTTTCTCGCGTTTAATATTTATTTCTTCTTGTTCTATATTTACATCAAATTCTAAGTTTGAAAGTCTAGTTTCATGCTTTTTCAATGATTTTACTAAAGAATCAGAGACAATAACTCTAAGCTTATTATCGGACGATATATTATTAAAATCGACATCCCAAACGGCACATCCAAAAGATAAATCGAAATTACACTCACCAAAACGCGTGGTCATTATTAAATGAATATAATTAGCAACAGACTCCTCAATACTAGATTTCTCTACGGATCCATTATTAATTAACGCAGTGGCATTTAGTGGTAATTTATAATATTTATGTTGCATTATAAGCTTTGATTTTAATACTAGCTTTGCCTAAACGAGAGGGCGTAAAAGCTATTATCGTATATCTCAATATTTAAAACAGTAAATTATTAAAACATCATAAAAATGTGCTAAATAAGTATATTGAACAAAAAAAAGCCACCTTATGGTTTTTAGGCAGCTTCTTATATTTTCAAAAACTAAATATTATTGTTCTGCATAGTCAGTATCCCACTCGGTACCTTCATCTCCTTTTTGACCATCCATAGTAATTAAGAAGTTTTTTGCTGGGAAATACGGTTTTAACCGAATATCCACGTGTATTTTATCTTTTTGATCTCGGTCTTGTTCAAACCTTTTAATATCAAAGTTTTCAATTAACTTATCTGGGCCAGTAACACCATCCAAAAACTTAACAATTTGTTTTAAAATTTCGTTTCTAGTTTTAGTATTAAAGTTTTCAAAAGCACGACGATTTAAAAAGTCCATTAAAACTTTAGATATATAATCAAACACACGAACTACAGAGTATGTTTGCAGGCCAATGTTATCGCCATTAAATAATGTTTTAGCAGAAAATGCCATAACCTTACCATATTCGTTAACCATAGGTACTAAACCTAAGCTTTCTAATGTAGCAATCTCACTCTTTTTTAAATCAAAGCGTACAGATTCTACTTCACTTAAACCACCATGTTTTTTACCTGCAGTTACCTGAGACATAAGGGTTTTATACATGCTACCTGCTAAAGCTCCAGATGGTGGAACAAAAACATCTTCTTCTTCTCCTAGTTCTGTTTCTTTATTTCTTCCTACCAACCAATTACATGTCATAATGGTATTAGATAGATAAGCATCTCCACTTGCTAAGTTTGCACTTTCAAAAAGCTCCATAACATCGTCCGGCTCATCTAAATGCGCAAAATCGGTAACCATAGTTACTTTATTGCTATGCGCCATTTTGGCCCATTTATCTACTACGGCTTTACTACCTAAATATCCAGGTAACACTAGTAAAGCGTAATTATCTCTTAAGTCTAAACGATCATAACTAGATACTATTTCTTCACGGATATAATCAAAAAATCTTGTATTATCAAGATCTGATAATTGATCCATCTCAGCATTTACAATAGTTGCATTCTTAATAGACGCTTCATCTGTATTTTTGTAAAACAACGCTACAGAACGATAAGATGCTTCTAGCTCTCTTGTTTCATCTAACGCTATTTTTAAGTTCTTTTTTAAGACCGCTTTAGAATGCTCTGCTTTTTCGTCTGTTTTTTCTATAATGTCAATAAGATCACCATCAGACTTTAGCGTTTCCGACCATAGTTTTAATACTTTAAGTAAATCACTACGTTCTTGTTTTTTATTATTTTCTGTTAAAAATATTTTACGCCTTGCTTTACGCTCAGGGTTTAAATTTTGAACATTATCAATTGCAGATTCTAAAAGATCAAACCCTCCGTATTTAGTTAACGCATTGGATTTTTCTTGAATTTGTTGCGAATAAGATTTTTCTTGTAAGCTTTGCTGACTATTTTCTGTATTTGCCATATCTTAATTATATCTTTATTTAGCGGTACTTAACTCCTCAATTAGCATTTCTAAAGTAGAAACTAATGCTTGTTTTGATTCTTCATCTTGTAACGCCTGCTTAAGAACTTTATTCGTTTTAAGTTGCTTAATTATTTTTTTGTATTGCTCGCTTTCAATTTCAAGGCCTTTTAAAAAATCACTACCTTCAGTAATTCCTCTTTTCCCGAAATCTCCTAGATTATTAAATTTAGTAGCTTCGTTAATCGTACCACCTTCTTTATCTTCGTATGCAATATTAAGCTCTGGAGAAAAGTGTTCAAAAACATCTTCAACCGTTCTTAATCCTTCTACTGCTTCTGGTTTTATAGGAGTGTTTGGTGTAAGTTTACCCGCTATAAGTGTTCTGTTTTGAGGGATTTCATTTAATGCTTCACCAGCATCGACATCCGTTACATTACCACCAAGTCCAACTTTATTTGATGCCATAATATGTATCTATATATATTAAAAATTTAACTTTCACCCCGCTAATATAGCTAAGATATCTTAAGAATAAAAGAGAATGTCTGAAAAAACTCAAACATTCTCTTTAATGTAATATTATTCAATTAGTCATTATAAAACGACTAAAAAAGCCAAATTATACTGGCCACTCATTCTCGTGAATTCCACCACCACTAGAAAGTTTCTTAGCAGAAATAGTAAACGTTTGAGTTAACGGGTTTGTACCTGAAGCATCAAAATCTTCTTTGTAAAAAGTTAAGTAACCTTCTTCAAAGTTTACTTCTTTTAGTTTAGCATCAGTGTCTCTTTTTGTAAATTCAATAGATCCATCTCTGCGCTCAAAACTACTACATTGCCATTCGAACAATTCTGTTCCGCCTGTTGATTCGATTGTAACTTTAATCTCTCCTCCTCTTGTTACAGAAGAAGGTCTTCCAGTTGCATCTGTTTCTTGTTTAAGAGCATAACTACAACTTAATACGTTGTACTCATTTCCTCCTACTTTTAACTTTGTTTTAAAAGCCATAAAAATTTGTTTTGTGGTAAAAATTACCTGATTAAATATATATAACGGCATGAACGCCAGCAACAAATCTATTAAAAAAAATAAACTTGAAAGAATTTTAAACGGATTTATTTAAAAAAAACCTCTAACTCTCAAATAACCAATAAGAAAGAAAAATATTATATTTTTACAAATTAATAGTTCAATATTTTTTGTGATTTTCACTTTTCAAAATATTACTTTTGAATAATTCTTTAATTAATTTTTCTTAAAATAAACTTTAGTAAGGCATGCAAGATTTCGATAAAGTTGTACACATAGCACACCAAATAGCAAAAGAATATCAACATGAAAATTATGGCACCGCGCATCTTATTAAGGCGGCGCTAAACAAAGATTTTGCACTAATGCGCTTGCTGTTTAGCAATGATATTGATGTTTATTTCATTGAAGAATGGGCAAACGTGCATTTGGAAAGCTACCCGAAACGCTCGCATAACCATAAAGACATCACAGCCGATAGTGATGCACAAACGGTATTAGTAGAAGCAGAAGATATAAAAACAACTTTAGATGATAATTATCCCGATTTGTTAAGCCTTTTTATTGCGGCCATAACACCTGGAGTTGGCTTTAGTTTCGACCAATTAAAATCCTTACCCGTTACCCATACGCAACTTAGTGATAAGTTTAAAGACAGCGCGACTGCTACTTCAAAAAAATCTGCTAATATAGATTCTAACTCAAATGGTGATAATCTAGATAAATATGCAACCAACAAACTTATTGATGCCGCCACAGGCAAATATGACTTTATTATTGGGCGCGATAAAGAACTGAAACAAATTTCTGAAATTCTAAATAGAAAATCTAAACCACATGTTATAATATTAGGAGAATCTGGTGTTGGAAAAACCGCTTTAATTGAATGTTTTGCAGCAGCTATATATAACGGCAACATTGTAGACAGTTTAAAGGATGCGACCTTATTTGAAGTAAACACTTCTATTTTATTATCGGCAGCTTCTTATAAAGGAGAAATTGAAGACCGTTTATTAAACATTTTTAAAGAATCTAGAAATTACCAAAAGCCTATCATTTTTATCGATGATTTCCACACGCTTTTAGAAGATAAATCAACAAATAAAAGTATTGCCAATGCTATTAAATCTGAAATTAACACAGGAGGTGTAACCTTAATTACAGCTACAACTTCAGAAAATTACAGAAAATTAATAGCTGTTGATGAAGGTTTAGAAAGACGAATGGAAACTTTACAGGTTGAAGAACCAGACGATGAGTTAGCCTTTAGAATGATAAGCAATAATGCTAAACTTTACACAGAGCATCACGAACTTTCAATTTCTGATGATTCTATTAGAGAAATTATAAGGTTAGCTAAGCGCTACCTGAAGGAAAAAAGCCTTCCCGATTCAGGAATCGATTTAATTGATAGAACCATGTCTGCCGTTAAGGTTTCCAAACAATCGTTACCTAAAGACATAGACTCTCTAAAATCAGAGTTTTTAGATTTACAAAAAGAAAACAATAAAAAAACCCAAGACCAACGCCTTGAAGAATTAGACTGGTTTTACCTATCGTTAACCAATAAAGTTAGTGCTATTGTTTTAGATCAATATTTAGATGAAGATCCAACAAACCATAAAACTATAGAAGAAAAGCAAGCAAGTATTATTGCGCTATTAGAAAAAATAAAAACCCATGCCGAAAAAGATATCACCGAAGTAACAGATAGTGATTTGGCAGCTATGGTATCCATAATTACAGGTATTCCTGCAGGAAAAGTTCAAACGCAAGAAAAAGAACGCCTTTTGGATATGGAAGACACTTTAAGAAAACGTGTTATTGGTCAAGATGTTGCGATTAAAACCATTTCCGACGCCATAGTAGAATCCAGATCTGGATTATCAAAACCTGGGCAACCCATTGGTTCTTTCTTTTTCTCTGGACCAACAGGAACAGGAAAAACAGAATTGGCAAAATCTTTAGCTGAGTTTCTATTTAACGACGAAAATGCTATCATCCGTTTTGATATGTCGGAATTTAAAGAAGAGCATTCTGCTGCATTATTATACGGAGCACCTCCAGGTTACGTAGGTTATGAAGAAGGTGGTGTTTTAGTTAACAAAATACGCCAAAAGCCTTACGCTATTGTTCTTTTTGATGAAATTGAAAAAGCACACCAATCTGTTTTCGATGTTTTTCTTCAAATTTTAGATGAAGGAAAGTTACACGATCGATTGGGTAAAGAAGGCGATTTCTCTAATGCAGTTATTCTATTTACATCTAATATTGGTTCAGATTTTATATCTAAAACCATGGAAAAAGGCGATGTACCAACATCGAATCAACTTACAGATATTATGTCTAATTATTTCCGACCAGAATTTTTAGGTCGTATTACAGAAATTGTTCCTTTCGCTCCTATTTCAGAAAAAATAGCAGTATCTATTTTCAATTTACATTTAAAAAAGGAGCTACTAAACATGGCAGAACGTTTAGGTATAACTCTAGAAATAAACGAAGAAACTAGAACCTACTTAGCCCTTAATGGGTTTTCTCCCGTATATGGTGTTAGACCGTTAAAAGGTGTGATTAGAAATCAATTAAAAAGACCTTTGGCTAAAATGATAATTGCCGATGAAATTAAACCACCACAAGTTGTTGAAATTAAGCTAGAGGATAATATTGTAAAATTCATTCCAAAGCAAAACAAAAAATAACATAAAACTATACAGGGATTACAAAAACAGCACGTTAATCTTTATAATAAAACCGTAAAAAGAATTACAAATACCTTTTAAAAACAAAAATGAGATTAGTTTCATTCAAATTAATTTCACCTCTTTAGATTATCATCATTACCAATTTAAAAGTTATGTATTTTCTTCTGTTTATTTGTGAGAAAAAAAATGTTTTTGTGAGAAAAAATGTAAAAATTTAGTCGCAATCCCTAATTAACCTCGTATATTCGAAAAATTTAAAAAATTTAAATTAAATGATAAGATTTTTTTACACACTTTGTTTCTTCTGTGTATGTTTCTCTGGATGGTCTCAATTAGCCTCATTAAAAGGAAATACAATAGACAATATTAGTAAAAAACCTATTACTGATGCCTTCGTTATAATTGAAAACACTAAGATAATTCAAAAAACAAATGCTCTTGGAGAGTTCATTATTGAAGAAGATTTACCTATTGGTAAAATTACCGTTATAATAAGAAAAGTTGGTTATGTAACTCGAAGATTTGAAATTGAAATTTTTGAAGGCAAAGTAGCCAATGTTAAGGATATAAATCTCTATATTGAAGAAGAGGAAGATGAAGATCCCGAAGATAAAAAAATAATATTATCTGGTACTTCCCTAACTGGAACTGTAACTCACAAACAAACCAAAAAGGTTATTAAAGATGCTAGAATAAACATTGTAGGATCTTTTATGACAACCACAACAGATGAGGATGGCTACTTTGTTTTTAACGGTAATGTTCCTGAAGGACCTATTAGAATAAAAGTTGCTAAAGATGAGTACACACCAAAAATGTACGACATTTTTATTAATAGCGGTAAAATTGCCTATGTAGATGGTATCACTTTAGGAAATGATCTTTATGATATACAAAACCAGCAAATAAATACTTTTACAGAAGACCAATTATACGCAGACAATAATACAGTTACTAATAATGCTGGTTTCTATCAATCTTCAAGCGATATTTTCTTAAACACAGCGGCCACTCAATTTAGTTCTGCCTTTTATAAAGTAAGAGGACAAGATGGATCAAATGGCGAAGTAATGATTAATGGTGTGGTGAATAACTCGCCTTTAAATGGAGATACCGAATGGAATAGTATTGGTGGTTTAGAGGAAGCTATGCAGAACAACTATTTAAGTTTTGGTTTATCTTCATCTAAATATAGTTTAGGTGGTACTTTAGGGAATTTAAATATAGACACCAGAGCATCTTCACAAAGAAAAGGTGGTAAAGTTTCTTACTTCTCTTCTAACCGACGTTTTTCTCATGGCGTGAACGCGACGTATGCCACTGGAAGAAATGCTAACGGATTTTCACTAGCTGTTTCTGC
This sequence comes from Algibacter lectus, assembly GCF_004368925.1. Taxonomy (NCBI): domain Bacteria; kingdom Pseudomonadati; phylum Bacteroidota; class Flavobacteriia; order Flavobacteriales; family Flavobacteriaceae; genus Algibacter; species Algibacter lectus. Next base: position 1,107,847 of record NZ_SORL01000007.1, read on the forward strand.
AACAAAAAGAACTGCTTTTAACGAAGGTTATTTTGATGGTACACCATACGATTCTAACTCGCTTCTTATTAGTGCAGAATCTAGAATAAATACTAATAATGCTATTAACTTTACTGGTATTTTTAATGCAACTAGCCGTAATGGAAGATCTGCAAACACCAACGAAGTTTTCAACCTTAAAGATAATAAGTACAATAGTAACTGGGGAACAGTAAACGACGAAATTCACAACTCTAGTGCTCAAAGTATATCGCAACCCCTTTTAATGTTAAATCATTATCTAAACTTGGGGCCTAACACTAAAGTTCAAACTAATGTAGCTTATAGTTTTGGCACTAAAGCTAGAAGTCGTTTAGATTTTAATGGTGCTAGTATTGATAATGCTAATAATATTTCGGATTCTTTTGGTGAAGATCCAAACCCAAGTAGAGCTTCTGCCCTACCAAGTTTTTTCTTTACAGATGCCGATAACCCAGACTATGAAGGTGCTACTTTAGCAAGAGAAGCATTTCAGAATAATGGTCAAATTAATTGGTTCGATTTATTTGATACTAATATTAATAGTAATTTAAGCACTTCTATTTATGCACTTTACGAAGATGTTGAAAAGCACTCTAATATTTCGGTTAACTCTATAGCAGATTTTAAAATAAATTCGCTTTTAAACATTAACGCTTCGGTAGGTTACGAAAATTATAACACAAACAATTTCGCTAGAATAAAAAACCTTTTAGGAGGTCAAGGTTATTTGGATGTTAATACTATTGAGGGTTCTGGAGATGAAATACAATCCGATTTATTAAACCCAAACCGAATAGTTTCTACTGATGATGATTTTAGATATAATTACGACTTAAATAGAGTAGCCTTTAAAGGGTTTCTTCAAGCAGATTATAAGTACGACCAATTTGATGCTTTTATTGGTGCAAACCTTAAATACTCTAATAATACCAGAGATGGTAATTATCAAAACGGAAAATCTCCATATATGTCTTTAGGCAAAGGAGAAGAATATACATTTTTAGACTACAATGTAAAATTAGGTGTTGGTGTTGAAGTAAATTCAGAAAACAAATTTAGCATTAGAGCTTTATACGGTAAAAATGTACCAAACCTAAATAACATATTTTTAAATGCTAGAGAAAGTGATAACCCAAGAGATTTCTCTACTATTGATTTCAATACGTTGCCTTCAGGGACATTAACTAGTGAAGATATTAGTGGTTTAGAAGAGTTTATAGATATTGTACAAACTACAAACCTTTCGGCCGAAATAAAATACGAATATAGTTCCCCTTTACTTCAGGCGAGTGCCACTGCTTATTTTAATCAAAATTCCGACGGTATATCAAACAGAACTTTCTTAGCGTCTAGTTTCAACCAAAACACATCGTCTACCATACAAGAAGTGCTTACAGATGTAGATAAAAAATATATGGGTGTAGAACTTGGTTTAGCTTACAAATTACTAAAAACGCTAAGCCTAAAAAGTGCTGTAGCCATAGGCGATTTTAGGTATGCAAAAAACGCCAATTTACAATATATTATTTCTGAAGGTCATGTTGAAAACCTAGGTGAAGCCGCTTTAAAAAATGTACACGTATCTGGTACGCCATCTAATGTGTATTCTATAGGTTTTGAGTATAAAGATGAAGATAACTGGTGGTTTGAGGCCATGGGTAATTACTTTACCGGTAGCTATGTAGACATAAACCCTTACTTTAGATCGCGCGATTTTTTCTTAGATACAGATGGTGCTGTATTTGAAAGCTTTAACACTCAAGATGCTACAGCATTATTAAAGCAAGAAAAACTAGACAACTACCTAACTATTAAATTATTTGGTGGAAAATATTGGGAAATTAATAATAACCACATTGGCTTTAAAGCAGGTATAAATAATATTTTAGGTCAAAAACATGAACTAGGTGGGTATGAAACTCAAGGACAAATAAAATATGATGCCTTATTAGAAGACTCTAAACGTGAACAACCACTATATGGAAATCGTTACTGGAAAGGTTACGGTGCTACCTATTTTGCAAATATTTATTACAGATTTTAAAAACTATAACAAAAACAAAACATGAAAAACTTCTTTTTAAACCCCATTATTGTAATTAGTTTAATTATCGCCACCACATTTTCTTGTGCTAGCAATGACGACATTAGCATACCAGATTTAGATAAAGACAACCCAACCGATGTTGAAGCTAATACAGAATTACTTGCTATTACAGATTTATTTACAGGTAATGTAATTGAGTTCGATCAGGTACAAAACGGAGGAGAATTAGTCACTTCTGGTTTTATTATTTCTAGTGATGTTAGTTCTAATATAAATAACCAAATTTATATCCAAGACAAAACAGAAGATGCTACAAGTGGTCTTGTTATAGATGTTGAACTAGATAACATTTTTTTAACTCACGGAATAGGTCGCGAAGTGCTAATTAAACTTAACGGCTTAGGCATGAAGAAAGTTGGTAACGAACTACATATTGGTGTATATAATGATGGTGCCATTACTCCTATTTCGGGCGACGATTTTCAAGATTTTGTTATTAGAACAAATACTAAAGAAACTATTGTTCCTAAAATATTAACGATAAACGAAATTATAGAAGCTGCTAATTCAGATGAACCTCTTCCAACAATTTTAGTATCTATCGAAAATGTGCAAATTATTGATGAGCAATTAAACACAACGTATGCCAATGTAGATAACAACAGTGATGTGGATAAAACTTTAATCAATTGCACAGATGAAGATACCCAAACCATTATTTTACAAAATAGCGGTTTATCTACATTTAAAGCGCTACCCTTCCCTACAGAACAAGGTACAATTACTGCAATACTTTCAAAAAACAAACTTATTATTAGAGATACTAATGATATCGACTTTACAGAAGAACGTTGCATAGATGATAGTGTATTGTTTTCTGAGGATTTTGAAAGCATTACTGATGTAGGATTTAATATTGATTTAACCGATTGGAAAAACATTAACAATAGTTTTAATATTAAGTGGAATAGTAATCAAACAGATGGTAATATTTTTGCAGAGATTAAACCTGGAGGACCTACGGACCAATACGATGCTTGGTTAATTACAAAAGAAATAACTCTAAATAGTGTGAGAACACTAAAAATTTCAGTAGATATAAACGTTAATGAAAGAGATGGAGATTATCTTGAAGTATATATTGTTAAGAGTGTAATTGATGATACTGTTACACTTGGCAATCGTATAAATACAACCAACAGTATCGTACCACAATTAAATACAGATGGCTTAACAACTTTTGAAGCAAGTATAACTATCCCTAGCGATCAAGACAATTTTAGAATAGGGTTCAGATATCGTAAGCAGAATGGAAGCGCCACTACAGAATACCAAATAGATAACATTATTATTTCTGAAGAATAAAAACCTTAAAAAAAACCTTAGCTTTAATCGGTTAAGGTTTTTTCTATTTTAAAATAAAAACAGAAAACTGCCTACCCCACTTTAAGATAAATTAAAAAAAGCTAAAACCCCAAAACATGAAAAACACCTATCTAAAACCCTTTATGTTATTAAGCATAATTGTAGCCACTCTATTTGCTTGTGGAGATGATGATAATGCTATAACGCCAGAACAAGAAGATGATATAGAAGCTAATACCGAATTGCTTGCTATTACTAACTTATATGAAAACGATATTGTAGAATTTAATCAAGTACAAAATGGAGCTACTTTAATAGCTTCAGGATTTATTATTTCTAGTGATGTTAGCAAAAACATAAATCAGCAAATTTACATACAAGATAAAACTGAGGACGCTACAAGTGGCGTTGTTATAGATGTTACCCTAGATAATATTTACCTTACTCATAGTATAGGTCAAGAAATTCTCTTAAAGCTTAACGGACTTGGAATGCAAAAAGTGGAGAATGTAATCCATATTGGTGCTTACAGCAATGGAGAAATCACACCCATTTCTAGCGACGATTTTCAAGATTTTGTAATCTCAACAAATAATAACGAAGCAATTGTTCCTAAAACAATAACGATAAACGAAATCTTAGAAGCTGCTAATTCAGATGAACCTCTTCCAACAATTTTAGTATCTATCGAGAATGTGCAAATTATTGATGAGCAATTAAACACAACGTATGCCAATGTAGATAACAACAGTGATGTGGATAAAACTTTAATCAATTGCACAGATGAAGATACCCAAACCATTATTTTACAAAATAGCGGTTTATCTACATTTAAAGCGCTACCCTTCCCTACAGAACAAGGTACAATTACTGCAATACTTTCAAAAAACAAACTTATTATTAGAGATACTAATGATATCGACTTTACAGAAGAG